>NZ_JCANWX010000001.1:0-978485 GCF_059553375.1 Williamsia sp. z71
GAGTCTTGCGAGGTACGAGGTCGCGGTCAAGGTCGCCGTGGAGATAGGCGCTGCGCCAGCGTGCTAACTGTCGGAGGCTGAACGGTTTGTCCTGCAGCCAGGCGGTCTTGCTGCCGTGGCGCTGTTGCAGGTAATCGAGGACGAACTCTCGTTTCTCATCGGTGGTGAAGGCGAGCATCGGGCTTCCTCTCGGTGCGGTGACTCACCTTGAGGCTGACACGGAGGGGCAACTGCATTATCGGCACGGTCAACGGTGATTTCGGCACGCTCGACGGCTGGGTGCGGTCTGGATGGGTCAGTCGGTGGTGCGCTTGTGGTACGCGATCAGGGCGAACGGGGCAAAGATCAGGGTCAATGCCACCGACCACAGAATCGTGGCAAGTTCGGGATTCTGAAGTGGCCAGGGCGCCCCGGCCGGAGCGGTCGGACCATTGCCCCACAGTTCCCGCATGGCCTGTACCAGTGCCGAGATGGGATTCCACTCGGCGATGGTCCGCAACCACGACGGCATCGGTGCGGTCGGAACGAACGCGTTGGACAGGAACGTGATCGGGAACAACAGAGTGAACATCACGCCGTTGACCGCCTCGGGCGACCGCATGATCGACCCGATGAGGATCCCGAACCAGATCATCGAGAAACCGAACAGCAATACCAGGGCAAATGCCAGGACCGCCTTGAGGAATCCCTCGTTGATACCCCAGCCGATCAGCAGGCCGGTGACAGCCATGACCACGATGCCGATCGATGAGTGGATCAGTGCGGCCACCGATCGGCCGACCAGCACCGATGATCTCGACATCGGCAGCGACCGGAACCGGTCGATGATGCCCTTCTCCAAATCGTTTGTGAGACCGAGCGCCACAATGAAAGCGGAGAACGCGATTGTCTGGCCCATGATCCCGGGCAGTAACCACTCCTTGTAGTCGAAACCCGAACCGGGATTGATCGATGCCCCGAAGACGTACGCGAACAGCAAGACGAACATGATCGGCTGAACCGTCACATCCGAGAGCATCTCGGGCTGCCGTTTGGTGTGGATCAGGTTGCGCCGCACCATCACCAACGATTCCCTCAGTAGGTCGGGACGGCCTCGGGTGAACTCGCGGGTGGCCTGCTTGGCGGCCGTACCGGCGGCAGTGGTGGTCATGAGTTGGTCTCCTCGGTGTCGGCATCTTCTGCGCGATGCCCGGTGAGTGAGAGGAAGACATCATCGAGGCTGGGGCGGGTCAGTCCGATGTCGTCGACCTCGATTTCGCTGCGTTCGAAGATCCCGGCGATCTTGGTCAGATCGGCGATCCCGTTGGCAGCCGCGGTCAGTTGTCTGGCCGATTCGTCCACGAACACTTCTCCGCTGTTCTCGCGCAGAAGACGTGTCGCCTCTGCCAGGTCATCGGTTCTCGAGACGGTGAGCACCAGGCTGGCGTTACCCGCCTGCTCCTTGAGCTGCAGCGGCGTGCCGGCTGCGATGATCTTGCCCTTGTCGATGACGACGATGTCCCGGGCGAGTTGATCGGCCTCTTCGAGGTACTGCGTGGTGAGAAGCAAGGTGGTGCCCTGCTGCACCAGCGAGAGCAGAACGTCCCAGAGTTCCTGGCGGCTCCTGGGATCGAGGCCGGTGGTCGGTTCGTCGAGGAACAGCACCGGCGGCGACGCCAACAGGCTGACCGCGAGGTCGAGTCGTCGGCGCATGCCGCCGGAGTAGGTCTTGACCACCCGATCGGCCGCATCGCTGAGTGAGAACTGCTCGAGCAACTCGTCGCCGGAGCGCCGGACCTGTTTGCGAGGCAGACCGTAGAGGCTGCCGATCATCCAGAGATTTTCGCGGCCGGTCAGCAGTTCGTCGACGGTGGCGGCCTGCCCGGTCAATCCCATGCTGCTGCGGACCAGGTCAGGATGTTCACCGACGTCGTACCCCGCAATCCTGGCCGTGCCCGAGGTCGGCGTGCTCAGGGTGGTCATCATGCGCACGATCGTGGTCTTTCCGGCGCCGTTGGGACCGAGCAGGCCCATGACCGAACCCGGTGGGACATTGAAGCTCACCCCATCGACGGCCCGGACGCCGTCGAATTCTTTGACCAGATCGATGGCCTCGATCGCGTAGTCGGTTGCTGTGGCGGAAGTCATAGTCGTAACGGTAGCGACGTGGTCCGACACAAGGCCAGTGGATTTATTGCCGCCCGCCGTGGTTTTACTGCCAAGGACTGACACTGGGATTCTCCCTGATGGTTGTTGGCAAGGTGTCGATGCCGATCTTCCGACTTCAAGCGCACATGAAGTCAAGGGCCGGACGTGATCCCCATACGTTCATATCGTTGTGGACGAAGAAATTCCGACGGCCCGATCAGGATTCGAGGACCTGATGCAGTTTGATCATCGCGCCCCAGGGGTCGCCGATCGAGGCGAGGCGTCCGTACGGGGTGTCTTCCGGGGCCTGGATCACGGTGCCTCCGAGTTCGGTGGCCTTGGCCGCCGACGCGTCCGCATCCTTGACGCCGATGTAGATGGACCAGTGTGAGGGGAGCTCCGGTGGCAGGTACTTCGAGGCGTCCATGATCCCGGCGTGACCTTCGCCGGGGCCCTGATCTGAGAGCGCGAGTTGGCTGTACCGGAAGTCGTCGGTGTCGCTGACCGTGACCACGGTATTGCCCAGGACGTCGCGGTAGAAGTCGACGGCGGCCGGAAAGTCGGTGCTCTGCAGTTCGAAGTAGCAGGGTGCTCCGGCTTCCATCTGAAGCTCGAAACCCTTGTGCGATCGAGGTTCCCAGAATCCGAATACCGCTCCATGGGGATTGAGTCCGGGCGCCGTCTCCGGGTTGCTCCCGCGGTCCGTGGCGATGGCCATCGTCCCCAGCTCGGGGATCTCCATCGGCTCGACGAGGATGCTCCCACCGGCTTCGGTGACCTTCTTGGTCGAGGCATTGATGTCGGAGGTCTGGAAGTACATCCCCCAGAAGTCGGGTGTGCCGGGTGCCATCTTCGGGCCGATCCCGGCGATGAGTTTGTCTTTATAGGTGAAGTTCGCGTACCCGCCGAACTGCTCGTCCGGTTCGGTGCACTCCCAGCCGAACAGTTGTCCGTAGAACTTCGCGGCCGCGACGGGCTCTGAACTGGACAGGTCGAACCAGACGGGGACGCCGTCGGGTCGGGAATCGATGGTCGGCATGGCTGTGGTCTCCTCGGGGCGTCGGATCGAAAGCTTCACAGGCATAGACCAGGGTGCGGTCGAAAAATCATCGCGAGACAGCGGTTCCGCATACGCGGATGGATCACCTTGACAGAACCGCAGAATCGGACGAATCTCAGTGGGTGACCGACCTCCGAATCCGGGAAGCCGCCGAACTCCTGGGGATCAGCGACGACACCGTGCGACGGTTGATCGCTGCAGACGAACTGTCCGCGCACACCGACGCGAGTGGCCGCCAGGTGGTGGACGGGGCAGAGCTGGCAAAGCTCGCCAGGGAACGGGCGCCGGTGCTGTCCTCACCCGATGCGCCTGTCTCGCGGTCGGCCCGCAACCGCTTTGTCGGTCTGGTGACCGAGGTGCGGTCCGATCCGGTGATGAGTCAGGTGACGATGCAGTGCGGACCGTTCGAGGTGACCTCCTTGATGAGTACCGATGCGGTGCGCGAACTCGACCTCAAACCCGGCTCGGTGGCGACTGCCGTGGTCAAGGCGACCAATGTCATCGTCGAAACGCGGCCCGTCGAATGAAGTCGCGAAACGCCACCGGGCTTGCTCTTCTGTTGTCGGCGACAGTGCTGATGGCGGGATGTTCGTCGGACGGCGACGACAACTCGACGAGTGGCCCCGATGGGGGAGGTGCCGACGAGGTCACGCTCACGGTCTTCGCCGCGGCATCGCTCAAGAACGGTTTCACCGCCCTGGCCGAGCAGTTTTCCGAGGACAATCCGTCCATCGAGGTGCGGTTCAACTTCGACGGGTCCCAGGCGCTCGTCACCCAGATCCGGCAGGGTGCCCCCGCGGATGTGATCGCCACCGCCGACGAGACGAACATGGCGAAACTTGTTGACGCAGTGAGCGATCCGCAGATCTTCGCCACCAACGTCCTCACCATCGTCACCCAAACGGGCAATCCGAAGAACATTCAGGGCCTGGCAGATCTCACCAGATCCGATGTCAGCACCGTGATCTGCGCCGCTGCGGTGCCTTGCGGCGTCGCGACCGCGAACGTCGAGGAGAACACCGGTGTGGACATCGAGCCGGTCAGTGAGGAGACCGCGGTGACCGGTGTGCTCACCAAAGTGCAGACCAGGCAGGCCGATGCGGGGCTGGTGTACATCACCGACGCGACCGGGGCGGGTGAGACGGTGACCGCAGTGTCCGATCCTGCCTTCGCCTCGGTGGTCAACGCATACCCGATCGGTGTCGTTGCAGCGAGCGAGAACAAGCAAGCGTCCCAGAAGTTCGTCGACATGGTGCTTGGTGCCCGGGGTGCCACGTTGTTGCAATCGATGGGCTTCGGTCCGGCAAAGTGAAAACCACTGGACTGAAGGCGGTTCCGGCCTGGCTGTACATTCCGGCCGTGATCGGGGTGGTCTTGGTGGTGCTGCCGCCGATCGCACTGGCGGTGAACACGCCGTGGAGTGAGTTCTGGGGCAACATCACCTCGGATGCCTCGCGGGACGCACTTTTGCTGAGCCTTCGGACTGCGACGATCAGCACCTTGCTGTGCATCGTGCTGGGAGTGCCGATGGCGATCGTCTTCGCCCGCCGTACCGGTATGGTTTTTCGCCTGCTGCGCTCGGTGGTGCTCTTGCCGCTGGTGCTGCCGCCGGTGGTCGGCGGCATCGGATTGATCTATGCCTTCGGCAAATTCGGTCTGATCGGCGAACATCT
Organism: Williamsia sp. z71; assembly: GCF_059553375.1. Lineage (NCBI taxonomy): Bacteria > Bacillati > Actinomycetota > Actinomycetes > Mycobacteriales > Nocardiaceae > Williamsia > Williamsia sp. z71. The sequence continues at coordinate 4,861 of NZ_JCANWX010000001.1, forward strand.
GGTGGCGCTCGGTATCGATATCGCGTTCTCGACAACAGCGGTCATCCTTGCTCAGACCTTCGTGGCGCTGCCCTTCCTGGTGATCAGCCTCGAAGGCGCCTTGCGCAGCGTCGGCAATCGGTATGAACAGGTGGCGGCCACATTGGGGGCATCGCCGACACATACTCTGTGGAAAGTGACCATGCCGCTGGTGTTTCCGGCATTGCTCTCGGGAATGGTGCTGGCTTTTGCGCGGGCGCTCGGTGAGTTCGGCGCAACGATCACGTTCGCGGGCAACCTGCAAGGAGTCACCCAGACCGCGCCCTTGGCGATCTACGTGGAATCGATCAACGAACCCGAACAGGCTCTGCCGCTGTCGATGGTGCTCGTACTGGTGGCCTTGCTGGTGGTCATCGCGGTGCATCTGCGCGATTCTCGTCGGACGGTGGCGATATGAGTGGGGATCTTGTCGCCGAATTGCACAGTGGGGTTCCGTTTCTGGACCTGCAGGTGACAGTTCCGGCCGGGACGACGGTGGCGGTCCTGGGCCCGAATGGCGCCGGCAAGAGCACGTTCATGAATCTGTTGGCGGGTCTGATCAAACCCTCTGCCGGAACGATGACCATCGGAAAGCGTGAACTCGTCGGTCCGAAAGTATTTGTACCACCGCACAAGCGGGGTGTTGCGATGCTCTCGCAGCAGGGCATGCTCTTTCCGCATCTGACGGTCCGGCAGAATGTTGCCTTCGCTCCGGCGGCGGCCCGACTGCCCCGCGCGCAGGTGCGATCGCTGACCGATCGATGGCTCGAAGCAGTGGACGCGATGGACCTGGCGGATCGCAAACCGGCACAACTGTCGGGTGGGCAGGCGCAGCGGGTGTCACTGGCCCGGGCATTGGCGGCCGATCCGGAGCTCCTGTTGCTCGACGAACCGTTCAGCGCACTCGATATCGATGTGGCCCATCGTATCCGGGTGCTGATGCGTGGCATCCTCGCAGACCGTGCGCGCACGACCATGTTGGTCACCCACGACATCGCCGATGCGGTCACTCTGGCCGACTCGGCGATCATCCTGGGGGAGGGCAGGATCGTCGACCGTGGTCCCGTGCGTGAGCTGCTCACCAGCCCGGCAAATCAGTTCGCGGCACAATTGGCGGGTCTCGATCTTGTTGCCGGACAGTGGGATGGAGATGCGCTCGATGCAGGGGCCTTCCACATCACCGGGATGGCCGATACCCCGCTGACCGTCGGTGATCCGGTCATGGCCGCGTTTTCACCGACCGCGGTCGCGATCTATCGGACACCGCCGACCGGCAGCCCACGCAACGTGGTCAAAGCGGTTGTCACACGGATCGTTCCGCAAGGTGATCTGGCCCGCGTCGATACCGGCGTGGGTGCCCAGACGGTCGCCGCGGCGATCACGTGGGCCGCTGTGGCCGAACTCGACCTGGCCGCCGACGACGACGTCTACCTGGTGATCAAGGCCAGCGAGGTCACGCTGTACCACCCGCGTTGACGTCCTCGAGGCGGCCATTTCGCCGTCGAGAGCAGCAATCAGAAGAAGTGAGTGATTGACATCACCATCCAAGCGGTCTAAGTTAACTGAACTGATATCAGTTTGAGTTACCGGTCCTGATATTCCCCCCCGCGGTAGGCAATTGATGCTGTCGCGCCATTCTGGAGGTCTTTTTTTGAATTCGTTTGCCAGGGCAACACGTGCGGTCGGCATTGTCAGCGTTCTCTTGCTTTCCGCCGCATGCGGAGGCGAGGAGTCCGCGTCCGGGCCAGTCGAGGGTAACTGGGAGGATGTGGTCACCGCCGCTGAGGAGGAAGGTGTCGTCCACCTGTATTCCACGCAACACCCGGAGAATCTAGAGGCGCTGAAAGTGGCTTTCGCGCAGGAGTATCCAGCGATCAAGCTCGAATTCACCCGCGGCACGGACGTAGAGACGAATCCGCGCGTCGAGGCAGAGGTGAGAACCGGGAAGGGCACTGCTGACGTGCACATGCTGTCCGACCCGGCGTGGGCGGCCGCAGCGGCCGATTCCGGTGCGTACTCGGTGGACATCGTCGGACCGGCGTTCGACGATCCGGACTACGACCGCGAGGGCAGCGTACTGAACGACAAGTTCTTCTTGACCAGCGCGGCGATCATGGCGCTGGGGTGGAATGTCAACGAACTTCCGCAAGGTCTGCAGTCCCCGGATGATTTACTCGATCCAGCTCTGCGCGGTCGGATCGGCGTAGTCAACCCCTCTGGCTTCGCTGCTGTTGTGGATGAATATCAGTTCTTCGAGAAGCGTTGGGGTGACGGTACGTTCAATGAAGAGTTGGCGGCCCTTGATCCGCGTGTCTACCCCAGCTCGCTCGGTATCGCGCAGGCGTTGAGCTCAGGCGAGATCGTCGCCACGCCGATGGTGCAACCGTTGGTTCGTGAGATGGAGGCCGGGGCGCCGGTCGACTGGGTGCTTCCGGACCCGGCGTGGGGGACACCGTGGTACTCCCACGTTCTGGCATCGGCGCCACACCCGAATGCCGCACAGGTGCTGGCGAACTTCTTGGTCAGCAGCAAAGGGCAGGAAGCACTGTCGAAGGGTTATGGCAGCGTGCTTTCTGGTATTCCGGGATCCGTTGGACGGGCGCAGGATATTCCGTTCCCCGATACGTCCGCGTTGACGCCGGAGAGTATCGCCAAGTATCAGGAGCAGTGGGAGAAGATGTTTGTGGGTTGAGATCGGCGAATTGCCGTCGCCGCGGTCAGGTTTTCGTGAACCGGACCCTGGCGGCGGCTTCGCTGCTGCTGGGCCTCAGTCCAGGCGGCACAACGTCTTTCCCCTGGTGTGGCCGTTCAACATTGCGACCAGCGCGGCAGGTGCCTGATCCAGGCCGTGATACACCGATTCCTGGTGATGCATGGTTCCGTCGGCGAGGTGCTGCCCGATCTCAGTGCGGATCGTGTCCGAGAGGTGGTTGAAGGAGCCGGCGCGAAAGCCCTGCAGGCGCAGGCTTTTTGCGGTGATCTGAAACAGGTTTGACGGACCGGGCAGCGGGCTGCTGCGGTCATATGTCGACACGGCGCCGCAGATGGCGATGCGACCGTTCTCACGTAGCACATCGAGCGCCGCAGCGAGATGGTCACCTCCGACGTTGTCGAAGTATGCATCGATCCCGTCGGGCGCAGCCTCGGACAGCAGTGTGCGGAGGTCGCCGCTGCGGTAGTCGAACGCTCGATCTGTACCGAGGTCGGTGGTGAGGTGGCGGACCTTGTCGGCACCGCCTGCGGACGCGACAACCCTGGCCCCGCGGAGCCTGGCCAGTTGCACCGCGATACTCCCGACGGCCCCGGCGGCCGCGGACACCCACAGCGTGTCGTCCGGTGTCAGTTCGAGGATCTCGAACAGTCCGACGTACGCGGTCAGGCCGGAGCTGCCGAGCGGCCCGAGGAACCATTGTGGCTCAAGGCCTCCGGTGTGGATCGTGGTCAGTGCGCCCGCGCCACCGAGCGCGCCCTCGGCGCCCGCATCGACGGCCGCGTAGTCCCGGTAGCCGTGCATATGGGAGACCAGGTCGCCGACGGTGAAGTCGGGGCTGCGGGACTCGACCACCACGCCCAGTGCCAACCCCGCGAGGGGATCACCGGCGCGCAACGGGGGTAGGTATCCGGCCGGCGCGTTGCTGCCCAGCCGGATTCGGATCGACGGATCGATCGACAGCCAGCTGTTTTGCACGAGGACCTGTCCCGGCATGAGCTGTGGAACGTCTGCTTCCGCGATCGTGAAGTGCTCTGCGGTGAGGGCTCCGGTGGGTGCCGAGGCGAGGCATACGACACGGTTGGCGGTGGTGATGACGAACCTCCGATGAGTGGGATGCACTACCCGGTAAACAAAGGTGAGTTCAGTTTGGGTATTCGCCCGAAAGTAGCACACACTCGGTATCAACTGAACTAAGTTCAACTACAGACCGATCAACGGAGTTGGAACATGATGAGCAACGCTCAGACGATGAGCCTTGTTGCGCCACTGCGGGTGCGGCGGTTGCGCAATATGCTCGGCTTCTCGCTGAGCGCAAGTGTGGGCGTGTGGATTCTGGTGCTGGCCGTGCAGTGGACGCTCGCCGAAGCCGGGGAATCGGCGGCAACGGTGTCTCTGGTGCAGTTCGCTGCCAGCCTGCCGTTCTTCTTGCTGGCCCTGCCGCTCGGTGCGCTCACCGAATTCGTCAGCCATCGGGCACTTCTCGTCGGGACCTCACTGGCTCTGCTGGCGGCGTCGATCCTGCTGTCTGTTCTGCAGCAACTCGGCATGGCCGGCACGCCGGTTCTGATGAGCGCGGTGTTCATCGCCGGCGCGGGCCTGGCCTCGGTTGCCATCGTGTGGCAGGCATTGTTGCCGCACATCGTCAGTCGAGACATGTTGATGGTGGTCCCGGCCATCGACGGCGCGGTGTTCAACGGCGCGCGGGCGGTCGGGCCGGTTGTCGGTGGCGCAGTGCTCGCCGGGTTCGGTGCGACCTGGGCGTTTGCGCTCATCGCCGTCCTTTTCGCGCTGTGCGTCGGGATCTCGGCATGGAACGTTCCCGGTGACATCGGCCGGGCCGCCACGCATCAACCCGTGACCGCAGCCGTCGGTGGCAGCCTGCGGTTCATCCGGCACAGCCGGTGGACGCGACGGTTGTTGTTGCGTCTGACCATGTTCGGCATACCGGCGAGTTGTCTGTGGGGCCTGCTTCCGATCGTGGCGCACGAGCGTCTCCAGGTGAGCACATTCGAGTTCGGGGTGCTGTCCGGAGCGATCGGGGTCGGCGCCGTGCTCGGTACCGTCGCCCTGATGCCCGTACGGGCGCGATTGAGCTGGAATCACTTTGTGGCACTCGGTTCGGGGGCCTATGCGGTTGTGCTCGCCGGGATGGCGATCGTGCCCTGGTTCAGCGTCATGTTCGTCCTGCTGGTGGTGGTCGGGGCGGCGTGGGTGGGCGTGCAGAGCACCTGGATGATCGCCACCCACGCGGCCGTCCCGCCGTGGATCAAGGCGCGGGTGATCGCGTTCATCATGCTGATGTTCCAGGGCAGTCAGGCCGTGGGTTCGGTGTTGTGGGGTGTCCTCGCCGACGTTGTCGGCCTGCACTGGGCAATCCTGTTGTCGGCGTTGATGATGGCTGTATCCGCGGTTGAGGTCGTGCGGCGCGGGATCATGCCCAGCGACCAGATCACACCGGATCTCGCCCAGGCTCCGGCTCCGGTTGCTCCACCACCCGGGCATGAGGGCAAATGGGTGATCATCGAGACCACCTACCGGGTGGTCCCGGAAGGCGCGAGCGGATTCGTCGCGGCGATGGACGAGCTGCGGCGCTCGCGCCTGCGACTCGGTGCCAGGCGATGGACCCTGGCCACGCCGGCGGATGCCTCCGACACCTTTGTCGAATACTGCATGTTCAAGGACTGGTCGGAATATCGGTCGCAGGAGACCGAGCGGCTCACGGTACCGGAGTACCGGCTGCGCACGCTCCTCACGGAGTACCTGGTGACAGAACCGCGGACGCGGGTGCTGATCGAACCGAAGACGCCGTGAGGGGCATGAACACAGTTATTGCACAGCGGTTCTCAGACCGTGAACCGGCCACCGTTGCTCAGTAGGACGACGCCCACGAGGTTGACGGCGGCATCGGATGCCAGATACAGGATGTTGTCGGCCAGTTCCTGGGGGGAGGCGTACCCGCGGGCACCGCTGCCGGCCATCGCCTCGCGCAGGTGCGCCGGGGTGCGGGCCGCCATACCGGTGTCCACCGGGCCCGGTGCGACGGTGTTGACCCGAATCCCGAAGGGGGCCACCTCCTTCGCCACGGATTGACTCAGGGCGTGCACACCCGCCTTGGACGCACTGTAATGCGGGTAGCCGATGAGGGTGTCGAACCCGGACGACGATCCGATCGTCACGATGGCGCCACTCCCGGCCGGCTTCATGGCGCGTACCGCCTCGCGCAGGACGAAGAAGGTGCCGTCGAGGTTGATCGACATGACCCGGCGCCAGTCGTCGTCCTCGAGATGCGCGAGGATGTCGATCGGTTCGCCCTTTTCGGCGGCGTCGTACATGCGCTGTTTGCTCTTGGGGTCATCGACGCCTGCGGCATGGACAACGACGTCGATGCGGCCCTGGTCGGCAAGGATGGCCGCGAAAGCGGTTGCCACCGCATCCGAATCGCTGACGTCGAGTCCGATGGCCTGCCCGACTTCGATCTCGGCTGCGACCGCCTCCGCGGCGGCGGCGTTCACATCACAGAGGTAGACGGCGCGGGCCCCGCGGTCGGCGAGTGCCTTGGCGGTTGCCGCACCGATGCCGGATCCGGCGCCGGTCACCACGGCGATTTTGCCGGCGAACTGATTGTCGGTCATCTTTTGCCTTTCGGTTGGGGGTCATACGTCCGGCGACCGGAGGTCGCGGGACGACAAAGCCCGCGTGCGGCCAGTCAACGGCGGCACGCGGGCCGGAGGTCTGTCAGTTGAAGACTTGCTCGAGCTCGTCGCGATACTTGTCGGCGCCTTCGCCGGAGGTGACGTCGGTGTTCTGGTCGGGGAGTTCCTGTGCCAGTGCAAGGGATCCCTCGATGTCCGGTAGGACCGAGCTGTATCCGACGGAGGTGGCCGCCTGGCCTGCTGCGGTGACCATGAAGTCGGCCAGGACCTGCGCGGCATTCGGATGCGGTGCGGTGCCCAGCGCGAGCCCGTACCACTTGGCACCCCAGATATGTTCGCCTGCAGCCCATTCGACCGGTGCGCCGGCCTCCTTGTTCGGCAGCATCGGGTCGGCCATCAGTCCGGCGCTGATCTCACCCGAGGCGATCGCCTGCGCGAGTGGCTGGTTGCTGGGGTACATCCGCGGATTCTGTTCTGCCAGTTGCTCCAAGATTCCACGCCCGCCGTAGTACTTCTCGGTGTGGGCGTAGTAGTCCAGGTAGGTGGGCGATGTCGCCGGGTTGACGATGCCGATCTTTCCCTTGAGGGCCGGATCCAGCATGTCCTGCGGTGTGGAGACGCCACCGGGCAGCAGGCCGGTGTTCCAGCCGAATCCGAGGAGCACCGCGCCTTCGAGGAAGTATCGGTCGGCGATGATGCTGCTCTCGCGGTTGTAGTCGGGGTTGTCGAAGCTCGGCCCCACCAGCGGAACCGCGGCGTCACTCTCTTCGTTCGCATTCATCCACGACACGTCCGTGATGACCGCGAGGTCTCCGATCCCCTTCCCGGAGCGGCTCTCGGCGTCGATCTTCGACAGCAGGTCGGCGTCGACACCGCGAACGATCTCCAGGTCGATGTCCCGGTATTCGGCCTCGAATGCGGTCTCGAGCGCTGCGAGCCGAGGGGCGGCCTGCGTCGAGTAGATCGTGACCTTGCCTTCTTTGTTGGCCGCGGCGACGACCTCGTCCCAGGAACCGGAGACGGGTTCGGAGGTACCCGATGAGCTGTTGCCGCACGCGGTCAGCGTCAGGGCAGCCGCGGCGACCGCGACCGTGGCGCGGATGAATTTGCGATTCATTTCGGGGCGTCCTCTTTCCAGAAGCTGAAGTTAATTCAATTCACCCTAAAGTGACGCGCCACACAATGCAAGCGTTGTATGCAATGGACCTCGCCTCTGATGGACTGGTGATTGACACCGCTTACGGTTCGTGAAAATCTAATTGAACCGATATCAGTTCTGTTTTGCGCAGTTGGTCTCGTGCGGCCCGGCGAGGGTGGCCGCGGGGCTGTGCGAACGGCCGGCTTCCGGCCCGTCCGAAGTGAGGAATTTATGTCCAACGAAGCCTTTGACCTCCTGGTTGTCGGTGCCGGCATGGCCGGACTGACCGCAGGCGCCAAAGCCGCGTCGAGCGGCAAGAAGGTCTGTCTACTGGAGGTCGGCGGCGACGTCGGCGGCTCGGCACGGTTCGCCGGCTATGCCTGGACTGCTCCCACCCATGAGGTGATGGACGCCGAGAATCCGCGTGGAGACGAGGCGCTCAAGCGCGCTCTGGTCGACCGCTTTCCGGGCGGGGTGGACTGGATCCGCTCGGTCGGAATCGATGTCGACGACGCCCAGCGAATCCTGAGTTTCGGGGGGCAGGGCCACAAATTCGACACCAACCACTACATCGACACCTGCCGCCGGATCGTCCTCGACGCCGGTGGTGAGGTCTTGCTCCGTACGGAAACCGACAGTCTTGTCACCGTCGATGGCGTCGTGACCGGTGCCCGCGTGCGAACCGGTCCCGGTGAGTCGCGAGAGATCTCGGCTGCGTACACACTGCTGGCCACCGGTGGTTTCCAGGGCGACAAAGAGCTACTCGCCCAGCACGTCCATCCCGATGCCGGGAAGATGCAGTTGCGGTCGAACCCGAACAGCTCTGGTGCCGGGTATCGACTGGCGATGGCGGTCGGTGCAGGTGCGGGGCCGGACAATGTCGGCTTTTACGGCCACCTGATCCCGAGCGGCGTGCAACTCGCGGACCCGGCCGATTTCGTCGACATGTCGCTCTACTACAGCGAACACGCGTTGCTGTTCAACCTCGACGGCAAGCGTTTCGTGGATGAGACACTCGGCGATCATCTGACGACGATGGCCCTTCTGGACCAGCCGGAGAGTCGCGGGCTGCTGATCGCCGATGCGCGAGTGCACCGGGACTGGATGCTGGCGTCCTACGTCGAGGGAGCCGTTGCTCTCGACAAATTCGAGTTGGCCGGCAAGCGCGGCGGCCGGGTGGGTATGGCCGAAGAGCTCGAAGAGCTCGAGTACCTGCCAGAGGAGTGGGGCTACGACGGTGTCGCCATAGCTGCGGCGATCACCGAGTTCAATCGCGCCGCCGAGGGCGGTCAGGACCTGACGCCCGGGCGGGAGCGGGATCGCGAACCGCTCACGGAGGGTCCGTACTACGTCATCGAGACGGTCCCGGCCGTCACTTTTCCCTTCCACGGGATCTTGATCGACGACCAGGCGCGAGTCCTGGACACAGCGGGTGTTCCGATACCGGGCCTGCTTGCGGCCGGGTCGGATACCGGTGGTCTGTGGCACGAAGCGTATGCCGGCGGCATCGCATCGGCCCTGGTCTTCGGGCTGACCGCGGCCGCCACGGCGTCCTGATCAGCGGATCGGGTGGGCCTGCTCGGAGCGTGCGATCGCCACTGCACCCAGAACTGAAAACAAATTCAGTTCAATTGTCCGAAAGTGATTGACACCACAGCCGACGAACAGTAACTTTCAAACTGAAATCAGTTCAGGGAAGATGTATGCGGATCCCGAACTCCCACGCACGTTCAGGGCTCGTCGTCGAGCCCGAAGGGACCAGGAACATGAACACCCTTTCCAAGGCAATCGGGGCCGCGGCCACAGCCTTTGCGTTGCTCGGCACCGTCGCGTGCGGTGGCTCGTCGGGTTCATCGAACGCAGCCGTCGACGGAAGTTGGGACGACGTCGTGGCGGCGGCCAACGACGAGGGCAGCGTGATGCTCTACTCCAGCCAGAAGCCCGCGAACCTCGAAGCGCTCAAGGTGGCTTTCGAGGCGAAATACCCCGAGATCACCATGGAGTTCGTGCGTGGCACCGACCCGGAGATCAACCCCCGGGTCGAGACCGAGAGCAAGACGGGCAAAGGCACCGCCGATGTCCACATGCTCACCGACGCGTCGTGGATCAACACCGCCGCCGAATCGGGTGCGTACTCCGCGGAACTCCTCGGACCCGCTCTCCGGGCGCCGGCGCTCGAACCCGAACGCAGTGTCATCAACAATCGGTTCTTCCTCACCAGCGCCGCGGTCTTCTCGATGGGGTGGAACACCATCGCCGTACCGAATGGGTTGAGCACTCCCGACGACATCATCGATCCCGCATACAAGGGCAAGATCGGCATCGTCAACCCGACCGGAATCGCCTCGTACGTCGACATGTACCGCTTCTTCGCCACCAACTACGGCGAGGACTACTGGAAGCAGCTCGCGGCCCTGAATCCCCGCGTCTACCCCAGCGCACTCGGTGTCGCCCAGGCGCTGACCTCGGGTGAGGTGGTGGTCAGTCCTTCGGTTCAGCCCCTGGTGACCGAGGTGAAAGCCGGCGCGCCGGTCGACTGGGCCCTGCCGGCCAAACCCTGGGGAACGCCCTGGTACACACAGGTTCTCAAGGCTGCCCCGCATCCGAACGCGGCCCAGGTGCTCGCAGACTTCTTGGTGACCGTGGAAGGCCAGACCGCCTTGAATGACGGCTATGCCGCGGTTCTCCCCGACATCCCGGGCGCTGTTGCCCGGGCGCAGGACATCGCTTCTCCCGAGACCGGCGATCTCACCCCGGAAAAGGTTGATCAGTACTCCCAGGAGTGGTCGAAGCTCTTTCAGAGCTGACGCCCTGCGGACACGAACCCGAAAGGTACGACGAAGATGGATGACACGGCAGCTTCGCTGCGCGGAATCACCGTATTGGTGACCGGCGCGTCCGGCGGAATCGGTGGCGCGAGCGCCGAACTGTTTGCGGCGCAGGGTGCGACGGTGTACCTCACCGATGTCGATGACGCAGCGGGGCAGGCCCGGGCGGATGCGCTGGGGCCGAATGCTCACTACCTCCATCTCGATGTGACCGATGAAAGTGACTGGGCGGCAGTCACATCGGCCATGGCGGCGAGTGGTCATGTGCTCAACGTCCTGGTCAACAGTGCCGGTGCGGCAATCAAGGCGCCACTCGAACAGACGTCGCTGGACGGGTTCCGGAAGATGATCGACCTGAACCTGGTCGGTACCTTCCTCGGAATCAAGGCCGCGGCCGAGGCGATGACCGCCGGCGGTTCGATCGTCAACCTGGCCTCACTGCGCGGCGTCCTGGCCACCGCGGAACTCGGTGCATACGGGGCCGCGAAGATGGGTGTGCGCGCACTGACAAAGGTTGCAGCACTGGAGCTCGCCGACCGGGGCATCCGGGTCAACGCGGTCTGCCCGGGCAGCATCGAAACGGAGATCACCTCGGTTCCGGACTTTGCCGCCGATGACACCGTGGCCTACGTCCGCAGCATTCCGATGCAGCGGCGGGGCTCGTCCGAAGAAGTGGCGAAGTCGATCCGCTTCCTCGCCACCGACGACAGCGCATACATCACCGGAACCGACCTGATCATCGACGGTGGTCAGGCAGCGGGCGTCCGGACACCGAAGATCTCGACAGAAGGAGTCGCGAAATGACCTCTCAATTCAAGGTTTCGGGTCTGAAAAAGACCTACGGAACGAATGTGGTCGTCGATGAACTCGACCTCGACATCGAGGAGGGCGAGTTCCTGGTCCTGCTCGGACCCAGCGGATGTGGCAAGACCACCACGCTGCGCTGTCTGGCCGGACTCGAGACCCCACAAGATGGGTCGATCGCGTTCGGGGACAAGATGGTCTTCGATTCCGCCGCCAAGCTCAATGTTCCTGCGCACAAGCGCAATATCGGCATGGTGTTCCAGTCTTACGCGCTGTGGCCGCACATGACGGTCCGCGAGAACATCAAGTACCCCCTCAAGGTCCGCAAGCTGAAGCAGGCGATCTCGGAGGGTGCGGTCGAGGCCGCAGCCGACATGGTCGATTGTGGGGCGCTGCTCGATCGGTACCCCTCCCAGCTCAGCGGTGGCCAGCAGCAACGCGTCGCGGTGGCCCGTGGGCTGGTGGCCCAGCCCGACCTGGTGTTGTTCGACGAACCGCTCAGCAACCTCGATGCCCGGTTGCGAGACCAGGTGCGCTCACAGATTCACCAGCTACACCGGAAGCTGGGTTTCACAGCGGTTTTCGTCACCCACGATCAGGCGGAGGCGTTTGCGCTCGGTGACCGGCTGGCGATCATGAAGTCGGGCAAGATCGAACAGTACGACGCCCCGGAACACGTCTTCGAGAAGCCGGCCTCGGAGTACGTGGCCGCGTTCATCGGGATGGGTAACCGGCTCGAACTCAAACGGGGTCACGATGGCTGGATCACCAGCGCCGGTGACATCATCGATCTGAGCGGCGCCGTGGTGCGCGACCGGGCCGACGAGGGTCAGAGTGCGGTCGCCAGGTTCCGGCCGGACGACGTCTTCCTGCACGGGTCGCTCTCTGATGTGCCGGCCGGCAATGTCGCACTGCACGCAGAGTTGGTCGATCACGAATACGGTGGCCGGTACTTCGATGTGATGGTCAAGACCGGAACCGAGCAGCTGTCGTTGCGGGCCAGGGCTTCTGATCACGGAGCTCGGCTGCGTCAGACAACGGCCGGTGCGCCGATGGTCATCAGCTTCTCACCGGACAGTCTGCGGGTCTATGGTGATCCGACCGGTTCCTCGGCAGCCGACCCCGGCCTGGTCGCGGTGGGCAGCGGGAGCATGCCGTCATGACAACTGTCACCGCAGCGGCACCCGCGCGATCTTTCACGATCCCTTCCCACTGGCGGGCCCGGATCGGATACTTCGTGATCCTGGCGGTGCTGGCGTACCTCGTCGTGCTTCCGATGGTCCGGTTGCAGATCCTGGCCTTCGAAGACGGTGCCGCGGGGTACAAGACCCAATACGGTCGTTATGACATCGCGAAGACGCTCTGGACCACGGGAGCGCTGGCCGTCGGCTCGCTGGTGATCGCGATGGTGCTCGGCACACTGCTGGCGTACGCGGCCAGTCGCCTTCCGCAGAAACTGGCCTGGCTCAAGGTCATCCCGATCCTGCCGATCGTGATGCCAGCGGTCGCCAACATCGTCGGCTGGGCATTTCTGCTCTCGCCCGGGCCCGGCTACCTCAACGTGCTGCTCCGGAAACTTCCGTGGTGGAGCGATCTCGAATCAGGGCCCGTCGATGTGTACAGCGTGCCGTGGATCATCATCCTCACCGGCTTCGGACTCACGTCGTTCGTCTACCTGTTCGTCAGCTCGGGGATGCAGAACATCAGTTCCGAACATCTCGAGGCAGCGCAGACCAGCGGCTCGTCGACAGCCGGGATCTTCTTCAAAGTCGTTCTCCCACTGCTGCGCCCATCGCTCATCTACGGCGGCGGTATCGCGTTGCTGCTCGGGCTGGGACAGTTCACCGGACCATTGATGCTCGGCCAGAACAGCGGTGTGAAGGTGCTGACCACCGAGATGTATCTGCGGGTCTCGCAATCACCCTCTGACTTCGCCGCCGCTGCGGCAGCCGGGTCACCCCTGGTGATCTTCGGCCTGGCGGTGGTCCTGATCCAGAAGGGGCTGCTGGGCAACCAGTCACGGTTCGTGACCCACGGTGGAAAGTCTTTCGTCAATCCCACCGGAGGCGGCAGGTGGGCCGCTGCCACGATCGCGATCTTCTCGCTGTTCGCGTTGGTGCTGCCGCTGATCGGCCTGATCATCGTCTCCCTGACTCCGTATTGGTCGGGTTCGCTGAGCTGGGATCTGTTCACGCTGGCCAACTACCGAGAACTCTTCGAGACCAACGCGATCGTGGAATCGGTCATCACCAGTGTCGTGACATCGATCGGGGCCGTGGCCGTCTGTATCCCGATCGGCTATCTGATCGCGAATCTCCTTGTGCGAGGGCGCCGGTTCAAGATCCTCGGCCTGATCGCAGATCTGATGACGGCCCTGCCACTCGGTATCCCGGCGGTGATCTTCGGTGTCGGCTTCCTGATGGTGTACACCGAGCCGCCGTTCATCCTGTACGGCACCCGGACGGTGATCATCCTGGTCTACATCGTGCTGATGCTGCCGTTCGCGGTCCGCATGCAGATGACGTCGATGCTGGCGCTGGGCAACACCTACACCGAGGCGTCGGCCACCAGTGGTGCCTCGCCGATGGTGACCACTCTGCGAATCATGTTGCCGCTCATGCGTCCCACGATCCTCAGTGCCGTTGCGTTGATGTTCATCCTGCTCACCCATGAGTTCGCCGCCTCACTGCTCGTCCGGGCATCGACCACCCAGGTGATGGGCACCCTGCTCTATGACATGTGGCAGAACGGTTCGTACCCACTGGTCGCTGCGATGGCACTGCTGATGACGGCGGTGACCACCGTGGGTGTTGCGATCGCGATGCTCTTCGGTGGACGTAACGTGCTGAGCAAGCTGTAGACGGGCGGGCAAACTGTGAGCCAAAAGGATTCAGGGACCATGACTTCGATGAATACCCGACTGCTCGACAAGGTCGTCCTCGTGACGGGGGCCACCGGCGGGATCGGCATCGAGATCGTCGCCCGACTGGCCGCGGAGGGCGCCCATGTGGCGGTCACCGATGTGGACGGACAGGCATGCGCGGCGCTGGTTGCTTCTCAGGAGCAACCCGATCGGCACCAGCCCCTCGCTCTCGACATCACCCAGGAATCGCAGTGGCAGAGCGTCGTCGAATCCGTCCGCGGGCGATACGGGCGCATCGACGCCCTGGTGAACAACGGCGCCATCGGCAGCCTGGAAACCGTGGTCGATGAGGACCTCGAGCGATACAACCGGGTCATCGCGGTCAGCCAGACCGGTACCTGGCTGGGGATGAAGCATGCCGGCGCGGCCATCGAGCAGAGCGGTGGCGGCTCGATCGTCAACATCTGCTCGATTCTCGGTAGCGTCGGCGGACTGGGCAACAGCTTCGCCTATGCGGCCGCCAAGGGGGCTGTGCGGACGATGACGAAAAACGCTGCGTTGCACTGGGCCACAAAAGGGGTGCGGGTAAACTCCCTGCACCCCGGGTTCATCGAGACGCAGCCCCTGCTGGATCGCTACGCGGGCAGCGATCGGTACCGGTCGATGGTCGCCCACACCCCGATGGGGCGGCTGGGCCGGGCGTCGGAGGTGGCTGCGATGGTGGCATTCCTGGCCGGCGACGACTCGACCTTCGTGACCGGTTCGGAAATGTACGTCGACGGCGGCTGGACCGCTGACTGACCTCACCACAATCGTCCCGAATGGTGATGCCCGAGGGAATATTTCCCTCGGGCATCGCTGTAGGGGATGACTATGGTGAGAATCAGGAACCGCTGAAGAGATCCACACCGTTGTCGGTGGTCACCGTCAGCAGATCGCGGTCGACCAGTACGTCGAGATGGGCGAGGGTCTCGCACGTGGCGACCATCTGATTGAACGAATCCAGCTCGGCGAATCTGCGGTCGCGACGCGTCCAGGTCAGTGCCCGGGCGACCCGAAGGCCAGTGCTCGGACCCAATTCGATTACGGCACTGCGGGTCTGCTCGAGTCGGCGATCATGATGGGCCAGCAGTTCCAGGCAGCGGGCGTGTACGTCGCCGCCGACCGGTCCGTGCGCGGGCGCCATGGTGCTCTCGGGGTGGTCGAGGAGCATTGTCAGCGACTGCAGATACCGGCCCAGAGGGAGTTCCCAGTCGCCGAGTTCGAAGCCGATGGACGGCGTGATGGTCGGCAGAACGTGGTCTCCGGTGTAACAGAGACCTCGATCGATGTCGTGAAAGATCAGGTGGCCCTTAGTGTGTCCGGGAGTGTGCACCGCAACGATGGAATGTCCGGGGATGTCGATCGGCCCGGGGGAGAGCCAGTTGTCCGGCAGTTCCCAATCGCCGGCGAAAAACGGTTCGTCGATCGAACTGCGGTAGGCCTGCTCGGCGATGGCCGTGTCACCGGCTCGGTGCAACTCGCGGATCGAACTCTCCGGGACGTTGCTGCCCAGCCGGGCGATCGCCTCGATACCGGGTGCCTCTGCGCGACCCAGATGAACCCGAGATCCATGGCGGCGGCGCAGTTCTACGGCAAAGGTGTAGTGATCGCGGTGCACATGGGTGACGTAGACGTCGTGGATGTCCGCCGGTGTGCGCCCGATCCGGGCGAGTGCGGCGGAGAGCTCATCGTGGGTCGAAGGCCGGTGCCAGCCACCGTCGATCAGGGCGATCCCGTTGCTGGTCTCCAGGGCGTACACATTGATCGCCCGCAACCCGTCCTGCGGCATCTGCAGCGGAATGCGGTGCACGCCATCGGTGACCTGTGTGCACCCGGCCTCGGCCCAACCGGCGCTCATGCTCCGGCGGTCATTCCGCGCCGGTGGCGAGTGGGACCATCGTCTTCTCGTCGCCGTACCACATCATCCGTCGACCACCCATGGTGCCGACGTGGTCGACGGCGGCCTGCCACTGTGGACTCGCAAGGGCGGTTTCGAGGGCTTCTCGCGATTCAAAGCTCAAGACGGACAGGCCATCCCAGCCTTCCGAGCGGCCACCGAACGATTCGAGCAGCTCGGTGTGCTGCCAGCGCAGCAACCCCGGCAGTGGATAGGTGACCTCAGCGTGTTCGCCCCGCCACCACGTCATGAACTGCTCATGCGTCCAGTCGGTCGGTCGCGCTGCGATGAGGATCAAGTTGTACATCGAATCTCCTAAGTGAATTCAGTTCATTACGCTCGGCCGACCGAAGAACGGCGCCGAGCGAAGGTGTGATTACTTACTGACGACCCGGACGGCGGCCTCGGTGACCAACGTGGTGATCTCGTCGAGCGTGATCTTGCCGCCGGGCCGATACCAGCGCCAGATGCTGATGACCAGGGCGAGCACGAGGCGGCCCAACAGATGTGGGTCTGAATCGACGAAGTCCCCGGACTTGATGCCCCGGGCGATCAGCTCGGTCCAATCGTGCTCGATCTTGCCGACGAGTTCACGCGATCGGAGGCGTTCGTCCTCTTCTTTGACGGACTGGCGCTCGGTGGCGAGCAGATCCATGTGGTTCTGCAGGATTCGGCGCTGGGAGGCCTCGGTGGGGGATGCCTCCAGCGATGCCGCAACCGCCGCGCGCAGTGCCTCCACCGGATCGGTCACGCCTGCGGTGGCGGCGGTGAACCGTTCGGCCGACTCGGCCAACTCGAGGCGCATGATCGTCAGCAGGCAGTGCGCTTTGGACTCGAAGTAGTGGTAGAGCGCGGTCTGGCCGATACCTACTTCGTCGGCAATCGACGCCCATTTGGTGTGTTCGTAGCCGACTTTGCCGAACTGGTCGATCGCCACCGATAGGATCAGGGTTCGTTTGGATCGCGGACTCTCGCGACGAACCTCGGTATCAGTGGTCATTGGGCCCCCTGGGGTCTGGCATGTACACGTGTCTTCTGACTCTACCTCTCACTGAGGTGAATTAGGGTCAATTTTTGATGCGAGACCGGTGGCCAGACTCACCGCATCCGGTCGCGACAGCTTGCCCACGCGGTTCTGGGGCAAATCGTCGACCGTGAAGAGGTATTCGGGCCACTTGAACTTCGGGAAGTCGGCGGCCGCGAGCTGCTGCGTCGCGGATTCCAGGGTGAGTTGCTCGCCCTGGGTGACCACCAGTGCGGCCCCGCGCTCGCCGAGCATGTCGTCGGGGACCGGGACCACACATACCTGGACGACACCGGGTAGTCCGGCGATGGCCGACTCCATCTCGTTGATGTCGATGTTGCGGCCACCGCGGATGATGATCTGTTTCTGGCGGCCCATCACCGCGATGGTGCCGTCGTCGCCGACCTCGACCAGGTCGCCGGTGGGCAGGAATCCGTCGGGAGTCAGCGCGGGTGCAACCGGGCTGCCGCCGCGGGCGTAACCGATGAACATGGACGGCCCCTTGACCTGGGCGTCACCGATCTCGCCGGCGGGCACCGGGACACCGGTGGTGTCGACGGCCCGCACCGTGGTGCCGGGAAACGGGCGGCCGTCGCGTCCGAGTCGGATCGCTGGGGGATCATCGAGCGCAGGGGTGGTGTGACCCAGGCATTCCGACATCCCGAAGACCCGCAGGAACACCGTTCCCAGTGTGGTCTCGGCGTTTTCGAGGGCGCGCTCGTTCATGGGTCCGCCGCCCACGGTCAGCGCCCGCATGTTCGAGAGCCGGCCCTGCGAACCCTCGGTCACCGACAGTTGCAGTGCCATGGTCGGGACCAGCATCGTCCAGGCGACACGGTGTTTTTCCATCGCGTCGACCGCTGCGGCGGGTGACCACTTCCCGATCGTGACAAGGGAACCGCCGAGATACGCCGGTAGGTACATGCCGAAGCAGAAAGCCGCCACCGATGACAGTGGGACAAACGCGCCGATGGCCTCGCCTGACCGCAGTCCGACGGTGTCGATCGTGCTCTGACAGGCGTAACGGATGGCATCTTCTGACTGCACAACACATTTGGGTCGCCCGGTCGAACCAGAGGTCATCGCGATTGCGGTGCCTCCCTGCCAACGGTCGATGTCCCCGAAACCGTTTGCGCCCGAACGCAGCAGACGGGTGTCGAAGGCCTGTACCGAGTTGCTGAACCGCTCGGTGTCCACGCCCCAATGAGCCAGCGATGCCGGGTCGCCGACAACGATGTCGGGTGCGATGTCTTCCAGGGCCAGGTCGAACTCGGATTCGGTTGCGTGCGGGCTGAAGACGGCGACCAGACCGCCCCGCATCCCGACGGCCAGCGCGGTGGCCAGGGTCTGCCAGGTGTTGTCGGCCTGGATGAGTGCGGTCGGCGGCGCCTCGTCGATGGCGGCGATGCGGTCGGCCAGTTCACGAGCAGCGTCGACCACCGTCTTGAGGCTGTGGCTGCCGTGTTCGTCGATGACGGCGATGGATTCCGGATCGGTCTGGGCCCTGGCGACCATTTCCTGTGCAAGTTTTTTCACTGCGCTGTCTCTTTCGGGTTGCTGTCTTGTGTCGCGTGCAGGGGGAGCTCAGAGCCCGGGGACCAGAACTCCTCGGCCGGCGAAGGCGCCGGAACGTAGTTGTCGGTAGGCCTCGGGGATGTCTGCGAAACCGAAGCTCGTCACCTCGGAGTGCAGGGTGCCCGCCTGTGCCAACGAGACCACCTCACGCAGATCTGCGGTCGTCCCCCAGAACGGGGCATTGATCTGCCAACCGCTGGGCATACCAAGGTCTTTGCCGACGGCCAGCCGACCACCGGCGGTGCCGACGACGACAATCCGTCCGCCCGGGCCGAGCAGTGCCGGTGCCGGGCCGATGGTGGCCGGCGCGCCGACGAAGTCGAAGATCACGTCGGCGCCGCCCAGTGCGATGATGTCGGCGGCGGCGTCGTCGAGGCTCACGTGGCAGGTCCGGGCGCCCAATTCGATTGCCAGGTCATGAGCTTGGGCACGATTGTCGACCGCGGTGATGTGCCGGACCCCGAACGCCCGCAGGATCTGCACCGCCAGGTGACCGAGTCCACCGATTCCGACAACCACGGCAACGGTCTCGCTGTCGATCAGATCCCTGTGCGTGCGAATTGCGTGGTAGGCGGTCAGCCCGGCGTCGGCCAGGGGCGCGGCCTGTTGCGTGGGCAGGGGTCCGGTGGGGACGAGTACATCGGCGGAAGGGACCAGCATGAGTTCTGCGAGCCCGCCGGGGCGACCGAGGCCGTTGCCGATCGGGGAAAGCCGACCGTCCGGACGGGGCGCGAGGTCGAGGCAATAGTTCTGCCGCCCGCGCCGGCAGTTGCGGCAGGCCCGGCAGGACCAGATGCCGTGTACGACGACGTCTTTGCCGAGCAGGGTGTGGTCGCCGTCCGGTCCGGTGTCGACGACGGTCCCGGCCACCTCGTGTCCGAGCGTCAGCGGAAGCGGGTAATCGAAGCGGTCGGTGGGGGAATCCATGACACTGAGGTCGGAGCGGCACAATCCGGCCGCCCCGACCTTGATCAGGAGTTGTTCACCGGTCGGTGCCGGGTCGTCGATCTCACGGACCACCGGCGGTCGGCCCCATTCGGTGAGCTGAACGGCCAACATCAGCGGGCGGTCCAGCCGCCGTCGACGATCAGGGTCTGCCCGGTCATGTACGAGGAGGCGTCCGAGGCCAGGAAGAGCACGGCGCCGTTGATCTCACCGTCGGTACCGCCTCGACCGAGCATGGTGTTGCGACGGACCCAGCCGGCGGACTTGTCGTTGCTGAACAGGCCATCGGTCATCTCGGTATCAAACCAGCCGGGCACGACCGCATTGACGCGGATACCCCGACGACCCCATTGCCCTGCGAGTTCGCGGGTGAGTCCGAGAGTGCCCGCCTTCGACGCGGCATAGCTGGCGCCGCCGATCGGAGCGGTGGACACCAGCCCGATCACCGACGAGATGTTGATGTACGAGGCCGTTTCGCCCTCCGACAGGCGGGTGGACGCGTACGTCGCGAGATGAAAACCCGCGACGAGGTTGACCTCGAGGATTGAGTTGAACCCGTCGGCCGTTTCGTCTTCGGCATTCGGTGGTCCGGGCATACCCGCATTGTTCACCAGGATGTCGAGGCGACCGGAGTTGTTGTAGGCCTCATCGACGAGGGCCCTGCGGTCGTTGTCGTCGGTGACGTCGCAGCGGACCGGGACGATGCCGGGTACCTCGTCGGCCAGTGCGTTGAGCCGGTCGAGCCGGCGGGCCGCGGCATACACCGTCGCACCGGCGCCCGCGAGTGTCCGGGCGAAACCGAGTCCGAGTCCGGACGAGGCGCCGGTGACGATCGCGGCGCGACCGGACAGCCCGAACATCGAGGACAGCGTCGAGTCCGATCCAGAGGTGTTGTCAGTCATCACTTCTCCCGTGCTTCACAGTTCGACGTCGGCATCAGTAGACCGCGGTTCGGCCACCATCGACGGGGATGATGGCTCCGGTCGTGTAACCGGCTGCGTCAGAGGCCAGATGGGTCACCATGCCGGCGATCTCCACCGGCAACCCCAGTCGGCCGGCGGGCAGGCGATCGACGATCTTTCCGATGAACTCGTCATCCCAGTTCTCGGCCATGTCGGTGGCGAAACCGCCTGGCATCACGCAGTTCACCCGCACGGTGGGGCCGTACTCCTGCGCGAACGCCCGGGTCAGGGCATTGAGACCGTTCTTGGCCGCGGCGTACATGGCCTCGGGAGGACTGGGGCGTTCGGCGCCGATGCTCGAGATGTTGATGATCGATCCGCCACCGGCCTTGACCATGCGCTCACCGGCCACGGCCATCAGTCGGAACGGACCCTTGAGATTGACCTCGATCGTCTTGTCCCACAGCCCTTCGGTGACCGAGACGAGGTTCTCGGCCAGCGGCGCGATACCGGCGTTGTTGACGAGGATATCGAGGCTGCCGAACTGCTCGATGATCTGATCGACCGCCGGCTCGATGCTCTCCCACCTGCCCACGTGCAGGGCGAAGGGATGTGCGGTGCCCGGCCCGCTGTCGGCGAGTGAGGCAACGGCTGCTTCGCAGGCCTCGATCTTGCGGCTGGACACGATCACGGTGGCCCCGGCCTCGAGGAGGCCCTTGGCGATGGCAAGTCCCAGACCGCGGCTGGCGCCGGTGACCAGGGCGACCTTGCCGGTCAGGTCCGATGTGCTCATTTGTGCTTCTTCACTTCCAGGCGTGCGATGGTCCGCAGGTGAACTTCGTTGGGGCCGTCTGCGATCTGCAGCGCACGGGTGATGGCATGCAGGCGGGCGAGGATGGTGTCGTCGCTGACGCCGGCGGCACCGTACGTCTGCACGGCGCGGTTGACCACGTTGTGCGCCACCTCCATGGCGGAGACCTTGATCGCCGCGACCTCTGAGCGGGCCGACGCATTGCCCTTGGTGTCCATCAACCACGCGGACTTGAGGACGAGCAGACGGATCTGGTCGATCTCGATGCGGCTGCGCGCAATCCACTCGCGGACGACGCCCTGATCTGACAGCGGCCCGCCAAAGGCGATGCGCTCCAACGACCGTTTGCACATCATGTCCAACGCGCGTTCGGCCATACCGATCGCCCGCATGGCGTAGTGCATCCGGCCGGGTCCGAGTCGTCCCTGGGCGATGGCGAAACCATCACCCTCGGCACCGAGCATGTTGCCGGCCGGCACCCGGACATCGGTGAACTGGACCTCGCCGTGTCCGAGGCGATCCTTGAATCCGAACATCGGCAGATCGCGCAGGACTTCGATGCCGGGGGCGTCGGCGGGCACCAGGATCATGCTCTGCTGGCGGTACGTCGGACCTTCGGGATCGGACTTTCCCATGAAGATGATGAGCTTGCAGTCCGGGTCCATGACGCCGGAGGTGTACCACTTACGGCCGTTCAGGATGTACTCGTCGCCGTCACGGGTGATGGTCGAGGTGATGTTGGTGGCATCCGAGCTCGCGACAAACGGCTCTGTCATCGCAAATGCCGAACGGATGCTGCAGTCCAGCAACGGCTTGAGCCACTGCGCTTTCTGCTCCTCGGTGCCGAACATGGCCAGGATCTCCATGTTGCCGGTGTCGGGGGCCGAACAGTTGATGGTCTCGTTGCCGATGATGGAGCGTCCGACGATCTCGGCCAGGGGTGCGTATTCGAGGTTGGTGAGTCCGGCTCCCAGGTTGTCGTGGCACATGAACAGGTTCCACAGTCCCTGTTCGCGGGCGATGGCCTGCAGGTCGCGCATGATCTGCGGTTGCTCGTGCGGGTTCTCGTTGGCCGCGATCTGCTCGTCGTACACCTTCTCGGCGGGGTAGACGTGCTCGGCCATGAAGGATTCGAGCTTGTCTTTGAGTTCCTCGGTGCGGGCGGAATAGGCGAAATCCACGGTGACTCCTGTGGTTTGGGGGTGTGCGCCTACCGGCGCAGCAGGGCGGTGCCGGTCTCGATCAGTCTGTTGATCGTGGCCGGGAGTTTCTCTTGGTCGGGGTCGTGGTGGCGTCCCTCGCGATGGCGGCGCAGGTTGTGGCCCATGATCGCGGCCATCTTCAGCCGGCCAAGGGCGTTGAACCAGTTCTGATCCGGCAGATCCGAGGATCCTCCGGTGTAGAGCGACATCAGCTCGTCTTCGCTGGGCAGACCGGGGACCTCTCGTCCCACCTCGGGGAAGTTGCTGCCGTCGGCGAAGACCAGGAACCAGCCCAATTCGACGCGCGGATCGCCGGCACTCCAGATCTCCCAGTCGATCAGGGCGACCGGTTCGAGTCCCTGCGACATGATGTTGCCGAGGCGGTAGTCGCCGTGCACGAGGGTGGGTGTGATGGGCTCGGGGATATCGGCTTCGAGCAACGCGAGCAGCTCGGCACCGCCGACCACGAGCTCCGGTGGGACTGCGCCCAAGGTCCGCGCCCAGCGTGCCAGTTCGTCTGCGGGGGAGAGTGGTTCGGCCAGTCCGGGTATCGTTGCGAGGTCGACCGCGTGCAGGAGAGGGAGTACTTCAGCAGCGCGGCGCATGCGGGCGGCGGCGAGTTCGGGTTCCACCGCCGGATCGTCGAGCACCGGTTCGAGTGATTCGCCTGCGACGAACTCCATCGCGAACCAGGCCGGTTCGGTCTCGTCGACCGTGACGATGCGGGGTACGGGGACATCCGTGTCCTCCAGCGCCTTCAGGATTGTGGCCTGGCGCAGCATGTCATGGCGCCCGATCGAACGCTGACCTTCGGGAACCGCCTTGATCACCACGTCGGGGCCGGAGGTGCTGACGCGATAGGTCAGCCCGGAGTGTCCGCCGGGCAACACCTGGAAATCGACCATCGTCAGTCCGCAGTCGGACTGCAGCCGCTGTGCGACTCTGGATTTCAGATGCTGTCCCGTCCCTGTTTCTGGGGATGTCATGGTCGCGGCTCCCTCGGTAGGCCGAGCACCCGCTCGGCGATGATGTTGTGCTGGATCTCGTCGGTGCCACCGGCGATCTTGTAGCCGGGGGCACCGAGTACGTGCTCACTCCAGGCGTATGTGCCCCATCGGCCGGAGTCGGAGGCGAGGTCCCGACCGAGCAGCATGCGGGCGACCTCGGAGGTCCGGGCCATCGTGTCGGTGGCAAGTAGCTTTCCGAGTGAGGCCTCCGGGCCGGGGTCGTTGCCGGCGACCACCGCGCCGGCCACGCGCATGTTGCTCACGCGCTGCAGGTAGCTCCGGGTCACCAGGTCGGCGACCTTGTCGCGCTCGATCTCGGTCAGTTGACGTCCCAGGTTCTGGGCCAGTGCCACAGCCTGATCGGCGTTGGCCAGCCCGAGGTTGCCGCCGTCGAGACGTTCGGCCGCCAGGACGGTGAGGGCGACCTGCCAGCCCTTTCCGACCGGGCCGAGCCGGTAGGTGTCGTCGAGGACAACGCCCTCGAGGTACACCTCGTTGAATGAGCTGCCGCCGGTCATCTGCCGGATCGGTCGGATGGTGACACCCTCGGCATCCATCGGGACCAGGAAGACGGTGAGGCCGGCATGCTTGGCGACGGTCGGATCGGTACGGCAAACCGCGACACCGAAGTCGGACACCGGTGCGCCCGAGGTCCAGACCTTGTGGCCGTCGATCTGCCACGAACCGTTCTCGTTCTGAACAGCTTTGGTGCGGACGGCGGCGAGGTCGGAACCGGCTTCGGTCTCGGAGAACAGCTGGCACGCGATGAGATCGGTGCGCAGCATCGCCCGCACGTAGCGTTCCTTCTGATCTTCGGTGCCCCACTGTGCAATCGTCGGCGCGACCAACTGCTGTGTCACCGAGAACATCTCGGTGCGACGGGGGATGTCGAAGGACTCTTCCGCGCGACGGAAGGCCAGGACGTAGGACAGCGGGAGATCGCGGCCGCCGTACTCGGCAGGCCAGTTCAAGGCGCCCCACCCGGCGTCGTACTTGAGCTTCTCGTAGGCCGAGATCTTGTCGGTGTGTTCGCGCTCCTGCGCGGCGGTCCAGTTCTCGAAGACGGCCACGGAGTCGGAGCCGGTTCCCCAGACCGTTTCGGTGCGGGTCGATGCCACGCTCTGCAGCCACGCGACGGCTTCGTCGGTGAAGGTGGCGAGGTCGGGGAGGGTTTGTGCTGTCACTGGATTACCTTCTGCGCCTGGGGGTCTTGTCAAACGGTCAGAACGGTGCAGGCGCTGATACCGGGAGCGCCGTACACGTGGGTGAAGCCGACTCGGGGAGTACCCGGCACCTGACGGGCGCCTGCCTCTCCGCGGAGCTGGGTGACGATTTCATGGACCTGCCGTAGGCCGGATGCCCCGATCGGCTCGCCGTTGGCGATACATCCGCCATCGGTGTTGATCGGTATCCGACCACCGATCTCGGTTGCGCCGGCTGCGATCAGTGCTTCCTGCTCGCCGGGTTCACAGAAACCGCATTCGGCCATGTGCATGATCTCGGCACCGCTCTCGGTGTCCTGCAACTGGGCGACGTCGACGTCCGCCGGGGTCAGCCCGGCCTGCTCAAATGCGGCCTTGGCGGCATCGGCGCTGACGCTGGTCGGTTCCCCGGTGCCCTGGACCGCGGGGCTGAAGACCTCGAACGATCCGAATCTCCTGGTGCGGTGCGTGATCGCCCGCAGATGTACCGGTGTGCGGTCGATCCGGGCGAGGGCCTCGGCGCTCGCGACGACGATGGCGGCCGCGCCCTCGCCGGGAGAACAGAACATGTAGCGCGTCAACGGATCGTTGACCATGTCGGCATTGGCGATGGTCTCGGCGGACATCGGTTCCCGGCGCCAGGCGTTGGGGTTGAGAGTTCCGTTGCGGTAGGCCTTTTCGGCCACCCGGGCCAGGGTGTCCGCGGAGATGTCGTACTTCCGCATATAACGCGAGATCTTGGCGCCGAAGAACTGGGTGGTGACCATGAGGCCGGCATCGCCATAACTCTCCGGCAGACCCCACTCTTCGGGGCGTGGGTCGAACGCGCCGCGGGGGTGTTTGTCGAAGCCGACCGCGAGTGCGATGTCGGCGGCGCCGGCCCGCACGGCGTTGACCGCGGAGAACAGTGCGCTGCCACCGGTGGCGCAGCCGTTCTTGACGTTGGTGAAAGGGATTCCGGTGAAGCCCAATTCGGCGACGAGGGTGTCGGCGAGGCCGGATCCGTCGCTGCCGCCGAACGCGACCTGCACATCGGGCCAGGTCAGTCCGGCATCGGCGAGCGCGCGATTGATCGCGGTGACGGCCATGTCGCGTCCGGTGACACCGGGCTGGCGTCCGAACTTGGAGAGTCCGGCTCCGACGATGGAAACAGGCTGTGTCACTGGGAAGCTCCTTGCGTGGTGAAGCGTCCGACCGCGAACCGGGGCACCGGTGAGCTTGCGATCAAGCTCACCGGAGCCCGGTCCAGTTCGGTGAAATCATCACAGTCGAGGATTGCCTCGACCTTGATGCCTTCAGGGAGTTCGACGTAGCCCACTGCGAAAGGTGTGAATCCCTCTGCAGGTGGGACATACGGCGGCGACTTGGGAGGGAAGCGCTGGATCGTGTACGCCCACACCACACCCTCGGTGCTCAGATCCAGTGGATCTGCGGTCGGGGTCACGCATCTGCTGCACATCGTGCTCGCCGGGAATCCGACGGTGCCACAGGTGGAGCATTTGCTGCCGCGGAGTACCGCGGCGGTGGAGGTTTCCGACGACGTCGACGCCTCGTCCATGTCTATCCCTTCGGGTTGAAGATCTGACGGAAGATCAGCGACCGACCCACTTGGGCTCGCGCTTTTCGAGGAATGCGGTGACGCCTTCCTTGCCGTCTTCGGACTGCAGGGCGTTGCCCACAGCGAGGTGTTCCATGACCATCAGCGACTGGATGTCGGCGTCGAGGCCCCGGTCGATGCACATCTTGGTGAGCTTCATCATGAACGGGCTCTTGTCGGTCAGAGTCGCGATGAAATCCTCGACGCGCTGGTCGAGCTGATCGGCCGGTGCCGAATCGTTGATCAGGTCGAAAGCGGAGGCTTCCTGACCCGAGAGCAGCTTGCCGGTGAGCATGAGCTCCTTGGTCTTGCGGATGCCGATCATGCGGGGCAGGCGGTAGATCGGGCCGGCGCCACCGAACAGTGCGCGACGGATGTGGAAGTCACCGATCTTGGCGTCGTCAGATGCGATTGCGAAGTCACACGAGATCATCAGCTCGAAGCCGCCTGCGGTGACGTAGCCCTCGAGGACTGCCACCGAGGGGGTGTTCATCGAGTAGAGGCGGTCACAGACCTTCGCCGAGAGCACGGCGACGTCCATCGCGGTCGTGCTGCCGATGAAGTCGGACAGTAGCTCATCGAGGTCGAAGCCCGAGCAGAAGGTGTTGTTGACGCCGCGCAGGACCAGAACCTTGAGGTTCGGATCGTTGTCGACCTCGACGATGATCTCGTCGAGACGATGCAGCAGTTCCACGGTGACCGCGTTCTTCTTGTGCGGGCGGTTCAGCCACACGCGGGCAACTTCGCCGTCTTTCTCCAACAGGATGTGATCAGTCTCGATCATGATTGAGCCTTTCTGTCGACCTTCAAAGTTGAACTGGATTCACTTCAGTATTGACCACGGAGATGCGTGGCGTCAATACCCAACCTGAACTGGGTTCAGATTCCGATCAGGTTGGCGATCCGGGCCCGGTGG
The DNA here is from genome assembly GCF_059553375.1 of Williamsia sp. z71. Lineage (NCBI taxonomy): Bacteria > Bacillati > Actinomycetota > Actinomycetes > Mycobacteriales > Nocardiaceae > Williamsia > Williamsia sp. z71. The sequence continues at coordinate 31,998 of NZ_JCANWX010000001.1, forward strand.
GCGCGCGAATCTCCTTGTAGTGCTTCGTTTCCCATCGCCCGACGGAAATAGGAGTGGGCGGGGTGCTCCCACGTGAAGCCGACACCGCCATGGAGCTGGACGGCTTCTGCGGCCGCACCGATGGCGGCATCGGTGCAGACCGCCCCGGCCACCGCGATGGCCAGGCGGGCGCCGGCCGGGTCCGCGTCGTAGACCGCGGCGGCGTAGCGGCAGGCCGAGCGGGCACGTTCGAGCTCGCGCAGGACGTCGGCCAATCGGTGTTTGACGGCTTGGAACGACCCGATGGGTCGTCCGAACTGGTGTCGGGTCTGGACATACGCGACCGTCATTTCCAGCAGTGCGTCGACGATGCCGGTGTTCTCGCAGGCGAGCGCGAGCGTCGCGAGGTCCTGCAGCCGGGTGCGGATCTGATCATGATCGGCGGCGGTGGTCAGTGGGATCGCCGGAGACTCGCGCAGTGTGAGATCGGCCAGTCGCCGGGTCGGGTCGATGACCTCGCGACCGGATGCAGACAGGTGTTCGCCCGAGGTGGTGGCGAACAGTCGGCGGCCCGCGGTGGTGTCGGCGGACAGAATGATCACATCGGCGCCGGCGCCGCCGAGCACATGCGTCGCTGTGCCGGACAGTGTCCAGGTGTTGCCGTTCTCGTGGGCCCGGACGTCGTCGGTCTGGGCCGTCAGGGAGCTGACCGTCGCGATCGAGGTGCCGGCGAGGACGTTGTCGAGCAGTTCGGATGCAGCGTTGTCGGTGGTGGCCGACAGCAGTGCGGCCACACCCACGGCGGCGGAGGTGTAGACCGGCTCGCAGACCAGGCTGCGGCCACATTCTTCGAGGATGATCCCGAGTTCGACCATGCCGTAGCCCAGTCCGCCGCGCGCTTCGGGTACCGCCAGTGCGGTCACCGACATGTCGTCGACCAGTTGCTGCCACAGGGTGGACGAATAGCCGAGGGGGGAGTCGGCTGCGGCGCGCACCTGCTCGATGCTGCTGTGTTTGCCGAACAGGCCGCGGATCGCGTCCCGTAGCTCGGCCTGCTCGGTTCCGGGGGTCAGCGTGGAGGGCTCAGAGCGAGGCCAGGGTGCCTCGATGGCTGTGGATGTGGACATGTCGCTCCAATTGATGTGAGTTCAGTTCGTTTTGTTGTCACAGTAACGCGGCATGCTCTCGACAAGGAAGGGTTAACCGAACTAAGTTCATTTCATGAGTATCGAGATCGAGAAGTACTACGCCACCGTCGACAGCGGTCGCCTCGAGGATGCTGTCGCGATGCTGGCCGACGACGTCGAGTTCGCCATGGTCTTGCCCACCGGTATCAAGCACGACCGGGGTCGCGCGGTCATGCTCGGATATCTGCAGGGGCGTCCGCCGGTGGAACGCAAACACGTGGTCCAGCGGGTTGCCGTCGCAGATGACCTGCAATTCGCCCACGGTGCGGTCACCGACGACGGCGTGACAACCGGATTCTTCGTCGGTGTGATGCATCTCGGCGCCGACGGACTGGTCGACCGCTATCAGGTGTCGTTCGATGCCGAGTTCTCGCTGTTGCCGTCCGCTGTTCTGACTGTCGAAGGAGCCTGACCCATGACCGACACCGCCGTCGCCACCCCGATACTCGCCCAGTGGTTCGAATACATGGATTCGGACGACCCCGACCGGGTGCTGACCATGGTCACCGAGGACTTCGAGATGTCGGTGCAGTTCTCCAAAGGTGGTGGCCAGGCCGCGGAGTTCGTCGGCGACCACGCCGGTCTGATCGCCTACCTGGCCCAGCGGGAGAAGAGCGTCCTGATCCATCACATCGATGCGGGTTCCGTTGTGGGACAGGTGGAACTGGTCCTCGGGCGGACGGTGCGCGACGGCGGGTTCGAAGCGTCCTTCAACGCGTCGGCGCAGGTCGACGACGAAGGCAAGGTCCGGCGTCTGCTCATCTGCCGCACACCCGAGTTGCAGTTCTGACCCACGCCGTCGACCGTGCCGAAATCACCGTTGACCGTGCCGAAGTTGCACGTGCACAACCGATTTTGGCACGCTCGACAGTCGGTTGGGCACGCTCGACGGTGATATCGGCACGCTCGGCGGTCAGGTGGTGGGTCTGTCTTTCGGTTCCAGCTTCTTGTTCAGTTCCAGGGTGCGGGCCCGAAGTCGTTTGTAGCCACGGACATTCAGTGGTCCGATGGATTTGAAGAAGTAACGTTCGTGCTGGGCGGCCGATGCCAGTGTGGTGTCGACCAGGATGGTGCCGGGGCGAGCTGCACTGGTCAGCCGGGAGGCGATGTTGACGGGTTCTCCGAAGATGTCGCCGAGGCGGGTGAGAACGGTGCCCAGCGCCATCCCGACCCGGAGTGGCGGAAGATCGTGCTCAGCGGAAAGCAGTTGCAGGGCAAGGCCGATCTCGGCGGCGATGATCGGGTCCTCGACCTCGAACATGACCGCGTCACCGATGGTCTTCACCACGTGACCACCGCGCAGGGTGATCGTTTCGTAGGCGTTCGTCTCGAAGCGGTCGAGCAGATTGTCGAGTTCGGTCATGTCGAGCTGGCGCGAGAGGCTCGTGTATCCGACGATGTCGACGAATCCGATCGTGAGGGTGCGGTTCACCCCGTCGGTGGTGGCCAGGGCGTTCTGCAGCGCCGAGGCCAGATGCCGCCGCCAGACGAGCGTCTGCACCCGCTGTACCGCTTTCACCATCGTTGCCAGATCGAGGCTCTCCCTGCCGGATTCGGTGTCGGACCGGATCCGCTCGGCGATGTTGTGTGCCTCCCAGTCGGTCAGGCGTGACATGGTCTGGCCGAGGGCGCGGGCCATCGCCACCTCGAACTCGAGCGGTCGATCCGCGTCGACGGCGTGGATCAGTTGCAGGGCCTGCACATCATCGGCAGTGAAGAGCCGGTCGTCGCTGTTGTCGATCGTGAAACCGAATGCGGTCCAGACGCGGCGGGCGTGCTCTTCCGAGATGTTCAGGGCTGCGGACATGTCCTCGAGTGTGAAGAGCCGCTCACCACCGAGTAGATGCGTTTCGATCGATTCGGCGGTGATCCCGGCGCGGCCCGCGATATCCGGCGGCGGGGTCATGACGCGGATCGAACCGCGGCCACCGGGGTCTGCGGCAACCCGAGGACGCCCTTCATCAGGTAGGCCAGCAGCGCCGGCATCTCGGGACGAGTCCAGTTGCGCCGCAAGCGCATGGCGTCATTGGCGATGGTCAGTGCTGCGTGCACGGTCACTGCGGCCTCCGGGGTGGGAAGGTCGGTCTCGATCTGTTCGACCAGGTTGACCCAGCGTGCCACGTACCGGCGCTGATAGGTGATCAGATCACCATTGTCGAAGCTCTCGAGCACACTTCGGCTGTTGAAGGACACGGACAGATCGGGTGTTGCGGTGAGCACCTGGACGTAGGAGTCGATCAGGAGGCCGAGCAGTGTGGTCGGGTCCTGGGCCACCGAATAGGCGGCGATCGCGCTGGCCTCGAGTCGGTTGGCGCTGCGCTGGCTGATCCCGATCAGGATGGCCTGCTTGCTCGAGAAATGGTTGTAGACACTGGGTCCGGAGATCCCGACCGCCTCGCCGATCTCGTCGACACCGACGGCGGCGAAACCGCGGTGGGCGAACAGCGCCGCGGCGGCGTCGAGGATTTCGTCCCGTCGGCCGGAAGGCTCGGCCAGTGCCCTCGGCAGGGGTTCGATGGGCCGGGCCAGGCCCGGACTCAGTTCGACGACGCGGTCGACCAGTGCAACCAGTCGGGCCACCGCACGCGCGGTGGAGATGCGGGTGCGGTGGACCGACACGCTGCCGTTCACGCTGAGGATTGTCCAGGCGAGCTGGTCGATGTCGCGGGCGGACAGGTCGGTTCGATGCGAGAAGACCGCGCCGGACCACCGGTGCAGGACCTTGTGGGTCCGCCGGGCCACCTCGTCGTTCTGCTCGGGCGACAGGTGGGCCGACGACCAGCGCCACAGCGCCGCGGCATTCGGGTTGGTGACACCGAGAACACAGAGCTTCTCGATGGCCTTGTCGATGGGGACCTCCCCATCGACGGCCGGGGAGAGCGCGGTGTCGGTGCAGCTCTCGATCTCTTCGACACCGGCCATCACCGCGGCGAAGAGAATGGCTTGTTTGTCCGCGAAATGGCGGTAGATGGAGGGTCCGGTCACGCCGGCCGCCTTGGCGATGTCGGTCACCGACACATGGGCGTACCCGCGCGCGAGGAACAGCTCGGCCGCGCGGTCGACCAGTTGGCGTTTGCGGTCGGCGGGGCGACGAGTGCGGCTCGCGGTCCGGCCTGATCCGACATCGGGGTTTGCAGACATTGTGAATCAACCCTAGCGCATGGGCACACCCTTGAATGCATGTTTGTACTCGGGGTATGGTCAACTAAGTTACAGCGCGTTAGCCTTGTGATTGTTTCGGGCGGGCGCGACGAACAGCGCAGTTCATTCTTTGAAAGGAACCCCCAGCGTGACTGATGCATACATCTACGAGGCCATTCGTACGCCTCGTGGCAAGCAGCGGAAGGGCTCGCTGCACACCGTGAAGCCCGTCGACCTCGTGGTCGGCCTGATCAACGAACTCAAGGTTCGCTTCCCCGACATGGACCCCGCCGACATCAACGATGTCGTCCTGGGCATCGTGTCGCCGGTCGGCGAGCAGGGCGCCGTGCTCCCGCGTACCGCAGCACTCGTTGCCGGACTCCCCGAGACCGTCCCCGGAACCCAGGTCAACCGCTTCTGCGCCTCCGGCCTGGAAGCCACCAACCTCGCTGCCCAGAAGGTCGCCTCGGGCTGGGATGACCTGGTCATCGCCGGTGGTGTCGAGTCGATGTCCCGCGTGCCGATGGGCAGTGACGGCGGCGCGATGTTCACCGACCCCACCACCGTCTTCGACCTCTATATCGCCCCGCAGGGCATCGGTGCCGACCTGATCGCCACCCTCGAGGGCTTCTCGCGGGAAGACGTCGACGCCTACGCCGCCGAGTCGCAGCGCCGCGCCGAGGCCGCCTGGTCGGCCGGCTACTTCGCGAAGTCGGTTGTCCCGGTCAAGGACATCAATGGCGTCACCCTGCTCGATCACGACGAGCACCGCCGTCCCGGCAGCACCGTCGAGAGCCTCGGCCAGCTGAAGGCCGCTTTCGCGGGTCTGGCCGCCATGGGTGGCTTCGACGACGTCGCGCGACAGAAGTATGTCAACGTCGAGAAGATCGATCACGTTCACACCGGCGGCAACTCGTCGGGCATCGTCGACGGGGCAGCCCTGGTCCTGGTCGGCAGTGAGGCCGCGGGCAAGAAGGCCGGGATGGTTCCGCGTGCTCGCGTCGTCGCCACCGCTCAGACCGGCAGCGACCCCACGATCATGCTCACCGGACCCACCCCGGCCACCGAACTCGTCCTCAAGAAGGCCGGCCTGACCACCGACGACATCGACGTCTTCGAGCTCAACGAAGCGTTCGCATCCGTGGTCATGAAGTGGATGAAGGACCTGAAGATCCCGCACGAGAAGGTCAACGTCAACGGCGGCGCGATCGCCATGGGTCACCCCCTCGGTGCCACCGGCGCGATGATCCTCGGCACCTGCCTCGACGAACTCGAGCGCACCGGCGGCCGCTACGGCCTGGTCACCCTGTGCATCGGTGGCGGCATGGGTGTCGCGACCATCATCGAGCGCATCTGAATCAGCTGACGCTGGTATTGACAGGCTTCTTCCAAACCTTCACGAAAGAACCTTAAAGTTATGACTGACAACATGATTCGCTGGGAGCAAGACGGCGACGGCGTCGTTGTTCTCACCATGGACGACCCCAACCAGGGCGCGAACACGATGAACGACCTCTACGTTTCGTCGATGGCGGCCACCGTCGATCGCCTCGAGGCCGAAAAAGACAACATCACCGGTGTCGTCATCACTTCTGCGAAGAAGACCTTCTTCGCCGGCGGCGACCTCAAAGACATGACCTCGGACAAGAGTGGCATCGACAAGGTCGAGATCGCCACGCAGACCACCGACTACGCGAACGGCATCAAGGCCGTACTGCGCCGGCTCGAGACCCTGGGCAAGCCGGTTGTCGCCGCCATCAACGGTGCTGCACTCGGCGGTGGCCTCGAGATCGCGCTGCACGCCCATCACCGCATCGCGGCCGACGTCAAGGGCACCCAGATCGGCCTGCCCGAGGTGACCCTCGGCCTGCTGCCCGGTGGCGGTGGCGTCACCCGCACCGTGCGTCTGCTCGGTATCCAGAACGCGCTGATGAATGTTCTGTTGCAGGGCAACCGTTTCAGCCCCACCAAGGCCAAGGACACCGGTCTGGTCGACGAGGTCGTCTCCTCCGTCGACGAACTGCTCCCGGCCGCCAAGGCCTGGATCGCCGCCAATCCCGAAGCCGCACAGCCGTGGGACAAGAAGGGTTTCAAGATCCCCGGTGGCGCACCGACGAGTCCGGCTCTGGCGCAGTTGCTTCCGGCCATCCCGTCGCTGCTCCGTCAGCAGCTCAAGGGCGCACCGATGCCCGCGCCGCGCGCCATCATGGCCGCAGCCGTCGAAGGTGCGTATGTCGATGTCGATTCCGCCGATCTGATCGAGACCCGCTACTTCGTGTCCCTGGTGACCGGTCAGATCGCACAGAACATGATCAAGGCGTTCTTCTTCGACCTGAACTACATCAACGGCGGCGGTTCGCGTCCCGAGGGCTACGAGAAGTTCACCGCCAAGAAGGTCGGTGTCATCGGCGCCGGAATGATGGGCGCGGCCATCGCCTACGTATCCGCCAAGGCCGGTATCGAGGTCGTCCTCAAGGACATCAACATCGAAGCTGCCGAAAAGGGCAAGGCCTACTCGGTCAAGCTCGAGGAGAAGGCGCTCTCGCGTGGCAAGACCACAAAGGAGAAGTCCGACGCCCTGCTGGCGCGGATCACCCCGACCGTGGACGCGGCCGACTTCAAGGGTGTCGACCTGGTGATCGAGGCCGCATTCGAGTCGGTCGAGGTCAAGAAGCAGGTCTTCGGTGAGATCGAGGACATCGTCGAACCCGACGCCGTGCTCGGCTCGAACACCTCGACGCTGCCGATCACCATCCTGGCGGAGGGTGTCAAGCGGTCCGAGGACTTCATCGGCATCCACTTCTTCTCGCCGGTCGACAAGATGCCGCTGGTGGAGATCATCAAGGGCGCCAAGACCTCTGACGCGGTCCTGGCCAAGGTCATCGACTACACCCTGCAGATCCGCAAGACCCCGATCGTGGTCAACGACAGCCGCGGCTTCTTCACCTCGCGGGTCATCGGCACCTTCATCAACGAGGCCATCGCGGCCGTCGGCGAAGGCGTCGAGCCGGCGTTCATCGAGCAGGCGGGCGCACAGGCCGGTTACCCGGCACCGCCACTGCAGCTGATGGACGAGCTCACGCTCACACTGCCGCAGAAGATCCGCAAGGAGACCGAGAAGGCACTCGCAGCCGAGGGCAAGCCGGTTCCCCAGCATGGCTCGAATGCGGTGGTGGACAAGATGGTCGACGAGCTCGGTCGTCCGGGCCGCTCCGGTGGCAAGGGCTTCTACGAGTACGACGAGGCCGGCAAGCGCGTTCAGATCTGGCCCGGTCTGCGTGAGGCGTTCTCCTCGGGCAGCACCGAGATCCCGTTCGAGGACATGAAAGAGCGCATGCTCTTCGCCGAGGCCATCGAGACCGTCAAGTGCTTCGACGAGGGTGTCCTGACGTCGGTGCCCGACGCCAACATCGGCTCGATCTTCGGCATCGGCTTCCCCGCGTGGACCGGTGGCGTGATCCAGTACATCAACCAGTACGAGGGTGGACTGCAGGGCTTCGTCGATCGCGCCCGCGATCTGGCGAGCAAGTACGGCAGCCACTTCGAGCCGCCTGCCTCGCTTGTCGAGAAGGCAGCCAAGGGCGAGAAGTACTGAGCAGCACGCTGATCGGCGTGGTCTGAAGCCAAAGCCGCGGCCCGGTTCCTCCGAAAGGGGAACCGGGCCGCGGTTTTTCTTTTCAGATCGGCGGCGGTGGGATCACCGGCGACAGCTCGGGACGTTTGGCGCTCATCCCGTCGCCCGTCGAGACGCCGCGCAGTCGGCGGATCATCCACGGCACCAGGAAGGCCCGTGCCCACTGTGCCTCACGGATCGTCTTTTGCGCCAACGTCATCGGCTCGGCAGGAGCGAGCGAGACGCCCCACTCCGGGTCACTGCCGGGCAGGCCGAGCGCGTGGGCGGCGCCGGCGGCGAACCGCTCGTGCCCGAACGGCGAGGCGTGCAGTCGATCGAGTGACCAGGACCGGGTGTCGACCAGTACCGGTGCCTCGTGGAGATCGACCAGGATGAAGTCATAGGTGGCGGCGAACCCGCGCATCATCTCGTTCAATGCGAGCAGGCGGGGTTCGAGGCGTTTGGCGATCGGCACCGTCTTGGCCATGTTCGGATAGGTCGAGATGATCACCGTCGCCGACGTGGCGGCCAGCCGCGAGTAGATGTGGTCGAGATCGTGATGAACGTCGTCGAGCGTCGAACTCGCCAACACATCGTTCATCCCGAGCGGGGCGGCGATCAGGTCGGGAGACAGTGCGATCGCGGGCTCGAGCTGCGTATCGCGGATCTGGCGGGTGCGGCGTCCCCGTACCGCGAGGTTCGCGTAATGCAGGTCGGGGTTGGTCAGCGCGAGTTGTTCGGCGAGGCGATCCGCCCATCCGCGGTGGCCGGCGACGTCGTCACCGTCACCGATACCTTCGGTCTGGCTGTCACCGATGGCCACAAAACGAGAGAAATGCACCCAGGAAGTCTAAGGCGTCCGATTCACAGCCGGGGTGCCAACGCTTTGCCGTTGTGGCCGTACTCCACCCTGGTGGTGTCGTCCGGTGTGCTGTGCAGGACCGTGACCAGGGCATCCCGGTGCGGCGGGAGGACCCGGATGGTGAGGGTTCCGGTATCGGCGCGGATGAGGGCGTCGGTGATGGCGCGACAGATCTCGGTACAGACCTCAGGGGGCGCGGTGTCCAGGCCGTGGTCGTCGAGGAGCACCACGTCGACGCCGCGGGAGCGGGCCTGCCGGGCCACGGCCGGGATCGGGGGCCGGTCGAGAGCAGGCGCGCGCAGCGAGTCGCGGAGTCGGGCCTCGACCAGCTTGGCCGCGAGCCGTTCGTCTTCGGTCAGCGGCCGGGATTCTTTCATCTGCTCCAGCAGAGGGCGGGCGAGTTCGTCGAGTTGGGCGAGCCGGGCGTCGCGCTCTTCGAGGATTGCCTTGCCGGCGGCCTCGGCCGCCACCCGCAACGTCCCCTGCCGGCGCAGTTCGAAGATGCTGCGGGCCGCCGGACGGATGGTCCACGCAAAGAACGTGGCCATCAGCAGCGGTGCGAGATTGATGACCGAGATGGAGAGCCCGTACAGCGCACCTTCGCCGGCCATCGCCGTCCACACCATGCAGCTGACCAGTGTCGCCAGCATCCCGATCCACGCCCACAGCGGACGTCCGCGTACGGCCATGTAGGCGTAGATGGCCGTCGATGCCCCCAGCGTCCACAGCGGTAGGTGGCCTTCCAGGGGTAGTGCTGTCGTCACGAGATTGAGGTTGATGGCAATCGGGCCGACAGCGGCGAGACACACCGCTGCGGGCGCCGGCAGGGGATCCCCGGGGATGGAGATCAGACTGATCGCGCCGATGCTGACCACAATCCATGCGGCGAACTCGTACCACAGGCCGCCTGCCGGTGGATCCGACCAGCTGACCACCGCGAACGTGATCACGTATGCCGCCACGAGAATTCGTGCGGCGGGGGTGTGCAGTCCGAGGAGTGAACCCGCGTCACCGACCGACCTCGGGTCGTCGATTGTGGTCCGGGTCAGCGTCATCGGCTTTCCCATCCCAGGTACACCCGCGTGCCGGCGCCGGGCCGGGTATCGAGGTGCGCCGTGCCGCCGGGAAGGTTGCGCATCCGGCCCAGGATGCTGACGGCGATACCGAGGCGATGCGGGGCAACGGCGGCCGGATCGAAACCGCTGCCGTCGTCGGCCACCACCACGCCGAGCCCGGTGTCGGTGATGTTGACATCGACGGTGCGGGTGGTATCCGACCCTGCATGTATCTGGCTGTTGCGTAACGCTTCCGACAATGCCGAACCCATCGTGCGGACCACATCGGCGGGCAGGGCTGCCACCTTCTTGTCCGGATACTCGGAAACGCGGAACAGGGCCTGGTGGTCGGCGTCCACACACGCCGCGCGGAGGTGAGTGGTCGCCTGTTCGGGCGAAAAGTATTGGTTTGGGGCCGATTCGGTTCTGATGTTGTCCAGTTCTTCGAGTGTGGTCGCCGCCATCGCACTGATGATCTCCGGGGGCTGACCCCGGGAGGCGACCAGGAACGTCGACATCACACTGTCGTGGATCAACGCGTCGAACCGTTCGCGCTCGACCGTGCGGGCATGGCCGGCTGCCGCCATCGCAGCGGCGGCATATGTTGTCTCGGTGGTGGAATCGAGGAGGCGGCCGGTCCGCATCGCCATCGCGCCACCGCCCACGAACAGGGTGCAGAACATGATCGCGAACATGATCTCCGGAGCCAACACCCAGGCCGAGGAGTCACCGCGGGCGTAGAAGTTGATCAGTTGGACCGCGGTACACCCGACCACCAGATGCGAGAACACCAGTACCGGTGGCCATACGATGACGGCGGCCAGGCTTGCGACACCAGGGAAGAAGGCCAGCCAGACACCGTCGCCGTCCTCGATGGGCGGGCCGTTCCACGCCAGCGGCCAGGTTGCTGCCGCGATCAGAAAAGCGATGGCCGCAACACCGCTGAAGAACTTCATGGGTTGGGGGTCCGACCGAAACGACAACGCCCCCGGCAGCATTCCGGACCCGAAGACGAGCAGTACGTTGACGGGCGTCCACCACCAGTCCATCCGGGGCGCCAACATGCTGATCGCGGGCAGGAGGATGACGAGGTAGGCCAGATAGCCGACGCTGATGAAGCGCGCGAACATGCGAACGAGACGAAGGGTGTTCTCCCCACCGCCGAGATTGCCGGAGTGGAAAAGCGTTTGGCAGCTCATGGTTCCGGCGCCTCCGGCATCGGAAGCAGGCCGTCTTCGACGGCGCGCTTGTAGAGCTCGATCTTGGTTCCGGCCGGCCGGCCGGCATCGGCGTACTTGGCCCGGATCCGGGCCAGATAGTCGTTGACGGTGTGCGGCGTCAATCCGGTCAGTCGGGCGACACGATCTGCCTTCTCGCCCGAGGCGTACAGACTCAGGACGTCGCGCTGGCGAGGACTCAGGCCGACATCGGGGAGTCCGGGGTCGGCGTCGATGGCGGCGGCCCACTCGGTGGTCACGACCTGGCGACCGTCGGCCGCTGCGGCGATCGCCGCCACCACGACCTCGGTCGATTCGGTCTTCCTGACCACACCCAGCACACCGGCTTTGGCGGCCAAGCGCACCAGGTAGGGGTTCTCGGCGCCGGTGAACACCAGCGCCTGCAATCCGGCCGCGCGGAGTTCCTCGACGTTGGCGGTGGGAGAGGATCCGTCCGACAGGCGTAGATCCAGCAGAACCAAATCCAAATCGGCATGCAGAGCGAGTAGTTCGGTGACCGTCGGGGTGGCTGCGGCCACGACCAATCCGGGATGGTCGGCCAGCATGGCCTTGAGTCCCAGGACGACCGACGAGTGGTCCTCCACCACACCTATCCGCTTCACGTCACGCCACTCCGCTGTTCTCGGTCTACCGTCGTCGGCCTCATGTCCGGGTTGGACGAAGGTCACTGCTGCGACACCGGCTGATTCGGGCCCGGGCCAAGGTTTCTTCAGTGCCGAACCGATCCCGACAAAATATAGACGCTGAACGGGTTATCAGTATCAATCCCGAGGGTCCTGTGATCGTTCGGCTCACAAAAGTAAGCCCTACGGGCTACGACATTTAGTGTTCCAAGCGAATTACAAGAATATGCCCGCTCCTACCCGCTGAGCTCGGCATTCTATGCAGGGTCGTGACCATTTCGGGTTGATTCACATCGACGGATCAACGTCCGAACTGCACCTTGACACGCCTGTAAGGCAGGGGCTACTTTTCGAGTGGCCCAGATCACACCCGGGATGGGCACGACGGATGGCAAGAACGCTATTCGGTTGCAACCCCGTGTAACTCGGAGGGTCTGGCCGGGATCAAAGGTGCGCCTGAACATCGCCACTCGCCACTCGCGGATCGATGTTGTCGACGCATATCCATTGCGACCACTCACCGCCGGGAAAGGCATTGAAATGCGCAAGAGAACCGGCCGAATAGCGGCAGCATTTGTTGCGGCGGTGTGTGTCTTTTCCGTCGTCTCCTGTAGCGACGACAGTGATTCCGACAGCGACAACAGTGCGTCTCCGTCGGAGAGCGGCATCAAGGCGGCGGGTGAGTCGATCAAGGTCGGCTTCCTGAACCCGTCCAATGGCCCGATCACCCAGCCGGGTGTCGAGACCGGACAGAAGGCCGCCCTCAACTACATCAACAACGAGTTGGGCGGCATCGCCGGGCGCCCGATCGAGGTCGTGAACTGCGCAGTCGATGTCACGGCACCGGAATCGACCATCGGCTGTGCCAATCAGCTCGTGCAGGCCGGAGTCGTCGCGGTGATAGACGGATACGACGCGGCATCGAGTGCGGCCCTGCCGATTCTGCAATCGGCGAGTATCCCGATGGTCGGCCAGATCCCGTTCGACTCGGTCACCGGTTCGTCGCCGGAGAATCGGGTCTACTTCGGGCCACCGCAGGCCTCGTTCCTGATCGGTGTCATGCAGTCGCTGAAGCAGCAGGGAAAGAACTCTCTGACATTGGCGAACGTCGATGTCGCCGCGGCGCATCAGACATTCGACCGAATTCTCAAACCCCTTGGCGCGCAACTCGGTCTCGAGGTGAGCAGCATCTACTATTCGCCCACCAACCCGAACTACACCGCACTGGCCTCGACCATCAACTCGGGTGATCCCGATGTCGGTGGCCTGTTGACGTCGCAGACCGATGCCAACTGCACCAAGCTGGCCCAGTCGCTGCGCAGTGTCGGCTTCCAGAACACGATGTTCCTGGCGGCCTGCACCGAGTTCATCGACACGATGGGTGCACAAGCGGTCGGCGCGCAGACCTACTCGCCGATCTGGCTGGAACCGGCCAAAGATTCGGCACCGGCGCCGATGCAGGAAAACCTCGACATCACAGAGGAATACGTCGACGAGGCGGGTGGCAACGGGGGCTTCTACGCATACGGCACCTTCGCCACCTTCGTCGACTTCGCCAGGACCCTGGGTGCGGCCGCGCCGACGGAGGTCACCGGACCGACTGTTCTGGCCGCGCTGAAGGCCGTCGACGGTTACCAGAGCTGGCTGGGACCGGTGCTCAGTTGCGGTAAGGCGACAAGCCCCAATTGCACCACGGAGATGTTCGTCTTCGAGGTGACCGGTGACAAGAAGACCGAACCCATCGGGGGCGGGTTGATCCAGCCGAACCCGCAGGCGCTGGCCATGATTCCCGGCGCCAGCTAGCAACGGGGTTACAACGCAACAGATTCGGGGGTGTGCGGCGCGGCAGAGGCCGGGCGGCGCACCCCCGAATCGTCCCCCGCACAAGCGCCGCGTGGGGCGATTTTTCGGGCGCAACAACCCGGGCGGTCCGGTGCGCATGTTCGCACCCTGGCGCCCACCCATGAATCACACGAGCGGGAGTGAGGTGGCCACGGTCTCATGAGTCAGTTTCTGCAGTTCGTTTTCCTCGGCCTATCTGTCGGTGCGATCTATTCGGTCTTCGCGACGTCCCTCGTCGGGATCTACGCCGCGACCGGAGTCATCAACTTCGCACAGGGGTCCATCGCCCTGTGGGCGGTGTATGTTGTTGCCGCACTGCGTACCGATGGCACGTTCGTGCTGCCGATCGGCAGTATCTCGCTGGGTAGCGAGGACGATCCGACAGCGATGGTCCCGGCGATCATCATCGGCGTGGCCACCGCGGCGATCTGGGCGCTGCTGGCCCATCTCCTGATCTTCCGGCCGCTGCGGCGTGCCCCGGTCCTGGCGCAGGTGGTCGCCTCGGTCGGATTGATGCTCTTCATCCAGGCCCTGGTGTCCCTGCGCTTCGAGACCGATTCACTGATGGCGCTGCCGGTCTTGCCCGAGAAGACTTTTGAACTCGCCGGTGCGGTCATCAATGTCAGCGACCTGCTGCTGGCGGCCACCGCAATCGTCATCGCGGGACTGTTCTGGGCATACTTCCAGCTGACCACCCTCGGAGTGGCCACGCGGGCCGGTGCCGAAGACGAACTCGCCGCCCGGCTCGCCGGATACTCGCCGGACCGACTGGCTGCCATCGTCTGGGTCATCAGCGGCGCGGCGTCCGGTTTGATCGTCGTCCTGGGTGCCTACACCATCGGATTGGACTCGGCGAGCTACACCTTCTACATCATCCCGGCCCTGGCCGTCGCACTCGTCGGCCGCCTGACATCGTTCGGAATCGCCTGCGCGGCCGGGCTTGTACTCGGATCATTCCAGGCGGTCATCCTGTGGGCCGGCACACTCGAGTGGTGGCCGAGCTGGGCGCAGACCGGTCTCGGCGACGCCGTCCCGTTCGTCATCGTGGTCGTTGCCCTGTTCCTGCTCGGTGGGAAGATCCCGTCACGCGGCTCGCTCGGGGAGGCGAAGATGCCGGCGGTGACCATTCCGCGTATCCGCCCGATCCCTGTCGTCGTGGTGATCGCGGCAGTGGTGATCGCGGTTCTGTTGACCTCGGGCAGTTGGCGTTTCGGAATCGTGACCTCGATGATCCTGTCTCTCATCGCCCTGTCGCTCGTATTGCTCACCGGCTATCTGGGGCAGATCTCACTGGCCAGCATGGCCTTTGCCGGTACCGCCGGGTTCGCGTTGTCGAAGGTGACCATCAACTGGGGCGTGCCCTTCCCGTTCAGCATCCTGATCTCGGCGCTGCTGGCTACCGCGCTGGGTGTGATCGTCGGCGTTCCGGCCCTGCGCATCCGAGGCGCGCAACTCGCGGTGGTGACTTTGGCTGCAGCCCTGGCCATTCAGAGCTTCATCTTCAACAACCCGTCGATCACGCCGTTCGAGGGCAACTTGATCGAGGATCCGAAGCTCTTCGGGTGGGACCTGTCGGTGCGACAGGGGACCGAACTGACGACCATCGAATTCTCGATGATGGTGTTGGTGGTTGTCGGGGTGCTGACGCTGATCGTCCTGCGATTCATGGCGGGTTCGACCGGGCGCGCATTTCTCGCGGTCCGTTCCAACGAACGGGCGGCGGCGTCGGTGGGGATCAACGTCGCGGCGACCAAGTTGCTCGGGTTCGCCCTGTCCGCCTTCCTGGCCGGTGTCGGTGGTTGCCTCATCGGCTACAGCCGCGGGCAGTTGTCGGCGGCGTCGTTCACGGTGATCGTCGGTCTGGTCTTGCTGGCCATGACTTACGTCGGCGGTATCACCTCGGTCTGGGGTGCATTCATCGCCGGCATCATCGGTCCGCTCGGCGTCGGATACGTATTCCTCACCCAGACACTCGATCTCGGACAGTATTACCAGCTCATTGCCGCAGGCAGCCTGCTGCTGATGGCCGTGCTCAACCCGGTCGGGGTCGTCGGCGCCGTGCAGGAGACGGTGACGCACATCAAGACCAGGTTCGGCACCTCGTCACCGGCCCAGTCGCCACCACCACCCCCGAACGACAACTCCGAACCGAAAGCGAGTTCTCATGTCGGCTGAAAACACCACGTCGCTGCTGCAGGCCCGTGATCTCTCGGTGCGATACGGCGGCGTGGTCGCAAACGACAACATCGCCCTTTCGGTCGAGGCCGGGGAGATCGTCGGATTGATCGGGCCCAACGGGGCCGGGAAGACCACGTTCGTCGATGCCGTCACCGGATTCACCAGATCAATCGGCGAGGTATCGCTGGCCGGGACCCGTATCGAGAAGCAGAGTCCGCATCGCCGGCGCAGTGCCGGAATGGCCCGCACCTGGCAGGCCGGCGAATTGTTCGTGGACCTGACAGTTGCCGAAAACCTCGCTGTCGCAGTGCAACGTCCGGGGCTGCGAGCTCTGGTCGCCGACGTGTTCACCGGGTCGAAACCACCGGCGGCCACGATCGGCGAGGCGCTGGCGATGGTCGGGCTCACCGACGTCGCCGACCGACGGCCGGGCGAATTGACCCTGGGCCGGCAGAAGATGGTGGGTGTGGCCCGTGCGCTCGTGGGTGGCACGCGGCTCGTGTTGCTCGATGAGCCGGCGGCCGGCCTCGACACCCACGAGAGCAAGGCATTCGGTGCCGAACTGCGGCGGATCGCCGAGACCGGGATCGGCATCCTGCTGATCGATCACGACATGTCGCTGGTCTTGGAAGTGTGTGACCGGCTGTATGTCCTGGACTTCGGACGGGTCATCGCTTCCGGGGCACCGCAGGACATCCGGGACAACCCGGAGGTCATCGCGGCGTATCTCGGCAGCCCCGAGGTCACCGAGGCCGACATCGATCTCGACGGCGCACCCGGCGTCGGACTGCAGAAAGGGGACGCCGGATGAGTACAGGTGTTGTTACGCAACCGGTTCTGACGATCGAGGGAATCACCGTCGGATACGACGGCGTGCCCGCCGTCCGGGACCTCGATGCGCGTGTGCATGCGGGTGAGATCCTGGCACTGCTCGGTCCGAACGGGGCGGGCAAGACCACCACGCTGCTCGCGGCGGTCGGGGCGTTGCCGGTGATGGCGGGGACCATCACAGCGCTCGGGGAGCCGTTGGACAAGAGGATCGAACGCAACGCCAGGCGCGGCGTCACGCTGGTGCCGGACAATCGAGGTGTCTTCCACAAGCTCTCGGTCTCCGACAACCTTCGACTGGCGCATCGCAAGGGTGGCGCCGATGTGGACGTCGTCTTCGAATACTTCCCGAAGCTCAAAGGTTTGCGGGGACGCAAGTGCGGCAACCTCTCCGGCGGCGAGCAGCAGATGCTGGCCCTGGCCAAGGCGTTGTTGCCCCGCCCCAAGGTGTTGCTCATCGACGAACTCAGCCTGGGACTGTCGCCGATCGCGGTGAAGGATCTGCTGCCCCGACTACGCGCCATCGCCGACGAACAACAGATGGCGATCGTATTGGTGGAGCAGCACATCGACCTCGCGCTTGCGATAGCGGATTCGGCGATCGTGCTGCACCACGGTCGGGTGGCATTGTCCGGTCCCGCAGCCGAACTCAGTGCCCAGCGTGAAAGGGTTGAGGCCGCATACTTCGGTCTGGTCGACGGCCCCGATGATGAGGCGGCAGCCTCCGCAGGCTGAGACAAAACCGTATACCCGTAGAGGAACCGATTGTGTCGAACACGCCACGCGCGGCCGCAAGTCGGTCCAAAATCACTCGGAGCACCCGTAATCGGCCGACCGACAGTGAGCTGATGGATGCTGCGCTGGCCGTGATCGCCGACGTCGGTGCCCGGCGGGCGACCATGGACATGATCGCCGAGCGTGCGGGCACGTCCCGGGTCACGCTGTACGCGCACTTCGGTTCTCGGGATTCGTTGGTCGACGCGGTACTAGATCGCGAGATGAGCACGCTGACCCGGTGGAAACTCGCCGCCTATGACCAGGGCGACGAGATGGCCTACGGCGACCACACCCGGTACTCGGTGGAGGTCCTCTTCGAATACGCACGCCGCAATCCAGAAGGGTTCCGGGTGTTGCTGACGAACCGGGAGGAACACCGTGAATCCGCGCGGCAACTGTCGGCCGCATTGGAACCCAGACTCGCGCAACGTCTCCGGGCTGCGTTCTCCAAACGTGGGCACCACGTCGGTGTCGGGGTCGACGTCCTGGCCTCGATGCTGATCGGGATGACCCTCGATGTCGCCCACCGCGCGGTGATCGTGGCGGGGGCGAGCATCGATACCGCCTGCGAGTTGGCGGTGTCATCCGCGCTGTCGGTCCTGCGGACGGTGGATGTGGTCCAGTTGCAGGCGATCGACCGATCTCTGGGCGCAGAAACCGTGGAAAACCACCCAAGTGGTACATGAAACTGGAACACGTTCTAGTCTGATTCGGTGGACGTGACATATGAGACCAGCAAGCGAGAACTACCGACCGATGCCGGCGTGCTGCGCTATCACGAGGCAGGGTCGGGACCACCTCTGATCCTGCTCCACGGGTCGGGCCCGGGTGTCACCGGTTGGCGGAATTACCGGGGCAACATCGGTGTCTTCGCGCAGACCCACCACTGCTACGTCCTGGAGTTCCCGGGGTTCGGGGTCAGCGATCCGGTCAAGGGTCATCCGGTCCTGACCGCCGGTTCGTCGGTGATCCGATTCATGGACGCCCTCGGTATCGAGTCGGCGCCGATCATCGGCAATTCGATGGGCGGCGTGGTCGGCGTCAACCTGGCGATCAAGAAGCCGGAGCGGGTGAGCAAGCTGGTCACCATCGGTGGTGTTGGACCCAATGTCTTCAGTCCCAGTCCGAGCGAGGGTCTGCGGTTGCTACAGGAGTTCACCGATGCGCCCGACCGCGAGAAGTTGATCCGCTGGCTGACCGGAATGGTCTACGACCGGGACCTGATCACCGAGGACTTGATCGAGGAGCGCTGGGAGGCGGCGATCAATCCGGACGCGCAGGCCACCGCCCAGATGATGTACGGCTCGGCGGCATTCGAGATGCAGCAACAGTTCATGGCTGCCTCCGATACCCCGCCGTACTGGTCGATGATGCACAAGGTGAGCTGTCCGACGCTGCTGACCTGGGGGCGCGATGACCGGGTCAGCCCTCCCGACATGGCGATGCTGCCGATGCGGCTGATCCCCGACGCCGAGCTGCATGTCTTCCCCAAATGCGGTCACTGGGTGATGATCGAGGCCAAGACCGCGTTCGAGGGTGCGGTTCTCGATTTCCTCTCGCGCTGAGGGCGGGCCGTCGTAGTCGTCCGTTCTGACGGCACTTACCAGCGTATTCGGCGGTTTCACTGACATCTGACGACCGATCCCGTCGTGCTCGGGGGAGTTCGTGATGAATGGTTGCGCGCTGACGTATCTTGGGCAATCTGGCGCCGATCGCCGTTTCCGGCGCAGTGGGCACGCTCTGTTGCACAGGCGATGATCAAAGGGACGTTGCATGCAGCTCGGCATCATCGGTGGCCGCCTCGCAGGGCGTGTGGTGCTGGTCGTTGTCAGCGGCACCCTGGTCGCCGGTGGTTCGGTCGTGTCGGTGCAGGCCGATCCGCTCTGGCCGGGCGGTCCGGATGTTCCGGGGTTGTCCACGCCGCGCATCCCATTGCCCGATCCCGGCGCAGTCAAACCGTCCGATGAGCAGCCGTTGGCGCGCGCCAACTTCTCCACTCCCGTACTCGATCCGGTCGACGGTGAGACCGTCGGCATCGCCCAGCCGGTCATCATCTCGTTCACGGCGGCGATCGGGGACAGGGAGACCGCCGAGAAGGCGATCCGGGTGTCCACCGAACCCGAGGTCGACGGCGCCTACCGCTGGGTGGGCAACAGAGAGCTGCGCTGGAAGCCGGCCGGATTCTGGCCGGCCGGAACCAAGGTCAAGGTGCAGGCCGGAAGTGCGGCCGCAGGGTTTTCCGTCGGAGAGGAATGGGTCGCAACGGCCGACGACAACACCCACACCATCACGGTGTCCGTCGACGGCACGACGGCACGCACCATCCCGACATCCATGGGCGCCAACGAGAATCCGACACCCAACGGCGTCTACACGGTCGGTGAGCGGTTCGCCGACATGTACCTGGACTCCTCCACGTACGGCGTGCCGGTCGATTCGCCGGGTGGCTACCGCACCTATGTCGAGTACGCGACGCGGTTGTCGAACAGTGGCATATTCCTGCATGCGGCGCCGTGGTCCGTCGGCCAGCAAGGCAATACCAACGTCTCGCGTGGTGGCCTCAACGTGAGTACCGACGACGCGCGATGGTTTTTCGAGAATGCCCCCAAAGGTGCCCCGGTCGTCGTCCAGAACACCGTCGGCGGAACAGTTGATCCCGCCGACGGGCTCACCGACTTCACCGCTCCCTGACCCCGATGATGTGGCCTTTTGGCGAACAAACCCGCAGGTGGAAGCCGCCAAAAGGGCACATCATCGGGGTGGGGGAGCGCTACCAGATGTGGACGCGTTCAGGTTCCGGGAGATACAGGGCGTCGGCGGCCCCGACATCGAACGCCTCATAGAAGGCATCGATGTTGCTGATCACGCCGTTGCAGCGGAACTCTGGCGGTGAATGCGGATCGATGGACAGCCGACGGATCGCCTCGGCATCCCGAGTCTTGGTGCGCCACACCTGTGCCCACCCATAGAACACCCGCTGCAGGCCGGTCAGTCCGTCGATCACCGGCGCGGACTTGCCGTCGAGCGCGATCTGATAGGCGACCAGCGAGATGGACAGACCGCCGAGGTCGCCGATGTTCTCGCCGATGGTGAACTCGCCGTTGACCTTGTACTTCTCGTCGAGGCCCTTGGGTGTGAAGTGGCTGTACTGCTCGATGAGTTTCTTTGTGCGGGTGCCGAACTCGGCGCGGTCGGCGTCGGTCCACCAGTCGATCAGGTTGCCGTCACCGTCGTACTTGGCGCCCTGGTCGTCAAAACCGTGGCCGATCTCGTGCCCGATCACCGCGCCGATCCCACCGTAGTTCGCGGCATCGTCGGCCTCGGGATCGAAGAAGGGCGGCTGCAGGATCGCGGCCGGGAAGACGATCTCGTTCATTCCCGGGTTGTAATAGGCGTTGACGGTCTGCGGCGTCATGAACCATTCGTCGTGGTCCACCGGCTCGCCGATCTTCGCGAACTCCCGATCCTCCTCGAAAGCGCTTGCCCGAGCGATGTTCCCGAACAGGTCATCGCGCTCGATGGTCAGCGACAAGTAGTCCCGCCACGTCGCCGGATAGCCAATTTTGGGGGTGAACTTCTCCAGTTTGACGAGCGCCTTCTCGCGGGTCGCCGGGCTCATCCAATCCAGGTCGGTGATGTTGCGGCGGTAGGCCTTCACCAGATTCTCGATGAGCTCGTCCATCCGGGCCTTGGCCTGGGGTGGAAAATGCTTGGCGACATACAGTTTGCCGACGGCGAATCCGAGGCCCTGTTCGACCAGGCCCACACCGCGCTTCCAGCGGTCGCGGATGACCTCGGAGCCGGTGAGGGTCTTGCCGTAGAACGCGAAGTTCTCGGCCACGAACTCGTCGGACAGATACGGCGCCGCCGAATGCAGCAACCGCCATTGTGCCCAGAGTTTCCACTCGGCCAGGTCGCGCTCGGCGAAGAGCGCCGCGACGCCGGAGACGAACGAAGGCTGTCCGACGACCACTTCGCCGAATGTTTCCTCGGCCGGGGTGCTCAATCCCGCGGTCCAGGCATCGAGATCGAAACCGGTTGCCTCGGACTTGAATTCCGCCAATGTGCGCAAGTTGTAGGTGAGGTCGGCGTCGCGGCGGCGGACAACGTCCCAGTGCTGCGCGGCGATCGCCGTCTCGAGGTCGACGACGGTCGCGGCGGCACCTTCGGGGTCGTCGAAACCGGCCAGCCGGAACATCTTTGCGACGTGTTCGCGGTATGCGGCGAGCGACTCGGCGTGGTTCTCTTCGCGATAATACGATTCGTCGGGTAGTCCGAGCCCGGACTGTGTGATGTGGACGAGATAGCGATCGGATGCCTTGGCGTCGGTGTCGACGTAGTAGCCCAGCAGGCCGCCGATGCCCCGGCGCTGCTGCGCGCCGATCAGGCGGGCCAGCTCGGTGCGGTCTGCTGCTTCGGACAGCGCCGCCAGATCGGCCCGGATCGGTTCGATGCCGAGTGAGTTGATCCGTTCCTCGTCCATGAAGCTGGCGTACAGGTCGCCGATCTTCTGGGCGTCACTGCCGGGTTCCGGCGAGGACTCGGCACACTCGGTGATCAGGTCGCGGACGTTTTCCTCGGCGCGATCGCGGAGCACATGGAAGGCGCCGTCCACGGCCCGGTCGTCGGGGATCACGTGGTCGCGTAACCACACGCCGTTCACGTGTTCGAACAGGTCGTCTTGGGGCCGCACGGAATCATCGACCCAGCGCAGGTCGATTCCGGACCGGGGATCCGGCGATTCGGTGGCGGCAGCGGTCTCGGTTGATGAAGTCACCAG
This sequence comes from Williamsia sp. z71, assembly GCF_059553375.1. NCBI lineage: Bacteria > Bacillati > Actinomycetota > Actinomycetes > Mycobacteriales > Nocardiaceae > Williamsia > Williamsia sp. z71. The sequence continues at coordinate 54,101 of NZ_JCANWX010000001.1, forward strand.
ACCATCCTGGCACTCCTCGGCCGGTTCGTCAGCTGCCGTTGAGCGCAGACCCCTCCCGCTGGTGCGCGGTGAGCAGCAGATGGTCGAATGCGCGACGGCTTTCGTCGCTGACCGGAACCGCTCCGACCGCTGCATCGACGATGCTCTGGGCCAGCGCGCGAAGTTTGGTGTTGGTCTGCTGTGAACGCCAGGTCAGCACCTCGAACGCCCGATCATCAGAGATGGCGTAGGTGAGCATCAACATGCCCTTGGCCTGCTCGATCACCGCCCGGGACGCCGCGAAATCCTTGACCGCGGCGTCCATCGTTTCTTTCAACTCTGTTTTATGTGCCTCTGTAAGGTCCACATAGAACCCTTCGGTGCCGATCAGCTTTCCGGATGGGTCGGTCATCCGGTCGCCGATCACGAGTACGTGACGAACCCTGCCGGCGCGGTCGATGATGCGATGGCGGCTGCTGAACGCCTTGCCCTCGAGAAGTTCGTGGACGACGTGCTCGACGCGTTGACGGTCTTCGGGGTGTTTGTGGGACAGCAGTAGTTCAGTGGTCGGGGTGACCTCGCCGGGGCCGTAGCCGTGGATCGCGGCGACCTCGTCGGACCAGAACCACTGCTGCGCTTCGATGAGGAAGCGGAAGCTGCCCGCATGCTGATTGACACCCCCGAGCACTTGTTCGACCTGCTCGGTCCCGGTGCTGTCCCGCTCCATCACTTGCTCCCTCGTGCCCTCTGGCAATGGTTGTCGGTCGCCTGACAATCGTCCAACGGACGTGATCGTCTGGCGACACAGCTCGCGATCCGACGAGCTAACGATTATGTAACACGAAGCTGCGATGGCAGAAGGCGACCGCCTGCCACATACCAGCTATGAACTTACCGGTAAAGGATTGAACCCGGACCAAATCCAACGCCGCGGGCGGGGGAATTGCTGGGCTAACGTGACGCGGTGTTCATGACAACCCCGGTGCGCATGCTCTCGGTGGACCTCTGCCGCCTCGAGTCGCAGAACTGTTGTCGGTGAGCATCTTTCCGTAGGCCGTCCGCTCGGGAGCCTTCGGTGTCATTCCCTCTCCATCAGTCACCAGGGGTCCGCAGTGTCCGTAGTTCCCGCCATCGAGAAGCCGTCGGAAACCGCCGGCCCGGATGCGCCGCTCTCCCGCCGTCGGGGGACGCGTGTTCGGCCGTTGCTGTCGCGGGTCGGACTGCCGTTGCTGTCCCTGGTCGTGTTCGTCGCGCTCTGGCAGCTCGTGGTCGGTCTGAAGCTGTGGAACGAGACGCTGGTGCCGCCCCCGTCCGCGGTGTGGGACGCCTTCGTGAAGACCTCGACCACCACTGACGGTGTGCGGGGATACGCCGGCAAGTACCTGTGGGAACACCTGCTGATCAGCCTCGAGCGGATCGGTTACGGCATCGCCATCGGCATCCTGGTGGGAATTGCCTTCGGCCTGCTGATGGGTACCTTCGGCAAGATTCGTGCGTTGTTCGAACCCTGGATCACCTTCCTGCGCACGTTGCCGCCACTGGCCTACTTCTCCTTGCTGATCATCTGGCTCGGCATCAACGAGGAACCCAAGATCACGCTGCTGGCGATCGCCGCCTTCCCGCCGGTTGCGGTGGCGACCACATCGGCCGTCCTGGCGGCGCCGCAAGGTCTGGTCGAGGCCGCGAAAGCGCTGGGTGCAAGCAAGTTCGACGTCATCAAGGACGTGGTGGTCCCATCGGCACTGCCGGAGACGTTCACCGGTATCCGCCTCGCGGTCGGCGTTGCGTACTCGTCGCTCGTCGCGGCAGAACTCGTCAACGGACTTCCCGGCATCGGCGGAATGGTCAGGGACGCATCCAATTACAACAACACGCCGGTGGTCCTGGTCGGGATCATCGCCATCGGAGCCTCCGGGCTGATCATCGACGGACTGCTCCAGCTCATCGAGCGCAAGACCGTCCCCTGGCGCGGCCGGGTCTGATCGCGGTCGCCCACCGATTTCTTTCGTACCCCCTGTTTGTGCAACGTCGAGTCCCACTAGAGAAAGAACCCCCCACTCCCATGAGTCGCTCCCTCATATCTGCTCGCCTACACCGGCGACGGGTCACGTTCGTCGCCGCGCTGTCCGCCCTGGCCCTCACGCTCGGTCTCACCGCCTGCTCCGACGACAGCGACGGCGGCAAGACGATCACCATCGGCTACCAGTCGTTCCCCAGCGGAGACCTGATCGTCAAGAATCAGAGGTGGCTCGAAGAGGCCCTGCCGGACTACACCATCGAATGGACCAAGTTCGAGTCCGGCGCCACGATCAACCAGGCCTTCATCGCCAACTCGATCGACATCGGCGCCATCGGATCGAGCCCGGTCGCCAGAGGCCTGTCCGGGACCTCACCGATCGAATACAAGGTGGCGTTCGTGCTCGACGTCGCCGGGGACAACGAAGCCCTCGTGGTACGCGACGGGACCAACATCAACAGTGTTGCCGAACTGAAGGGTAAGACCATCGGCACCGCACTGGCGTCGACAGCGCACTACAGTCTGCTCGTCGCACTGGAACAGGCCGGACTGTCGGCCGACGACGTCAAGATCGTCGACCTGCAACCCCAGGCCATCCTCGCGGCCTGGGAACGTGGTGACATCGATGCCGCCTACACCTGGCTGCCGACCCTCGATGAGCTTCGCAAGACCGGTAAGGACCTGGTCACGAGCCGGGCGATCGGTGAATCCGGCAACCCCACCCTGGACCTCGGTGTGGTGTCGAACCAGCTGATCTCCGACGACCCCGCGGCGGTCGACGCCTGGCGTAAGGTGCAGGCCCGGGCGCTGGACCTGATCAACAACGATCCCGCGGCCGCCGCGGGATTCGTCGGACAAGAACTCGGCATCAGCGCCGACGAAGCCCTCGGCCAGCTCAAGCAGGGCGTGTTCCTGACCCCTGCACAGATCGCGTCGCCGCAGTGGCTGGGTACACCCGGCGCGGCGGGCAACCTCGCGAACAACCTGCTCAGCGCGGCCGAGTTCCTCGCGGCGCAGAAGCAGATCGAGAAAGCGCCGACTCTGGAAGAGTTGCAGCAGGCGATCTACGTGGAAGGCCTGCCAGGTGCCCTCGACCAGTGATGACCGGTCGGTGAGCGCGGTCCGGCTCGACACCGTGGAGCACCGCTACGGCAGCGGTCCCGATGCGGTGACCGCAGTGGGTCCGGTGTCCCTTGACGTCCCGGCCGGGGAGTTCCTGGTGCTGGTCGGGGCCTCGGGGTGTGGCAAGAGCACGTTGCTGCGACTGATCGCCGGCTTCGAACAACCCACTGCGGGTGCGGTCGAGGTGCTCGGGCGCGCCCCGGTCCCGGGAGAATCGGCCGGGGTGGTGTTCCAACAGCCACGGCTGTTCCCGTGGCGGACGGTGGGCGGCAACGTCGACCTGGCGTTGAAGTACGCCGGTGTGGCGAAGTCCGAGCGGACCACCCGGCGGGATGAATTGCTCGAACGGGTCGGGCTCGAAGGTACGGCGGAACGTCGCATCTGGGAGATCTCGGGAGGCCAGCAACAGCGCGTCGCCATTGCCAGGGCACTGGCGGCGGAGAATCCACTGTTCCTGCTCGACGAGCCGTTTGCGGCTCTGGACGCCCTGACCCGTGAGCGGTTGCAGGAAGATGTCCGGTCCGTGAGCACGGACACCGGCCGCACATCGGTATTCGTCACCCACAGCGCCGACGAAGCGGTGTTCCTGGGTTCGCGGATCGTGGTGCTCACCAAACGGCCCGGCAAGGTCGCGCTCGACCTGAAGGTGGATCTGCCGCGCGGTCACGTCGACTACGACGAACTCCGCAACTCGAGCGACTACAACGCGCTGCGATCGGAGGTCAGCCACGCGGTCAAGGCCGCTGCGGTTGCCGCCTGACCACCTTCGATCGGCCCGCTCGACGGTGATATCGGCACGGTCGACGGTGATATCGGCCCGCTCGACGGGGGGGGGGGGGTCAGCCGCCGAGGGTGCGGTGCATCTCCCAGACGAGGACCTCGGTGGCGGTGATCGCGGTGAGACGTTCACCGCCGCCGCCGGTGATCCGGACGGTGTCCCCGGCGTGGAGGTCGTCGGGCATGGGTTCGAGCCGGGCCGACCCGGAGGCGATGAAGACGTGTCCCCAGGGCAGATCGGGCAGGGTCACCGATTGCCCGGCGTCGAGCCTGGCGACATGGAAGGCCACCGAGTTGTTGCCGATCCGGATGGCCGAGTCATAGGCGGGTATGCCCGAGGCGACGGTCACCAGCGACCCGGACCGCAACTCGTCGGCGACATCGAGTTGCTCGTAGCCGGGTTCGGTACCGGTGTCGTCGGGCAGGACCCACATCTGGATGTAGTGCACCGGCTCGGCGCCGGTCGGAACCGGGCGGCCGCCGCGGACCAATCCGCCCCGCCAGGTGTCGTTGCGCTCGGAGTGGGTGACACCGCTGCCCGCGCTCATCCGTTGCGCCAGACCGGGATAGATGACGCCCGCATGATCCATCGAATCCTGGTGGACCAGCGACCCTGACAGCACCCACGTCACGATCTCCATATTGCGATGCGGGTGGGTGTCGAAGCCTTGCTGTGGCGCAACGGTTTCGTCGTTGTGGACCATCAGGACACCGTGATGTGTGTTGTCCGGATCGTAGTGGTCGCCAAAGGAAAAACCGTGCCGCGAATCGAGCCAGTCGAGACCGGTGACAGGTCGATCATTCGAGCGAAATGCAAAATACCTGGAGCTCACCTTTTCAATACTCCACCCCCAATCCGCGATGGTGCAAAAATGGCAGAAGGCGTCTGACACAGCCGGGATGCCAAGGATTAAGGGTAGTTACAGGATCGTGACGACCTCGTAAGCAAGTTGGAAACCACATTGGTGCCGTTCACCCTGTTACAGGAGTGAAAATTGTGACTATGCATCGTTCCCCGGGCCGCCTCGCGGCCACCTCCGTTTTCGCGCTTGTCTGCGCGCTCGCCGTTGCTTCCTGTGGCAACTTCGGCGAGTCCACCGACACGGGTGCCGGAGCGATGCTGAGCGACTTCGCGAAGGCCATCGAAGACCAGGATCCCACTGCCACCGCGTTGCTGACCTCGTCGCCGGAATTGGCCATGAAGTCCTATGAGGCAACGTTCGAGGAGATGGCCGCGGAGAAGGTCGATGTCGATGTCCAACGGGCCGAAGAATATTCCGACGGCACCGCAACTTTCGAGGTCGAGACCACTTGGATTCTCGGTGACGACCGCGAGTTCCAGACGACCACAGAGGGGTCGGCGCGCAAACTGACCCCGGGCTGGCGGGTGCAGTGGGAGCCAGGTCTGCTCGCCGAGGACCTGTCGACCGGCGGCAGCCTGCGCCAGGTCCGCACCGATGCCACGCCGGCGCCCGCGGTGCTCGACCGTTTCGGCAAGCGGATGCTCACCCAACAGACGATCAACAACATCATCCTCGACCCCACGGCGACCGGTGACGTCGTCGGTTCCGTCGCGAGGCTCGCCAGGACCATCGAGCCACTGGCCCAACTGATCACCCCGGACGTCATCAACCGCCAGCTGGCCGACGCCGACAACAGGCCGGTGACCGTCGTGTCGGTCCGTGAGTCCGACATGATCGCGCTGGCCGGCGATCCGGCGTCCATCCCGGGGGTGTCGATCGCCAAGGAACCCAAGCTGGTTCTGCTCGACCGCCGGCTCGATTCACCGGTCTTCGACGGTGTGCGCGACTACTGGCAGGCGATTCTCGACGCCACCTCGGGCTGGGCCGTGCAGGGTGTGGCACCCGGCCAGGCACCGGTGCAGCTCGCCGGCGAGCAGGGACCCCCCGGACCCGACGTGACCACCAACATTGATCCGAACATCCAGCTCGACGCCCTCGACGCCGTGGTCGAGGTGGCGCAGCCGGCCTCGATCCTGGTGGTGGATGCGAATACCGGACAGATCCGGGCGTCGATGCGCAACGACCAGGCCGAGGTCTCCGACATCCGGATCGACAAGAAGTACACCCCGGGCGCGACCCTGGGCCCGGTGGCCGACGTGATCAACAGGGCGGCCGGTTCTGACGATGCCAAGGCCGAAGCGCTGCTCGGTCCGCTGGGACTGGGCGTCGACTTCACGGTCGCCGGTGTTCGCCCCGCATCTGCCGCCGACGAGAAGCCCATGGTCAAGCCGATGACCTTCCGGTCCGAGGATCTGCGGGTGTCGGCGCTGAACATGGCGACGCTCGGTGTGGCCGTTGCGCGCGGGAGCTCGGTGGCCCCGTCCGTGATCGCCGGTGTCGCCGGACAGGTCGAAGGCGGTGAACTCGGTGCCGTCGATCCCGAGGTTCTCGCCGCGGTCGAGGGCGCGATGAAGGCCACCGCCGCCGACGGTGACGCCAGCGACCTGGTCAACGCACCGGGCCTGCGAGCCCTGGTGGGCACCAACGGACCCCAGGGACCCGGCTGGTTTGTCGGGATCCAGGGTGACCGGGTGTTCGTCGTCTACTGCGAAGGCGAGAAGTCCGGTAGTGCCGCACTGGCGGTCGCGCAACGCTTCCTGACCCCGCGGCCGCACGCGCAGTAGAACCGGACCCTCACAGCTCCAGATACCGCGGGTTGGCCACCATCAGCCGATCGGTGACCGCGGCCCGCACCACGGCGATGACCCGCGGGTCCTGTGGATTCACCTCGCCGGCTCGGATCGCCAGTGCCAACTCGGCTTCGGAGTCGAAGCCCAGGTCGGCCAGCGCGTGGCGCTGACGATCGAGCGGGGCCGGGCCGGCGTCGAGTTCACGTTCGACGATGTCCAGCACGTTCGCAGCGACGCGGGCCCCGAATCGGGTTGCGTCCCCGACATCGTCACCGGCCATCACCGCGGTGCGAAGAAACTCCGACACCGCGTTGACGAGCTCGGCGGCGGTGGGACGTCCGTAGAGCCCGGGTTCGTTTGCCGGATCGGGTGGATCGGCCACCGCATCGGCCGGCCGGCCCAGTGCGAGGAGGATGTCGTGCTCCTGTTCGCAGACCCGTCGTCCGATCGCCGCGAGCTCCACCGATCGCTGTCTGCCCGACAGATGCCGCTGCGCCATCTGCGCGCAGACGATGCTCCACCACACGGTGCGGTAGAGCTGCCACCACCGCACTGCCTCGATGTCCGGTCGCGCTCCGGCGATCTCGGCGTAACCGTCGAGCAGTTCGTCGACGGTGCCGAATCCACCGACCTCCGGGGCGGTCCCGAACCGCCAGCACTTGACCAGCAGCCAGCCGAGATCTTCGCGGGGGTCGCCGATATGGGTGAGTTCCCAGTCCAGGACCGCCTCGAGTCCGGCGTCGGAGATGAGCAGGTTCCCGTTGCGGAAATCGCCGTGTACCACCGTCTCCGGAACCGGTTCCGGCCGGTACAGCGCGAGTGCGGCCAGCGCGATCTCGGTCACCGCGGACGGGGTGTCGAGGTCTAGATACGACTGCCGCAGTTCGTCGAGGCCGCCGCGGACCCCGCTCCGCAGTGCCGGCACCGCATCCGGCGATATCGAGTGGATACGGGCCAGGGTGCGGCCGAGTTCGGCGGCCAGGCCCGCACGCGCCCCGGCATAACGGTCGTCGCGCAACAGTTTTCGCGGAATCGTCTCACCGTCGATGTACTCACAGATGAGGTACGGGGCACCGAGTGCCTCGGTGTCATCGGAGAAGTCGATCACCCGGGGTACCGGGACACCGGCCTGCGCCGCCGCCGAGATCGCCTCCGATTCACGGCTCATCCCCTGCGGTCCGTGCGGGGCGCCGGGCTGACGTCGCAAGATCAGCCGCTGCGATTCGGCTCCGCGCCGGCAGGTGAACGACCAGGTCTCGCTGTTGGCCCCGGCGGTCAGCCTGCGCAGGTCCGCCACTTGCGCGTCCTCGCCGAGGACCGCGCCCAGAACCCTGGCCAGGAGGTCGGCGATGTCGTTCTGCGCCATCAGCTCTGGGAGGTGGGTCGGTTACGGCGGGGACCGGCGTAACCGAACAGATAGCCGGCGATCTTGCGGATCTGTACCTCGTCGGAACCCTCGGTGATCCGGTATCGGCGGTGGTGCCGGTAGATGTGCTCGAAGGGCATGTGCCGGGTGTAGCCCATGCCGCCGTGGGCCTGGATGGCCTGGTCGGCGGCGTCGCAGACCAATCGGTTGGCGCGGTAGTTGCACATGGAGACACGGTCACTGATCTCCGGATGGGGGAGCCGGTCCATCTCCCAGGCCGTCTTGCGAACCAGCCCGCGGACCATCTCGGCCTCGGTGTGCAGCTCGACCAGGGGGAACTGGATCGCCTGGCGACTCGACAGGGGAGCACCGAAAGTGATCCGCTGCCCGGCATATTCGACACTGCGGTCGATGCAGTACTGGGCCGCACCGACCCCTGAGGCGGCCTGACGGATCCGGTTCTCGTGCACAAACGTCTGCGCGACGGCGAGTCCCTCGCCTTCTTCGCCGAAGATCGCCGAGTCCGGGACCTCGACGTCGGTGATGGTGACCTCGGCGTGGTCGGTGGGCATGTTGAACGTCCACCATTGGAAGTCGACCGAGAATCCGGGGGCGTCGGTCGGAACAAAGAACGCCGTGATTCCCCGCGCGTCACCGTCTTTGCCCGATGTCCGGGCGAACACCACATCGTGGGTGGCGTTGTGCATACCCGAGTTGAAGCGCTTGCCGCCGTTGATGACCCACGAGTCACCGACCCGGCGGGCGGTGGTTTCCATCCACGTGGCATCGCTGCCGTGATCGGGTTCGGTCAGGCCGAATCCGATCCGGGCCTCACCGCGGATCATCGGTTCCAGGAACTCGTCTTGCTGCGCTGTGGTGCCATGGCCGAGCAGCATGTGGGCGAACGGGAAGTTGCCCACGATCGACGATTCGTTCTGTAGGTCGTTGTGCAGGCCGAGGCCCTTGTGCGCCAGGTGCTCCCGGATGATGGCCATGTCCAGGTTGCTGCCACCGCGACCACCGATCTCGGTCGGCAGGGCGTACCGCAACCAGCCCGCCTCGTCGGCGAGCCGGCGCATCTGCCCGAGCAGCTCTTCCCATTCGGGACGTGGAACGCCGCCGCCCTCGAAATCGGTCCGCGCCCACTCGCGCCGGTGGTCGAAGAAGCGGATGTTGTCGTCTGCTTCTTGCAACGGCCGGATCTGCGTGTCGATGAACTCGTCGATCTCACGCAGGGTGGTGGTGATCGCCTCGGGGACGGCATAGTCCACGGTCGGGGTCCTTCCCGTTGACGGGTGTTGCGGTGAACAATCGTTCAGGGCGACCGTAACGGGTTTTGGGGACGATCAAAGGGGTATGGCCTGGTCGATCAGAATCACGGCGGCGGACCGGGCATGCCGGGCGACGTCGGGATCGCCGCAGATCGCCGACATCGATTGCGCCCCTTCGGCGAGGATGGTGAGTTGGATGCCGAGTGCCTCTTCGCCTCCGGCCTGCTCGACCAGGTCGGCCATCAACCGCTGGAACGCCTGCTTGTGTTCCCGGACCGCGGCGGCGACGTCCGGGAACGTCGCCCCGAGTTCACCGAAGGCGTTCATGAAGCCACAACCCCGATAGTCGTCCTGGCTGAACCACTCGAACAGGAAGTCGTAGATCGCCAGGATCTTGTCGCGGGCCGTGGGAGCCGACTCGGTCGCCTGGGCAACCGCGGTCTCCCACATCTTCCGGCGGTGGTCGAGCACCGCGAGTACCACGTCGTCCTTCGACGGGAAGGTGGCGTAGAGCCGCTTCAGTGAGACCGATGCCTCTGCCCTGATCTGCGCCATCGTCACCGCCTGGATCCCATGGCTGTAGAAGAGCCGGTCGGCGGCTTCGACGATCAGCTCGCGCGACTCTGCATTGTTTTTCATCGGTACCGCCTTGCGTGGAGAACGTTCATTCTCTACAGTAGCAACCACGCCAGAGAATGATCATTCTCCGGCGGGCGTGATCCCGAACCGCTTGTCCCACTCGACGCTGAAAGGCGATGCCATGCCGTACGTCACCGTTGGAACCGAGAACACCACGAACATCGATCTCTACTACGAGGATCACGGCACCGGGCAGCCCGTCGTGCTGATCCACGGATTCCCCCTGGACGGGCATTCCTGGGAGAAGCAGAGCGCTGCGCTGCTCGACGCCGGATACCGGGTGATCACCTACGATCGTCGCGGCTTCGGGCAGTCGAGCCGGCCGACCGTCGGATACGACTACGACACCTTCGCCGCGGACCTGAACACCGTCCTGGAAACGTTGGACGTGAAAGATGCCGTCCTGGTGGGATTCTCGATGGGCACCGGAGAGGTCGCCCGGTACATCGGCAGCTACGGCTCCGGTCGGGTCGCCAAGGCCGCCTTCCTGGCCTCACTCGAGCCGTACCTGCTCAAGACCGACGACAACCCCGATGGTGCCGCTCCGCGGGAGTTCTTCGAGGACATCGTCGCGAGCATCAAGAAGGACCGCTACGCCTACTTCACCGAGTTCTACGCCGGCTTCTACAACACCGATGAGTTCCTCGGGACGCGGCTGAGCGAGGAGGCGTTGCGCAACAGCTGGAACGTCGCCGCCGGATCCGGGGCCTTCGCCTCGGCGGCAGCGCCGTTGACGTGGTTCACCGACTTCCGCGGTGACATCCCGAAAATCGATGTGCCCACCCTGATCGTCCACGGCACCGCAGACAAAATCCTGCCGATCGACGCCACCGGACGCCTGTTCTCTCGCCTGTTGCCCGAGGCGGAGTACGTCGAGATCGAGGGCGCCCCGCACGGCTTGCTGTGGACCCACGCGGACGAGATCAACGAGGTGCTGCTGAAGTTCCTGGCGCGCTGAGATATCACCGGTATTTCTCGACGAGGTACTGCTCGAAGTTCCGCTGCCCGAAGGGGGCTCCGGGAACCAGGTTTTCGCCATCGGAAAAGGCCTTGAAGAGCTTGCCGGGCACTCGCAGCGGCAGGGGTGGGCGGTGCGAACGCCGGGCCTTTCTCCAGGCGGCGAGCAGGTCCGCGGCAGTGCGCTGCTGTGGTCCGCCGATGTCGTCGACCCGGCCCGACGGTGCTTCCTCGGCGAGTTCGACCAACCGGGCCGCGACGTCCTGCGGGGCGATCGGCTGGAACCGGATCGACGGGGTGAGAAGCACCGGCAGGAAACGCTGCGCACTGAACAGGGTGTCTACGAACGGGTGGAACTGGGTGGACCGCTGCAACGTCAACGGCACGCCGGAATGCAATGCCAGTTCTTCGATGTCGAGGCGCTGACGGTAGAAGGACATCGGGATCTTGTCGATGCCGACGATCGAGAGCAACACAACATGCCGGACGCGGGCATCCGCCGCCGCGGCGAAGAGGTTCTCGGCGATCCGAATGTCTTTGGCACCGTTGGTCGTCGCGAGGTGGATGACCGTGTCGACGCCCGATATGGCAGCGGCCAACCCGGCACCGCTGTGCAGATCGCCGGCGACCAGCCCCGGTCCGCTCCGACGGCTCAGGGCCCGGACGTCGTGGCCCTGCGCGCGTAACCGGGCGGTGGTGGGGGTCCCGATCGTCCCGGTGGCCCCGGTGATCAAATAGGTCGTCATCGTTCGATCCTCTCGCCGACTGCGTTTGGCTGGTATTGGTTGAGACCGACGGCAGAACGCGTTCGTGACGAGAACGGGGTCGGAGTGATGCAGGACACGGCATTGGCCGCATTCGAGAAGGTCCGGCCCCGACTGTTCGGCGTCGCCTACCGGATGATGGGGTCGGTCACCGAAGCCGACGATGTACTACAGGACGCCTGGTTGCGATGGCAGGGGGCAGACCGGGACGCGGTGCGCAATCCCGAGGCGTTCCTGACCACGATCGTCACCCGGCTCTCGCTCAATGCGCTGACCTCCGCGCGTGCGACCCGCGAGACCTACGTCGGCTCCTGGCTTCCCGAACCGGTATCGACGGGCGATGACCCGGCCCTCGGTGCCGATCGTGCCGAGGCGCTGGAGCTGGCCGTGGTGATGTTGCTCGAACGTCTCGACCCGGCCGAGCGGGCGGCCTACGTGCTCCGGGAGGCTTTCGCATACCCGTACCGCCAGATCGGAGAGGTGCTCGCTGTCAGTGAGGCGGCGGCCCGTCAGCTCGCTCATCGGGCCCGGGGGCACATCGGGCGCGAACGTGCCACCAAGATCGACCCGGTCGAACGCGAGCGCATCATGACGGCGTTTGCAGCCGCGGCGACCGGCGGGGACCTCGCCGCGCTCGAATCGGTGCTGACGGCGGACGTTGTCTCGATCAGTGACGGCGGTGGTGTTGTCAGTGCGGCCAGGATGCCGGTGGTCGGCCGCGCCAAGGTGGCCAGGTTTGTGCTCGGGGCGCTCGCGAAGTTCGCCGCCGGTTCACATCCGGTGATGGTGCAGGTGAACGGAAGTCCCGCAGTGCTGACGGTGCGCGACGGTGAACCGGACACATTGCTGGCGTTCGAGGTGGGACCCGAAGGGATCAGCAGACTGCTGTTCGTCCGGAATCCGCACAAACTCACGCAGTTGCGGGCCCTCCACCAGCGGGTGTAGTGCCTGCCGTGGATCAGGCAGTGACGGACCGGCGGATCATCCTGATCCGAACGCCGCGCCATCCGAGCAGGAAGACGCCGAGGACGATCGTGGCGACGATGATGAAGCTCAACGCCACGCCCTGGTGGAACTGCTGACGCAACAGCATGCCGATGGCGACCGCGCCGACCCAGACCAGCACGCCGTCCGGGAACAGGCGTTCGGGCCGGAAGTCATAGGTGTGACCGTGGTCGGAACGCATGTGTGCGTAGAGATAGGCCAGCGACCATCCGATCGCCGCGCCGAGCGCAAAGGGCCAGGCGGTACTGAAGACGCCTTGGACGGAGAGGCCCTCGTCATGATTCATCCGGCCGATGAAGGCGAAGACGATTACCGCCAAGAGGTCTGCAAAGGCGGTGAACAATCGGCGCATACCCGCCACGTTAGCGGGCACCGGGTGCGTTCAGCGAACCGTGTCGGGCGGTGATTCGCCGTCTTCCGGGCTCTCGCCTTCGGGCGATGTCGACTTGTTGCGTCTGAGTTCGGCGTCTATCTCTGCCTCGATCTTCACTTCGACCTCGTCGGGGCTTTCCAGGGAGCGGTATGTGGTGCGGAACTTCACGAAGATCACCACCCAGCCGACCAGCGAGACCAACAGGTAGCTGATCATCCGGTACACCAACACGGCGGTCACCGCTTCACCGGCGCCCATGCCCGCCGAGGTGAGCGCGGGCACCAGGACCCCGTCCACGACGCCGAGGCCACCCGGGAGCAACGGGATGGCAGTACCCACGGCCTTCGACGCGGCATAAGCCACCATCAGCCCTGAGATACTCGGCTGACCTCCCACGGCGTAACACGCAAACGCCAGACAGGCGACGTCGGCGACCCAGTTGAACAGCGACCAGCCGAAGGCGGTGGTCGTTTCCCTGGGTTTGAGCTGGACGGCCTTCAGTTGCCGCAGGATCTCCTGCCAGCGCTCGACGCCGTGGTCGGCGGCCTTGTCGCGCGTGTTGTTGATCCAGCGCAGGAGTGTGACACCGAGGCCCTCGACCGAGTGTGGGTGGCGCGCGATGTACTGGGCCACGACCGCAAACGCCAAAAAGCCGCTGATCGAGAAGATGATCGAGAACGGGCTGGTCTGGGCGCCTGCGAGCAGTGCGCCACCGAGGCCGAGGACTGCGAGCCCCACGCCCATCAGCAACCCGGACATCACCACCTGCCAGGAGGCGACCACCGGAGTGGCGCCCCACCTGCGGGTTTCGCGGTAGGTGAAGGCCGGGGAGAGGACCTGACCGCCGGGCATCGTCTGGCTCAGCGAGTTCGCGGCCAGGACCACCGACAGCGACTGCCACTGCTTGACCTTGAGGCCCGCTGATCGCAGCAATGCGCGCTGGACCTGGGCGAAACTGTCCATCGACAGCATCGCGGCCAGAATGCACAGCGCAACCCATTCCCACTCGATCTCGTCGAGGTGAAACCACGTTTCCCGGAGCTTGGGCCAGACCAGGTAGGCCTCGACGCCGAGGATCACCAGAACGAGTGCGAGTGTCAGCCAGCGCACCCACCAAAAGCGGCGGCGGGGTCTGTTCGTCGCCGTCATGATCTGCAGCCTAGCGGCCCAGAGTGTCCGACTCGGTGACAGGAGGCATGAATGTACGAACCGACGCCTCTGGCGAACGGTGTTGTCCAGCGCGCACAGGCCACCTTCAGTCTAGTGTTGCGCTGGTGAGCGAGGCGAAAAACTTGAGTAGTAGTGACGTAGTCGACAGTCACCCGGCCGACCGCCTCAAAGTGCACCCCGTTGTCCGCGCTGCGGCCGAATGGTCCTGGCGACTGTTGGCGATAGCCGCCGGACTGTTCGTGGTGTCGATGGTCGTCTCCGAATACGAAGAGGTGTTCGTACCGATCGGCCTGGCGGTGCTGGGCACCGCGTTCCTTGTCCCGGTCGTCGATTGGCTCGACCGTCGCGGCATTCCTCGCGCGCTCGCGGTTCTGGGGACGTTGCTCGTCGCCATCGGATTGCTCGCGGGGATCATGGCTTTCGTCGTTCAGCAGTTCATCGACGGGCTTCCGGAGCTGACCGAGCAGATCACCAAGACCATCAACGAGAGCCGCAGCTGGCTGGTCGACGGACCCTTCAATCTCGCCGAGGACCAGATCGCACATCTCGGCGATGACGCCATCAAGGTCCTGAAGGACAACCAGGACAAGGTCACCTCGGGCGCATTGTCGACTGCCACCACGGTCGGGGAGATCGTCACCGGCGCGTTCCTGATGCTCTTCCTGATGATCTTCTTCCTCTACGGTGGCGGTCAGATCTGGCGGTTCCTGACCCTCGCGGTGCCGGTGACATCCCGCGAAAAGGTCTGGGAGGCAGGACAAAACGGTTTCGGTTCGCTGGTCGGATACGTGCGGGCGACCGTGGTCGTGGCGGCCACCGACGCGATCGCCATCGGAGCCGGCCTGGCGATCCTGCAGGTTCCGCTGGCCTTGCCGCTGGCCTCGCTCGTGTTCATCGGTGCATTCATCCCGATCGTGGGCGCGCTGGTGACCGGTGGGCTCGCGGTGCTGGTCACCCTGGTCACGCAGGGCTGGATTGCCGCCCTGATCGCGCTGGCTGTGGTGATTGCGGTGATGCAGCTCGAAGGCCATGTCCTACAGCCGTTCTTGCTCGGACGGTCGGTGCGGTTGCATCCGGTGGCGGTGGTGCTCGGTATCGCTGCGGGCCTGATCACGGCGGGCATCGTCGGTGGTCTGCTGGCCGTGCCGGTCATCGCATTCTTGAATACGGCGGTCCGCACGCTGGTGGCGAAATCGCACCTTGTCGAAGCTGATCCGGATCTCGCGGAGTTCGCCGCGGTCACCGGCGGTGAACACGACCGGATGTACGAGGCCACCCCGGACAAACCGAAGTGGGACGAGTTCGATCCCCTCCGGGCCTCCGGCGCGACACCGGACAACGAGCAGGACCACGCGGGCGAGTCCAGCTGAGGGCGTGGCGTGACCCGATCCTCGAGCGCACTGCGGCGACCATCCGGCACCGACGACGATCCGGTGGCGCCGCTGTGGCGCGGCGCCCAGGTGTTTCGTCTCCTGAGTTACCTCTACGCCTTGGGTTTTCAACTCGCTGTCTACGACGACTACGAGCGGGCGGGCTGGAGCTGGTTCTGTTTTGCACTGCTCACGCTGTGGACGGGCGCCAGCACGATCCTTTATCTGAAGGGACCCGGGCGTCGCTGGGGCTGGGTCGTCACCGATCTGGTGGTGGCCTGCGGTCTGATCGTCGCGACCAGAGCGCTGGCCTCGGCGCAGTGGGCCGCGGACAACCAGTCGTTTCCGACCACGTTGTGGGCGACCAATGCAGTTGTGGCCGCGGCGATCCTGGGCGGTCCGGTGGTGGGCGCGGTCTTCGGTCTCGCGGTCCGGGTGGCCAGCGCTGTGGCCAAAGGTGGCTACGACCTGAACGTCGGCCGGGATGCGACCGTGGTCGTGTTGCTGGCGGTGGGTGTCGGCGTCGGGTTGGCCGCCAATTCGGCACGTCGCAATCAGGAGCGGATCACCCGGGCCCTACGCCTGGCCGCGGCGGCGTCGGAACGGGATCGGCTCAGCAGGCAGGTGCACGACGGGGTGCTGCAGGTCCTGGCCCTGATCAGCAGAAGGGGTGCCGAGATCGGTGGAGAGACAGCCCAGCTCGCGCAGATGGCCGGCGAGCAGGAGCGTTCGCTACGCCGGCTGATCGCCGACATCGAACCGCCGCTGATGGACAAGGGCGCGGCCGAGGTGGATCTGCGCCTGCTCCTGCGACCCCACGCCGACGATTTGGTGACGGTGAGCGAACCGGGAGAACCGGTGCTGCTGGACCACTTTCGGGCGATCGAACTCGAGGCGGCGGTCGTCAACGCGCTCGACAACGTACGGTTGCACGCCGGGCCCGGAGCGCGGACGTATGTCCTTGTCGAAGATCTCGATGACGAGGTCGTGGTGAGCATCCGTGATGATGGGACCGGTATCGCCGACGGCCGCCTCCGTGAGGCAACCGCCGCGGGCCGGCTGGGTGTGTCGCAGTCGATCGTGGGCCGGATCGAAGCACTCGGCGGTACGGCGGAACTCGACACCGGCCCCGGTGAGGGAACCGAATGGGAACTCACGGTGCCGAAAGGGACGGGTCATGCAGGGCCGGGTTCGGACCCGGGTGTGACGAACAAGGACGAGGGGCGGATCTGATGGCCGATACGGGGCAGGGAATGCTGCGGGTGATGGTGGTCGACGACCATCCGATGTGGCGCGACGGAGTTGCCCGCGACCTGTCCGACGCGGGGTTCGACGTCGTGGCCGTTGCCGACAGCGTGGCCGCCGCGACCGCACGTGGCCGTGCGGTTCGACCGGATGTGGTGCTGATGGACATGCAGTTGCCCGACGGCAACGGAGCGCAGGCCACCGCCTCGATCCTCGAGAACTCTCCCCACACAAGGGTGCTCGTGCTCTCGGCGTCAGATGAACGCGACGACGTACTCGAGGCGGTCAAGGCGGGCGCCTGCGGCTACCTGGTCAAGAGCGCATCGAAGGAAGAGTTGCTGGCGGCGGTGCGGTCGACGGCGGCGGGACAGGCGGTGTTCACCCCGGGGTTGGCCGGCCTGGTACTTGGCGAGTATCGGCGTATCGCCCGCGACCCCGGTCGGGCCGTCGACGCGCCGGCCCTCACCGACCGGGAGACCGAGGTGTTGCGGTACGTCGCAAAGGGGTTGAGTGCCAAGCAGATCGCGTCGAAGCTCACCCTGAGTCACCGGACCGTGGAAAACCATGTGCAGGCGACCCTGCGAAAGTTGCAGCTGGGCAATCGGGTCGAGTTGACCCGTTACGCCATCGAACACGGACTCGACACCGAACCGGAATGAGCCGCCCGGCGGCCCGTCCCCTCGTGGTAAGTCCCTAGGTGAACCGAGTAGTGCTACTCATCCGCGACGACGCCCGTCCCGCGACGATTGATACATGACCCAACCGAACGAAGCTGTCATCAGCCGACTGTCCACTGAGTTCACCTCATTGTCGAATCAGTTTGCTCGTGTGTCGGGCGATCTGAACGAACTGCATTCCGTGCTCACGCAGCTCAAAGAGCAACCAGTACGCCCGCAAGCAACCCCACCACCTGCACCGGCCCTGCATCCACAACCTGCGCCGGCACCGCAACCGATCCCGCCGTCGGTGGCACAGGTCCCGCCGATGTCGGCGCCGGTCCCACCGCCGCAGGCCTGGCCGCCGCACCCGAAAGCCCCTGCGGCCCATGGGTACGGCGCGCCTGCCCCGAGATCTCAGGCCCAGCGCCCACCGGCCCCCACCGCTCCCTACGCATCGCACCACGGTGCCACCGCCCCTCGACCGCCCGGACCCCCGCCACCGGCCACACCGACACTGTGGCAGCGGTTGACCGCTGAATCCGGCGGTGGCCTGATCGGCAAGATCCTCGCGGTCGCCGGTGTGACGGTGACGTTGATCGGCGTGGTGATGATGCTCGTTCTGGCCGCGCAGGCCGGAATCCTGCGGCCAGAGATCAGGGTCGCGGCCGGTGGCGCGCTGGCGATCGCGCTCATCGTGATCGCGATTCGGATGGCACAGCGTCCCGGCGGACGGGTAGGTGCGATCGCAATGTCGTCCACCGGTATTGCCGCTGCTTACCTCGATGTTGTTGCGGTGACCCGGATCTACGACTGGCTACCCGATTACGGCGGGCTTGTTCTGGCCGGACTGATCACGTTCACCGGATTGTTGTTGGCCCGTCGCTGGGATTCGGAACATCTGGGACTGCTCGTCCTGGTGCCGGTCTTCATCCTCGCTCCCGTGCTCACCGAGGGACCGTCTCTGTTGTTGGTCGGATTCATGTTGGCCATGGCGATCGGATCGTTCCCGATCCAACTCGGCCAAGACTGGATCTGGTTGCACGGGGTCCGGGTCATCGCCGGAACGTCGGCGCTCCTCGCGTGGATCGCGGCAAGCGTTGTCGGAGGCGACACGCACGTCGTGTCGGGGGCGGTCGCAATGGTCATCCACGCCGCATTCGGGATCATCACCTCGGCGGTTCTGGTGCGTGGCACCAGGTTGCCCTCGCTGACCGCGCTGTTCGGTTGCGCCACCGCACTTCCGATCCTTCTGTCGCCCCTGGTGTTCGACCGGACGGTCGCTGCGGGACTGATCTGGGGATCGGCCGCACTGCTGCTGTCGGTGGCGTTGACAGATCGTGGCCGGCACTCCCACATCCGGCACATCTACGCAACAGGTGCTGCACTGGCCGCGGTCATCGCAGTGGCGGTGGCCTTCGAGGGTCCGGTGATCACACCGGTGTTCCTCGCGATGTCGATCGTGATCGCGGTGGCCGCACGGCACGATCTGATCGGACGGGTGATCGCCACGGCGATCGGAGTTCTCGGCGGGTTCGGATACCTGGCCATCTCTCCGCCGGAGCAACTGTTCGAATCGTCTGAACTCGCTGTTTCCCATGCTGTTTCGGTGATCGTTGCCAGCCTTCTGGTCGTGGCTGCCATCTGGATCCTGATGTGGTCGTGGTACCGGGCCGCGGAACGTCATTCGGCCGGGAACGTCCAGATCTTCGGAATCCTCGGCGCACTGGCCTCGCTCTACTCCGTGACCGCGTTGACGGTGAGTGCCGGCGTCGCGCTCGGTGGTCCCGACGGAGGGTTCCTCGGCGGCCACGTGGCGGCAACCATCTGCTGGATGGTCGTCGCGGCCGGGCTGTTGGTCATCTCCATCTCGATCGCGAAGGGCCGCCGGATGTTCGGTGGCATCAGTCGGAACATCGTTGTGGGCGCCGGACTCCTGCTGGCCGCGGCGGCAGTGGCGAAGCTGTTCCTGTTCGATCTGGCGACCTTGAATGGCATCTTCCGGGTCACGGCCTTCATCGTGGTCGGCCTGATCCTGTTGGCGCTGGGTTCGGGATACGCCCGGGCACTGGGGCAGGGCGTGGCCGCTGCCGGCGATCAGCCCCGCAACCCCGTAGGTGCGCAGCACTGATCTTGTGGAATCTGTGAATCCCCAGCCGTTCCAGTCAAAATCACACGCTGCACATCATGTGGATCTGGCTGGAATGGGTGGGGGTTTGTGGTCACAAAGGCCGGCCTGCGAACGCCCGTAGAAACGGCTAGCTTCGAGAACGTGAACGCCGACCCGATAGGGACCGACAAGGGGCTCGACCGCCTCGTGTTCTTCACTGATGCCGTCCTGGCCATCGCTTTCACTCTCGTGGTGTTGCCTCTCGTCGACGAAGTGCGCAACCTCGACGGGGCATCGGTCGCAGACTTTCTCGCCGACAACCATTCCCGGCTCATCGCCGCCGCCGTCAGCTTCGCTGTAATCGGCGCCTTTTGGCGAGATCACCACCGCTTGTTCGAGCGCGCGACCGGGTACACGCCGTTGCTCCTGCGCGTGAACCTGATGTGGCTGGCGGGTGTGGTGAATATACCGCTGGCCACCGTTCTCTATGTGTCCGCGTCCTCGGGTGATCGGGGGGCGATTGCCTATTACCTCGGCACGGTTGCGTTCACGATGATCATGACGCGCGTCGAAGAGATGCTCCTGGTGCGTGCCGGATTGCTCACAGATCCAGGTGTCACCGCGAGTCAGATCTTGTCGAAAGTGCTGCCCGTCATCGTCATTCTCCTGGCGATGGGATTCGCGATCGCGATCCCGCGCCTCGGTCTATGGCCGGTCCTGAGCCTGATCGCCGCCGGACCGATCACCAAGCTCTCCGACAAACTGCTCGGCTCGCGGGATCTCTCTGCGCCGGCGGGGGATACCGGTCAGCAGGCGTAGGCCCGCAGGAATGTGTCGAGACCGGCCATCACGGCGCGGGTGAAGTCGTCGTCGCTGATGGTCACCGTCCCCAGCCGGCTCATCTCCGGCAGTTCCGCGCTGATCAGGGCGAGGAACTGACGGGCGGCCAGCGCCGGGTCGGGGATGGACAGATGGCCGGCCCCGCTGAGTCGGGCGAGTTTGTCCGCGAGCAAGGCGAGCACTGGCGCGGCGGCATTGTCGAGAACGTATTGATAAACCGACGGGTCTCGGACGACCGCCGCGTGCAGCTGTCGGTTGAGTGAGATGGAGCAGTGGCTGCGCCCGCAATCGGCCAGCCGCAGGGCGGCCTCGGACAAGACCTGCCGCCACGCGACGCAGTCGGGATCGATCTCGAGGACGGCTTCGGTGGCCCGGGCGTTCACGGTCTGGGCGGCAAAGGCGACATGATCGCGAAACAGCTGTTCTTTGCTCCCGAAGTGGTTGTAGATCGTCGGCTTCGACACCCCCGATTTGGCCGCCACCGCGTCGATGCTGGTGCGCTCGTATCCCTCGTTGTCGAAGATCTCACCGGCCGCTCGCAGGATGGCCTCCCGCTTGCCCGGACGCAGTCGTCTCGCGGGTTGTTCGCCGGTGACCTGCGTGGACGTCATGGTTGCAGATTCTACCCGCCACCGACTCTTGACTACACTAAACGGTGTAGTTTAGTTTGATCGACATGGCCATGGACGTGGAGAAGCCGCCGGCCGGACAGTCCGAAAAGGCTCCGGCGCTGACCATCGTGCTGTTGGCGCTCGCCGCCTTCATGGCCGTACTCGACGGCACAGCCGTCACCACCCTTCTCGACCAGTTCGGGGAATCCTTCGATGCGCCGATGACGTCGGTGGTGTGGGTCGTCGCGGGCTACCTGCTGGCGGCCGCGCTGGTGCTGCCCGTCTCCGGCGCTTTGCTGGAGAGGTTCGGCGGGCGCAAGCTGATCGTCGCCGCGCTGGTGCTGTTCGTGGCCGGCTCGGTACTGACGACCGCGGCCTGGTCGATCGAGAGTCTGATCGCCTTCCGGGTGCTCCAGGGTTTCGGTGGTGGATTGCTGGAGCCGACGTCGCTCAGCCTGGCGGCGGCGGTCGCCGGCAAGGAACGCATGGGCAAGGTGATGGGGCTGCTCTCGATGGTGATCAATTTCGCGCCCATCGCAGGGCCCCTGCTCGGCGGCTTCCTGAGCGGCCCGGACACCTGGTACTGGATCTTCTGGATCAACGTACCGATCGGTGCAGTGATCCTGGTGGGTGCGTTGATGCTGCTGCCGAAGCGGACGCCGGGTGAGGTGGGCGCGGCCGGCCGGCCGGACATCAGGGGACTGTTGTTGCTGTCGCCGGGCTTTGCCGCCGTGCTCGTCGCGGTGGAGCAGGCCGGCAGTGGATCGCCCTGGCGGATAACGATTCCCGCCCTTGCCGGGGTCGCACTACTGGCCGGCTACGTCTGGCACGCACTTCGTACACCCGAGCCGGTGATCGACCTCCGGATGCTCACCAGGTCGCGCGGCTACGCGGCAAGTCTCGGTGTGATGGCGATGGTCGGTTTCATCATGTATTCGCAACTGGTGATGTTGCCCGAATTGGCCCGCAACGAGTTCGGGCGAGACGGTGCGATGGCGGGGATCATCGTCGCGTCCCTGGGTCTAGGACTGTTGTTCGGCATGAGTGTCGCAGGGGCACTGAGCGATCGGATTGGGCCGCGCCCGCTGGTCTCCGGCGGGGGTGCACTCACCGCGGCCCTGATGTTGTCGGTGGCGCTGACCATCGATGTGATCGCACTGCCGGTGTTACTCGCCCTGTACGTGTTGATCGGCGTCACCTTCGGATCGGTTGCCTCGCCGACCTTCTCCAACGTCTACCGGGTGGTCCCGGAAAGTGCGGTGCCGCAGGCCACCACATCGCTGTTCATCACGGTCCAGCTGGCCGCTGCCGCCGGTGCCACCCTGATGGGTTTGTTGCTGTCGGGGTCGTCGACCGACTGGGCGGTGAACCTCGGTGTCCTCGCCGCTGTGGCGGGCACCGCCGGAGTAATCGGACTGTTGCTGCCGAAACAATTGTCGCAGTAGGGGATACGGCGGTCGAGGGGATGCGACTGAAACCGGTACCGGCCGACCGTTCGGTGAACGGCCGGCCGGTACCGGTGCCGATCAGTTGTCGGAGTCGTTGCCGCGACGGAGGAGATCACGGACGCTGATCTGCCCATCGCCCCGACCGCGGGCCCGCCGCCCACCGCTCGAGGAAGAATCCTCGGACTCGACGTCCTCCGGTTGTTGTTGCTGCTGCGGCTGCGGCTGCGGCTGCGGCGGTTGTGGCGCCGGAGTCGGTGCAGCGGGCTGCGGCCGGTTCTGCCGCGGCGGAACCGATTGCGCCGGGTTGCGCGGTGCTGCCGACTGCTCCGGATTGAGCGAGGCGATCAGCGGCGCCCCACCGTGCGAACCCAGTTCCGGGCGACGCCGCAACGGGCTGCTCTGCTCACCGTCGTACGGACCGGTCGTCGTGGGACCTCGACCCGAAGGATCCTGTCGCCCGGCCGGAACCGTTCGGGGACCGGGACTTCGGGGCTCGGCGGGCCGACTGGTCGGCCCGGTCGTGCCGCCGGACTGGATCGGTTGCGGACGCGGTGGACGACCCGGCTGACGCGTCGGTTCGGATCCCCCGACGGGAGTTCCGTTGGTGGGCATCGACGGGCCGGTTCCGGAACCGTTGGTGGCCGGGCCATCGTTGCCGCCCAGGCGGATACCGCCTGCGCCCAGGCTCCAGCCGCCGGTGTCGGGCCCATTCCTGCGGGCATCACCCCGACTGGGTGTCCGGGGGACGACCGGATCGGAATTGGGCGCCGGACGACTCGGTGAACGCCGGATCGGTCCGCTGACCGGGGGCTCCGACGGACGGGCAGGACGGTGTACCGGACCGGAATCGGTCCGGGGTGCGGGCATCCGGCCGGTGGGTGCGGGCCCCTGACCATTCCGGTTCGGCAACGCCGCGGTGGAACCCGGTGACGGTGGCACCCGGGGACCCGACGGCCGGTCCGGATCGGATTGGCCGCCACCACGTCCGGAACCGGGCGATGGGCGAGGACCCTGGGGTGGCCGATTGACGGGGCCGGACTGCCGGGTGGGGCCGGCGGCGGCACCGACGGCGACCGGTTGTTTACGGTCGGTGGCCGAGGATGTGCGGAAGGCAGAGGTGGGTGCCTCGGCGACAACGGCTCCCGCCATGCGGTCACCGCGGGCGGCCTGAGCCGAACGGCCGGCACCGATTTCGTCGTCGAGGATCGTCTCTCCGAGCCCGATCTTCTCCTGCACCTTCTTCATCCACTGCGGAGCCCACCAGCAGTCGTCGCCCAGCAGTTTCATGATCGCCGGCACGAGCAGCATGCGGATGATGGTGGCGTCCAAGATCAACGCGGCGATCATGCCGAACGCGATGTACTTCATCATCACGATCTCCGACAGACCGAACGCCCCGGTCACCACCACCAGGATCGCGGCGGCAGCGGTGATGATCCGCCCGGTGTGCGCGGTGCCCCGTCTGATCGCATCGGTGGTGCTGGCACCCTTCTGTCTCTCCTCGACCATGCGGGAGAGCAAGAACACCTCGTAGTCGGTCGAGAGGCCGTAGATGATGGCGATGATCAGCACGAGGACCGCAGACATCAGCGGGCCAGGGGTGAAGTTCGCGATCGATGAGCCGTGACCGTCGATGAAGATCCACGTCAGGATGCCGAGGGTGGCACCGAGTCCCAATGCCGAGACCAGCGCCGCCTTGATCGGCAACACCACCGAGCCGAACGCCAGGAACATCAGCAGGCTCGTCACCAGGATCAGCATCACCACCATCAACGGCAGGTCGGAGAGCAATGCGTTGATCGAATCCTGGGTCAGTGCCGGCGTTCCGGCGACGTACATCTGCAGACCCTGGGTGTCGATCGCCCGGAGTTCGTCGACGGCCTCACCGGCTGTGTTGATGTCGATCAGGCCGGCCGACATCTCGACGAGGTCGCCCTCGGCCAGAGCCCCGTCGAGGGTGAACTCCTTGGTGAAACCGGGGATCTCGTTGGCCTGATCGGCGATCGCCTGCAGTTTGGCCGCGTCGTCGTTGCTCTCGGGGTCGTAGAGGATGACGAGCTTGATCTCTTCGGCACGCTCGGTGGGGAAGAACTCGTCGAAGTGCTGCTGTGCGACGCGGGTGTCGTTGCTCGGCGGCAGGTACTTCTCGGTGATGCCGCCGAACTGGATGCCGGCGAACGGGATGATCAGGGCCAGGAGCAGCAGGACCACGGGGATCGCGATCTTGAGCGGATGCCGCATGACCCAGCCGGCGAGCTTGCCCCAGAAACCGTCCTCGACCTCTTTTTTGGTCTTGGTCCGGCGCAGGAAGGAAAAGCCCCACATGTCGATCCGGGGACCGAGGATCGACAGGATCGCGGGCAGGACCGTCAGGGAACAGACCGCGGCGAGGGTGACCGACGCGATCGCACCGTAGGCCACCGACTTCAGGAAGCCCTGCGGGAATATCAGCAGACAGGCCAGCGCGGCCACGATGATCGTCGCCGAGAAGACCACCGTCTGCCCGGCGGTCATCACGGTTCTTCGAACCGCGCTCGGGGTGTCATAGCCCTCCGCGAGTTCCTCTCGGAAGCGGCTGACGATGAACAATCCGTAGTCGATGGCAATGCCGAGCCCGATCAGCGTCACCACCGATTGGGCGAAGACGTTCAGTTCGGTGACCTGGGCCAGGACCTTCATGATGCCGAGCGAGCCGGCGATCGTCAGACCACCGACCACCACCGGCAGACAGGCGGCGATCACCCCGCCGAAGATGAAGAACAGCATGATCGCCACCAGCGGCAGCGCGATGATCTCCGCGCGTTTGATGTCCTCGTCCATACCGGCCGACATCGCGCCCGAGACCGGTTGCAGACCGGCCAACTCGAACGTTGTGCCAGGTAGGTTGTACTTCGTCGCGAGATCGTCGAAGAACGGGGCGACCTTCTTGTAGTTGTTCAGGATCGTGGTGTCATCGTCACCGCGGATGCCGATACTGATGAAGGCGTGTTCGAGGGAGTCATCGAACAACCGGTCCCGGATCTGTTGCTGAGCGCCCTTCTGGAACTCGTTGGTCGTGGCGGAGAACGGGTCGATGATGCCGGGATCGTTGCGGTCGACGATGTCCGGGTACTGCGCCACCAGATCCTCGACGATCTGCTCGACCTTGACCCCGAAGGCCGGGTCGTCGACCTTGGTGCCGGCCGGCGGCGTGACCAGCAGGATCACGTCCGACTTGTGGTCGCGGCCGAGGATCTCGTCGCGCAGCTGCGAGCCCGCGACGGACTCGGAACCGGGATCGAACCAGCCGGACTGACTCAGATGCTTGTTCAGGTCGAGACCGTAGAGGCCGAGACCGGCCATCAATGCGACCATCACCGCGATGACCGCAAAGCGCATCCGGTACACGAAGTTGCCTATGGCACCAAACACCGCAGCGTCCTTTCTGTACTCAGGCCGTCATTGTGGTCGCGCAGATTCTCATCGGCGGATAGGTGGTCACATCGGGGACCGGGCGTGCACACCACTGTGGATAGTTTGCTTTCAGTTCTGGCGGCCGGACAGCAACGCTGTGAGCGGCCGGAAGGGAGCCAACCAGGCGCCTTCCTCGGGAAGCGAATCCAGGTTGATCCGCGGCAGGGGCTCGCGGAACACACCGGGGATGTCCTCAAGGTCTACAAACTCCAAACTCTCCGACGTCAGTGCCCACGCGGCGTGTTCCCGGAAACCGAGTACCTGCACGGGCACACCATCGGAGGCCACATCGAGCAGCAGCTCCCGGAAGGCCTGCCCGTCCGCCGATGCGACGATCAGACCGGCCAGCCCCACAGTGTGCCTACGCAGCTCGATGTGGTCGAGCATGTCCGAGTCCACGTCGCTGTCTTCATCGACCTTGGGCTTGGCAAAAACAGCAAAACCAACATTACGCAACGCCTCGACCCAAGGCCGGACCACTTCGGCGGTACCAGGGGCGATGTTGGTGAAGACGGTGGCCTCGGGGATCGGTGAGTAACCGACCTTGGGACGGTCCTGACCTTCGGCGGCCACCCGGGGCACCGATGCGGAGATGTCCGCGGTCCGGCTCAGCAGCCACCGGCCCAGCGCGTCGAATCGGGGCCGGTGAGCTGCGGTGGGACGGCCACCGAGGATCGAACCGAGTCCCATGTCGAGGTTGGGGGCATCCCAGATCAGGAGGACCCGCGATTCCTGGCTCGCGCCCGAGATGGTGTGGGCGACCGAGTTGTCGGGTCCGCGGGCGGCGTCATCGCCGTACGACGCGGGGCTCATCGGGGCACCCGTGTGAGAACGAACTCAGTGACCGGGCGACCTTCGACCGCGGCCCGTCCTTCGAACTTGGTGACCGGGCGCTGCGTGGAGAACGGGACCTTCTCGTCGGTCGGGACCAGCAGGGACTGCCCGGCGAGGACCTCGGCGATCGATTCGGCGTACTCGGCGTGGTCGGTCGCGATGTGCAGCGCGCCACCGTCGGCCAGGACCTCGGCGATCAGCGCGATGGTCTCCGGTTGCAGTAGCCGCCGCTTGTGATGCCGGGCCTTCGGCCAGGGATCGGGGAAGAACACCCGGACCCCGGTCAGCGATGCCGGCGCGAGCATGTTCTTCAGGACGATGATGGCATCGCCCCGGATGATCCGGATGTTCGTCAGGTGTTCCCGGTCGATGGCTCCGACGAGCTGGGCGATGCCCGGCCGGTAGACGTCGACCGCGATGACGTCGTTCTCGGGTTCGGCGGCCGCCATCGCAGCGGTCGAGGTACCGGTTCCGCAGCCGATCTCCAAGATCAGCGGTGCACTACGGCCGAACCATGCGACGGGATCGATCCGTTCGGTTTCGCTGACGTCGCGGCCCACGGACGGCCACAGGCGCTCCCAGTTGGCCTGCTGGGTGGGGGTCAGGCTGCCGCGCCGGGTCCGGAAACTGGTCACCCGGGGATAGAGCCGGGCGCGTTCGCGGCGCTGGGCCTCATCAGCGGCCGAGGGGGAGGTATCGGCGACCTCCGGCAGGGCCGGGGAGGAGACGTCGGATTCGGTATCGACGCCCTGGTCGGTGTCCGCATTCGGGTTCGAGCGTGGGCTGGTCACCGGCCCATAGTCCCGCATTACGCACGGATGTGACAGCAGGGGTTGACCAACCACCTGCCGATTGTTACCTGCAAGTGACCGGAACCATAGCGACACGCGCCGCGTCTGACCTGTTGGCGGCTGGTTTTCCTCCGGGAGGGTGAATTGGATCAATCAGATCTGCGGATCGGGGATGCGGCGTATGCCGATCTGGCGGTTCGGCTGCAGACGTTGTCTGCGCGGGTAGCGGGAGCCGCCGACCTCGAGCGGTCGGTGGCGGAGCTGCACGGTCCGCTGCGGGTGGCGGTGACCGGACGTTTCGGTACCGGTCGTGACACGCTCGCCGGCGCCCTGCGCCGCCGCTTCGACGTCAGTCCGATCGGCCCCGGCGACAACCCCGAGGACGCCGACGCCCGGCTGCATCTCCTGGCGGGCTGGCCCCGGGCCGACGACATCGTGGCGCTGGCGGGCAGTGACCCCCGAGGCAGTCTGGTGCTGCTGGGGAAGGCGGACAGTCTGGGATCCTGGCCGGCAGCGCGGACCCGGGCTGCGGAGTGCGCCCAGGAACTGGGCCGACCGGTGATCCCGGTGATGCCGCTGCTGGTGGTCGCCGATCTCGGTGAGGAGGAGATCGACCTGCTCTCGGAGATGGCCGCGGCCGGCGAACACGTGCCGCCCATGCAGGCCACATTCGTCGACGTCGGCGGACCGGGGCAGCGGCTGCAGCGGATGGCGTTGCTGCGTCGTCTCGACGCCTACGGAATCGCCGCCGCGATCGCGGTCCTGCGCCACACCCGCTGCTCGCCGGCGGAGATCTCCGAGCTGCTCATGCAGCGCAGCGGGCTCGATGCGTTGATCGAGCCGCTCCGGGCCTTCGCCGCCGCCGCTCCGGCCGTACGCCTGCGCCGGGTGGCAGCAGAACTCGAAATCCTTGCGGCACAGGGTGTTCTGCGCGACGAGATCGAAGATCTGCTGGCGGGATCGATGCTCGCCGCCGCGACGGTGGGGCAAACTGCGGCACCGGAGGCCCTCGGATGGACGTGATGCAGATGAGGTCGGTCATCGCCGAGGTCGCCGAGTTGACCGGAAGCGGGCTGGCCGGCATCGACGCAACCGATGTCGTGGTCGGCGGCACCGGCAAGGTCGGGGTCACGTCGGTGACCCGGGTCCTCGGTGACCACGGAGTGCGGGCCCGGGAGTTGTCCGAATCGGGGCGACGGGCGGCGGTGGCGTTGCTGATCCTCGACCCGTCGTCCGGGGTGTCCGACACCGAGGTCGACGTGGTGCGGCGATTGAGCGGATGCGCGTCCCTGGTGGCCGTGGTCTGCAACAAGATCGATGCCTATTGGGATTGGCCGACGTTGCTGAAGGTCAACCGGGGCATCGTCGACCCCGACGGCAGGATGCCGATCTTCGCCGTGTCGGCGGCCGCGGCGCTGGCGGGTCACCAGCTCGAATCCGGGTTCGATGAACTGATCGAGTGGCTCGACGACCAGGTGAACGGTCCGGCCCGCCCGGAACGACTCGAATCCCTCGAAGCGGAACGGCGCCTCGACGACCTCATCACCGAACTCGCGACCGAGCCCGGCGACCCGGCCGCGGATCTGCTGGCGCAGCGCGCGACCGTCATCGCCTCCCGTGACCGTGGCCGGTCCGACCGGCTGGCGGCGCTGCGCGGGGGCGCCAACCAGATCCGGGCGGCAGCCGTCACCGAACTCGACGATGCGGCACGCGAGCTGTCGGCCGCTGCCGCGGCCCGGGCGTCCGCAGTGAACCGACCGGGCGCCGAAGAGTTCGAGCGGTGGCTCCGCGGAAGGCTCACCCGACTGCGGGATCGGGCCCAGCAGCGCTTCGACGAGGACCGCAGTGCGCTTGAATATCGGGCGTTGCTCGGCCTCGAACCAGTGGGACCACCGCCGGCCCGCCCGTCGGTGCCCGTCGAGTTGCCGCCGGTGCCCCCGAAGGGTCGAGGCGTGGAGGAGGCCTTGCTGGTGGTCTTCGGTGCCTCCGCCGGACTCGGTCTGGGCCGGCTCCTGGTCATGCCCCTCTCCGCGGTCCACACGCTGCAGTGGATCGCGATGCCGCTGACGCTGCTGCTCGGGGCCGCGATCGCGGTCGGATTGGTGCGGTTGCGGCGCCTGTCGTCGTTACGAACGTCCATGGCGGCCTGGGCAGGCGAAGCGATCGCCACCACGCGCGGTCGCCTCGAACAGGATGTGGCGCGTCAGGTGCAGGCCGCCGAATCCGTGATCGGCGGCAGACTGGCGCGGTTCTACGAGCGTCGGGCGCAGACGGTGTCCGACCAGGTGGCCGAACTCGACATGCGGATCCGGGTGGGCCGCCGGTCGGCCCCCGAATCACGGCAGCAGGATCTGCGCCGACTCGAGGCGGCGGTCCGGGCGCGGGACCGTCTCGACGAGGTCCTCGTCGCCATCGGTCACTGATCTGCTCGGCGCGGAACCAACGGACTCCTCCGATGCGTCCAAGGCATCGGACCTGCGACCACTACAACCCCCGGGGGCGCACGAGATGGATGGCGAGTTCGGACCCGAGTTCTGTGACGATCCGGTCGATCGGGGGCCGGCAATTCACGCGGCCGCCGCGATCACCCCCGACCTCGTCGGGGGGAGCGATCCGTACGACAACCTGTGGATCGTCGAGAACGACCGGGTCTGGGATCTCGGTCCCGCCGATCTGGACACCGACGCAGACGGGGTGGCCGACTCCCTGACGCGCACCGGTCCGGCGGGGATGACGGTCTACACCGACAGCGATCGTGACGGACAGGTCGATCTGATCACCGAGGTGAACCGCGACGGCGGATACCGGACGTCACGGCTCGATCCGGACAGCGGCCGATGGACGGCCACCGACAGCGGTCGACTCGAATAGGGAATTCGTGAGCTCCCGATAAATGTGTCGTGCAAACAAATCCGATATTCACGAAGATCAACTCGATCGGAAATGCCTTGTTTTAGTTGCGTGAAGTAACTCGTTGGCCCGACAAGGAGCGAATGCGCAGGGCCTTCCAACCGAACCCGGTGCCGCCGCCGGTGGAGGTGGTGCCACCAGCCGTTCCCTCCTGGTCAAGACTGCGCTCACGTGCGAAATCACGGAGGAGCCGGTGGATTTTCACGGACAGCGCTAAGCTCGAATAGCCGATTTCGCGATTATTGTCACAGCTGTAACTTGGACTGCGATCAAGTATTTGATCACCTCGCGTGATGAGATGTGCCGTAACGCACGTACCCGATTGACCGGATCGGGTGCGGTCGAAGTAATCTGACAACGCACCCCACGGAGGGGCTGACCGGCGCAGACGCACACCTTGGCGTTACCGACACCGGCCGGTCACCAGCAGGAGAGATAACAATGACTTCAGCGACAATTCCTGGTTTGGACCCCGACAGCGCTCCCACGTCGCACTCTGAGCTCCTGGCTTGGGTGCGGGAGATCGCCGAACTGACCCAGCCGGACCAGGTTGTCTGGTCTGACGGCTCCGACGCCGAGTGGGATCGCCTCACCGCAGAGTTGGTGGCGGCAGGCACCCTGACCAAGTTGAACGAGGAGCGCAAGCCCAACTCGTTCCTGGCCCACTCCGACCCCGCCGACGTCGCGCGGGTCGAGTCACGGACCTACATCTGCTCGAAGAACGAGGTCGACGCCGGCCCGACGAACAACTGGGTCGATCCGACCGAGATGCGCGCCACGATGACCGACCTCTACCGCGGCAGCATGCGCGGACGCACGATGTACGTCATCCCGTTCTGCATGGGACCGCTCGGCTCGGACGACCCGAAGCTCGGCGTCGAGATCACCGACTCCGCCTACGTCGTGCTCTCGATGCGGATCATGACCCGCGTCGGACCCGAAGTGATCGCCGCCCTCGGTGAGGACCGGTTCTTCGTCAAGGCGCTGCACTCGCTGGGCGCGCCGCTCGAAGCCGGCCAGCAGGATGTGCCGTGGCCGTGCAACTCGGAGAAGTACATCACCCACTTCCCCGAGGACCGCGAGATCTGGTCCTACGGTTCCGGCTACGGCGGCAACGCGCTGCTGGGCAAGAAGTGCTACTCGCTGCGGATCGCCTCGGCGATGGCACACGACGAGGGCTGGCTCGCCGAGCACATGCTGATCCTCAAGCTGATCAGCCCGGAGGACAAGGCCTACTACATCGCGGCCGCGTTCCCGAGCGCCTGTGGCAAGACCAACCTCGCGATGATCCAGCCGACGATCCCGGGCTGGCGTGCCGAGACCCTGGGCGACGACATCGCCTGGATGCGTTTCGGTGAAGACGGCCGGCTGTACGCGGTGAACCCCGAATTCGGTTTCTTCGGTGTCGCTCCCGGCACGAACTACAGCTCCAACCCGAACGCGATGAAGACCATCGAGGCCGGCAACACGCTCTACACGAACGTGGCGCTGACCGACGACGGCGACATTTGGTGGGAGGGGCTCGAGGGCGAGCACAAGCACCTCATCGACTGGCGGGGCAACGACTGGACGCCGGATTCCGATACGCCCGCGGCGCACCCGAACTCGCGGTACTGCACGCCGATGGCACAGTGCCCGATCATGGCCCCCGAGTGGGACGACCCGCAGGGTGTGCCGATCTCGGCCATCCTGTTCGGCGGCCGTCGCAAGACCACGGTCCCACTGGTCACCGAGGCCCGCAACTGGCAGCACGGTGTCTTCATGGGTGCCACGGTCGGCTCCGAGCAGACCGCAGCCGCCGAGGGCACCGTCGGTGCCATCCGCCGCGATCCGATGGCCATGCTGCCGTTCCTCGGCTACAACGTGGGCGACTACCTGAACCACTGGATCGACCTCGGCAAGAACGCCGATGAGTCCAAGCTGCCGAAGGTCTTCTACGTCAACTGGTTCCGTCGCGGCGACGACAAGCGCTTCCTGTGGCCAGGATTCGGTGAGAACAGCCGCGTGCTGAAGTGGATCGTCGAACGCATCGAGGGCAAGGCCGGCGGTGTCGAGACCCCGATCGGGATCGTGGCCACCCCCGAGTCGCTCGACCTCGACGGACTCGATGTGTCCGCGGCAGACGTCGCCGAGGCCCTCGCGGTCGACAACGACGAATGGCTCGGCGAGATCCCGTCGATCGAGGAGTGGTTCAACTTCGTCGGCGAAAAGCTGCCCACCGGTCTGCAGGACGAGTTCGACGCGCTCAAGCAGCGATTGGGCGCCGAGTAGTCCGGGGTCTCCTCAGACCGCATTGCATTCACACAAGCACCTACAGGCACCGCCTGTGGGTGCTTGTGCATTATTGAGGTGGATCGTTAATCGGTTGCGTGTGATGATCGGGTTCATCCCTACTTGTCAGGACGAACCCAGATCGGTGGCGAACGCGGCCGGCGGAGGATGTGGGGGGAAAGATCAGGGTGGTCCCCGATGATTCGGGGGCGCCCGGGCAGTCACTATTTGTACTGCCCGACAGGCCGGCATCTTTCGCTGTATCCGCTCATCGCGAATCGGCGACGCCAGAGTTCGTCCATCACTGACCCGACATCGAGAAAGGCCAGAACATGACTGCCCCACCGACCGCAGTTGCAGCCCGCGCGACCGATTTGAGGAAGGTGTACGGCAGCGGCGACACGCAGGTGGTCGCGCTCGCAGGTGTCTCCGTGGACTTCGTCCGCGGTGAGTTCACCGCGATCATGGGCCCGTCGGGTTCCGGCAAGTCGACGCTCATGCATTGTCTGGCCGGCCTCGACACCGCGAGCAGCGGCTCGGTGAGCATCGGCGACACCGACCTGTCCGGTCTGTCCGACAAACAGATGACGATGCTGCGCCGCGACCGGATCGGTTTCGTGTTCCAGTCGTTCAACCTGGTGCCGACCCTGACCGCACGTGAGAACATCACGCTGCCGATCGACATCGCCGGCCGCAAGCCCGACCAGGAGTGGTTCGACACCGTCATCGGCCGTCTCGGCATCGGCGATCGCCTCGACCATCGTCCCAGCGAACTGTCCGGTGGACAGCAGCAGCGGGTCGCCTGTGCGCGCGCGCTGGTCGGCCGACCGGAGATCATCTTCGGTGACGAGCCGACCGGCAACCTCGACTCCCGTTCCTCGGGCGAGGTGCTCAGCATTCTGCGGGCCTCGGTCAGTGAGTTCGGCCAGACCGTGGTGATCGTGACCCACGATCCGCGGGCGGCCAGCTACGCCGATCGCGTGATCTTCCTCGCCGACGGTCAGATCGTCCAGGAACTCCGGAACCCCGACGCCGACGAGATCTTCGAATACATGAAGAACCTCGACGAGACCCCGTCGACCGGAGGCTTCGCCAAAGCTCCCCGGGAGCTGTGATGGCCTCGAACACCATGCGAAAGGTGTCGCTGAGAAACCTTGCGGCACATAAACTCCGGCTCGTCCTGACAGTGTTGTCGGTCGTGCTGGGCACGGCGTTCGTGGCCGGCTCGATGGTCTTCACCGCGACGATCTCCTCTGCCTTCGACGGGATCTTCGACAAGGCCGCGCTCGGGGTGGACACCCAGGTCTCGCCCAAGGATTCCAACTCGTCCGGCGTGCCGGATTCGGTGCTGACCCAGTTGCAGGACAACAAGTCCGAACTCGGTATCGCCAAGATCCTGCCGACATATTCCGGACCGGCAACCATCGCCAAGAAAGACGGTAAGGCGTTGCAGACCGGGGGTGCGCCGAGTGTCGGCAGCACCTTCGTACCGCCGGAGCAGCGGTTGTCGGATGTCGAGAGCGACCTCATCGAAGGTCGCGCACCCGAGGCGCCGAACGAGGTGGCCCTCAACAAGTCGTCCGCCGAGGACGCCGACCTGCAGGTGGGTTCGACCACCAAGGTCGCGACCAGCCGGGGCAGCGATGCGCCGGTGGAGGTCACGATCGTCGGAATCCTCGATATTCCCGGGGCGACAAGTGGTTTCACGAACGTGCAGTTCCTCGAGTCGACGGCGCGGGACTTGTTCACCGATGGTTCGCACTCGCAGACGATCGATCTGCAGGCAGTGGCCGGGGTCAGCGCTGACGAGCTCAAGTCGCGGGTGGCCGGCCTGCTCGGCGACGACTACAAGCTGCGTACCGGCGACCAGGTCCGGCAGGACGAGAAAGACAACGTCAACCAGTTCCTCGATGTCTTCAACTACATCCTGCTGGCGTTCGCCGCCATCGGTCTGATCGTGGGAACGTTCATCATCTACAACACCTTCTCGATGATCGTCGCCCAGCGGGTGCGAGAGTTGGCTCTGCTGCGGGCGATCGGCGCGAGCCGAAAACAGGTCACCCGCTCGGTGTTGCTCGAGGCGTTCGTCGTCGGATTGATCGGCGCGCTGGTCGGGTTGGCCGCCGGTATCGGTATCGCGGCGTTGCTGCGGGCGCTGACGGCATCAACCGGTCTGCCCAGTACGTCGCTGCAGGTCGGCCCGTCGTCGATCATCGCCTGCCTGGTGGTGGGTATCGGTGTGACGATGATCAGTGCGTATGCGCCTGCCCGCCGGGCCTCCAAGGTGTCGCCGGTCGAGGCGATGCGGGAGAGTGCGACCGACGGTCAGGCCTCTCTCAAGGTCCGGACCATCATCGGAATCGTGTTGGGTGTCATCGCAATTGTGTTGCTGGCAATCGGTGCGTCCGGGGAAGGCGGCAATGCGGCCGCCACGGTCGGCCTCGGTGCGCTGGTGATGATCTTCGCGGTGGTCTTCGCCTCCCCGGCGCTGTCCCGGCCGGCGGTCCGGGCACTCGGTGCGGTGCTGGCCCGACCGTTCGGCAAGATCGGGCAGCTGGCCCGGACCAACGCCGTCCGTAACCCGAGGCGTACGGCTGCAACAGCTTTCGCGTTGACGCTGGGACTGATG
The DNA here is from genome assembly GCF_059553375.1 of Williamsia sp. z71. NCBI lineage: Bacteria > Bacillati > Actinomycetota > Actinomycetes > Mycobacteriales > Nocardiaceae > Williamsia > Williamsia sp. z71. The sequence goes on from NZ_JCANWX010000001.1 coordinate 89,362, forward strand.
CTGGTCGCGGTCATCGGCACGCTCGGATCGACCTTCAAGGGCACGATCGACGACGCGATCGACACCGGGTTGAACGCGAACCTGATCGTCTCGGGTTCACAGGGAAGTGGGTTCTCGCCCTTGGTGAGTGAGGCCATCGGGGACATCGACGGTGTCGAATCCGTGGTGTCGTTCGGTGCGGTCCAGGCCGAGGCCGACGGTGAATCGGTCTTCGGTTTCTCGCCGAACGGCGACATGTACTCCGTGACCCCCTACAAGATGGTCGACGGTCCGACGACGATCGAGCCGGACGGCATCATCTTCAGCGAGCGGGTGGCCAAGGAGAACGGTTTCAAGGTCGGCGACGTCGTCGAGTTCAGCAACTATGACGGAACTGTTGTCCCGGTGACAGTGACCGGCATCTTCGAGGACAACCCGCTGGTCGATCCGTGGGCGATGGGCACCGACGCCTATGAGCGGCTGATCCCGGAACCGTTGCGGACGGACGTGTTCGCGGCGGTCAAGACCGCTCCGGGTGCCGATGTCGATCAGATCAGCGAACGGATCGAGGACGTCACCGCCGACTATCTGACGGTGAAGGTCCAGACGCCGTCGGAGTTCAAGGGCGAGCAGTCGTCGCAGATCGATCAGATGCTCAGTGTGCTGTACGCGATGCTCGGACTCGCGCTGGTGATCGCGGTGCTCGGCATCGTGAACACGCTGGCGCTGTCGGTGATCGAACGCAAACGAGAGATCGGTATGTTGCGGGCGATCGGCATGGCCAGGTGGCAGGTGCGCCGGACCATCTACGTCGAATCGTTGCTCATCGCGATCTTCGGTGCGGTCCTGGGCGTCGTGCTCGGTGTCGCGTTCGGTTGGGCGCTGGTGCGGACCCTGCGGTACTGGGGTCTGGGAGATCCCGTCCTGCCGACGGGTCTGATCATCGTCACCCTCGTCGGGGCGGCCTTTGTGGGTGTGGCCGCCGCGTTGTGGCCGGCGTCGCGCGCGGCCAAGACCAAACCGCTGGAGGCGATCGCCGAATAGCCATCCCGACAGCGGGTCGTCACCGATCCGCTGTGCCCAAGCCCCTGTGCCGTGTCCCGGTGCAGGGGTTTGGTGCATTTTCGACGCGAGGTCGCCGGTCAGTTCTTGCGGAACATCAGGACCAGGTTGCTGCCCAGGAGTTCTCGCACCAGCGGCACCCGCATGATCCACCACATCCGGCCGGGCAGATAGCGCGGGAATGCGGCGAGGAGCGTGGCCTGTTCGGCCGGGACCGAACGGGCCCAGCGCAGACCGTCCGCCGCGGTCACCTTGAACAGGGATGTGCCATAGAGGTTCTTCGGGGGATGACCGTGTTTGCGGGTGTACCGGCGAGCGGCCCGGGCACCACCGAAGTAATGGGTCAGACCCATCTCGTGGCCGCCGAACGGGCCGTACCAGAGGGTGTAGCTCAGCAACACCAGTCCGCCGGGTTTGGTGACCCGCAACATCTCTTCGGCCATCGTCCACGGATCCCGCACGTGTTCGGCCACGTTCGACGAGTAGCAGATGTCGACGCTGCCCGAGAAGATCGGCAGCGCCATGCCCGAGCCCCGGACACTGGCGCGTTGGGGGAGTCCGGCCGCGTGCATCTCGGTGGCGTCCGGTTCGACGGAGACGTAATCGGCGCCGCGTGATCGGAACACCTCGGCGAAGTAACCCGGGCCGCCGCCCACGTCGAGGACGGTCAATCCTTCGAGTCCGGTGTGGTTGACGTCTTGGTGCAAGGCCTCGATGAGTTCGACGGAGTCGTCGGCCAGTGCCCCGTAGAACCGGTCCGGATCAGGCTGTTCGTACCGGAAATGGTTCAGCAGAGCAGCCGACCGCGGCAACGTTGCCCGCTTTTGCGCTCGGGAAGTGGCAGCGTTCACGGGCCAAAGGATACGGGTGGTGCAGGTCCGCGGCCGCGGCCGCTACCCTGTCTGGAAGTGAAACCCGTCGACGCCACCCCACCGAAGGCACCTCTGCGTGAGGTGCTGTTGCTGTGTTGGCGCGACAGTGACCATCCGCAGGGTGGCGGCAGTGAGCGCTACCTCGAACGGGTCGGCGCCGAACTGGCCGGTCGCGGGGTGAAGGTGACATTCCGGACCGCGGGATACCCGGGTGCTCCGGCCACCGAGTCGCGGGCCGGGATGACGGTGTCCCGGGGTGGTGGACGCCTGAGTGTGTACCCACGGGCGATGGCCGCGATCCTGGCCGCCCGTATCGGCCGCGGGTCGCTGGCCGGGATCAACCCCGACGTGGTGATCGACACCCAGAACGGGATCCCGTTCTTTGCGCGCTGGGTGAGTCCGGCGCCGGTGGTGGTGCTGGTGCATCACTGCCACAAACGGCAATGGCCGGTGGCCGGTGCGCTGATGGGCAAGGTCGGCTGGTTCATCGAGTCGTGGTTGTCGCCGCGGGTACATCGCGACGCGCAGTACCTGACCGTCTCCCTTCCCTCGGCGGAGGATCTGGTCTCGATGGGTGTGGACGGCGAGCGGGTGGCCGTGGTTCGCGCCGGGACCGATCCGTCGCCGGTTGCCGTACCTGATGTGCCGATCGAGTCCGACTCGCCTCGGCTCTGTGTGCTGTCCCGGTTGGTGCCGCACAAGCAGATCGAACACGCACTCGAGGTGACGGCCCGGATCTCGGTGACCCGTCCCGACGTGATGCTCGATGTGATCGGCGACGGATGGTGGTCGGAAGAGTTGCGGGCCAAGGCGTCTGACCTCGGGATCGATGAGCGTGTGGTGTTCCACGGGCACGTCAGCGAGGAGCGCAAGCATCAGCTCCTGGCCGGTGCCGCGGTACACCTGATGCCCTCGCGTACCGAGGGCTGGGGGCTGGCGGTGATCGAGGCCGCGGGGTACGGCGTCCCGACCGTCGGCTATCGGTCGTCGCGTGGTCTGACCGATTCGGTGGTCGATGGGGTGACCGGCGTGCTGGTCGACAACATCGACGAACTCGGCACTGTGACAGCGCAATTGCTCGACGAACCGGCATGGCGCCAGGATCTGGGCAACAAGGCGCGCGAGCGTGCCGGTGGCTATTCGTGGGCGGCAGCCGCGACCGGCGTCACCCAGGTGCTCGCCGCGGCAGTGGCCGGCAAGCCGATCTCCGGACTCGTCAAAGGTTGAGTGCCGCTCCGGGTTTGCAGGTGAAACTCGGCACGTCGTCGAGCGAGAGCGTCGCCTCGTAGGTGCGCTGGTAGCCGGTGGCGCAGATCTTCCAGCCCTGCGGGGTCCGACGGTAGCGATCGCTGTAGAAGGCCGCGCCGAACAGCATGAACTTGAAGTCGGTCACGATCACCCGGTCCTGCAGGTACCACTGACCGGTTGCCTCGTCGCCGTCCACGGTGATCTCCGGATGATCGGCGCGATGTTCGGTGATCACCGCCGGGCCCACCGACGAACGCATGAAGTCGACCAGGGTGGTGCGGTCGCGAAACGACAGGCTTTCACCGTATTCGCCGGTGACATCGGTGGTGAGTGTGTCTTCGAAGTCGTCCCACGCCTTGGTGTCCAGGGCCCGCAAGTAGCGGTACTTGACCTGTTTGATGGCTTCGATGTCGTTCACTGGCTGACCTTCTTCCGGCGGCTTGATCGGTGCGCCCATTGCAGCACAATCACCACAAACCCATTGGCGATCAGCACAATCCACAACAGGTGCGCACTCCAGACCAGTGCCCGGTCGATGGCGGAAGCGGAGAACGTCCGAGGATCGGGGATCCGGTGGACGCGCAGGTCGGGACCGTCGAAAACCTGGGTGGTCCCGGCCAGCGTCCGCTGGGCCGGTGCCTCGGCGGGGAGCCGGCCCTCGACGAGGATCCACCCGACACCGAGATCTGCGAGGACCTCCGGAGAGGCACCCGAGAGCAGAGCCGATTCCGCGGCGGTGGCCCGTGAATCGGTGCGATCGACAACTGTGCCGCCGACCAGGAGTTCTCCGGTCTGCAGCACGTCGGCGCGCAGCAGCCGGGGCGCCGGGTCGAGCGAGACGTGACCGGTGAACTCGTAGCGCCGGTTCATCCCGGTCGGTAGCAGCAGGACGTCGCCCTCGTCGGCCGGAATGAGGTCGGCGACCTGCTGCCAGTCGGCCGGATAGGTACTGACGGTGAGCTTGCCGCCGACACCCCACGCGAGGTCGGGCAGTGGCGCGATGATGAGAACCGCTGCCACCGTGGCCGCGAACGCCCGTGGCACCCATCGCCCGCACGTCTGCACCGCTGCGGCGGCGGCGAGCGCATACAGGGGGACGGCCAGTGCGGTCCACTTCTGGGTGTCACGCAGCAGACCTGCACCGGGGATGGTGTCCACCGCCCACTCGAGGACCGCGATGCCCGGAGCGGTGGCCGCTGCGAGGACGAGCACCATCGTCACCACGGCGAGGGCCGCGGCCCCGGACACCAGCGGATTGCGCCGGCGGCGACAGAGCGCAGGCAGCGCCGCGGCGACGACGATCAGCAGCAATACCGTCGCGACCGCGGCCCAGCCGGAGGTTCGGCTGGCCGGGACGGCGCCGGCATTCCAGATACCGCCGAGCCCGAGCACCGAACCGACCGTGCCCAGGCCGGGCTCGGCGCGGGCGGCGAAGACCGACACGGAGGCCGGATCGGCTGTGGCAGTGCCGGATCCCAGCAGCGAGGCGATGATCCAGGGGAGTGCCGAACACACCCACAGCGCCGCGGTCACCGCCCCGGTCCGCACGGCGACCCGGCCCGGATCGCCGATCGCGGACGGGACCACCAGCGCGGCGATCAGGGTGAACAGGGCGAGCATCGAGCCGGTGGGCGTCAGGCCGGCCACGGCCAGGGTGGCCGCCAGCATCGACCAGCCGGTGAAATCTGGGTGTCGGCGAACCCGGTTCGCGCACAAGAAGATCCAGGCGACTGCGGCGTAACCGAACAGCAGACTCCAGTGTCCCTGCAGAAGACGTTCTGCGACATAGGGATTCCAGATGGCGATCGTGGTACCGACCAGCATGCCCGGTAGGCCGACCCCGGGTAGCGCCACCCGGACCAGGCGACCGTAACCGGCCCCGGCCAGAACCAGCGCCAGCGTCGTGAGCACCTTCACGACGAGCCCGCCGTCGACCACCTGCGAGGCCAGCGCGATGAACCAATCCTGCGGGACTGCGCGTGGGGCGCCGACTCCCAGGCCGATCGTCGAATCGGTGAGATGCGATCGGGGCGTGCTGACCATGTCCGCGATCAACAGGTGACCGGAACCCAGCAGCGGCGCGGTGATCACCAGTGAGAGGGTGGCGCTGGTCAGCCACAGCGTGATCCAGTGCCCGCGGGTCATGAACGGACCCTAACGGACTGATGTGTGGGCGCCGGATCCGGTGACTCCGGACTCGGAAGGGTTCAGGACCCGGGCCAGACGGGCCACCGCTTCCCCGATCATCGGAACCGGTGTCTCGCCGTAGGTCAGGCGCAGATGCGAGTGATCGAAACCGCCGGGAAACCAGGGGTGGCCCTCTCCGACCAGGACACCTTCGGCGTGTGCGGCGGCGGTGACATCACGGTCGTCGACACCGTCCGGCAGCCGCACCAGCAGGTGCATCCCGCCGTGTGGCACCGCGGTTACGGAGATCTGCGGGATCAGCCGGGTCAGCGCCCCCACCAGGGCATCTCGGCGCTGCCCCAGTGCCCGCCGGACCATCTGGTTGTGGCGGGGCCAGGCCGGTGACCGCAAGAACTCCACCGCGGTCTCCTGGATCGGCCCCGACACATAGAAGTCGTCGAGCGTCTTGGCGGCCCGGAGTCGCGCCAGTGCCGGGCCCCTGGCGTAGAGCGCCGCCACGCGGATGCCCGGCCCCACCGGTTTGGTCAGGGAACGGATATGTACCACATGACCATTCGGGTCGCCGCTGATCAACGGAGCCGGTGGCTCCCGGTCGATACCGAGGTAGCGGGCGTATTCGTCCTCGATCACGAACAGCGAGTGCTGCTGCGCCAGCGACAACACCTCGCGGCGACGGCTGCTCGAGAGGGTGGCGCCGCCTGGATTGGCGAAGACCGGTTGCAGCACCACCAGGCGGCTACCGGTGCGTTCGATGGCGTCGGCGAGCAGGTCGGTTCGGATGCCGTCGGAGTCGGTGGGTACCGGGATGACGTCCGCCCCGTGGTTGCGCGCGACGGCGATGATGCCGGTGTACGTGGGGCTTTCGACGATGATGGGATCTCCGGGACGGACCAGGGCCCGGATCGCGACCGACAGTGCGCTCTGACCGCCTGCGGTCACGATCACCTCGGAGGCGTGGACGCCGTCGATCTCGGAGGCGAACCAACGGCGTAGCTCGTCGCTGCCCTCGACCGGATAACGGCCCCAACTCGGGATGCGTTTGATCGCGCGGGTCATCGCGGCGTCGAGCGCTGCGCGGGGGATCAGTTCGTCGTCGAGGTAGCCGCCCTTGAGGCGGATGACATCCGATCCCGGGACCGCCACAGGTCGAGTGTCCTCGTGAGTTCCGGGGGTACCCGGCTGCCGAGTATCGGTTCCTGCCAGGAGGTGTCGGCAGGGGTATGCGGCGGGGGTGCGGCCGCGACGAAGGAACCGGCGCCGGGACGGACGTCGACCAGGCCCAGGGCGGCGAGTTCTCTCAGGACGCGGTGTACCGAGTTCGGTGACACCCGGTGCTGTTCCTGGAGCACGCGGACGGATGGGAGTCGCGTGCCGGGGCGGCTTTCGGCGATGATGCCCCGAAGACTTTCGCGGAGAACCGATACTCCGCTATCGTTCAACATGAACACAGATGATAACGGTTCGCCCGGAATGGCGATAGCGGATAACGCCGGCCGGCCCCGGATCCTCCCGGCGGGAGTCCTGCTCGGCGGACTCGGCATCCTGGCCTTCAGCTTCTCGTTGCCGATGAACAAACTCGCGGTCGCCGGAATCGATGCCTACACCGTGACCGCCCTGCGGGCGGCCTTCGCCGGCCTGCTGGCCCTGGTCTACCTCTTGATGCGGCGTCCGTCGATGCCCGGACGCCACGATGTGGTGTTGCTGGTGTGCTCCGGAATGGGTGTGGTGGTGGGGTTTCCGCTCTTCTCGTCATTGGCGCTCGAACGCATCGATTCGGCCACCACCGCGGTCATCAACGGGCTCTTGCCCGCATTGACCGCGACGTTTGCCGCGCTGGTGGGCCGTGAGCGCCTGCCGCCGGTGTTCTGGATGGCGACCGGCGCCGGTGTTGTCGTCCTGACCGCGTACCTGCTCGCCACCAGTCCGGAGGGTCTCGGGGGCTTCTCGCTGGATTGGGGCCACCTGTGGATGGTGCTGGCCACGATCAGCGGCGGATTCGGTTACGCCTGCGGTGGTTCGGTCGCCAAGCGGATCGGCGGGGCCCAGAGCATCTCGTGGTCGCTGGTGTTGTTGCTGCCGCTGTCGATCCCGGCCGCGATCGTCGGGATGCTGTTCGGGACGGTGTCGCTGACCGCCTCCGTGGTCGCCGGGATGGTCTACCTCACCGTGATCTCGCAGTTCCTGGGATTCTTCGCCTGGTACGGCGGTCTGGCCCGCGGCGGCATCGCCCGGATCGGCCAGCTCCAGCAGATCCAGCCCCTCCTGACGATCGTGTGGTCGGCCCTGTTGCTCGGCGAGCGACTCGACGCCTGGATCTATCTCGTCGGACTCATCCTGAGCCTGCTCGTCTGGGTCGCTCAGCGGGCTCGTCTGCAGACCACGGCTCCACCACAAATTCGCGCCACTTACGTGCGTTCGCGCCCGTTGCAACCGGCGCGTGTGCAGGCAGGTGGCGCGAATTCCTCTGACGACGGGCCCTGAGACACTGAACGCCATGGCGAATCGGATGGCGGGTGTCGGGGGTGTTGCGGTCGGCACGATGGTCGCCAACATCTGCGGATACCTGATCCACCTGCCCGCCGCCCGCTGGCTGACCGAGAGTGACTACGGCGAGTTCGCCGTCCTGCTCCAGTCGATGCTGATCCTCGGGGTCCCGGCGCTGGCCCTGCAGGTGGTGATCGCCCGGGAAGTGGTGCGGGGCCGGGCAACTGCCGATCTGATCTCGATCACGTTGCGCACCACGGTCGCGGTGCTGATCGCCGCGGTGATTGCGGTCCCGGTGATGATGGCGATCGCCGATACCGGTACCGCCGCCACGATCGCGGCGTTCGCCACCGCCCCGCTGCTGGTCCTGATCGCCGCGGGACAAGGAATTCTGCAAGGGCGGCAACACTTCTCGATCCTGTCGTGGGTGCTGGCCGCGGTCGGGATCCTGCGGACCGTGCCGGGCATCGTCATCCTCGCGGCCGGCGGTGGTGCCGCCGGTGCGCTGACCGCAACCGCCGGTGGTGCCGCGCTCGCCGCCGCGGGTGTCTGGGTCGCGGTGACGCGGACGACCACGGTCCCGGCCGCACAGGGCGGGTCCGCGCAGGCACTGGCGCTGTCCATGGTGCTCCGGGCCTCCCAGGTCCAGCTGGTACTCATCGCACTGTCGTCCGCCGACCTGCTGCTGTCCCGGCCGGTGCTCGGTGAACAGGACGCCGGCGTCTACGCCTTCGGGACCATCGCGACCAAGGCCGCCTTCTGGTTGCCGCAGGCGATCGGGGTGGTGCTGTTCCCGCAGTTCGCCGACGCCGCGCAGTCGCGTGAGGCGTTGAAGACCGCGGTCATCTGGCTGGCCGGGATCGGTGCGGTGGTGGTGGCCGGCGCCGCCATCTGCGCGCCGCTGGTCCCGGTACTCGTCGGCGACGAGTACCGTCCGGTGGTCCCGATCCTGTGGGTGTTCGCACTCACCGGCAGTGCCCTGTCGATTCTGCAGGTGGGCCTGCTCGCCGCGATCGCCGCCGACCGCACCCTGGTGGCCGCACTGAGTTGGGTGGTCCTGGTGGTGGAGATCGTGGTGATCGTGGTTTGGGCACACAGCATCACGACGCTGGCGGTGACCGCCGCGACCTGTGCGGTGATCGGGACCGGCCTGACTTTTGCTGCGCTGACAACACATCGCCGGATGGGCAACAGTCGTACTGTGGATGCATGAGCATCCGACTCGGTTATCAGATTCCCAATTTCACCTATCCCGGTGGCGTCGCAGAACTCTTCCCGACGGTCATCGCGCAGGCCCAGGAAGCCGAAAAAGCGGGATTCGACACGGTTTTGGTGATGGACCATTTCTACCAATTGCCGGGTATCGGTGATCCGGACGAACCGATGCTCGAGGCGTACACCACGCTGGGTGCCCTGGCGACCGCGACGTCGACGATCAATCTGTCGACCCTGGTCACCGGCAACACCTATCGCAATCCGGCGATGCTGGCCAAGACCATCACCACGCTCGACGTGATCAGCGGCGGACGCGCGATCCTCGGAATCGGTGCCGGCTGGTACGAACTCGAGCACTACGAAATGGGTTACGAGTTCGGTACATTCACCGAGCGGTTCGAACGCCTCGAAGAGGCCCTGCAGATCATCGAGCCGATGTTGCGCGGCAACAAGCCCGAACTCGACGGCAAGTGGTACCAGGCCCACGGCACCCGCAACCATCCCCAACTGCGTACCGACCTGCCGATCATGCTCGGCGGTGGTGGCGAGAAGAAGACGTTCGGGCTCGCGGCGCGCTATGCCCAGCACCTCAACATCATCGCCTCCGTCAGTGAACTGCCGCGCAAACTCGAGGCACTGGCGAAACGGTGCGAGGAGGTCGGCCGGGATCGCAGCACGCTCAAGACGAGCTTTCTGGCGACCGTGATCCTCGATCCGGACGGTGACAAGGCGCGTGAGACCCTCGTCGACATGATGAAAGTCCGCGGACTCGACAGCGACGTGATCGGGGCCGATGAATGGGCTGCGGCCACGGATCGGTTCTTTGTCGGCTCACCCGAGGAGGTCGCGGTGCAGCTCAAGACCCGGGTCCTCGACGTCGGCATCGACGGCATCACCATCAACATGATCTCCAACGGCCATGTCCCGGGGATGATCACCCTTGCCGGAAAAGCGTTGTCCCCGTTGGTCAACTGACGATCAGGAGCGGCGGGGCGGCGACCAGTCGGTGAATCCGTCACCCTCGTCCCGGATGATCGGGATCTGCCGGGTCTGATCCGGATCGTAGGGTTGCTGCCCGTACTGCTGTTCCGGATGGGTGGATCCCGGGTGGGTGGAATCCTCGGGGTGCCGCTGATCCGGATCGGCGGGTCCGTCGGCAGCCACAGCCGGCTTCGGGTCGCCACCGGAACGGAACAGCAGCCAGATACCCAGCGCGAGCAGGACAACGCCGACGATGCCGAAGACGATCGGAATCCAGCGACCCCACAGCGTGATCGGATCGCTCAGACTCTTTGCGTCCGAAGCCAATTCCTCTTGCGTGGTCTGGTCGTACGAGAACACGACGTCCAGCGCGGTGAGGCGGTAGTCGATCATCTCCTTCGGTGAATCATCGCTCACGTTCAGCTTGTAGTCCTGCCGAATGTGTTGCCGCTCATTGAGAATCGTTCCGCTGGCCGGATCGACGTAGAGGTCGCGGGTGCTGGTCTGCACCAGCGAGGCCGGCAATTTGTCGCTGTTGCGGTAGTCGGGGAATCCGCCGTACCAGCCTGCCGTCTGATCGAGGGAGGTGTTCGGCAACTGCTGATCGTTGGCATCGACGAGTGTGCTCAGGTCGACCTCCGGAACCTCTTGGGTGAAGTGGTAGGCCTTCACGCCGTGGATCTCGGTCTTGTCGTCGACGTACGTCAGCGGATTGGTGGTCCGGGTCGTCAGGTCGAAGTACTGGTACTTGTCGCTCTTCTCGACACCGAACGGAAAGCGGTACTGCAGGCCGGTGCGGTCGGGGAGGCTGACGCTGTTGTCGCTGGCGTCGACCTTGACCTCGGACTGTCCGCCGCCGGAGATCGCGGGTTCGGCAGTCTCTCGGTTGGTGGTGACGAGGTCGCGCGTGGCGGTCAGCAGTGAGGACATGCAGCCGTCCTGCCCACCGGTCGCCGACGGGGTGATCGTCTCATCGCCGCTGGTGTACGAGTCGATCCTGGTCGAGTTGCCGGCCTGGAAGGTGACGATGTTGCTGTCGGCCGGGTCCACCACGATGACCCGCTGCTGCTGCGTGAGACGGGCGTCGGAGACCTCCGCGCGGGCCTCGTCGACCGAACAGCTGTTGAAGATCTTGGCCGGCTGGGAGGCACTTCCGGACACCGTCGGCTGCGGCTGGCTCGTCGCGACGCTGGTGATGTCGAGGTCCATCGGGGTCTTCTTGAGCGTGTCGACGAAATAGAGCGGCAGCGCGATGGCCGCCACCAGCAACAACGTTCCGAAGAAGATCGCGACCGGACCTGCGAGGTCCTTTGCAGACATCCGTGGCGTAGGTGCCATCCGGCGGTTCTCCTTCGAGGGTTGGGCGGCAAGGCTTGCAGCACAGCGAGACTAACAGTCACAGCCCCGGCCTTCAGTGCCTTGAAGCCGCCGGCACCCGGCGCGCCGGGTACTTTGGGCACATCATGAGCTCTCAGCGGCCGGTCGCCGGTTTCAACCGAGCACTCGAAGGCATGCGTGCGGTCGCCGCCGTCGGTGTCATTGTCACGCACGTCGCTTTCCAGACCGGCTCGGTGGATGGAAGCATATTGGGAGCGGTCTGGGGCCGGTTCGATATGGCGGTGGCCCTGTTCTTCGCGCTCTCCGGCTATCTCCTGTGGCGTCCGCATGCCGAAGCCGCCAGGGACCCGCGCCGGAAGGTGGCCTCGACCTGGCGATATCTGCGGCACCGGGTGGTCCGGATCTGGCCCGCCTACGTGGTGGTCGTGGTGGTGGTCCTGTGTCTGCTCCCGGATGCGCGACCGGCGAGTTTCACCGTCTGGATCGCGAACCTGACGTTGACCCAGGTCTATGTGCCGTTGACGTTGACCGCCGGGCTGACCCAGATGTGGAGCCTGTCGGTGGAGGTCAGTTTCTACCTGGCGCTGCCGTTGATCGCCTGGTTGATGGTGCGTCTGCGCGGGAGTGCGGCACGGTGGCGGATCCCGGTGCTGGTCGGGACCGGGATCATCAGCCTGGGCTGGGCCTGGGTGGCCGATACGCTGCCGTTGGCAGCCGGGGTCGAGGCCAAGAACTGGCTGCCCGGCCACCTGCCGTGGTTCCTGTGCGGTCTGGTGCTGGCCGAACTGGGAACAACGAGTGCGGTCGGCATTCGCGGATGGTTCGTGCGCCTGGGGAGCCGGCAGTGGTTGATGGCCGGTGTGGCGGTGGTGGCCTTTGCGCTCTCGTGCACCGAACTCGCCGGACCGACCGGACTGGCCCCGCTCGAGCCGTGGCAGTTCGCGGTCAAGATGGTGTTGGGCGTGATCATCGGTTTCGCCCTGATCGCCCCGCTGACACTGGTTCCCGGCCGGAGCCACCGATTCCTGGACTCGGCGCCGATGCAGGCGCTGGGCCGATGGTCGTACTCCATCTTCATCTGGCATCTGGTGGTGCTTGCCTGGGTCTTTCCCCTGGGCGGGATCGTCCCGTTCTCGGGGTCGATGTTCGTGGTGTTCACGCTGACCCTGCTGTTGACCATCGGGGTGTCGGCGGCCGGCTATGCGTGGATCGAGGAGCCGACCCGGCAGTGGTTGCGCGAGCGCGAGGCTCGCGCGGCAGCGGGCGAAGCCGGGCGCGAGAGGCTATCGCCGAAACCGGTACCGCAGGCGGATCAGCCACCGCGGCACATCGATCGCCAGCCACGCGAGGAGTACGACCGCCAGCAGAGCCGGTAACTGAACCCACCAGTCCCAGCCGGTGTAGCCCAGCGACGAACGCCATGGGCCCGAAGCCAGCCCAAAGGTCGCCAGCAGCATCATGATTGCGACGATCCCCGCGCCGAAGTTCCGGCGTCGGCCACGGCGGGCGAGCACTGCCGTGACGGTGACCGTGCCGGCGACAACCGCCGAGACGACCAGTCCGACCGCCCCGGTCAGCAGGTAGACGGCGCCCGCCAACATCAGCGGAGCGACGATGCCGGCCCGGATCGGCTGTGCCACCGGGGTGATCGGCGCCGGTGAGCGGCGGGTCGGCAGCAGTGTGGCGACGAACAGCAGTGCGACGAGCGCCAGACCGATCCCGATGGACCACCGATATGGCTGGTCGAGCGGGAACGTCAGCGAGATGGCGCCCACGTACCCGGCCGGGACGATCCAGCCCTGCTGCCAGCCGTTGACGGTCAATGATTCGAGCGTGCTGTCACCGGCCAGGGCCTCCCAGCCGGGGTTCGCGCTCTCGGGAACGATCAGAACCCGCTCCTCGGATGCGGCGGCCACCTCGACCCGGCGATCGGTCGCGTCCCAGCGGGTGACCGTGGTCGGGTCCGGGACGGCGCGCGGGATCTGCGCCCCGGCGGCGGTCAGTGTCACCGCCGAGACCGAGAACGCCTCGCCGGGGTTGACCGCGAGTTCCTGTTCACCGGCCGGGAGTTCAAGAGCCGTGGTGCCACAGAGCGTGGCCCGGATCGGTGCGCCCGACCGCAGTGCCGCTGCGGTCGTCTTCAGGGAGAAGCGCGCGGCGGTCCCGGCGATGGTGAGTCCGGGGCCCGCGAAGCAGTTCACCTCGATCGGCCGGTCCGGGTCGGCCGGGGGCAGGTCGGCGCCCAGCACCTCGACCTCGGCGATGCCGGTCGGGGCCAGGTCGGCGAACCCGAGGCTGTTCGCGTCGAGGATCTCCCGCTCCTGAAGGATCACGATGGTGATCGCGGAGGTCTCGTGTGGATCGAGTGCGATGACGCCGTCGTCGCCGACTTCCCGAACCTGTCGGCCGTTTCCGAGATCGACGCCGACCAGCAGGGGATCGGCGGGGAACTGCCGGGACGGGACGGTGATCTTCAGGCCGTCCACGACCTGTGGTGTCGGCAATTGCAGCCGGAGTGTGGGGTCGGCGTCGCCGCTCTCGCCGGCGCGGGCGATCCAGCTGGTGCCCGGATCACCGTCGACGGCGGCAGACGGCCCGCCGCGGGGATCGATCATGGCCGATTCACCGGACGCGGTGATCTCGGTGGGGTCGGAGAGCAAGGCGGTCAACGCTTCTGACGGTCTGGCGGTGACCGTCACCGAGGGTTCGACCGTCACGGGGGACGGGACCGACAGCACCCGGCCGAAGGTGCCCGGCTCTTCGGTGGGCAGGCTCAATGAATCCGAGCAGAGCGTCACGTCGCCGTCCGGGACGCAGGCCGCGCGGCCGGGTAGTTCCGGTCCGAGGTCCCATTGTGAGACCTGCTGACCGGCAACCAGTTCGGGGAGCACGATCCGGTGCCGGATCGGGAGGACCCGGTCGGTCGCGGCATCCCGCAACTCGACCTCGGAGATCACGAATTGATTTCCGGCTGTGTGGTTCTCGGTGTCGACGGCGCGGATCTGCACCCATCGGGTCGGTCCGCTCGGCGGGACGACCCTGGTTGCGGTGCCGGGAGAGACCCCGGAGGCGACGGTGCTGCCGGCCTCGGTGGTGATCAGCAGGGTCGAGACACCGGGCCCCAGGGCTGTTCCCAGGGTGATGTCGAGGGCGAGCCGCTCGCGGGGCTCGGCGAAATCGAGCTGCAGCCACTGCCCGACCGCGGAGTCCAGTCCGCGGCTGACCCAGCTGGTGTTCGGGTTCTGATCAAAGGCGGCCGAAGGTGCAGAGCCCGGGGAACTCTGGCCCAGTTGCGTGGCATCGGAGGCTGATCCGGATGCGCTGACCGACAATTGATCGGACCGGCCGTCGAGCAGCCATTCGCCCTGTACCAGGGGCTGGCCGTCGACCGGATAGTCGGCCACGGCGTTCTGCGTCAGCCGGGGATCGTCGGGGGTGCGGATGCCGGAACTGTGGTCGTCGACGCGGCCGAAGTCGACCTCCCGGTTGGTGGGTGTGTCGGTGACAACCATCGGGACCTCGGGCAGGCCGGCCTTGTCGGCATCGGACTGCAGGACGACCGGTCCCAGCGGCGGCTCGTCGGCGATCGCTGCGTTGTTCTGCAGCTGGGCCAGGGATTCGGGCCCACCGGCGATACGTGGCATCGCGTCCAGCGGGACGGTCGCGGGCCGGGTTCCCGGGAAGGCGACGCTCGAGTCGACCCGGAAGATCTGGATCGCGGGCAGTTTCGGCCGCAACCCGCTGTCGGACACGATGTCGTCGTCGATGGTGGGGGCTCCCACCTCGGGGCCGAATGTGGCGACCCGGCTCATCCCGGGTGATCCGGCGATCGCATTCTGCGCCAGCACCGGACGGGCCGATCGGGAGGTGGTGGGATCGAGGTCGGCGCGGACCACCACGTAGGAGATGCCCTGCTGGGCAAGGGTCGCGGCCAGACCGGGCATCGGCGTGCCGGCGGCGATCGCCCGTTGCACCGAATCCATCGCCCGGATCGCGCCCGGCGGGGTCAGCGGGATGGCGTCGCGGACAGCCCACGGCTCGTCGGCCAGGACCTGCAGCGGTTCGTCGCGGGTCAGGCCCCAGGTCTGGTTGGCGAACGGAGAGCCGGGCACCACCAGCGCACGACGGTTTTCATCCGCACCGTTGTCGTCGAGCCAGTCGGCGGTGTCCTCCCAGTACGACGGGATGGCGCTGTAACTGCCGGGCGCGACGAGTGATCGGGTCCAGACCATCGAACCGGCGGCGAGGAGGGCGACCAGCACCACGACTGCGGCCGCCACCGGCTTCGACCGTTCGGGGTGCGCGAACGCGACCCGCATACCCCGCCAACCGACGGTTTGCGGGGTGGGAACCCGGGCCAGCAGGTGTGCGATGCCCAGGGCCAGCGGGATCCGGATCAGCGGTTCCCACTTGTGGACGTTGCGCAGTGGGGCGCCGGTGCCGTCGAGGAAGACGCGAATCGATTCCCCGATGGGCGATCCCAGCTGGCCGGGGTAGCCCAGGCAGATCAGTAGCAGGCCGACGATCAGGATGACGGTCAGGCGGCCCCGCGCGGGCATCGCCCGCATCGCCAATCCGGTGAGCCCGGCCGCGGCCAGGACGCCCGTGGCCACGACCGCGGCGGGTTGGGAGACCAGTCCCGCACCGGCCACGCGTTCCGGGGAGACGAACGGCGTCCACGCGCTGGTCCCCCGGAGAACCTCGGTCAGAGACACCCATTCGGTGGTCACCCGCGACGATTCGATGAAGTCCAGGAACGGGGGGCTGACCTGCGACAAGATGAGAAGCGGCACGATCCACCACAGGCAGGCCATCACACCGCCGAGCAGCCACCAGGCGCCGAACCGCCACCAGCGGGCGGCACCGCCACGCAGGGGTGTGTGCAACAGCCACCAGATGATGGCCACCGACGCCGCGGCCAGGGTTGCCACCGCGTTGACCGCGCCCATCAGGGCGAGTGCGCAGGCGGATTCGAAGGCCAGGCGGCGAGGGGTTTTGGTCGGCACCTGATGATTGAGTGCCATCACCACGGGGGCGAGGACCCAGGGCGCCAGCATCATCGGCAGGGTCTCGGACGAGATCGAACCGAGGGTGGTCAGGACCCGGGGACTGGTGACGAAGACAAGGGCCGCGAAGATCCGGGACCACCGTGAACCGACCCCGAGGGCGTCCGCGAGACGGACGAACCCCACGAATCCGACCCACAGCAGGACTGCCCACCACAGCCGTTGGGTGATCCACGCGGGTATCGACAGCAGATCGCCGAGCGCAAAGAACGCGCCGTGGGGAAAGAAATACCCGTAGGCCTGGTTCTGCACCTGCCCGAGCGGTGCGATCGACGACCACAGATGCGCCGCCCGACCGAGGAATCCGAGTGGATCCCCGGTCAGGTCGAGTTTGGTGTCGGCCGATATCAGGCCAGGGGACTGGAGGAACGACGCGAACAGCGCCACGAGAGCTGCATGCAGCAGTCCTCGTTTGGTCAGTTTGTGACTCCGGCGTTGTCTCGGGTGCCGTAGTCGACAGTTCCCTCGACAAAGCCGCTTCCAGCGTCGAAGCTGTTCACGTCCGTGGCCGGCGAATCCTCGGACGTGAGCACGCCGCCCAGGAAGACAGCGGCGATGGCGAATACAACGCCCAGAACTCCGGCCACAGCGCCCGCAATCAGGCGGTTGTTCATCATGGGTGCGAAGTTACCATCCTGGCCTTCGACCTACGCAGTGCGCGTGGGTCTTCGGTCCGCCGGTCGCATCCGGCGGGGACCACCAGGACCGGACGATGGCAGTGCTTGAGGACGTGCTCGGACACGCTGCTGTGCAGTAGTGCCCGCAGACCGGAGGCCCCGCTGGTGCCGGTGACCAGGATGTCGACCTCGAGTGTGTCGGCGGCGTCGACCAGTGCGGCCCATACGGTCGAGTCGACTTCGGCCAGACGGCCCTGCGCGTTGAGGCCCGCGGCGATGGCCCGCTGGACGCCCTGGGTGTTCCGATCGCGCGCCTCGTCGTGCAGTGCGTCGTCGATGCCCTGGTCGACCACCGAATGCAGGACCGGCTGCATACCGCCCGACAGTGCCGAGAGCCGCGCGCTCTGGTGCACGCCCGACTCCCATGCGGTCACCACGAAAGCGGTGTGGGATTGCAGGAACCGACCGGCATAGTCGATCGCCCGATCGGCGTTCTCGCTGCCGTCGTAGGCGATCATGATGGTGTCTTGTCCGGTGTGCCCCGGTTTGTCGGTGGTTTGCTGCCCGGACATGGTGTGCCTCCTGTACAAGGTCCTCCGAGGTCGAGGATACCCGTCGAATGTAATGGACATCACACCACGATGCCGTGCAAGACTCGTTTTATGTTCTCCAAACACCGTCCCCGCCGCACCATGGCCGCGTTGACGATCGTCCTCGCCTCAGTTCTGGCCGCCTGTGGTGACGGAGATGAACCCGAGGAGCTGTTGAGCAGCGGGGAGTCGTCGTCGAGCTCGGCCGCGCCACCTGCGACATCCGGTACGCCGATGGTGACGCCTGCGGTCTGTGGCGCCTCCGAGTTGGAGGCGATGTCGCTGCGGCAAAAGCTGGCCCAGTTGCTCATGGTGGGGGTCACCGGTACGTCCGATGCGCTCGATGTGGTGCAGCGTGAGCAGGTCGGTGGGATCTTCATCGGCAGTTGGACGGACCTGTCGATCCTCACCGATGGTGGCGTGGGCGCGGTGCAGGATGCTGCGGACTTCCCGGTGATGGTCTCGGTGGACCAGGAGGGTGGCCGGGTCTCGCGGTTGTCGTCGCTGGGCATCGACGGACCCTCGGCCCGTGAGATGGCGCAGACGATGACCCCGGAGCAGGTGCGCGAGCTGGCGACGTCGCAGGGGCAGCAGATGAGTGAACTGGGCATCACGGTCGACTACGCGCCGGTCGTCGATGTCAGTGCGGAGTCGGACAACGAGGTGATCGGGGACCGCTCGTTCAGCGATGATCCCGAGACGGTGACCATCTACGCCGAGGCGTACGCCCGGGGACTGCAGGACGCGGGCATCATGCCGGTGTTCAAGCATTTCCCCGGACACGGCAGCGGTTCGGGGGATTCGCACACCGGCACGGTCGCCACACCGCCGCTGGCGGAACTGCAGACCAGCGACCTGGTGCCGTACCGGACCCTGGTCACGATGCCCGGTGTCAGTGTGATGATGGGACACCTCATTGTCCCGGGACTGACCGGCCCGGACACCCCGGCGAGCATCAGCCCGGAGGCGATTTCGCTGCTGCGTGAGGGCACCGGCTACGACGCACCGCCGTTCGATGGCCCGATCTTCACCGACGATCTGTCCGGGATGGCGGCGATCTCGGCGAAGTACGGCATCGAGAGGGCGACCACCCTGGCGTTGTCCGCGGGTGCCGACATCGCGCTGTGGCTCTCGACGGACGCCGTCCCGGCGGTTCTGGACACGTTGACCACGGCGGTGAACAGTGGTGAACTCCCGGCCGATCAGGTGGACTCCTCGGTGGTCCGGGTACTGCGCGCCAAGGGTGTCCTGGACTGCTAGCGGGGGCCCGCATCTGGGCCCGGAGGAACTTACCGGCTGGTAAGATGCACAGGATTCGAACGTCTAGGGAAGTTGGTGTCGTGGCCGGAGGAACCAAACGCTTGCCGCGCGCCGTCCGCGAGCAGCAGATGCTCGATGCCGCGGTGCACGTCTTCGCCGCCAACGGCTTCCGTGAGACCTCGATGGATGCGATCGCCGCGGAGGCGGACATCAGCAAACCGATGCTCTACCTCTATTACGGGTCCAAGGACGAACTCTTCGGTGCCTGCATCAACCGCGAGGGCGCCCGGTTCATCGAGGCGATGAGCGCCGGGTTCGACCCGAACCTCAAGCAGCGCGATCAGGCCCGGACGGTCATCTACGACTTCCTGCACTATGTGCACAACAACCGGGAGTCGTGGCGGGTGCTCTACCGGTTGGCCAGCGGGCAGGCGAAGTTCGCCGGTCTCGTCGCCGCCAGTCGGGCCCGGCTGATCGAGATGGTCGCCGACCTCCTCCGTCGCGGCACCACCGTCCCGCATCCGAGTGACACCGACTTCGAACTGATGGCCGTGGCGCTCGTCGGTGCCGGTGAGGCCGTCGCCGACCGGATCTCCGAGGGCGACATCGACCTCGACTCGGCTGCCGACCTGATGGTCTCGATGGGCTGGCGCGGCCTGGCCGGAGACCGCCCCTAACCCCCGATGATGTGCCCTTTTGGCGAACATAATGCCTGGTCGGCACCGCCAAAAGGCCACATCATCGGGGTTTGGGAGCCGTCAGCGGAGGGTTGCGGTGAGGTGGGGGTAGCCCTTTTTCGGGTTCAGGACGGAGATGTCGAAACCGGCGAAGGGTCGAGCTCCGGCTCCGCCTTCGTCTCCACCGTCAACCCGTTTGGTGTAGACATTCACCTTCGCCGGCAGGATCAGGGGCTTGCCGAACTTCACGTTGTAGGTGACGCGGTCACCGAGTTGTCCCTCGGTGTTCGCCACCACCCTCGCTGCCGTCCACATGCCATGCGCGATGGCCCGCGGGAACCCGAACGCCTTGGCGCTCAGGTTGCCGGTGTGAATCGGGTTCCGGTCGCCACTGGCTGCGGCGTATTTGCGGATCAGGCCCAGGTTGGCGACCAGGGTGGCATCCGGCGGCGGGGGCCGATGTTCGGCCGGCGCCGGCGGACGTGGTCCATCCGACAGGCTGGTGTGCTGCTGGCTCAGGAACGTCGCCGTCTGCCGGGTGACCAATTCGCTGCCCACCGAGAACTCGGAGATGACGTCGACGAGCATCCCCTTGCGATGCTCACGCAGGTTCTCGGCGTGGGTCTCGATGGTCAGTGGCTCACGGACATTGATCGGGCGCAGTCGCTCGATGTTGTTCTCCATGTGCACAGAACCGATCGCGGTCAGCGGAAAGTCCTTGGCCACAAGTAGTTTCATCACCAGTGGGAACTGCAGCACGAATGGGAACGTGAGCGGAAGGGTGTCGCCGTATTGCTGGCCGGTGCACGCGCAGTAGTCACGCAGCTGACCGAGGTCGACCTCCACGTCCGGCAGGCGCAGTACGGTGTCGGGCAGTACGGCATCAGGGGACACCCGCCCGGACTTGCCGACCACCGGGAGCATGGCGGTCACGGCGCGACGATAGATGTCGCCGGTGGCCGGAAAGTCCTTCAGGGTAACGGTTTTCGACATATCAGGCCCCCAGCATGCTCTGACCACAGACGCGTACGACGTTGCCGGTGACAGCACTCGAGGCCGGGTTGGCGAAGTATGCGACCGTCTCGGCGACGTCGACGGTCTGTCCGCCCTGCTGCAACGAGCTGATCCGACGGCCGACCTCGCGGGTGGCCAGCGGGATCGCGGCGGTCATCGCGGTTTCGATGAACCCGGGAGCCACGGCATTGATGGTGATCTTCTTCTCGGCCAGGATCGGAGCGTAGGTGTCGACCAGGCCGATGACCCCGGCCTTGGAGGTGCCGTAGTTGGTCTGGCCGCGGTTGCCGGCGATGCCGGCGATCGACGACACATCGATGACCGAGCCGCCTTCGCGCAGTGCGCCGGCTTCGAGCAGATCGTCGACAAGTTTTTGCGGCGCAATCAGGTTGACGCCGATGACCGAGCTCCAGCGGGCGTCGTCCATGTTGGCGAGCAGCTTGTCCCGGGTGATTCCGGCGTTGTTGACGATGATGTCGAGGCCACCGTGGCGGGACAGCACGTGTTCGGCGATCTTGGCGCCGGCGTCGGGCGCGGTGACGTCGAGTGGCAGCGAGGTGCCGCCGACCTTGTTCGCGGTGGCGGAGAGTGCATCACCGGCGGCCGGGATGTCGGCGGCGATGACGTGGGCGCCGTCGCGGGCGAGGACCTCGGCGATGGTGGCGCCGATACCGCGGGCCGCACCGGTCACGAGCGCGACCTTGCCCTGCAGCGGCTTGTCCCAGCTCGCCGGGGCGACGGCGTCCTTCTCATCGACGCGGATGACCTGGGCATCGACGAACGCGGACTTGGCCGAGAGCAGGAATCGGAGCGTCGATTCGAGGCCGGACAGTCCGGTCTTGGCGTCGGGCGAGACGTAGACGAGCTGCGCGGTCGAGCCCTTGCGCAATTCCTTGCCCAACGACCGGGTGAAACCTTCCAGCGCGCGTTGGGCGATGTGTTCGTTCGGTGTCTTCGCGAGTTCGGGTGTGGTGCCGATGACCACGAACCGGGCGCAGCTGCCGGTCTGGCGCATGGCCGGACCGAAGAATTCGAAGAGCAGCGACAGCTCGGACGACTGGGTGATGCCGGTGGCGTCGAGGACCACGGCGCCGAGCTTGTCGGCTCCCCGGCCTGCGGTGTTGTTCGTGATCAGCTCATATCCACTGTCCGGGTCGCCGAGCATCTCGCGCAGCGGCTCGATCAACCGGCCGTTGCCGCCGAGCAGGACGGGACCGGTGAGGGCGGGTTCGCCGGCCCGGTAACGACGGAGATGGGGTGGCTGCGGAAGGCCGATCTTCCCGGCGAGGAACGACCCCGGGCCGGAGTTCACAAACGTCGAATACAGGTCGGTGGTTCCGTTGGAAGGCACGTGCACTCCTTGGGTTCTCAAGCGGGGTTTCGGACGCATCGGTGTTGTTTGCACCACCCGATCGGGGGTAACCCCCGGGGCGGAGTCGACAACGAACTTACTCGGGAGTAAGAATACGCCATAAGAGCCATCCACAACTTGGGAGATCCGCAGTGGCAACGAATAACGGCGCAACGAACAACGGGCCTGACAACGGTTCCGCAGACACCAGCGGTGGCGGCGCCACATCGCGCAAGACCCGCAGCGTGCGGCCGGTGGCGATCGTCGGCGGCAACCGGATCCCGTTTGCCCGCCAGGACGGCGCCTACGCCAAGGCGAGCAACCAGGACATGTTCACCGCCACGCTGAACGGACTGGTCAGCCGGTTCAACCTGCAGGGACAGCGACTCGGAATGGTCGCCGGTGGAGCCGTGCTCAAGCACTCCCGCGACTTCAATCTGATCCGCGAGTCGGTGCTGGGATCGGCGCTGTCCCCGTACACGCCCGCCTTCGACCTGCAGCAGGCCTGCGGTACCGGCCTGCAGGCGATCTCGGCGGTTGCCGACGGCATCGCCACCGGCAAGTTCGACGTCGGCATCGGCGGCGGCGTCGACACCACCTCCGATGCCCCGATCGGCGTGTCCGAGGGCATGCGGCAGGCGATGCTGGCCGTGAACCGGGCCCGCAGCACGCCCGCCCGGATCAAGGCGATCGCCAAGCTCCCGACCTCCCTGGGCATCGAGATCCCGCGCAACGGAGAGCCGCGCACCGGGATGTCGATGGGCGACCACGCGGCCATCACGGCCAAGGAATTCGGCATCAAACGGGAAGATCAGGACGAACTCGCCGCGGCCAGCCACCAGAAGATGGCCGCCGCCTACGACCGGGGATTCTTCGACGACCTCGTCACGCCGTTTCAGGGCCTGACCCGCGATCAGAACCTGCGTCCGGGCAGCACCGTGGAGAAGCTGGCCACACTCAAGCCGGTATTCGGTGTTTCGCTCGGCGACGCCACGATGACGGCAGGCAACTCCACGCCGTTGACCGACGGCGCCTCGGCGGTGTTGCTGAGCACGGACGAATGGGCCGCGCAGCAGAAGCTTCCGGTGTTGGCACACCTCGTCGACGTCGAGACGGCCGCGGTCGACTACGTAAACGGCCCCGACGGTCTGCTGATGGCCCCCACTTACGCGATCCCGCGGCTGCTCGAGCGCAACGGTCTGACCCTGCAGGATTTCGACTTCTACGAGATCCACGAGGCGTTCGCGTCGGTTGTGCTGTGCACACTGGCCGCGTTCGAATCCGACGAGTACTGCAAGGAGCGCCTCGGCCTCGACGGCGCACTGGGCAGCATCGACCGCTCGAAGCTGAACGTCAACGGCTCGTCGCTGGCCGCCGGTCACCCGTTTGCCGCCACCGGTGGACGGATCGTGGCCCAGGCCGCCAAGCAGATCAGCGAGAACGGTGGGGGCCGTGCCCTCATCTCGATCTGCGCTGCCGGCGGGCAGGGCGTCACGGCCATCATCGAGGCCTGATCCCGGGCAATCCGGACGGCCGAAATCTCCTTGGCGAGAATTGCTCGATGACCGTGTAACGCCTCACAGAACCTCGGCGATGAACCTGATGACTCCGGTTGAGCTACATGACCCCCGACCCTGTAGCTCAACCGGTGTCGTTGTATCCGGGCCCGTCCGGCCCGGGTCAGGAGATCGGGTTCATCACGGACGCGATCTCGTGTTCGCCTTGCGCGCAATGGCATTCGGACTGTCGGGCGGCCTCGCGGATCGCTGTGGTCAACACATCGCGCATCAGGCTCAGGCCTTCCTGGAACACGGCGAACACCTGTGAGGCCATCACTCCCTCGCCGGCCACCAGACCGGCGTCGGTGTCGGTGACCAAGGCGACCGAGGCGTAACACATCTTCAGTTCCCGGGCCAGCACGGCTTCGGGCTGACCGGTCATGTTGATCAGGGTGAACCCCTGGCCCGCATACGCCCGGCTTTCGGCGCGGGTCGAGAAACGTGGCCCCTGGACCACCACCATCGTGCCGTCGACGACGGCTTCGGGCGCGGCGGTGGACAACGCCCTCCGCAGGGTGGGGCAGTAGGGGTCGGCGAACGCGACGTGGACGGCCGGCCCGTCGAAGAAGGTCTGGGCCCGGCCGGAGGTGCGGTCCACGAGTTGATCGGGGATCACCATGGTCCCGGGTTCGAGGTCTGGGTTGAGCCCGCCCACCGCGCAGGGCGCGAAGATCCGGCGCACACCCACCGACCGCAGGGCCCAGGCGTTGGCCCGGTAGGGAACGGTGTGCGGTGCATATTCGTGGGACAGCCCGTGCCTGGGAAGAAATGCGACCGGCACGCCGTCGACGTCGCCGATGGTGATCGCGGCACTCGGGTCGCCATACGGGGTGTCGACGATGACCTGCCGCGCGCCGGGTTCGAAGAACGAATAGAAGCCGGATCCGCCGATGATCCCGATACGTGGCTCAGTGTCTGCGCTCATGGATTCAGCCTGCCTCAGCCGATCAACCCTGTCGAAACGTGTATCGCTTAGGCTAGCCTTCCTCCCATGGGTTTTTCACGTGCAAAAGTGGTCGAGGTCGCGGAGCTGAATCCGCGTTTGCGGAGGATCCGACTGGAGGTTCCCGACCTCGCCGACATTGCACTGCCCGAGCTCGCCGACGAGGTCGTCGGCATCTATTTCCCGGTCGACGGCCAGGACTCGCCACCCGACATGGAGTGCCGGGACGGGATCTGGGGCTACTACGACGTCGATCCGGTGCCCGAGGGCCGTAACTACACGGTTCGTGGCATCGAGCCCGGCACCAACGTGATGACCGTCGATTTTGTTGTCCACGACCACGGCGTCGCCACGATGTGGGCGCAGCGCGCGAAGGTCGGCGACGAGGTGGCGATGTCTCACGGACGTGGGTGGTACCGCCCCGAACCCACCACCGACTGGCAGTTGCTGGTTGCCGACCTGGCCGGATTGCCCGCGCTGGCGCGAATCATCGAAGAGCTGCCCGAGGGAGCGCGCGCCACGGCGATCGTGGAAGTTGTCGACGAAAGCGACCTCGACTACCTGCCCTCGCGAGATGGCGTCGAGCTCATCTCACTGGTCGGCAGTGGCAACGGAAATGGGGACAGCCGCCTCGACGTCGCGGTCGAGGAGTTCGAGCATCCCGAAGGCCGCGGCTATTGCTGGTTCGCCGCCGAGGCGAAGGCGTCGCGTGCGGTGCGCAAACATCTGCGCCGCCAGTTCGGCTGGAAGACCGAGCAGTGCGACATCATCGGGTACTGGCGTTTCGACGGTGAGAAGTGGGCGCGCAAGTTCTCCGAACAGGGCGCGCAGGCGCTCGAGGTGTACACGAAGGCGCTCGCCGAGGGGAAGAGCCCGAAGGTCGCCAACGAAATTTACGACGATGCGCTCGAGCGGGTCGGGTTGTAGCAGGCACGTTCTGCCCGCGCCCGGGACGATTGTGCGCCCCGGGGTGGTACTAGGGTGTCGCCACGAGTGCAGATCGGGCATCTGACGGGGTGCGGGCGACTCACCAGCGCAGATATCCGATCTGCGAAATGACTGATCTGCGAAATGACTGATCTGCGCGACGACTGATCTGCGCGACGACTAGGGCCGGAGGCTTCGGGTGGATTCTGACAGGTACGACCCCGGTACCAGGTTGCCGGTGTTCCTGGTTCCACCCGCGGAACCGGTTCGTGGCAAAGAGATTCGGGTCGACGCTGACACGACGCCGCGGCGGTTTGCCCTCCGCACGATCTTCGGTGCGGGTAAGTACACGATCCCGGCCGCGATCCTGATGGTCGGCCATTTTGTCGGCGAGGCGCTTGTCCCGGTGATCATGGGTATCGCCATCGACCGGGCGGTGGCCACCGGCGACGTCGGATCGCTGGTGATCTGGCTGATCGCTTTGGCCGCCGACTTCGTCCTGTTGTCGTATACCTGGCGCTTCGGTGAACGGCTCGCCGTCTATGGGCAGACGATGGTCGAGCACCAGTTCCGGATGCGCGTGACCGATCGGATCCTGAACCCGATGGGGATGGCGGGCCCGGCCCGTCTGCCGGGTGTGTCACTCAACATCGCGACCTCCGACGTCAACCGGTTGTCGATGGCGGTCTTCATCGCGGTGTTCCCGATCGGTGAGATGGCCGCGGTGTTGGTGGCCGGCGGCGTACTCCTGTTCATCTCGTGGCCGCTGGGCCTGGCGATCCTGGTCGGAACCCCGGTGCTGCTCTGGATTCTCGATCTCACCGGAGGCCCGCTGCGGGCGCGGACCGAGCAGGAACAGGAGGTGTCCGGGGAGGCGGCAGGCACCGCCACCGATCTGGTGGCAGGCCTGCGCATCGTGAAGGGTCTCGGTGCCGAAGCCGAGGCCGGACGCCGCTACCGGGCGGCCAGCTCGCGGGCCCGCGACGCCGCCATTCGCGCCGGGCGCACGCAGGGTGCGTATACCGGTGTGATGCAGATGATTTCGGCCCTGTTCGTGGTGGGCGTGTGCATCGCGGCGGGGCTGATGGCGCTCGACGGGAAGGTGAGTCTGGGTGAACTGATCACCGTGGTCGGGCTCACCCAGTTCATGATGGGGCCGTTGAACAACTTGGGCACCAACTTCGGCCGGGTCTGGAACAGTGCGGTTCCGTGTGCAAAACGGGTGCTGTCTGTGTTGCAGGCGGATCCGGCGACGAGGACCGGCGACGTCCGAGATGCGGTCGGGGCGTTGTCGTTCCACCATGTCACGATCGGTCCGGTCGAGGATCTCGACCTGACGCTGCCCACCGACGGTGTGGTCGTTGTCGTCTGTCCTCCCGAGGTCACCGAGGCCATCAGTTCGGTGCTGTCCAGGAGGGCCCATCCCGATTCCGGGCAGGTGACGGTCGGCGACATCGATCTGTTCGATCTGCACGGCGAGGTGACCGGCGAGCTGATCCGGACCGTGCCGCACGCCCCGGACCTGTTCGAGGGCACGGTGCTGGAGAACATCGGTGCCGGGGTGCCCGAAGGGCCCGATCGTGATTCGCGGATCACCAGGGCGATCTTCGCGGCGGCCTGCGACGATGTCGCGGACGTACTGCCGAATGGCTTGGAGACCCCGGTCGGTGAGGCCGGCCGGATGTTGTCGGGTGGTCAACGTCAGCGGGTGAGTCTGGCCCGGGCGCTGGCCGCGGATTCGGCGATCCTGGTGCTCAACGATCCGACCACCGCGGTCGATTCGGTCACCGAAGCGACCGTTGTCTCCCGCCTGCATCAGGCGCGGGCCGGCCGGACGACCGTGGTGTTCACCAATTCGCCTGCGTTGCTCGAGGTTTCCGATCAGGTGGTCATCATCGAAGGCGGGCGACTGATTTACCAGGGTGCCCTGGCGGACGCCGAGTCGATGCTCGCCGGAACGCTCGGGGGTGGCCGGTGAGTACCCCGATGTCGAACTCGAAACTCATGGTCACCGATTTTTCGTTGACGATGCGGTATCTGCGGACGCAATTGCGCAGGCACACCGCGCAACTGTTGCTGCTTGCGGTGGTCATGACCCTGGCCGCCGGTCTGGGTCTGGTCACCCCGCGTTCGCTGGGCACGATCATCGACATCGTGAACGGCGACAGCGGCAATGGCGAGGCCGCCGAGATCTGGCGGCTGGCCGCCGTCATGGCGGCCTCCGCGGTCGGTGCCGCGATCTTCGCGGCCCTCGGAGTCGTGTTGTCGG
This sequence comes from Williamsia sp. z71, assembly GCF_059553375.1. NCBI lineage: Bacteria > Bacillati > Actinomycetota > Actinomycetes > Mycobacteriales > Nocardiaceae > Williamsia > Williamsia sp. z71. The sequence continues at coordinate 116,962 of NZ_JCANWX010000001.1, forward strand.
CCAGGATATTCGAGGCGATCCTCGCCGACCTGCGCGAGGAGATGATCGCGGCGTCACTGACGTTGAAGCTGTCGCGGATCGAGGGCGCAGGCAGCGGTGACCTGGTGTCGCGGGCAACGGCGGATGTCAGCACCGTGAGTGAGGCGATCAGCAAAGCCGTGCCCGCGGTACTGACCGCGGTCTTCACCATCGGTGTCACATTTGTCGGATTGGCCGCCCTCGACTGGCGATTCCTGATCGTGATCCTGTTGGTGATCCCGGTGTACGTCAACGGGATCCGGATGTATCTGCGGCACGCCCCCGTGCTCTATGCGGCGCAGCGCGAGGCCACCGCGGACCGGGCGCACCACGTGCTCGGTGCGATCCAGGGGCTCGAATCAGTGCACGCATTCCGGTTGTCGGCTCTGCTGAACCGGCGGATCGACCGGCACTCGTGGGAAGTGGTCCGCTGGTCGATCCGGGCGAGTGTGCTCTTCAGTCGCCTGGGTGTCCGGGTGAACACCGGCGAATTCGTCGGCATGACAACCATTTTGATCGTGGGATTCTTCCTGGTCGACGGGAACTCCCTGACCATCGGCGCGGTCACCGCGGCGATGTTGTTCTTCCTGCTGCTCTTCGACCCGATCGGCATGCTGCTGTTCGTTGTCGATGACCTGCAGTCCGGCGCGGCAGCGCTGGGCCGGATCGTCGGAGTGATCGAAGAATCGAAATCGGTGCCGGACCCCATCGCGCCGGGCGCGCCGACACCATCGGCACCGCTGCTCGAACTGGAGGGCATCAGTCACGGCTATTCGGCCGAACACGAGGTGTTGCACGACATCTCACTGACCCTCGTCGACGGCGAACACGTCGCGGTGGTGGGACCATCCGGTGCCGGAAAGACCACCTTGGCGACGATCGTGGCCGGTGTCCATCGGCCGACGGTCGGCCGGGTCCGGCTGGCGGGTGTGGACATCGCGTCGGTGGAACCCTCGGAACTGTCCCGTTCGATCGCCCTTGTCACGCAGGAAGTCCATGTCTTCGCAGGCACACTGGCAGCCGATCTGCGGATGGCTGCGCCCGAGGCCACCGACGAGGACCTGTCCGCCGCACTCGAACTCGTCGGCGCCGGTGGGTGGGTGCGCAACCTGCCCGACGGTATCCGGACGGAGGTGGGTTCGGAAGGACACCAGCTCACACCGATGCAGTCACAGCAACTCGCGCTCGCGCGGCTCGTACTGCTCGATCCCAAGGTTGCGATACTCGATGAGGCGACCGCCGACGCGGGCAGTGTCGGTGCCGGGGTACTCGAGGAGTCGGCGCAGGCCGCCCTGAAGGGCCGGACCGCGTTGATCGTCGCGCATCGGTTGAGCCAGGCCGCCCGCGCCGACCGGATCGTGTTCATGGAGCGTGGCCGGATCGTGGAGGTGGGTACGCATGCAGATCTGGTGGCGCGGGGAGGTCGCTACTGCGAGCTCTGGAACGCCTGGTCGCGGGGACGTGGGGTGTCGAGCAAATAGTTGCGGATCAGGTCGGTCGATATAAAACCTATATAAATCTGAGTTACCCTGGGTAGAAATATCAGGCTAGGCTAACTGTGTATTTCTGGTGGTCGATACGGCCCCTGCAGATCGATCAGCAGACGCCACAGGTAGGAGAGTGCTCATGGTCCACGACGTGCGCAACAGATGCACCGGTACCCGACGGGATCCGGCGAGCCGGGAGCAGACGCCGGCCGCACGGGGATCGGTGGCCAATTCATGAACGCCGAGTTCGACGTCGTGGGCGTGGGTTTCGGTCCTTCGAATCTCGCCCTGGCGATTGCACTCGAGGAGCACAATCGTGATTGCGATCCCGCCGACCGGATCACCTCGTGCTTTGTCGAGAAGCAGAGCCGATTCGGATGGCACCGGGGGATGTTGTTGCCGGGGACCACGATGCAGATCTCGTTCCTCAAGGACCTGGTCACGCAGCGGGACGCCACGAGTCGATATTCCTTCCTCAACTATTTGTCCCAGCGCGACCGGTTGACGCATTTCATCAACCAGCAGAGCTTCTTTCCCACCCGGATCGAATTCCACGACTACCTCGAATGGGCGGCGGAGCAGGTGGATGAACTCGTTCTGTACGGCGCCGAGGTGACGGGTGTGCGCCAGGTCGCAGGCGCGTTCGAGGTGTGCATCAGTGGGCGCGCGCCGGTCACCGCACGCAACGTGGTGGTCGCGGGCGGCCTGCGGGCCAAGCTCCCGGACGGTGTCGCCTCGAGTGCTCGGGTATTCCACAATCATCGACTGCTGGATCACCTGCGCGTCCTGCCGACGCCCACACACCACCGGTTCGTGGTTGTCGGGGCCGGGCAGAGTTCGGCGGAAGTTGCCGCTTACCTGCATGATGCGTATCCGGAGGCAGAAGTTCACGCCGTCTTCGGAAAGTACGGCTACACGCCGGCCGACGACAGCCCCTACGCCAATCGCATCTTCGATCCGGAGGCGGTGGTCGAATTCCACAGCGCTTCGGTCGAACTCCGTCAGCAGCTGCTCGACTATCACCGGGCCACCAACTACTCCGCGGTGGATCTGCCACTGATCGAAGAGCTCTACCGGCGAGAGTATTCCGAGCGGGTCTCCGATAGCCGCCGACTGTTTGTGCACGGGGCATCCGAGATCGCCGACGTGTCGGACTACGGAGACGGCGTCACCGTCCGGATCGGTCACCGGACGACCCGGGATCACACCGAAATCGATTGTGATGCGATAATATTCGCGACCGGATTTCAGCCGGTGGCCCTTGCGGAGCTGCTCGGTCCGCTGGCGGATGAATGTCAGGTCGACGAGCAGGGCAGGCCGCTCATCGATCGCGAGTACCGCATCGTGACCAATGATGGGGTCGAAGGCGACATCTACCTCCAGGGCAATACCGAACACACGCACGGACTGACATCGACCCTGCTCTCGAATCTTGCTGTGCGAGCGGGCGAATTGGTGAACTCACTGGCCGGCAGACCGCGTGTCGGTGATATGGACACGGAAGGAGTGCCCACTCTTGTCGACAAATCCTTTTGATGACGAAGACGGAACGTTCTATGTGGTGGTGAACGGCGAAGAGCAGTATTCGTTGTGGCCGACTTTTGCGACGGTGCCGCCGGGCTGGACAATAGTGCACGGAAGTGATGGGTCGACGTCGAGGCAGTCGTGTCTCGATCACGTCGAACAGCAATGGACCGATATGCGACCGAAGAGCCTTCGGGACGCCATGGACCTCGCGCCCGCGCAGGTCGCATCGAGTCCGGGGAATTGATGTTGCGCACTCTGGTGAACGGAAAAATCCACCGCGCCACCGTCACCCAGGCCGATCTGCATTACGTCGGATCCGTCACCATCGACGAAACCCTTTTGAAGGCGGCGGATCTCGTCGAGGGCGAGAAGGTCACCATCGTCGATATCACCAACGGGTCACGGTTGGAGACGTATGTCATCACCGGCGCCGCCGGCAGTGGGGTCATCTGTATCAACGGTGCCGCGGCCCATCTGGTGGACCCGGGTGATCTGGTGATCATCATGTCCTATGTCCAGCTCGACGAGGCCGAGGTACTGGTGCACGAGACCAAGGTGGTCCACGTCGACGGGAACAACTCGATCGTGGCGCTGGGAAATGATGTGGCGCAGCCGGTTCCGGGTGCGGTTGATCAGATCTCGTCGCGGTGAGACAGTAATACCCGCGGTGAACCCCGTCCGGTGTCGAAGTGACCGGGCGAACTCTATGGAAGGTGAACGATGCGTGTCGTGATGTTCGGATATCAGACGTGGGGGTACAGGACCCTCGAGGCGCTGATCGGATCCGATCACGAGGTCGCCCTGGTGGTGACCCACCCGGTGAGTGAGCAGCGGTACGAGTCGATCTGGGCCGATTCCGTGGAGGATCTGGCCCGGTCGAACGGGGTCGAGGTAGAACTCGCCACCCGGCCGACGGCGGAGTTGATCGACCGTGTGAAGCTCGCCGAACCCGACATCATCGTCGCCAACAACTGGCGAACCTGGTTGCCCAGGGAGCTGTTCGACCTCCCGCCACATGGCACCCTGAATCTCCATGATTCGTTGCTGCCGCGGTTCACCGGTTTTTCCCCGGTGATCTGGGCGATGATCAGCGGGGCATCCGAAACCGGGTTGACGGCACACCGGATGGACGACGATCTCGACACCGGAGATGTGCTGGTGCAGAGGTCGGTTCCGATCGGGCCCACCGACACCGCGACCGAACTCGTCGGTGCCACGATCGATCTGATCCCCGAGGTGCTGCTCGATGCGCTCTCGCAGATCGAGTCCGGGACCGCGACGTGGACGCCACAGAACCTGGACGATCGGACATTCTTCCACAAGCGGTCCGAGCGTGACAGCCTGATCGATTGGTCCTGGCCGGCAGAGGATCTCGATCGGCTCGTCCGGGCATTGTCCGACCCCTACCCGAACGCGTACACGTTTGCGCGCGGTCAGCGCATCCGGATCACCAAGGCGCGGGTTTCGCGGGGCGTCTACGGGGGTACCCCCGGCCGGATCTTCATCAAGGAGGGTGACGGCATGGTGATCGTGGCCGGCCCGAACGCGCATCGGGGCCAGAACCATGGCCTGGTGCTCGAACGGGTTCGCACCGATGACGACGTCGAACACAACGCACTGGACTTCTTCCCGCACGGCGGCGGATACCTGTCCGGCGACGCATAGATCAACTCGCGGCGACCCCGCGTCGGCCATTTGAACCTATACAGAGAGTGCCTCAAAAGGTACTATCGCAAGGATCATCTGGATGGCGCAGGGCACGACTGGCTCTGCCTGCAAGTAAAGGAAGTCGCACAAAGTGAAATCCAATAGTCGAGCCACGGGAATGGCGGGCCGGGTGGCGATCCTGGCATTCGCCCTCATGCTCCCGGCCGCATGCTCGAGCGACTCCGATGCCGGTTCGTCGGATGAATCGGCCGTGACGGTCACGGGCGCGTACGGCGAGACCGTCGTCGAAGAGACGCCGCAGCGCGTGGTCGCGATGTCGGCCACCGATGCCGATTTCCTACTCTCCGTCGGGGTGACGCCGATCGCGATTCCGAGTATGCCGCAAACCGATGCGGCGACCAACGGGACGAGCATCTACCCCTGGGCAGAGGGTAAGTACCCGGCCGATACACCGAAGATCGCCGCCCCTTCCACTGATTTCAGCATCGAAGCCGTTGCGGCGCTCGACCCGGATCTCATTGTGGCGACCGGCTTCTGGGGCCTCGATGAGACGTCCTTCGCGGCGCTGTCCGAGATCGCTCCGGTGCTGCATTTCGACACCGAGGCCAACGCTGATCCGTGGCAGGACAACGTGCGCAAGATCGGCCAGGTCGTCGATCGCGCCGACGAGGCGGAGGCGAGCATCTCCTCCGCCGAGGCGGCGGTGGCGACTGCCAAGACCGACAACCCGGTGTTGGCGGGCAAGACATACAACGCGATCATCTCGCCGTCCGAAGATGGTGTGTACGTGTTGTGTTCGACCGACGACAACATGGCACGGGTGATGGCCGACCTCGGGCTCGTGCTCAGTGACTACGCGCAGACCGTCGAATGTGACGGCGGAAAGGGCGAGGTCTCCTGGGAGAACCTGCCCAATCTGGACGCCGATCTGCTGTGGGTGATCCCCGATACCCCCGATCAGGTGCAGGTCCTAGAGGCGCAGCCGCTGTGGCCGACGCTGACCGCCGTGACCAAGGGTGCGGTGGCCGTGGTGCCGAAGACCGAGGGTGTGCCGTTCGCACTCGCCTTCCCGTCGCCGCTCAGCCTTGAGTGGGGCGTGAACCAGCTGGCTCCGCAATTGGCAGCTGCTGCAAGCAAATAGGCGATTCGCGTCAGTGTGAATCGGCGGTGAGCCACCCCGGCCTGGCCGGGGTGGCTCACCGCGTTCTCGGGGCATCCGACCAACCGCCGCCACTTCATATAGCCTAAACTGATAGGCAAGTACGCGTGAGGTCGTGCAGATAGTCCGACCGGGGTGTCACGGAGGGTTCGGTTCACATGACTGACACGTTCGAAACAACCACTGCAGGCGTTGTCCCAGCGGCACCGGGCGGTGAATATGCCGGTGGCACTGTGGATCTGCTTGCCGACGCCGACATCGATGCGGGCTTCGGCCAACCTCCGATCCGCCTGTCGCTCGCGGTGACGGGCGTGCACGGACTTCCGGAACCCACTGTCGCATGGGCCGTTCGACGATGGTTCAGTCACTACTCGGGCCTGCTGCGCGGGTCGGTGAACGGGCCGGCGCCCGCATACCGGGCGAGCACCGAGCGTGGCGATCTGAGCACCCCGCACCCCGGCGCCGTCGTCGATGCCACCTGCCTCGTCGACACCACCGGCGGTGTTTTGGAACTGATGATCGGCGTCACCACCAACGATCTCGACGAGGTCTGGATCTCCGGCGCCGCCGCCGTCATCCGCCGACTGGCCCACGACCGTCTCGAGAATCGTGAGAGCTCCGTTGCCCTCGGCGATGGGCGGGGCGTACTCGCGCAGTACCTTCTCGAAGCGGGGTCGCCAGAGCTGCTCGAACGTGATCATTGGGCCCAATTCACCACCGAACTCGAGGAACTCGAGCCGGCGACCATTGCGAGCGACCGGGCCAACCGTGAGACCGGGTCCGCGCACGCGAATTGCCATCGGCTCCGAATCCATGCACCGGCGGCGGACTCCGGGACTTCTTCGAGGGTCGTGGCGGTCGGATCGGTGCTGCGGGCACTCGTGGATGTGCAGGCGCTCGAAGGTGATACCGGCGACGGCGTGCTCATCGACGTCGAGGAGCCGGCCCGAACGGATCGCTGGGCATTGATCCCGGGCCGGATCCGTCGTCGGTTCCCGCTCTTGATCCCGGACGAACTCATCGCCGCCGACTCCGATTCCGAGTACCTCGCAGGCCTGTCCGCCGTGGTGGACATCGATGGCCCGACCGCCGCGGATCACGGCGCGCTGCGATTCACGAATCCCTTGGCCGAAGGCATGTTCGACGATCTGGCCGAAGCCGACATCCTGGTCTCGATCCGCTTCGGTGACGCACTGCCCGCCTCGGATCACCGCGATGGCGAACAGACCGCGTTCGGTCGGTACGCGGTCGTGGTGACGGTCTGGATCGGTGCGACGGCGATCGACGGGCAACGACCGGTGGTCGTCGACGTGACGATTCGCCCCGATGCCCGGCCCGGTGCCGAGGATCTGGCCACATCCGTGGCGGCCTCTCTGGGTGCCTGGGGTGCCGGACATCTCGATGACGTGATCGGCCTGGGCTCTGTTCTTGCTGCCGATCCGGTGGCGGCGTCGCTGGTGTCCGTCGATGATGACACCAGCGCGCGTATCGAGGCATTGTTCGGAACGCCGCGAGATGTGTTGCCCGTCTCGGCACTTCAAGAGGGTCTGCTCTTTCACCTGCAGTCCGCGCAGGCGTCGCAGGCGAGCGACCTGTACGCATCGCAGTTCCATCTGACCATCGACGGTCATGTCGATGCGGACCGGATGCGGGATGCGGTGCGTGCGTTGTTGTTGCGTCACCCGAACCTGGCGGCAGGCTTTGTCACGCTCGGTCACCGCACGTTGTCGGTGGTCCCGTCCGTCATCGAGGTCCCCTTCCGTCGCCTGGGTCGCGACGTGTGGCGGAAGGACTTCGACACCGTTGCGCAGGTGTTCGAACACGAACGCGCCCAGCCGTTCTCCGCCACCGAGCCGCCGTTGATCCGCTTCGTGCTGATCGAGGTCGCGCAGCGCAGTTCGGTACTGTGCGTCACCTTCGAGCACATCCTGGCCGACGGCTGGTCCGCGGGCCTGATGATGGATACGCTCCTCGATCTGTACACCGACCCGTCGGGGAGGTCGCTGCCCGAGGCGGTCCCGTTCCGGACCTACCTGCAATGGTTGGCAGGCCGGGATCGGTCTGCGGCCCGCGACACCTGGGGTCGTCAACTGTCGGGATTCGACGAGCCGACCCTGCTATGCCCGGAGGCCGCGACGATCGCGGCGACGACGGCGATGGCCAGGGATCACCACGAAGACCTCTCCCGATCGCTCAGTGACGACATCCGGGTCGCTGCCGCGGCCACCGGCGTCACCGTGAGCACGTTCCTGCAGACGGCCTGGGGCATCACCCTGTCGCGGTTGGTCGGCAAGGACGATGTCGTCTTCGGCACCACCGTGTCCGGTCGACCCGCCGACCTCGAAGGTGCGGAATCAATTGTGGGGCTGCTGTTCAACACCGTTCCGGTGCGGTTGACGCTGCGTCCGGATCAGACGGCGGCCCAGGCGCTGACCGACCTTCACGCGCGCAACATGGACGTCCTGGAACACCCGTACATCGGGCTCGGTGACATGCAGGCGATGGTGGGTCTGCGAACGCTGTTCGACACCCTCTTCATCATCCAGAACCATCCGGGGCGTCGGGAGGGACAGTCCTACGGTCCGGACGGCGAGATGAGCGTCGCCGATGCCGCGCTGACCGACTCGACCCACTATCCGGTCTCCTTCGCGTTGTATCCCGGTGAGCAGATCCACGTGCGGTGCGCCTACCGCGGCGATCTGCTGACCGCCGAACAGGTTGCCGTACTGGTGGATCGACTGCGCGGTGTGCTGCTGGACATGTCGGCGAGTACCGCGTCGCCGGTCGGCAGAATCGCGGTGGCCACCGACGGCGAACTCGCGCTGGTCGCCTCCGATTGGAATGCGACCGCCCGCGAGATCGAACCCGTCACCGTTGCAGAGCTTTTCGATGCCGGTGTGGCCCGGACACCGGACGAGATCGCGCTGCGCTCGGATCGGATGTGCCTGACGTTTGCCGAACTCAGCACGCGGGTCCACCAATACGCCCGCGCGTTACGCGTCCGCGGTGTCGCCCCGGAATCCCGGGTGATCCTGATGCTTCCTCGGGACGAGCGGATGATCATCTCGATGTTCGCGACCTTTGCGGTCGGGGCGGCATACGTGCCTGTCGATTCGGACTACCCGGTCGACCGGATCGGATACATGATCGAGGCCGCCGCGCCGACCCTGGTCGTGACGACCACCGCTCTCGCGGCGCGGCTGGGATCGGTGGACTGTGCCGTCCTCGACCTCGACGATGCGGGTGTGATCAACGAACTCGGTGCCTACGCGCCCGGACCGCTGTCGGCCGAAGAACTCGGTACGCCGGTACATCTGGACAATCTCGCCTACATCATCTTCACCTCGGGCTCGACCGGTCGGCCCAAAGGTGTTGCCGTCCCGTACCGGGGCCTGACCAACATGTACTTCAACCACGCCGAGCGCATCTTCGATCGGGTTGTCGCAGGACAGGGCGGACGCCGGATGCGGATCGCCCACACCACCTCCTTCTCCTTCGACGCCTCGTGGGAGCAACTGTTCTGGCTGCTGGCCGGACACGAGGTGCACGTGATCGACGAGGACATGCGCCGGGATCCGGCCGCGTTGCTCGCCTACTACGACCGCGAGGCGATCGACGGATTCGACGTGACGCCGTCGTATGCGATGTATCTGATCGAGCAGGGACTGCTGGAGCGCGATCGTCCGCGTGGCCTGTCGGTGTCGCAGACCGCGGCCGGCGTCGTGTTCGTCTCGCTCGGCGGCGAGGCCGTACCGGATGTGCTCTGGACCGCACTACGGGAAGCGCCCGGGGTGGAGGGCTACAACCTCTACGGCCCAACCGAATACACCATCAACGCACTGGGCGCCGATGTCGCCGACAGCACCGTGTCCTCGGTGGGGAACCCGATCTTCAACACCCGTGCGCACATCCTGGACTCCGGACTCAATCCGGCCCTCCCCGGTGTTGCCGGCGAACTGTATCTCGCCGGCGCGGGAACCGCGCGTGGCTACTTCGAACAGCCGTCGATGACCGGTCACCGATTTGTCGCCTGCCCGTGGGGCGATGGTGAGCGGATGTACCGCACCGGCGACCTGGCGCGGTGGCGTGCCGACGGCAGCATCGAATACCTGGGCCGGGTCGATGACCAGGTGAAGATCCGGGGCTATCGCATCGAACTGGGGGAGATCGTCAACGTCCTGCTCGACGCACCGGGTGTCGGGCAGGCGACCGTGGTCGTCCGCGACGGTGCAGCCGGTCCGATCCTGGTCGCGTATGTGGTTGCTGCGGAGCATCATCGGCAGATCGACCCCGATGCTCTTCGCTCGCACGTCGCACAGAGACTGCCGGACTACATGGTCCCGTCGGCCTTCGGCGTGATCACCGAGATACCGCTGACCATCAACGGCAAGGTCGATACCAGGGCCCTTCCGGCAGTGGACACCGGCGAGGACGTCCACGTGGCACCGCGCACGGCGACCGAAGAGGTAGTCGCCGAGGTCATCGCCTCGATCCTGGATCTCGACCGGGTATCGGTGGACGACGACTTCTTCGCGCTGGGCGGTCATTCGCTGTTGGCGATGCGGGTGGTCTCGCGGGTCAACGCCGCATTGGATTCGGCGTTGTCGTTGCGAGAGGTGTTCGACAATCCGTCGGTGGCGGGCATTGCGGCGGTGGTGGATTCCGAGGCCACCGGTGCCGGGAGGCTCAAGGTGGCCGACGTGGCTCTCGCAGATGTGGTGCCGGCGTCGTACGGTCAGCAGGCACTCTGGTTGATCGGGCAGGTGACCGGTGCCGGCTCGGTGTACACGATCCCGGTGCTGCTCTCGGTCGGTCCCGACTTCGATCGGGCGGTGTGGGCTGCGGCGTTGACAGATGTGGTGATGCGGCAAGCAGCGTTGCGCACCTTGCTGGTCGACGTCGGTGACGGCGTCCTGGAACAGCACCCTGTTGCCGCGGACGAGGTCGACTCGTGGCTTGCCGTCGAGAACATCGACGTGACGGGCACCGTGGCCTCGGATGTGCCGGAGCGGGTGCAGACCTGGGTGCGGCAACCGATGGACGTGGGCCGCGATTTTCCGGTGCGGGCCGCTGTGTTCTCGGGTGGGTCCGATGGAATCGCCGCGGGTGCACCCACTGTCGCGGCGCTGGCGATACATCACGCGTTCATGGACGAGTGGTCGTTGCCGGTGTTGTTGCGCGACCTCGGTGTTGCGTACGCGGCGCGCAGCCGTGGACAGAATCCGGCATGGGAGCCGTTGGCGGTGTCGTACGGGCAGTACGCACTGTGGCAGCGGGAGTTGCTCGGTGACGGTGATGTGGCGGGTTCGGTTGCGGCGCAGCAGCTGGGCTATTGGGCCTCGCATCTGGCGGATGCGCCGGATCTGTCGATGGTGGCGACCGACCGGCCGCGGCCGGCGCTGGCGGCCTATGACGGATTCTCGGTGGAGTTCTCGGTTGATGATGCTGTGGCGCAGGGTCTCCGGGCGCTGGCGGCGTCGTCGGATGTGTCCATGTACATGCTGGTTCAGGCGGCTGTGGCGGTGACGATGAATGCCTTCGGTGCCGGCGACGACGTGGTGCTGGGATCGCCGGTGGGCGGCCGGGGCGACGAGGACCTCGACGATCTGGTCGGCTACTTCGTCAACACGTTGCCGATGCGTCATCGACTGGACGGCAACCCGGCCTTGGCCGAGGTACTCGATCGGGTACGTGAGGTCGTGCTCGGTGGCTTCGCGAATCAGGATGTGCCGTTCGACCAGATCGTGAAGTACTCCGGCGTGACGCGCAGCAGCGCACACAACCCCCTGTTCCAGACGTTGGTGACCTATCGCGCCGCGGGCGTGGTCGGATCGAGTGCGGATTCGCTGACGGCAGCAGGATTCGGTCCTTATGCCGAGCGGGTCGAGATCGGCACGGTCAAGTGTGACCTCGACATCGACATCGCAGACGGGGCCGACGGACTGAGCGGTGTCATCGCCTGTTCGGCAGCGCTGTTCGACGAGTCGACCGGCAGGCGATTGGCCGACGGTCTGTCGCGAGTCCTGGCCGCATTCGCCGGAGACCTGACCCGTCGTCTCTCGGACGTCGCGGTATTGAGCCCATCGGACCTCGAACACATCGAACGCTGGTCGCAAGGTCAGACTGTCCCCGCCGATCGTGAGTCGACGCTTGATGTGCTGGTGGCCGACACGGTCCGAACCCAGCCCGACGTGATCGCGGTCCGCGGTGACGGAAGGCAGCTGTCTTACCGCGAGCTCGGTGCGGCCACAACGCGTCTGGCGCTGCGCCTGAACGCCGCTGGGATCACCCCCGAAGATCGGGTGGCGGTGTTCGTTCCACGATCGATCGAGATGGTGACGGGATTTGTCGGCGCACTGGTCGCCGGAGCGACCGTGGTGCCGGTGGATTCGTCGTATCCCACCGAACGTATCCGGATGATTCTGGACGACTGCCGTCCGGCGACGGTGTTGACCACATCCGCGGTGGCCGAGAGAATCTCGGCGATCACCGGACGACTCGGCGCCGATGTGATCTGTCTGGATGAACTCGACCAGAGTTCGTCGGAGACCACCGGTCTGGACGACGGACCATCGGTGATCGGCTCGTCCAACGCGGCGTACGTCATCTACACGTCCGGGTCCACCGGTCGGCCCAAGGGCGTCGTCGTCGACCATAGGGCGATCATCAACCTGATCCGGTGGCGGCAGTCGGAGTTCCCCCTCGCCGTGGGTGAGAGCGTGTTGCAGAAGACGTCGGTGGGATTCGATCCAGCCATCCCGGAGATCCTGTGGCCCTTGGTCGTCGGGGGCACGGTGGTCCTGGCCGATGATGGTGGGGACAAAGACCTGACCTATCTCGGGCGCGAACTGGACTCCGGCGACATCACCTTTGTCGAACTCGTCCCGTCGGTGATCGCCGCGATGATCGAACAGGGCATCGACCTGTCCGGATCCGGACTGAAATACCTGTCCGCCGGTGGTGAGGCGTTGTCCGGGGTCCTGCGTGAGCGCATCGCACAGGCCTGGGATGTACCGGTCTGGAACACCTATGGTCCGGCCGAGGCCGCGGTGGAGGTCACCAGCTTCGGCGGCGAGACCGACAGCCGGGGTGCGATCCCGATCGGCTCGCCCGTCTGGAACACCCATGTGCTGGTGCTCGACGACCTCCTGAGGCCGGCGGCCCCAGGGGTGACGGGCGAACTCTACGTGGGTGGAACGCAATTGGCCCGCGGCTATCTGGATCGCCCCGACCTGACCGCCGGACGATTCATCGCCTCGCCGGTCGGTGCCGGCGGCGAGAGGCTCTATCGCACCGGTGATCTCGTGCGATGGACCGAAACCGGGGATCTGGTCTTTGTCGGCCGGGCCGACGATCAGGTGAAGATCAACGGGTCCCGGGTCGAACTCGGTGACGTCGAGGGCGCGCTCGGATCCATTGCCGGCGTCGCGAACTGCGCGGTGACCGTACTGGACTCGCCGATAGGTGTATCCCGCCTGATCGCATACGTGACCCCGGACGGGCCGCGAACGGTCGACGACCTCGACCCGTCGGCGATCCGGACCGCACTGTTCGATCATATTCCGGCGCAGATGGTTCCGTCCGCGGTGATCGTGGTGCAGAGTTTGCCGCGCACCGCAAACGGCAAGCTCGATCACAGTGCGCTACCCGCACCGGAGGAGTCCGCGGGCACCGGGCGACCTCCCGAGACCCCCACCGAACAACTGATCGCCACCGCGTTCGCCGATGTGCTGGGTCTGGACCGGGTGTCGGCCGACGATGACTTCTTCGGCCTGGGCGGCCATTCGCTGTTGGCGATGCGGGTGGTGTCACGGATCAACGGCGCGCTCGGGTCGGCGTTGTCGCTGCGTGATGTGTTCGACCGCCCGTCGGTGGCAGGGCTTGCCGGCGTGGCAGATTCGGCTGCCATCGGCACGAGTCGGGTTCGGCTCGCCGATGTGGTCTGTGGCGAGGTCGTGCCGGCGTCCTTCGGTCAGGAAGCGCTGTGGCTGATCGGGCAGGTGACCGGTGCGGGCTCGGTGTACACGATCCCGGTGGTCCTTCGGGTTGGTGCTGATTTCGACGAGACCGCATGGTCGGCGGCACTGACCGATGTGCTGATCCGCCAGGACGCGCTGCGAACCCTGCTCGTCGATTCCGGCGACGGTGTGTTGGTGCAGCGGGTTGTCCCCGCCGACGACCTCGGTTCATGGTTCGGTGTTGAACGGCCGGCTCTCTCGGCTGCTGCCGCCGGGGCCGCGAGGAGCGCGGTTCACTCGCGGGTCGAATCGTGGGTGCAGCACCCGGTCGACGTGGGCCGGGACTTCCCGGTGCGTGCGGCGGTGTTCACAGATGTCGGTGTGGGGGCCTCGGATGGTGCTCGCGCTGTGCTCGTCGCACTGGCGATCCACCATGTCGCGGTCGACGAGTGGTCGCTGCCGGTGTTGCTGGCAGACCTGGGTGTTGCCTACGCGGCCCGACGCGGCGGCCAGGCCCCGGTCTGGGATCGCCCGGTGGTGTCATACGGGCGGTACGCGGTCTGGCAGCGGGAGTTGTTGGGCGACTTCGAAAAGCCGGGCTCGATCGGTCATGGGCAGTTGGCACACTGGCGCGATCATCTCGCCGGTGCGCCGGAGGTATCGATGGTGGCGACCGACCGGCCGCGTCCGGTGGTCGCGGAGTTTGCTGGATTCGCGCTCGAATTCGATGTCGAAGACACTGTCACGCAGCGTCTTCGGGAGCTGTGCGCATCGTCGGACGTGTCGATGTACATGGTGGTCCAGGCCGCTGTCGCGGTGATGATGTTCGGATTCGGCGCCGGTGACGACGTGGTGCTGGGGTCGCCGGTGGGTGGTCGTGGTGACGAGGATCTGGACGAGGCGGTCGGCTATTTTGTCAACACTCTGCCGCTGCGTCACCGACTGGACGGGAACCCGACCCTGGCCGAGGTACTGGCCCGGGTCCGGGAGGTGGTCCTGAGTGGGTTCGCGAATCAGGATGTGCCGTTCGGACAGATCGTGCAGGACTCCGGCGTGCGGCGGAGCAGCGCCCACAACCCGCTGTTCCAGACCCTCGTGACATATCGGGTTGCCGGAGTACTCGACACGAGTGTGGAGTCACTGGTGGCAGAGGGCTTCTCGCCATTCGGAGAAAGGGTGGGGATCGGCGCGGTCAAGAGCGACCTCGAGGTCGACATCGGGGAGACCGGTGACAGCCTCGTCGGCACCATCTCATGCGCGTCCTCGTTGTTCGACGAGGTCACCGCACAGCGGTTGGCCGATGGGATGCGTGAGGTGCTGGCGGCTTTTGCCGGCGATGTGGATCGGCGGCTGTCGGATGTGGCGGTGGTCGGTTCGGCAGAGCTGGCGCGCATCGGCGGCTGGTCGTGCGGTGAGGTGGTACCCCTTGATCGCGATGTGACCGTGGACGTGCTGCTGGCCGAGGCCGCGCGGTCGCACGCCGCAGTACCTGCGGTTCGCGGTGGTGGGAAGCAGTTGTCCTACGCGGAGTTCGATGGTGCGGTGAACCGGCTGGCCCGGTTCCTGCTGGCGCGGGGTGTGACACCCCAGGCCCGGGTGGCCGTCCTACTGCATCGATCGGTGAAACTCCCCTCGGTGCTGAGCGGAATCGTCCGTGCCGGTGCGACATTCGTTCCGATCGACGCGTCGAATCCGGCGGACCGGATCGAATACGTCCTCACCCAGAGTGGTTCGACCATCGTGATCGTCGAATCCGCCACGCGCGCAGCGCTGGACGGGGTCGCGATCGGAGACGGCGTCACGGTCATCGACCTCGGCAATTCGGACGTGCAGGTGCAACTCGCACAGTTCGGCAGTACTGCGATCGAGGAGGGAGAGCGTCCTCGCCGGATCCTGGGATCCGATGCGGCCTACGTCATCTACACGTCGGGATCGACCGGCCGGCCCAAGGGCGTGGTGATCGAACACCACGGGTTTGTGAACTTCCTGCGGTGGAAGCAGCAGGTCACCGGTATCGAATCCGATGAACGGGTGCTGCAGAAGACACCCATCTCCTTCGACGCCTCACTCTGGGAGTTCTTCGTTCCGTTGATGATCGGCGCGACGGTGGTGATGGCGGATCCGGATGGACATCGGGACCCGGCCTACCTGGCGCGGATCATCGCCGAAGAACAACTGACGACCATCGAGTTCGTCCCGTCGATGCTCGACGCCCTCCTCGAATATGGCGTCGATGACGTCGACATGTCGAGTCTGCGGCGGATTTTCTGCGGTGGTGAGGCACTTTCGGTGGCCACCGCGTCGGCGGCATTGGCGAGGTTCGGTGACATCCTGTTCAACCTCTACGGCCCCACCGAGACCACGGTGGGGATCACCTCGCAGAAGATCAGTTCGGCGTTGCTCGAATCCGGGGCCCGTTTCGGCGGTGGATTGCCGATCGGCGTGCCCGCCCACAATTCACAGGCGCTGGTGCTCGACCGGTACCTCTCGCCGGTCCCGGTCGGTGTGGTCGGCGAGTTGTACCTCGGCGGTCCGCAGCTGGCCCGTGGTTACCATGGCCGAGCGGACCTGACCGCCGACGCGTTTGTGGCGAGCCCGATACCCGGCGCCGCGGGGGAGCGGATCTACCGGACCGGGGACTTGGTGCGGTGGAACAAGTTCGGGTCCTTGGAGTACCTGGGACGGGTGGACGATCAGATCAAGATCCGCGGATTCCGGGTCGAGGTCGACGAGGTCAGAACAGTTCTCGAACAGCATCGGGGTATTCGGTCGGCGGCCGTGGTGGCGCGCGACCGGACCGGCGTCACCTCGTCGGACCGCTACCTGGCCGCCTATTACTGTGTCGAGGCGTCCGGCGGACCCGAGTTCGCCGCCGCTGATCCGGCGGCAATCGAACGCACACTGCGCGCACATCTGTCGGCCCGGCTGCCCGACTACATGGTGCCATCGGCATACGTCGCGCTGGAGGCCATCCCGGTCACCGTGAACGGCAAGCTCGATGTGAAAGCGCTGCCGGAGCCCGGCACTTCGAACGAAGTCGGCACGGCGCCGACCACGGACCTGGAAAGGGCTGTGGCACAGGTGGTGCAAGAGATCCTGGGTCTCGATCCGGACCAGACGCTCTGGCTCGAAGACGACTTCTTCCGGCTGGGTGGGCATTCGCTGCTGGCCGCGCGGCTGGTCACGCGGCTGAACCGGGATCTGGGGAGTTCGCTGACCATGCAGAGTGTGTTCTCCGCGCCGTCGGTCGGGGCGTTGGCGCAGGCGCTCGATCCTGATCGCGGCGCCGGATCGGACACCGATCCGGTGCTCCTGCGCCTGGCCGACACCGATACCGGGCAGCAACCGGTGATCGCCGTACATGCGAGCTCAGGTTTCGGGACCGTCTACTCGACGCTGACGCCGTACGTCGAATCCGGTAGAGGCCTTGTCGCGCTGCAGGATCCGTCCCACGCGGGTGATCAGCAGGATTTCGGGACCCTCGACGAGCTGGTCGATTTCTACACCGCATCGGTACTGGCGGTCGCACCCCATGGGCCGTACCACCTGGTCGGCTGGTCGTACGGAGGCCACATCGCATTCGGTATCGCGCGTGAGCTCGAGGCGATGGGCAAAGAGGTTGCAACCGTGACGATCCTGGACACACCGCCGGTGACCGGGGCCGGCGTGATCGTATGGGACGACGAGGAACGGGAACACGAGGTGCGGACCTCGTTCGCACGCTTCGCCGAACTGCCCGATGTCACCGGACTGTCCCGGGAACGGATCCAGGAACTCAACGCCGCAACCACCGGTCCGCTCTCGAACCTCGGTGACCGCGAAGCATTTGCATTCATGGACTCGTTCGAGCGGTGCCTGCGGCTGATGGAGGCCCGGCCGACCAGGGGCGCACTCGGGGCCCGCGGTCTGCTTGTCCTGGGCCGGGAGCACGCCGACTCGGTGGGTCGGACCACAGAGCAGTGGCGCCGGCACTTCCACAACGGCGTCGAGGTCCGCTGTGTGGATGTCGACCACGAGGACATGGTCTCTGCCGCAGGTGTCTGCGAATGGGCGCCGTGGTGGGCGCAGCACCTTCGCTGAACTCGTAATTCGATCTAGGAGATCTGAACATGTCAACGTCGACAGTCACCGGAATCGAACTGTTCCGAGCTCAGCAGGGTGTGTGGTTCGCCCAGCAATTGATGCCCGGCAGCGCGGTGTTCAACATCGGTCAGGCGATGTGGTTGCACGGAGAGCTCGATGCGCGGGCACTCGAGAGCGCATGGCGGCAAACATGGAGGGACGCAGAAGTATTGCGTTCGCAGTTTGTCGCCGACGGTGACAGCGTGGTGGCGTGTCCCGACGATCGGGAAGCGCCGTGGACCGTCATCGACCTGTCGTCCGATGCACCCGGCACCGAGACCGTCGCCGCCCGGGTCCGTCGCGCGATGGAGACGGAACTGGCGATCTCCCGCGACCTGCACGGTGATGATCTGGTGGGCTCGACATTGTTCGATCTCGGTGAGAACCGGTGGGTTTGGTTCCTGCGTATCCATCACATCCTCATCGACGCCTATGGTCTGTCGCTGGTGTCGAAGCGCGTGGCACAGGTGTACACCGCACTGGTTTCCGGCAAGCCTGTCGCGGAGTCGTCGTTTGCCACTCTGGCGGCGGTCGCGGAGGCCGCCGGACGATCGGCCGATGCGGTGGCCGCCGACCGGGAATTCTGGTCGACGACAGTGCGTGGGCGCGGTGTGAGCCGGTCACTGGCCGGTGAATCGGTGGCGCTGGCACCGGTCAACCCGAGGTTGCCGTTGCACGCCCGCCGAGTGGTGGCAGACGAGGTCATCGCCGACATCGAAAACCTCTGCAAGGCCACGGGTTCGACATGGGCGGAAGTGGCGATCCTCGGCTGGGCTGCCTATACCCGGCATCTGCTGGCATCCGATGAGGTGATCGTCGGTATGCCGATGATGGGGCGACGTGGTCCGGCCGCGCTGCGCACGCCGATGCTGGCCGCCAACATCCTGCCGCTGCACCTCCACCTCTCCGGCGGGGCAACCATCGCCGAGTCGGTGAAAGCGGTGGTGGCAGGTCTCAAGACGCTACGGGCCCACCAGGAGTACCGGGTCGAGGACATCGCCCGCGACAACGGGCTCGTCGGCACCGACATGCAGCCGGTCGGTTCGCTCATCAACATCAAGGCCTTCGACTACCGATATGAATTCGGCGACCTCGAAGTCGTCCCGGAGAGCATCGCCACCGGACCGGTCACCGATGTGGCGTTGTCGGTGTACAACGACCCGATCCACGGCTTCGTGTTCGACTGTGACGCCAACCCGGACCTCTACACACAGGAAACACTCGAAGCCCTGCTCGACCGGTTTGCGGACTACTTCAGCCGGATCGTGGCTGCAGGCCCGCAGGCCCGAACCGGTGAAGTCACCACGGTCACCGAGGCGGAAACCCGTTGCATCGCAGACTGGTCCGGATCCGGCCACCTGCCGATGACCGAGCACCCGGCAGTTGCCGACCAGTTCGCCTCGCGCGCCGTCGAGCGCTCCGGACGCACGGCACTGATCACCTGGGCCGGGAAGGTGACGTACTCCGAGCTGGCCCGCGACGTGGCCCGGCTGGCCAGGATGCTGTCAGCCGAAGGGGTCGGCCCGGAAAGCCGGATTGCGTTGTTGCTGAACCGCGGAACCGACCACGTCACCGCGATGCTCGGTGCACTGACCGTCGGAGCGGCGATTGTCCCGATCGACCCGGACTATCCTCGGGCCCGGATCGGGTACGTGCTCGATGATGCGCTGCCCGATCTGATCGTCACCAGCGGGTCGGCTGCGGCGCAGTGGGCAGACCTGCTCGGCTCCGTCAGTACCCGTGTCCTTGTGCTCGACGATCCCGAAACACGCTCGCGCATAACGGAGTTCCCCGTTAGCAGGATCGAGGTGGGTGAACTGGGGCGGGCGGTACAAGCCGCCGACATGGCCTACCTCATCTACACATCCGGTTCGACCGGGCAGCCCAAAGGTGTTGCCGGTACCCACAGCGCGCTGGCACACCGGATCGGATGGGCGGCCACGGCCTGGGGTCCGGGCGATCCCGGCCGCCGCGATGTCAGGATCGCCAAGAGTTCGGCCGGTTTCATCGACGGCACCACGGAATTGCTTGCCGCGCTGGTTGCCGGGGCCACGGTGGTGCTGGCCGACGACCAGATCGCATCCGACCCACGGGCCCTCGCCGAGGCAGTGGACACCCATCGGGTTACCCAGCTCACCGCGGTGCCCTCTCTGTTGCGCTCGATGATCGATGTGGCCGCCGACAAGCTCGCCGGTGTCGAGCGCTGGATTTCGAGCGGTGAGGACCTACCGGAATCGCTGACCGCGGATCTTCTTCGGGTGGCGCCGGATTCGGTGGTCATCAACTCCTACGGGTCGTCTGAGGTGGCCGGCGATGTGGCCTACGCCGAACTCGGCGCGCCCGGGTCGGTGACGATCGGCAGGCCGGTCCCGGACACCACCATAGAAATCCTCGACCGCTGGCTGGCACCGGCACCCCCGGGCGCGATCGGAGAGGTCTACGTCGGCGGCACCCAGGTGGCGCGCGGGTACTGGGGCCGTGCCGGGCTCAGTGCGGAGCGGTTTGTTGCCGCGCGCCAGGGCGCCCCCGGCGCCCGGATGTATCGCACCGGTGATCTCGCGCGCTGGACCACCGACGGCGACATCGTCTATCTGGGACGCGCCGATCATCAGGTGAAGATCCGTGGATTCCGGATCGAGCTCGGTGAGATCGAGTCGGTGCTGGGCGGACTCGACGGGGTGGCGACCGCAGTGGTCGTCGCACATCCCCAGAGCGACGGTGGACGTGTTCTGGTCGGATACGTCACCCCTGCCGGCGCCGGAGGTCTCGATCCCGCCGCGATGGTCACCGACCTGTCATCGGCACTGCCGGCCCATCTGGTCCCAGCGGCGGTGGTGGTACTCGACGAGTTGCCGGTCACCACATCGGGCAAACTCGACCGGGCCGCATTGACGGGCCGCGACTTCCGGCCCCGGCACGCCGAGACCACCGCACCGTCGACGCCGACGGAAACGCGGTTGTCGGAATATTTCTCAGATGCCCTCGGCGTCGCGGAACCGGGAACCACCGAGAACTTCTTCGCCCTGGGCGGTCATTCACTGTCGGCAACCCGGGTGCTGGCGCGGATCGCGGGACAGACAGGTGTTGCGCTGTCGCTGCGGGATGTCTTCGACAACCCGACCATCGTGTCCCTGGCCGTCGTGGTCGACCGCAAGCGCAGTGCCGGGGGATTCGACGCCGCACCGCCGATCCTGCCCCGAGGGCAGTCGGCTCCGGCGCCGTTGTCGGCATCGCAGGCGCGACTGTGGTTCCTCCATGAGCTCGAAGGCCCGAGCCCGGTCTACAACATCGTGATCCCGCTCCGGGTGCACGGTCGGCTCGATGCCGATGCACTCCGGGCGGCCCTGCGCGCGTTGCTGTCCCGGCACGAACCGCTCCGCACCGTCTTCGTGGACACCCCGACGGGCCCGGTTCAGGACGTGCTCACCGTCGATGAGGCGGATCCGGGGGTGGAGTTCATCGACGGCGATGACGAGCAGGGTTTCGTGGATCATTGCCGTGGACATCGGTTCGACCTCGGATCACAGATCCCCATCAGGATGTCGGTGCTCGAACGCGCCGACGGCGAATCGGTGTTGTGCATCGTCGTGCACCACAGTGCTTTCGATCAGTGGTCGGTGCCGATCCTGTTCACCGACCTCGACGGTGCCTATCGGCGGTTCCGGGGAGAGGCTGTCGGAGAACCCGCACAACTACCGGTGCACTACGCGGACTATGCCCACTGGCAGCAGACGATGCTCGGTGGGGCAGCGGGCGGTGGGGAACCCGCTGAGGTGATCCGGCGGCAACTCGACCACTGGGCCGCGCGACTGTCGGATCTTCCGGACGAACTGCCGATCCTCACCGACCGGCCGCGGTCGGCAGCGGCCGGCCAGGAGGGCTTCACCGTCAGCCGGGTTCTGGACCCGGGCGTGGTGCGCGCCATCAAGTCGGCCTGCCGCCGGTACGAGATCACCGAATACATGTTTGCGCAGACCGCCGTCGCGTTGGTGCTCGGCCACTTCGGCGCGGGCACCGATGTTCCCATCGGTACACCGGTCTCCGGGCGCGGACAACCGGGTATCGAGCATCTGATCGGCTTCTTCGTCAACACACTTGTCGTCCGCACCAAACTCGACGGGGATCCCACCGTGGCAGAACTGTTGCAGCGGACGAAAACGCTGGTTCTCGATGCGTTCGACAACCAGGACGTGCCATTCGAAAGGGTGGTGGATCAACTCAAACCAGAGCGGATCGCCTCGCGACACCCCCTCTTCCAGACGATGGTCGTCTACCGGAACGCGCGTGGACTGCCCGCCGACATCGGTGACGTGCCGATCGAGCTGATCCACACGCCTGCCACCACTGCGAAGTTCGACCTCGAATTCGAACTGGTGGAACTCGATTCGGGTGCGTTGACCGCTGACGTCGTCTTTGCCGCGGACCTCTTCGATCGCATCACCGGCGAGCGCTACGTCGACGCGCTGACGCGGGCGCTGGAGCAGCTTGCCGGCGCCGCCGCCGAGCGGATCAGCGACCTCGACATCGCCGACCATCGTGAGCGTGTGATGGTGCAGAACTGGTCGCGTGCACCGCAAGTGGAGGTGCGCGCGCACACCATCGACGGGTTGTTCGCCGAGCAGGCCGCCGCGGCCCCCGATGCGGTGGCGCTGTCACAGGGCCAGGCCCGGTGGACGTATCGGGAGTTGGCGGAGGCCGGTAACCGCCTGGCCCGCCTGCTGATCGCCCGCGGCGTCGGGTCCGGGGCCCGGGTGGCCGTACTCGCGCCACGGCGACCGGAATTGGTGGTCATGGTGCTGGCGACGCTGACGGCCGGCGCCGCGTATGTGCCCGTCGACCCGGGCTATCCCGCAGCCCGGATCGATCACCTGCTCACCGACAGCGACCCGTCGGTACTGCTGGTCTACGGCGAGGACGAGCGCCGGATCGTTGTCGATCACGCGGCACCGTGCATCGTCCTGACCGATGACGCAGTGGCAGGACAACTTCAGATGCTGTCGGCCGAACCGGTTGCCGACGCCGATCGCCGTCGCCGGCATGTGAACACCGATCCGGCCCACATGATCTACACCTCCGGTTCCACCGGCACGCCCAAAGGTGTGGTGGTCCCGCACCGCAACGTGATCGCACTGCTCGACGCGACCGGCGACATGGCTTTCGGCGGGCAGGATGTCTGGACGCTGTTCCACTCCTACTCCTTCGACTTCTCTGTGTGGGAGATCTGGGGTGCGCTGTGCACCGGTGGACATCTTGTGGTTGTCGACCAGGGCACGTCCCGGGACCCGGCGGCGTTCGGCGATCTGGTGCGCCGGGAACAGGTGACCGTACTCAATCAGACGCCGTCGGCCTTCTACGCGTTTGTCGATGCCGAGTGCGAACGCGCCGGCGATACCCCACTTGCATTGCACACCATCATCTTCGGTGGTGAGGCACTCGACTTCCGCAAGCTTCGGAGATGGCACGAATCGCACCCGGAGAGCGCGGCGAACCTGATCAACATGTTCGGGATCACCGAGACCACGGTGCACACCACCGTCCATCGGCTCAGCGGCGACTCCGAGCACGGGGCCAGTGTCATCGGCCGACCGCTCGACAATCTGAACACGTACGTGCTCGATCACCGCATGGCCCCGGTGCCCCCGGGTGTTGTCGGTGAACTGTATGTCGCCGGTGATCAGGTGGCGCAGGGCTATTGGAATCGTCGCGGCCTGACCGCAACCCGGTTCGTGGCCAATCCGTTTGATGCCGATGGCAGTCGCCTGTACCGCACCGGCGACCTGATGCGGTGGAACTCCGGCGGACTACTCGAATACGCCTCGCGTGCGGACGAACAGGTCAAGATCCGTGGATTCCGAATCGAACTCCATGAAATCGTGGCGGCGCTCGAAGCGCATCCGATGGTGAGGTCGGCGGTGGTTGTTGTCGGCGAACGTGAACGCGGCGGGTCCTCGGCGGATGACGCGCCGGAGAAATACCTGGCCGCGTACTGGGTGGGTGTGGATCCGGGCCGAGAGGATCCGGCCGTCGACGTCGACAAGATGCTGCGCGAACACCTGGAGGCCTCGCTTCCGGCGCACATGGTGCCCGCTCACGTGATCGGTCTGGATGCGTTGCCGCTCACCACCAATGGAAAGCTCGATCGGCGGGCGCTGCCCAACCCGCAGGATGTGCTCCGGGTAGGTGCCGATGCGCGCGGACCGGAGGGGCCGATGGAGGTCGCTGTGGCAAGGGCTTTCGAAACGGTCCTCGGGCTCGACGCCGTGGCCGTGGACACCGACTTCTTCCATCTCGGCGGTGACAGCATCTCGGCGCTCGCGATCGTCCGGCATGCCCGGACCCACGGCGCGGTCACCAGCCTGCGGATGGTGTTCGATCACCGGACGGTCGAGGACATCGCGGTCCATGCCGACCCCGTCGACGGTGCCGGTACGGCAACGGATCGGGTTCGCCTGACGCACCGCCCGACGTCGTTGATGCCCATCATGCACCGGCAACTGGACTCCGGTTCCGGTGGTGCCGGAGATGACCACTCGGGGGTGCGGCAAACACTTCTGCTCACCGCACCAACCGATGTCGATCTCGTGCGGCTGCGTGAGGCACTGTCCGCGACCATTGCGATCCACGGTGCACTTTCGCTCCGCGTCACCCGCGATGACGAGGGTCCGGCGGTGCACGCGGGGGGTCCGTACCCGGAACTGTCGGATATCAGAACCGTTGACGCCCGCGGACTTTCGCACGACGAGTTCACCGACCTGATCCGGGCGGAAGAGGAGAAGGCGGCGCAGGAACTCGATCTGGGGGACGGAGCCCTGACCGCCATGGTCCACTTCGACCGTGGCGCGGGCGAAGGTGTGTTGGCCTGGGTGGTCAACCATTTTGCGGTCGACTTCGTGTCCTGGGAGATCCTGGTCGCCGACCTGGCACAGATGTACGAACGCCCGGTGCTCGCAGATGAGGTCGACCTGTCGTATTTCGAGTGGATGGAGTATCTCAACATCGAATCGACACTCGATCAGTTCCGTCCCCAGTTGCCCTACTGGATCGAGTGCATCGGGGCAGTGGGTTCGAATGATGTGGTGACAGAACCGGAACGGATCGACCGGGTCGCACATACCGGGACGTTCGGTGAGGCGGCCTGCGCCGCGGTCGCCGGTGGTGTGGCCGGGCGCGACGGGTTCGTCAATTCGGTGCTCCTTGCGGGATTGGCACTGGCACTGGGGATCCGGCGTCAACGCGCCGGGCAGGAACCCCGGGCCGGTCTTCTGGTCGATGTCGAGGGACATGGCCGGGTGAGCCGACCGGACGCGCCGGCCTCGGAGGGTGCGGTGGGGTGGTTCACCACCGTCAAGCCGATCGCGCTGCGGGTTCCGGACGAGGTGTCCGGGCGGTTGTTCGAGTCGCCGATCGTGGGACTCGATGCGCTCGATGCCGTCGACCGGGCCCTCGATCAGGTTCCCGACGACGGACTCGGCTACGGCATCCTCCGGTACCTGGACGGCCAGAGCCGGGAGGTGTTCGCCCAATTACCCACCGCCGAAGTTCAATTCAACTACGGCGGGATGACCACCTCGGCGGCACAAGCCCGGGTGTGGACGACACCGCCCGGTCTCCCGCGACTGATCGCCACCGACCCGGCACGCCCGGCGCATCCGCTGGTGGTCAACATCGTGGGCCGTCGGTCCGCCGGCGGTACCGCGTTCCACTACTCGCTGGAATCCGATCGGCCGGAATACGGGCCCGTGCTGGCCGAGATCGCCGGACTCTGGGAACAGGCTGTCGTGACGCTGATCTCCGTGACGGATCGGCAGCGCCCCGCGGCCAGGGATGAAGCCTCGGTGGCGGTGGTGCCGACGGCAAATCAGCATCGGCTCCGCGCCGGCGAGGTGGATGTCGCCGGATTCGCACTCACCGAGGTGATCGACCTCGCGCAGACCCCCGACCGCGGCCGACTCGAAGTGGCGCTGCTGGAGCAGATGGACCGATATGATTCACTGCGCCAACGGGTGCGGGCCCGGGGTCGGGTGTTGCTCGCCGAGGTGCTGCCGGTTTCGGCCGCTGCCGTTGCCGATGCCATCTCCTTCCACACCCTCGACATGCCCGCCGAGGCGGCCATCGCCCACGTCGCGGATCAGATGTGTGGCGAACTCGATGCCGCGCAGGGTGTGATGTGCAGGGTGGCGGTGGTTGCCTCGTCTGCCGGAGATCACCTGGTGGTTGCGGTGCACGGGACGGCCGCCGACAACCGGTCGTTGCACACGCTGGCGACCGCACTTGCCGCCGGGCCGCGGGTGCTCGAGCCCGGCGATGCCGGGGTCTCGGTGGTGGACGTGGCGGCCGCGTTGAACGATCTGTCGCAGTCACAGCGGGCCGCCGACGCGATCGATGACCTGCGCGACCCCGGATCCGGCGCTGTGGACCTTTCGTCAGTTGGTACCGGCGACTGGGCGCAGACAGTTGCCCGTCAGGTGCCGATCAGTGCTGACGCCGCATCGGTGGAGGCGGCATTCCTGCAGGCCGCAGGCCGTGGTGGGTTCGCTGCGGCGGTCGACCTCGATGCCGATCTGCGACTGCTCGCCGGTGCGGACGAGCGGGAGGTCCGGGACGCGTTCGGCTGGTGGACATCAGCCGGACCGGCCGCGGGTGACGGGGCGTCGGCGGACCCGGCAGTGCGTGCCTGGAACCCGCTGGCCCGCTTCGGAACACGTGAGGGCCGCAAGAAGGCGAAGCGATATGCGGCTTTGCCGATATTGCTCACCAGAAAATACGGGGTGAGTGCGCGGCCGAATATGCGCGAAAGTAATGAACTCTTTTACCGAATCGTGTTCAGCTACCGCCTCCGAGGAGAATCGGTTGACCTCATGATTTGTGGAGCTCAGGAGGATTTCGGTGATCAATTCTTGGATTCGTGGGCGTCCGCCATCAAAAACCGTGCATCAAATGTGCCCGGCACTGATCTTTGAGTTCACAAAATGGAGATAAAGCATTGCGGCAATTCAAATAGGGAGGCTGGCGCCCCAGATAAGATAAGGCTACCCTCATGAAGTTGGTGAGTGGCCCGTGTCCGGTTGGCACGACGCCGAGTGCGCCGACGCCATACCGACGGGAGGAAATTGCCGCATGCTCGCTGTTGCGCCGAATGCGATGTTCGATCACGTTGTATGTGCCGATCCGCAGCTGGAGGCCATGGTCTGCGGTGACGACGTGGTGGACTTCGAGCGGCTCGACGAATCCGTCGACTGGCTCTGTGAGGATCTGTCCGCGTGCGGCATGCGGTCGGGCCATCGGGTCGGGCTCTGTATCCGCGAGGGACGGCAGTTCGTGCTCGCCTTGCACGCCTTGATGCGCATGGACGCCGTGATCGTCCCGCTGAATCCTCTTGACGACGAAGCCCTTGTCGGCGTCCGCGATCTCGACCTCCACTACGTCGTGTCCCACGTGCTGGAAAACGACCTCGTCGAGGAGGTGGCCGCGCTGGTCGGTGAACGCGATTGCGCCCCGATGTTCAGCGTCGCCGATGAATTCACGCTGATCGGTGTCGGGGACGGGCCCATCGACCGAGCCGGCGGATTTGTCCTCGGCGGGGCCGATCGGTCTACGTGGAGCTGGCTCCGTTGTGTCGAAGCGGTCGACGAGGTCCGCAAGGGGCTCGATCTGGATTCGAAGGCTCAGGTGATGCTCTGCGGGAGTTGCGAGAGTGCGGCGGCAGTCATGGTGATCCTCGCCTGTGCCAGCGCCGGATCGTGCCTGCAGATCGCGTCGCCTGCGGTGGATGCGAACAACTGGCCGGCGATCGGCACCGGTCACACGTCGGTCCTTTTTGCGCCGTCTGCATCGGTGTGCTCATTCATCGAGCAAGCACCACAACAGCTTTGGCGCAGCCTTCGGGTGGCCCTGGCGTTGCGGGACGCGGTGCCGGAGGTGGTCGAACGCCGGTATGGCCTGGTTCGCCAGTGCGTCGGTAACGTTGCGATCTACGAGGCGGAGAACTGCCCGATCAGGTTGAGGTCGGTTTCGTAGTATCCGTGCCCGGAGGGCCGGTCGCGAGGTCCACCAGTTCGGCCAGAGCATCTTCTCGGCGGTGCCGCAGTGTGTCGATCACCGCCGCGATATCGGTGTCCTCCGGCAACCACAGCGCAGAGACCAGGATCTCTCGCAGCTGTGCAACGTCCGCGGGGGGCCGGTCCGATCGGCCGAGCATCGCCACGATCTGTTGTGCCGGTTCGGCTCCGGCCGGGGGTCGGTATGGCCGGACATCGAACTGCTGTGGCGCGAACTCCAGGAAGATCTCATCACCCTCGGTCAGGCCGAGGTCGTCGATGAACCGTTTGATGGTGCCCAACCGGGCCTGTACCGATACCCAGATGATCGATTGCGGACCAAGTCTCGACGGAAGCTGCAGAGGTTTACCCGGGCCGACCCCCAGATGCCCGGCCAGAGCGGACGGGATGTTGAACGCGGACCCCTTGACGTGCGCCTTGGATACAACCGAACGCCAGCGGACGATGTCGCCGCCGCGGTACAGATTTCGGGTCTTTGCCGGTGATTTCCGGTTCACGTAACGCTTTTCGCGCCGGGTGACGACATCATCGCGGGTGATGAACTCACCGGCCCCGGCGTATGCGCGGATGGATGATTCGGTGACGTTGTACTTGGCCATGATCCGGCTGATCAGATCTTCGATACCGATCTGCCCGCCGACCTCGTCGAGGATCGCGCCGATCTGCCGGTGGACGGGCAGATAGCGTTCACCGCCCCAACGGACCAGCCCGTACGTGGTGCGATCGGTCTTGACGATCCGGTCATCGGTGGTGATGGCGTTGCGGATGCTCGACCGCGACCGCGGGGTATCGGCCATGGAATCGACGATCTCGTCGAAGGTCAGCGGGGTGCCCGCGATGGACAACGCGGCCGCGACCAGATCGCCGGTCGCAGTCGAGGCGGTCACCACATGATCGCCGATCAAGGCAAAACCGTTGCGCCCCAGCCAGCGGGCGGTGGTTTCGACACTGAGCATCAACGCCCCGGCCACCGGGGCCAGCGGTACCACCGACTCTGGGCCGGCGTATTCGTCGAGGATCTCCCGTACTCGCGTATTCGCCTCTTGCACACTGCCTTTGATGATCCAGTTGTCGGCGATATGGAGTTCGCCGGACCCGGCGCCGAGGATGCGCCACAGCGGGATATCCAGGGTGGGGAACTGCCGTCCCAGCGCGGGGATGTCCGCGATCACGTCGGAGACGTCGGCGATCGGATTGGCCCGCGCAGTCATCTCCGACAACAACGGGCGCAGCGAGGTCGAGGCCTCGACCATCTCGGTCAACTGCAGCCGCAGGCTCCGGTCGAGCTGGTTCACCCGCTCGCGGGACAGGCCCAACTGTGAGGCCAGGTGGGCCTGCGTGCGCGGCTGCGAGGTGACGATACGTTCGGCGAGGATGAGACGGTCGCGGTCGTCGAGCCCGTCGATGAATTCCCTCACGCGCCGGTCTTCGGTCAGCGGGATCGGCAGTGCGTCATCGGCGGACGGCGAATCGCCGGCAACCGCTGTGGTCGCGATGAGGTTCCGGACGATCTCGGCCACGGCGCCGCGGTCGAGACCAGGGGATTCGAGCAGCTGATTCACGGTTCGATCGAGCCGATGGCCCGTATGTGCCGCATGCGGGAAGTCGGCGGCGAGCTGATGATCCGGCCGGTCGGCGATGTATCGGGCAGCGACAAGGGTGCAGAATGCGTCGAAGTTTTCGCTGGTCAGGCTCTCCGCAGGCGACGCCCCGATCCACGCATTCGGGATCAGTTCGTTCTCCGACAGGATCGACGGACCCGATCGATAGTCATCGAGCCACGGCAGAAGCTCAACCCACCGGCGGTGTGCCAGCGGGCGAACTGCATTCGCGGCGGGCATCAAGACGACCTTTCGGGTGCAGCGGGTATATCGAGCAGCGTGGACAACTCAGCCGCGACACCGCAGTTTAACCGACACCCAACGCGGTGAGGATGGTGCGGAATTTGGCCGAGGTCTCGGCCAGCTCCTGATCCGGGTCGGAATCGGCGACGATACCGCCGCCCGCCGAGGCTCGGATGGTGCGCCGGTCCGCGTCGAGTTCGGCGCATCGGATGCTGACCAGCCACTCTCCGTTGCCGGTGGCGTCGCACCAGCCGACCGCACCGGCGTAGAAGCGTCGGTCCTCCTCGTTGCGCAGGATGTGGTCGCGGGATTGGGCGGTGGGTGTACCGCAGATGGCGGGGGTCGGGTGCAGGATGCGGGCCAGGTCCAGCGCCGTGATGGCCGGATCGCGGAGCCGACCGGAGATCTCCGTCCCCAGATGCCACATGGCCGGCGTCTTGGTGAGTGAGGGGGCGGTCGGCACGATGACGTCGCCGCACAGTGGGCGCAGCCGTTCGGCCAACGCCTCGACGACAAAGGCGTGCTCGTGCTGGTCTTTGGCCGATGCGGTCAGTCGCGCAGCCTGCTCTCGATCGGCAACCGGGTCGGCAGACCGCGGTGCCGAGCCGGCGAGCGGATGGCAGGTCACCGTCGAACCCGTTCGGCGGACAAGCACTTCCGGGCTCGACCCGATCAGCAGATGGCCGTCGAAATCGGGGCCGGCAGGTGAGAGATCGGCGAGGAAACCGTTGTGGGCGTGGTCTGCGTCGACCAGTCGGCCGAGTAGCGCGACGGGGTCGATCGGCGCGCTCGCCCGCAACATCAGTGTCCGGGCCAGAACCACCTTGGAGAGTTCGGTGGCCGGATCGGTCAGGGCGCCAAGGGCCAGGCGAACGCGCCGGACGTGTTCTTCGGGTGCCGGGATCGTCGTGACGATCTCCACCGGCGGCAGTACCCCGCCCGGCGACTGCCATTGCTGTGCGGTGTGGGTCACCTCGGCCGGGGCCAAGAGGGCGGCGGGCCGCTCGGTGTCGAAGGGGAGTGCGCCCACGATGTAGTTGTGGCCACCGCTTTCGAGTGCCTCGCGTGCCGCCGCGATGCTGTCGAAGCGGGCGCTGACACCGGTCGCCTGCAGGTGATACCCCGGGCGCGAGAGGGTGAACGTCGGAGTGGTTCCTGTCGTGGCGCTGATGATCGTGGCCTCCGGCTTCGAGCGTGTACCGGCGGATGTGGTGGACATGGTCTGACTAACCTCTCAACGCTTGTCGGCTGTGAACAGCCTAGTGCTTCCGACCGTACCCCAGTAGAAATAGCCTATCCGAATGATGTAGTTCTTGATAGGTGTCCTTCCCGGCTCCCCCCAGGCCGCCCATTCGACGTCGGCCACTACTTCACGACTTCCGGCAGGCAGGATGACGAACCCCGCCGGCCTGCGGCTCGGGGCCTGGTGTCTGATGGGAGTGTGACGACGACCAATCCGGCATCGAGCCCAGACGACACCCATGCGATCACCACGCAGGCGGACCTCGAGCGGGTGCTCGGAGTCGCCCATCCAGACGTCCTGAACAAGCACACGTCGTCGCTGACTCCGTCGATCGTCGAATATCTCCGGCATGCCAGGTTTTTCGCGCTGGCCACGGCGGATGCCGACGGCAACTGTGATTGCTCGCCGCGCGGTGACGTCGATTCGGCGGTACTCGTCCCCGACCCGCACACCCTGGTGCTACCCGATCGGATGGGCAATCGGCGGGTCGATTCGTACCGCAACATCCTGGCGAATCCCCACGTCGGGGTGTTGTTCATGGTTCCCGGAATCGATGAGGTGATCCGGGTCAACGGCCGGGCGAGGTTGCGTACCGACCCGGATCTGCTGGACGCCATGGCGATCAAGGGCAAGTCGGCGACGCTCGCCGTTGTCATCGACATCGACGAGGTCTACGTCCATTGCGCCCGGGCGATCCTGCGGTCGGATCTGTGGAATCCCGAGCGATTCGCCGATCCGGACGTCGTGCCGACCGTTCGCGACATCTTGGCCGAGCAACACGCGATGCCGGTGCCTGCCGACGAGCCGCGCCGACAGGAGCCGTACCGCTCGCATCTGTACTGATCGGTGATCGACCCTTGAACCGAACAAGCGCTCGGTCATAGGGTGCGAGAATGGAAATCAACGGAGCAAGCGCAATTGTGACGGGTGGGGCATCGGGTATCGGTGCCGCAGTGGCGCGGCAACTCGCCGCTTTGGGGGCCAAGGTCGTGGTTGCCGATGTGCAGGCCGACAAGGGGGAGGCCCTGGCCAAAGAGATCGGTGGGGCCTTCGTCAACGTCGATGTCACCAAGACCGAGCAGATCGAGGCAGCGGTCAACAAGGCCCTCGAGCTCGGACCGCTACGGGCGCTGGTCAACTCGGCAGGCGTCGGTTCGGCGCAGCGCACCATCGGCCGGGACGGTGAGTTCTCCTCCGCCCACGATATCGATACCTTCCGGCGGGTCATCAACATCAACCTGATCGGCAGCTTCGACGCGACCCGGCTGGCAGCCACCGCGATGAGCCGCGGTGAGCCGACCGAGTCGGGCGAGAAGGGTGCGATCGTGTCGCTGGCCAGCGTCGCCGCATTCGACGGCCAGATCGGTCAGGCCGCCTACTCCGCATCCAAGGGCGGCATCGTCAGTCTGACCCTGACCGTCGCCCGCGATCTGGCGGCCGCCGGCATCCGCAACAACACCGTCGCCCCCGGCCTGATCGAGACCCCCATCTACGGAACGGGTCCCGAATCCGAGGCGTTCAAGGCCAAACTCGGTGAGAGCGTGCTGTACCCACGCCGTCTCGGTACCCCCGACGAACTCGCGTCGATGGTCATCGAACTGATCACGAACTCCTACATGAACGGCGAGGTCGTCCGCGTCGACGGCGGCGTGCGGCTCCCGCCCAAGTAACCCAAAAATCCGCGCCACGTACCTCCGTTCGCGCCTGTTGCAACAGGCGCGAATGTGAGGACGTGGCGCGGATTTTGCTGGGGGACTTGCGAAATGACTAGAACGAGGCTTCGTCGAGCTCCATGATGTCGTTGTCGACCTTCTCCACGATGCCGCGGACGGCGGTGAGCTCGGGCAGCATGTTCTTCGCGAAGAACGTCGCGACGGCCACCTTGCCGTTGTAGAAGGCGGTATCGGCCTCACTGGCACCGGCATCGAGCGCGGCCTGCGCCACCTCGGCCTGGCGCAGCAGCAGCCAGCCGATCATCAGGTCACCGACACTCATCAGGAAGCGCACGCTGCCCAGGCCGACCTTGTACAGCTCGGTCGGCTGCTCCTGGGCGTTCATCAGGAAGCCGGTCAGCGTCGCGGCCATCGCCTGGACGTCTTCGAGGGCCGTCTTGAGCAGGGCCTTCTCCGCCTTGAGGCGACCATCGCCCGAGTCCGACTCGATGAAGGCACTGATCTGGCCGGCGACGTGAGCCAGGGCTTGGCCCTTGTCACGAATGATCTTGCGGAAGAAGAAGTCCTGCGCCTGGATGGCGGTGGTGCCCTCGTACAGCGAGTCGATCTTGGCGTCGCGGATGTACTGCTCGATCGGGTAGTCCTGCAGGAAGCCCGAACCGCCGAGCGTCTGCAGTGAACCGATGAGCTGTTCCGAGGCCCGCTCGGAGCCGACACCCTTGACGATCGGCAGCAGCAGGTCGTTGACGCGGTAGGCCATGTCCTTGTCGGCGCCGGAGACGATCTGCGCGGAGGAGAGATCCTGGTGCGAGGCGGTGTACAGGTACACCGCGCGCAGGCCTTCGGTGTATGCCTTCTGGGTCATCAGCGACCGGCGTACGTCCGGGTGATGGGTGATCGTGACACGCGGGGCGGCCTTGTCGGTCATCTGCGTCATGTCGGCGCCCTGCACGCGCTCCTTGGCGTATTCGAGCGCATTGAGGTAACCGGTCGACAGCGTGGCGATCGCCTTGGTGCCCACCATCATCCGGGCGTGCTCGATGACGTCGAACATCTGCGCGATGCCGTCGTGGACCTCGCCGACGAGCCAGCCCTTGGCGGGGACGCCGTGCTGGCCGAAGGTCAGCTCACACGTGGACGAGACCTTGAGACCCATCTTGTGCTCGACGTTGGTGACGAATACGCCGTTGCGCTCGCCGAGTTCGCCCGTCTCGTGGTCGAAGTGGAACTTCGGGACGAAGAACAACGACAGGCCCTTGGTGCCCGGCCGTGCGCCCTCGGGGCGGGCCAGCACCAGGTGGATGATGTTCTCGGTCATGTCCTGATCGGCCGAGGTGATGAAGCGCTTCACACCGTCGATGTGCCAGGTGCCGTCTTCCTGCTTGATCGCCTTGGTGCGGGCGGCGCCCACATCGGAACCGGCGTCGGGCTCGGTCAGCACCATGGTGGCGCCCCAGCCGCGCTCGGCACTGATGACGGCCCACTTCTTCTGCTCGTCGGTGCCGTTGTTGTAGAAGATGTTGGAGAAGCCGGCGCCTGCGGCGTACATGAACGCGCCCGGGTTCGCGCCGAGGAGCAGTTCGCCGATCGCCCAGTACAGCGACCGGGGAGCAGGCAGGCCGCCCAGCTCCTCATCGATGCCGAGCTTGTCCCAGCCTGCGTCGGTCAGAGCCTTGTACGACTTCTTGAACGACTCGGGGACGG
This sequence comes from Williamsia sp. z71, assembly GCF_059553375.1. Taxonomy (NCBI): domain Bacteria; kingdom Bacillati; phylum Actinomycetota; class Actinomycetes; order Mycobacteriales; family Nocardiaceae; genus Williamsia; species Williamsia sp. z71. The sequence goes on from NZ_JCANWX010000001.1 coordinate 151,423, forward strand.
TGACGCTGTGGGTCTCCGGATCGAAGACGGGCGGGTTGCGGTCGGCGTCCGCGAAGGACTCGGCCAGCGGGCCCTGGGCGAGGACGTTCACCTCACGCAGCATGTCGATGGCGGTCTCTTTGTCGAGATCGCCGAAATCTCCGCTGCCGAGGACCTCTTCGAGCTTGAACATCTCGAAGAGGTTGAACTGGAGGTCGCGGAGATTGCTCTTGTAATGCCCCATTGCAGAATCCTTTGCAATCGTCGAACGGCTATTGATTGTGGCGAGTACTCGGTTGGTGGACTGCACAGTAAGTTACTCACCAGTAACAACTGTGAATATACATCCGCTTACCACGTCGCACAAACGCTCTGTACATCAACGAATGTGATGCGCGACATATCGGGGGTCCAGGCCGAGATGGCTCACCGGCGGCGTGGTCGGCAGGTCGGGCACCATGGATGTCATGTCTGACGCGGTGAAGAGCAGTGAAGGTGTGGGGACCGAGCTCCTCGAGATCGGTGATCGCCTGCAGAAGTTCATGCTGCCGTTCCAGTTCGCGATCAAGGAGATCGTCACCAAGCTGGAAATCCTGCGCGACGAGTTCGCCTACCTCAACGACTACAACCCGATCGAACACATCAGTGCGCGGGTCAAGACCCCCGAGAGCCTGCTCGCCAAGGCCCGGCGACGCGGCATCCCGATGGACCCCGGCTCCCTGCAGGATCGGATCGACGACATCGCCGGCGTCCGGGTGTCGTGCACGTTCATCGCCGACGCCTATCGGCTCACCGAGCTGCTGTGTGCGCAACCCGACGTGAAAACCCTGCACACCAAGGACTACATCGCGCATCCCAAACCGAACGGGTACCGCGGACTGCACACCATCGTCGAGACGCCGGTGAACCTGAGCACCGGCCAGTTGCCGGTGAAGGTCGAACTACAGATCCGAACCATCGCGATGGACTTCTGGGCCAGCCTCGAGCACAAGATCTATTACAAATACGATCGCACCGTGCCCGCCCATCTCCTCGACGAGCTCGCCGAGGCCGCCGATACCGCCAACATCCTCGATCAGAGGATGCAGGCGATCCGGCGGGAGATCCACGGCAGCGGAAATCACGAGCTCTGACGCTGTGTCAGGCCAATGCCTCACGCAGATAGGTCAGATCGTCGGCGAGACCGTCCTCGGGTGTCTCGAGGATCACCGGGGCACCGGCTGCCTTCACCACCGCGACCAGGACATCGGGGTCGATGTGGCCGTCGGTGAGGTTGGCGTGACGGTCGCGGCCGGAGTCGAACTCGTCGCGTGAATTGTTCAGGTGGATCAGGTCGATCCGCCCGGTGATGGCCTTGACCCGCTCGACGATGTCGACGAGATCTTCGCCGCCCGCCCATGCATGGCAGGTGTCGAGGCAGAAGCCGGCGCTCTCGTAATCGCCGACCGCATCCCACAGCCGTTCGATGTTCTCCAGGGTGCGGGCCATCGCATGATCGCCGCCCGCGGTGTTCTCGATCAGGATCGGGACGGGAAATCCGCCCTTGTCGTTCGCCCGCTCGAATAGCTTGCGCCAGTTCTCGTATCCGTCCTTCGCGTCTTCGTCGTCACGTAGATGTCCGCCGTGCACCACCAACCCGAACGCACCGAGTTCGGCGGCGGCGATGGCCTGGTTGATCACTGCCTGACGTGACGGCATCCGGAGCCGGTTGTTGAGGCTCGCGACGTTGATCATGTACGAGCTGTGGACCACAACATCGATCGGGGAGTTGCGGATTTGTTCTGCCAGCGGATGGGGCTTCGGCTTTTCCCAGCCCTGTGGATCGGTCACAAACATCTGTAGCAATTCGGCGCCGAGCTCCTCGGCGCGGCCGATTGGATCGCTGTCTTGTCGTACGTGGGCACCTATGCGCATGAGCACAGCTTAGGAGGCTCCGCCTGCGAGAGTGTTTCTCATCGCCGATCCACGGATATTTGGCGACGATTAGGGGCAGAGTGGAGATCCGTAACACCCTGTCGGACGAACTGTTGTGGGGGAGTAAACGTGGAACGTTTGAGCGGTCTGGACGCCTCATTTCTCTATCTCGAATCACGATCGCAGTTGATGCACATCGTCGGGCTGATCGAACTCGACCCGGATACCGTCGAGGGCGGATATTCGTTCGAGAAGATGCGCGATGTACTCGACCGCCGGATCGCCGGACTCCCGACATTCCGTCGGAAGCTTCGGGATTCGATCCTGAACATCGATCACCCGGTGTGGGTGGAGGACCGGAATTTCGACATCGAAAGCCACGTCCACCGGGTGGCCGTCCCACCACCGGGCGGACGCCACGAACTGGCAGATTTCTGTGCGCACATCGCCGGGGTGCCGCTGGACCGCAGCAAACCGCTGTGGGAGATGTGGGTCATCGAGGGGCTCGCCGACGGCAAGATCGCGGTGCTGCTCCGGATGCACCACGCCAGCGTCGACGGGGTGAGCGCCGCGGACCTGCTGGCCAAGCTGTGCACCATCACTCCTGAGGAACCCGAGCTGGACGAGGAGGCCATGGCCTCCTCGGCCGGGGACGCCTCGCTCGCCGGGCTCGCGGTCGATGGTGCGCTCCAGGTGGCGCGCAGGCCGCTGAGCTTCGCGCGGCTGCTGCCCAAGACTGCGCAGGTGCCGTTCGACTGGATCTCACGAGCCCGCCGCAACGAGGCGATGCCGCTACCGTTCCGGGCGCCGCGCACGCCGTTCAACAAATCGATCACGGGCCATCGGAGCCTGGCCTACACACAGGTGTCCCTGTCGGACGTCAAACGCATCAAGGACCACTTCGGCGTCAAGATCAACGATGTCGTCCTGAGCGTCTGCGCGGGGGCGCTGCGAAGCTACCTCGACGATCTCGGGGAACTTCCCGACCAGCCGCTGGTCGCGATGGTCCCGGTGTCGGTCCACGGCGACAACGACGACGACCTGGTGACACAGGGCACCAACAAGGTCACCGGCATGTTCACCAAACTCGCCACCGACATCGCCGACCCGATCGAGCGCATCACGACCGTCGGTGAGCAGGTCCGCAAATCCAAGGAGCATCACGGCTCGATGGACTCGAACCTGTTCCGGGGCTGGGCGCAATTCGTGCCGCCGGCGACCATCGGTATGGCGATGCGGCTGTACGCATCACAGGAACTGGCCGATCGGCATCCGGTGATCTACAACCTGGTGATCTCCAATGTGGCCGGGCCCGATTTCCCGATGTACTACCTCGGCGCGAAGATCGAGGGGATGTACCCGCTCGGGCCGGTGTTCCACGGTGCGGGCATGAACATCACGGTGTTCTCCCTCGACGGGCAACTCAACGTCGGCGTCATCGCCTGCAAAGAACTCGTCCCCGATCCCTGGCCGTTGATGCAGGCCTTCGAAGACGAGGTCAAAGCGCTCCTGGCCGCCTGCGCCTAGGCGTCGCTCGCGGCGGGGACGAGCGCGACCTCCCGGGCTGCCTCCATGAAGACCGGGACGAACTCGTCGGCCTCGAGTACGCAGCAGGCATGACCGCCGTGGACCTCGAAGGCCTTGATGCCGGGGATGTTGTCGGCAAGCAGGCGTTGCCGCGATGGCGGGATCACCCGGTCCTTCGTCGAGATCAGGACAGCGCTGGGCACGTCGATCTCGGCCAGCCAGGGGCGGGAATCGAAGACGGACATGCCGTCGCCGAGCGGTCCGAGACGGGACAGGGGCGTCGCCAGGAACTGCCGCATGGCCCACAACGAGTCCGGGACCGATCGATCGTCGAGCTTGGCGGCATTCGGCCGTACGTGCGGCGGATGGATGATCTTCATGATCCGGCCGATGTTCGACATGTTGGTCTGACGCTTCGGGTCGTGGCTGCCGAAGAACGGGCCGGTGGAACACAGGATCAACCCTTCTACGCGGCCCGGATGCCGGTGCCAGGCCAGCTGGGCCACACCGCCGCCCATCGAGAATCCGGCGGCGGTGAAGGTCTCGATACCCAGGACGTCGGCGAGCGCGACCACGTCGTCGGCGCAGTCGTCGAGGTCGAACGGCTTGTCGCGGATGCCGCGACCATGCCACCGCAGGTCGAGTGTGATCACGCGGAACTCCTTGTTGAGTTCGGGGATCAGCGGATACCAGCACAGCAGTCCGTTGGTCATCACCGAATGCAGCAGGAAGATCGTCGGTTTGTCCTTCGGCCCGGAGTCCGTCACGTACGTCGAACCCCGCCCGGGCAGGTAAACCATGTGACCGTCGGGGAGATCGCGGACGGGGTACTGGTTGAAGACCCTTTCTCCCCGGCGCAAGATCGCATCGCGTGCCCTCACCAAAACACTTTCCATCTGCTTGACGGTACTGGGGTATGAGTGATGCCGCCGTTCTTGTCGGCAGCGTACGATGACTCAATAGTGATGTGCATCACGGTTGGGGCAGGAGATGGGAGCTGTCATGCATTCGGGAACCTCACTACATGTCCGCAGGCTCGCGGTCTGGCCGGCTGGTTGGCTGGCCTACTTTGCCGGTCTGGCAGGGGCGGCGGCCGCGGCTCTGACGCTTCTCGCGTTGGCGAGCGAACACTATGTGGAAAGTGCTGTTGCCGGCGGCTGCCTGCTGGCCCTGGTCGTGTTGGCGATCGTGTCGATGCGCGCGATCCCGCGAATCTCCGACCAGCACACCCACGACATCGAGGCCCGGCGCGACCACGCGGTGTACCGGGCGCGCTATCCGCTGTAGATCAGGACCGCTCCACGAGGTAGAGGTGCTCGGTGACGTGGGCACTCCTGCCCCGGAGATTGCGGCTGCCGCGAAATGTGTTGTACCGCTGCGTGAATTCGGTGACCGCCCCGATGGGTTCGAGCATGTCACGCATCTGTTCCGGGGCGATGAACCCCTCGTCGTTGAACGAGATCAGCAGATACCTCGCGTCCAGTCCGTCGATCAGTGACCGCAACAGCCCGGCGGCAACCGAACGCACGTTGTAGCCCGAGCGGTTCCAGTCGCCGGGGATGCCCGAGACCGGGCTCATGGCGGTGGGCACGCGATTGTCGGCGATCAGGTTGAGCATGAAGTAGTTCGAGCCGTAGGGGTGCTGGTTGTACGGCGGGTCCAGGTAGGCCACGTCGACGCCGCCGACCAATGCGGGCAATGCCGCTGCGTCGGTCTGCAGGACCCGGCGCTCGCAATGGTGACTGCTCAGGACCGGTGGACGCAGGGTGATGGTTCCGGTGATGCGTCCCAGGGCGTCGGCGCCGCTGCCGCCGAATCGTCCGATCCCGGTCTCCCGGTCTTTGTAGAAGCCCTTGAACACGCCAGAGGTGTTGGCGTGGACCGATGCTGCCGACAGCAGTGGTCCGAGCAACAGGGTGCGCAACGGTTCGTCGAGCCCGTGGATGAGGTGGATGTAGGCGTCCAGGCGTCGAGCATTCTCGCTCGTGTAGAAGACCCGTTCGCCCGGTGCGATCCGGTTGTCGTCTGCGGGTGCGTAATGCTCGGCGATGAAACCGCTTGTCCGGTAGCCGGATTCGACGATCTGATTGATCTCGTCGACGGTCGCGGTGAGCAGTGCCGGGTCGATCTCGCAGGCGTTGGTGAGGTAGCACTCGCTGATCACCCGGGCGTAGCTCTCCAGATCGTTCGCGATGACCGATTTCGACCGGGCCTTCGCCAGCCGCGAGACCACCCCGCTTCCGGAGAACGCGTCGAGTGTCACGAGCTTCCTGCCGACCTGTTCCTGTACCTGCGCCAGCGCCTCGTCGATCAGGACCAGCAGTTGGCGTTTGTTACCGATGTAGGTGATCAGCTGTGAGGTGCGGTAGGTGGCTTCGGTGTCTTCCGCTTCGGCCGTGTCCACAACTGCAGAGCGTATCGAGGGCTGTTCGCACATCGAACAGGCGTCCGCCGGCTCAGTCGTCCAGACAGATCTCGGTCTCGATGGTGATGGGCACACCGGTCGCGATGAGCAGTCGGCAGGGCGCCTCGGAGTCGCGGTACAGGCTGAGCCACTGGTGACCGCGACTGCCATCGGCGTAGACGGCTTCCAAGGTCCGGTTCAGGCGTGCTTCGGCTTCGTTGTTGATGATGTAGCGCCGATCGCCATATCGCAGATACTTGTTGGGCACGTTGCCTCCGGATCGAGTCGGTTGCGTGTCCAATCAGTGTGACTCACGCCACTTCCGGTGTTGGTATTTTCGGGCCGAGCCGCCCAGGCGATAAATGTCTGTTTCCTGGCGGGAACGTTTTCGCGAATTCTTGGCCAACAGCAGGCCTTCGATGACAACGTGGCTTCATGAGCACGCAGGAGGCCGATCGGTCCGACGCGGCGATCGCCGGTCGTCCGGTCTCCGACCGGTCGTGGCGCACCCGCCTGGGAGATCTGAGACTGTGGCGGGCCGTCGCGCTCACCGCGTGGCTGGCGGTGGTGATCTGGCACCTCGCTTACCTCGGACTGGCCTTCGACCGGACGCGCCTGTTGCTGCTTCTGTGTGCCGGACTGGCGGCGGCGAGCATCGGACGTCGGCGGGTCATCACGGTGGTCATCGACTGGCTGCCGTTCGCGTTGATCCTGCTGCTGTACGACTTCACCCGCAATATCGCCCAGTGGATGGACATGCCCACCCAGTGGTCGCCGGCCGTCGACTTCGATCAGTGGATGTTCGGGGTGAACCCGACGGCATTCCTGCAGACCCACCTCAAGGCGGCCGAACCGCCCTGGTGGGAGGTGATCACCAGCGTTGTCTACATGTCGTACTTCATCGTCCCGTACGCGGCCGCGGCGTTGCTCTGGCTCCGCGACCGGCACGCCTGGCGGCGGTATGCGATCGGATTCCTGCTGACGACGTTCCTGGCGCTGGTCGGGTACACCCTGGTGCCCGCTGCGCCGCCGTGGGCCGCCGCGCAGTGTTCGGCCGCCGAGGTGACCGACAATCCGCGGCATCCGGACTGCATGGACCGCGCTCCCTATGAGGGCGGCGGGATGCTGGGCGAGGTGGCGCCCCGGCACGAGGGTGCAGAGCCGTACGTGGAGCGGATCTCGGCCAGGGGTTGGGACGTCCTGGACATCCACGCGGCGTCCGGGCTGCTGCGGCTCGGTCAGGCGAAGGCGAACCTGGTGGCCGCGATCCCGTCGCTACACGCCGGTCTGACGATGTTCCTGGCGCTGTTCATGTGGCCCAGGGTGGGGGCGTTGGCGCGAACGTTGTTCGTGGGCTACGCATTCGCGATGGCCTTCACGCTCGTCTACACCGCCGAGCATTACGTGCTCGACATCCTGCTCGGCTGGGGACTGGCGGCATTCGCGGTGGTGGTGGTCGGTCGGGGCGACAAGCTCTTGGCCGCCCGCCGGATGAGCAAGGACCAGGAGTTTCTCGGCATCTGACTCAGCCTTGGTCGCGTAAGGCGTCGGTGTTGCCCGGATCCGCTGCCGAGGGCGTGTTGTCAGAGCCGGCGCCCTTGGATACTCCGCGCTTGGAACGTCGCAGACTCCATCCGCCCGGGTCCGGTTCGGCTTCGCCGAAGTGGTCGGCGTCCACGGAGCTGTAGAGCGCCACCAGCATGGCCCCGACCACGGCGCCGATGAATCCGAGGAACGCCAGCCAGGCGAGTCCGGGTTTGGCGCTGTCGCCCAGGAAGATCACGCCGATGATCCCGGGGCCCGCGGTCTCGCCCACGACCAAAAGGGCGGTGACCCCGTTGACCTGTCCGAGTTGCAGGGCGACGGTCTGGACGTAGAAGCCCACCGCGCCGGCGACCGCGATCGTCCAGGCGGCCGGATCGGTGAGCAGGGTGACGATGTCGAACGGATCGACGCCGCGCAGGATGCGGACCGAGATCGCGATGATGCCGAACAGGAGGCCGGCAGCGGCGCCACCGACGATGGCCCCGCGTTTACCGAGGCGGTAGACCGCAAGCAACGCCACGATCGCCAGGATGCAGGTGGCGCCGAACAGGCCCCAGTGGAAGCTGATCTCCTCGCCACCACCGCTCGTGTGTGAAGACGACATGCCCAGCGCGCACAGCGAGAAGACGACAACGCACATGGCAACCCAGTCACGGCCGTGCAGACCGATCCCGAGGATCGCGGTACCGAGCAGGGCCGTCACGATCAGGTTGGCCGACACGATCGTCTGTGACAGGAACAGCGGGAGGAAACGGGCGGCCACCGCTCCGGCGCCGAACCCGATCACCACCAGTGATGTCCCGATGATGAACTCGCGTGTCTTGAAGGTGTCGAGGGTGGAGGTGACCGAGGGGCCGCCCTCACTGGTGAGCTGATCTTGCTTGTCGGCGTCGCGGGCCGCGACCGCCGCCTTGCGGGCGCCGAAAGCCCGCAATACGGTCGAGACGCCGTACGCCACGGCGGCAGCGCTCGCGAAGAGGACGCCGATCAGGAACATCCGGACACCTTCTTCCTCGCGCGCATGGTGGCATACACCAGGCAACTGTTATGCAGCGAATTTTAAGCTACCATGCTGCGAGTGCAGCCATTTCCCGGTTTTCCTGCGAGGTGTGATGTCCGACCGTAGCGGCAAAAAGGTCCTCATAACGTTCGGCCGGTCGTTTCTCACACTCGATCTCGCGAGGTTGATGAATGCTGGTGGACACGATGTGTACATCGCTGATTCGGTCCCATTTCCAGTCAGTCGATTCTCCAATTCCGTGCAAAAAGTATTTCGCGTACCGCGGCCCAAATATGAGCCGAAAGAGTACATCGCGGAAATAGCGCGACTGGTCCGATCCGAATCCATCGACATGGTCATACCCATCCACGAGGAGACCGACATCCTGGCGATGGCGCGCGATCAGTTTCCGCCGGAATGCCGGCTGCTGCTCTCGGATTTCGAGACCGAGTTCCGGCTGCACAACAAGTTTGAATATCAGGTTCTGCTCGACGCGCTCGGTGTCCCCACGCTGAAGTACGCGCAGGTGCGATCCGTCGAAGAGTTCGAGGCGCTGGATTTCGACAAGCCCTTCGCGCTGAAGCAGGTCTACTCGCGCGGTTCGCAGCAGGTGTACAAAGTGACCCCGGGGCAGATGCCGGAAGGTATCCAATTCGACCCGGCCAATCCGTGGCTGGCGCAGGAGTGGCTCAAAGGCAACAAATACTGCACGTATTCGGTATGTCATGAGGGGCGTATTCATGCTCACGCGATATATCCGGTTCGTTACGCAATTGACGGTCACTCGTGTCTTACGTTTGAGTCGGTTGAGCACGCCGGGATCACCGAATGGGTGACCAAAAGGGTGAAAGAAACAAACTTCACCGGGCAAATCGGATTCGATTTCATCGAGGATCCGGGCGGTGGTTTGTACACCATCGAATGCAACCCGCGCTCCACCAGCGGGATCCTGATGTTCGAGGCGCACAACCGCGTCGACCTCGCGTTCTTCGGCGAGAACGAGGACGTCATCACGCCTGATCCCGATGTCCGGAAGATGGTCGGCGCGGGGATGCTGCTCTATGGGTGGCGCAAATCGGCGCTGGAAGGGAACACGCTGCGCGGCTTTGCGCGGGATTTCCGGAACACGGACGAGATCATCACCCGACGGGACGACATCGGGCCATTCCTCGGTGTTCCACTTGCGGTGGGCAACATCCTGCAGAACTCGCTTCGATACCGGGTGGGCCTGGCCGAGGGATTCATGCACGACCATGAGTGGGACGGCCAGCCGCTGTGAGGTGATGAAAGGGTGCGCCCGGGCCCGGACTGCACTCAGCGGTGACGGGCGCAGAACTCGGTGATCCGTTCGACGCTGTCACCCGGGCCGGTGAAAAGCCCCCCGTGGCCGGCACCGTCGATCTGGGCGAACTGTGATCCCGGGATCAGGCGCGCGGTTGCCTCGTTCGGTTCCGGGGGAAAGAACAGGTCGTGCTCGAAGGCGAGGACCAGGGTGGGGACGTCGATCGCGGCCAGATGCTCCGGCAAGGGCTCTGCGGCCTTGATCCAGTTGTATGAGGCATTGAGTTGTCCGGCAAAACCTTCCGGACTCGACCACCCGCCGTCGGAATCGGTGAGTGCCTGTCGCCAGCCGGCCACCGTGCGCGGATCCTGCAGGAGTGTGGTGTGCAGCGTGGTCATGAGCTGCTCGAAAACCAGTACTGCCCGCGGTATCTCACCGATCTGCTCGATGAGGGCCAGTTCCATCTCGCCGACGAGGGCGCCGATCGGACTCGGTTGTAGGCCGGCGAAAAATACTGCTGCGCTGACCAATTCGGGTCGAGTGCGCAGCATCATCTGAGTTGTGTAACAGCCCATCGAGAACCCGACAACCAGCGCCTGCGGGACGTCGAAGTGATCGAGGAGACCGCAGGCGTCCTCGGCGAGGTCGGCGACCGAATACGGCGCGGGTGGCGCGGACGAGGGCGACAGTCCCCTGGCGTGATAGGAGATCACGCTGAATCCGGCATCGACCAGCGAATCGGTGAGTCCGCAGATCTCCCACACCATCGACGGCATCCCGAGCCCACCGTTCAGCAGGACGGTGGGACCTTCACCGACGCGCTTGCAACCCAGCACAACTCCGGTTTCCAGGGTCGCCATCTCCATGGGGGTCGCGCCTTTCGGTCCTACAGCAGTCCCTTGCGCACCGAGAAGTCGATCTGCGCCGCAGCATTGCTGACTGCGGTGACCATACCGGTTCCGAATGGCCCTTTTCGGTCATACAGCGTTGCGGTTCCGACGGAGATCCCGTCCGCCGTGATGTGGTTGTCGGCCTCGACCCCGAGTTCGTGACCCTCGGGGATGCGGGACAACGCCATCGTGAGGTCGCAGTTGATGTAACCGATGCCCTCGGTACCTAGATTGGTGACCAGACTTGTCGACTCGGCGCACTGGACCGCGTGGACGAGGCGTGAACACGGCTCTCCGGGCAGCACGCCCATGCCGGTGCTCCAGGCCCGCTTCCGTTCGACGTTCTGATGCCCGCCGATGCTCTGGCTCCACTCGTTGCCGTCGGTGTGCACGTAGGGGTGACGGGGCTTGTTGTCGAATGCGTTGTCCGGCGGCGTGAACGTCGACTCCGGACGCCACTCGTTTCCGGGAGGCGGGGCCGACCGACGCAGGAACACGATGGATGCCCGGGCGACCATCACCTCGCCCTGCATCACCTCGGCGTCGGCGACGACGATCCGATGGCCGGACCGGACCTTCCGGGTGTTCACCACCGTGGGCTCGTTGCGTGCCGCCTTGAACAGATCGATCGTCAACCGGGAGGGGACGAACTCGGGATCTGCGTAGTCGCGTTCGAGAGCGTGCGCGGCGGCGGCGCAGACCGCGGGACCGTTCAACGAGTTCGGTCCCCATGCGCTGCGCGCCCACGTGGTCGGGATCAGCGTGACGCCATCGGCGTCGAGGGTGAAGTAGCTCGGGTCAGACACCATTCGATAGTTCCAGACCTGCGGTGATCTTGTTGCCCTGGGTGTCGGGCGCGGTGGACGGCAGGTTCTTGCGGGACTGGCGCGTGATCACCGCCAGGGTGAGTGTTGCCGCGACCGCACCGAACCCGAACATCTGCGGATAGGTGACCGCCGGGAGGTATTCGTGCAGGTAGGCCAGGGTTGCGGGGATGGCGAACCCGAGGTAGGTCAGGGCGTAGTAGACCGCGGTGAGACCGGCGAGGTCGCGGGGGCCGGCGATGCGCTGCACCTCGGACAATCCGGCGACCAGTGCGATGCCGTAGCCCGCACCCAGGATCACCGCCGCGACCAGCACCGCCCAGATGGTCAGCAGGGCCGAGGCCAGTGCGGCCGCGCCCATCCCGACGATCATCAGGAGCAGCGCCACCTGACTGGCCCGGGCCGAATCGGCCCGGTCGATCCGGCGGCCGGCGGATTGAATGGTGAAGCCGCAGGTCAATGTGACCGCCGAGATCAGTGCCGCGAACGCCATCGGGGCGGCATCGACCTCGGGGGCGATCAGGGTCGGCAGGATCGCCTGGCATCCGATGGCGGTACCGAACACCCAGGGCGCCAATGGGACCACGACCAGCAGGAATCGCCGATCGCGAAGGGACGGGATCCGCAGGTCATGCAACAGCCGCGTCTTCTGGGTCGCAAGGCGTCGAGTTTCCGGAACCGACCACAGCCAGGCCGCGGCGATCAGGCAGATCGCCGCGTTCGCCACGTATGACGACGCGTGCGGCCACGGACCCCATTGCGCCATCGTTCCGGCGAAGGCGGCGCCGACGCCGAAGCCCGCGGTCAGGCTCATCGCGGCTCGGCGGGCGCCGTTACCGGTGCCGGCGGGGTCGAACGGAGGACCGGAGAGCTCCTTGAGCCAGCTGGTGCCGACCGCCATCGCCAGTCCGATGGCGATGCCACTGAGGATGCGGCCGACGGCGAGCAGCGGGACGGAGTCCGTCGCCACCGCCAGGACCAATGATCCGGCGGCGGCGATGAACGCGGCGGGGCGCATCAGCGGTCGGCGGCCGAATCGGTCGGAGAGCGGTCCGCCGATCAGCAACGCGGGCACCATGCCGACCACGTAGGCGAACAGCAGGACATCGACGGTCGGTCCGGCCATCCCGTACTCATGCTTGTAGAACACCAGCAGCGGCGTGAACTCGTTTCCGCCCCAGGCGATCGCGAACATTGCCGCGGCAACACCGCGCCAGTCCCTCATGCCGGTGTCCCATCGGAGGGCAGCGGCGTGCGGAGATTGTGGACCGCGTTCAGATGCGCGGCCAGTGACGTCGTGAATCCATCGGCGTCACCGGCTTCGATGAGTTCGGCGAGTTCGGTGTGCTGGGAGATGATCCGCTGCATCTGGGCGCGATCCCGTTGGACGGAGGTGCTCGTCATGCGCAGCTGACGATCCCGGAGGGTGTCGTAGAACCCTTCGAGCAGCGGATTGCCCGCGGCCTCGACGAACATTCGGTGGAAGGCGGCGTCGGCGATGGTGAACTCGTCGACCTCATCGGCGTCGGCGTGCGCGGCCTGCCTGCCGAGCGCGGCGCGGAGATCCGTCATCAGCGACGTGCGGTCGCGGGAGGCGAGCATCCGCACGGCGGCGGTCTCGACCACGAACCGTGCGGTGATCACGTGCTCGGCCTCGTCGGCGGGGACCGGCACGATCAGTGCGCCCCGTTTCGGATAGAGCTTCATCCAGCCCTCGGCCTCGAGGCGCAGGAAGGCTTCGCGGACCGGCGTGCGCGAGGTGCCGAGCATCGTGGCGATCTCGCCTTCGCTGATCAGCTCGCCGCCGGCCAGCGTCCCGGCCAGGATCTGGCCCTTCACCTGTTGATATGCGCGCTCAGAGGCGGACAACTCCTTGGACACAACTTGTATCTAAGCATGGCCGCCCACCCCGGCCCCCGTCGAGCGTGCCGAACCGCGGGGTGAGCGGGGGGTGTCAGCGAACTGCGGGTTTTGTGGTTTCTGCCTGATAGCGGATCGCGGCGTCGCGGAAGGACAGCGCTTTGCGGTGTTGACCGCCTGCTGTCAGGACGTCGGCGGTGCGTTCGCACAATTCGGCGGCCTGGTCGGTGCGTCCGAGTGCGTCCAACGTCCTGGCCATGTGTTCGACGACGTCGAGGGTGTCGGGGTCGGTCGGTCCGTGCGTGAAGGTGTACTTCGCGAGCAGATCGCGGCATTGCGGCTCGCAATCGACCCACAGCCCCAGGCGCACCTGACAGCGGATGACGTCATGCAGATTCGAGAGGCACTTCAGCGAGTAGGGGCCTTCCCGGCGACACCGGATCTCTTTGAGCACCGAGAACTCCGCAAGCGCGTGTTCGTATTCGCCGGCTTCGAAAAGCTCGGTGGCCTCACGCTGCATTTCGTCGAGCACATGTCCACTCTGGCGCATCCGGTGTCCCGTCGCGGCGGGTTCACCGATTTCGGCGCAGAGATGGTGTCAGGTCAGCAGCGTGTGTTGCTGCCCTGTTCGAGGTAGACGTGTGAGAGCCAGCCCTGTTTGTCGGCGTCGGAGAACTGGACGTGGGTGAACTTCTTACCTGCACTGTTGATGATGTAGCAGTCGAAATCCAGGGAGACGCCTCCCGGGACCCGGGCCACTTCGCGGCAGGTGTTGTCCGGGCCGCTCCGCAATATCGCGTTATTCGATTTGGCGGTGCTCGACCCGGTGTCCTTGTCGGACCAGGCTTGCGTACAGATCTGTGTGGGGGCGGCTTGCGCCGGGGCGGCGACTCCTCCGATGAGCCCGACCGTCACCACGGGGATTGCTGCCGCTGCCGCGGAGAATGAGCGTTTCATGGTGACCTCCTGTCCTTTCTTCAGCAGTTGAATTGCGTGCATTCCCACGGTAAACCCGATCGGGCGGGTCGTGGCCGGGCGCGACCACTAATGTGACCGGGGTGAGCCGACCCTCTCGTCGCGACGAGTCGCCCCGACACCACCACCATCAGCTGGGGCCGGTGGACCTGCACCCGAACGTGGCGAAGGTGGTCGTCGGACTGCTGATCGCGTCCGCAGTTGCCGTCGTTCTCGGTCTGGTTCTGCTCTGGCCCGGCGATCGGGACCACGACATCCCGGTGAACTTCCAGGCTGTCGGTGGTGGTTCCATCCAGGTCGAATCCGGGCAGGTGGTGGCACAGGCCACGTCCGACTGCCTCAATCAGCAGGCCGGGCAGGTCTTCGCCGGTGATCCCGTGGTGCGGTCCGTCAAAGACGGCCCGTGCATCCAGAACACCGTACGGCTGACCTCGGGACCGAACGAGGGCGCCAACACCCTGATCGAGGTCCCCACGAACCGGGTTCAGGCCGGGATCGAGCAGGATTCCGCCAGTGATGAGCTCACGCCGGAGCAACTCGGGCAGCCGCTGCCCGGTCAGCCCGACCTGGAGGTCGGCGACAACATCAAGCTGTCGCGTTCGGCGGGCGTCGCCGGCGACAGCTACTCGTTCTTCGACTACGGTCGCTCGACATCGATCATCGTGTGGGCGTTGGTGTTTGTGTTCGCGATCGTTCTCGTGGCCTCCTGGCGAGGGCTGCGGTCGGTGATCGGTCTCGTCTTCGCCTTCGCGGTGCTCTTCGGCTTCACATTGCCCGCGATGCTGGACGGGAAATCGCCGGTGGCAGTGGCGATCGTGTCGTCGGCGGCGATTCTGTTCGTGGTCATCTACCTCGCACACGGGCTGAGCCTGCGGACCAGTGCGGCGTTACTCGGGACGCTGGCCTCACTGCTGATGGCGGGCTTCTTGTCCTGGCTGGCCATCGAGACCATGCACATCTCCGGCATCTCGCAGGAGCAGTCGACCAACCTGCAGATTTATAACAACGCCATCTCGGTGAACGGAATCCTGTTGGCCGGGTTCATCATCGGCGCACTCGGCGTGCTGAACGACGTGACCATCACCCAGGCGTCGGCGGTGTTCGAGCTCTCCGCGGCCGACGGTGGCAATCGCTTGCAGACCTTTGCCGCTGCGATGCGGGTGGGCCGCGACCACATCGCCAGCACCGTGTACACCCTGGTGTTCGCGTACGCGGGCAGCACACTTCCGCTCTTGCTTCTGTTTTCGGTGTCCGGTCAGACTCTCGGGACGCTGATGACCACCGAATTGGTGGCGATCGAACTCGCCCGGAGCTTTGTCGGTGGTATCGCCATTGCGCTGTCGGTTCCGCTGACCACCGCGGTTGCCGTGATGCTGTCCACCAGGCCACCGGTGGCCGGCGTCACCCGCGGCGGTGACAACAAGACCGAACCGGCAACGGAGGAGACCGAACCGGAACACGGGCGACACTGGATGCCCGAGTAGACACCTGCCGGACCGATCCCGCCTCAGCCGGGATCGGCCACCGTGTTGGTCACCGAACCGATCCCGTCGATCGTCAGGGTCACCTCATCGCCCGGACGGATCCAGCGGTCGAGTTCGAGACCACATCCCGACGGCAGGGTGCCGGAGGTGATCAGCTCACCGGAGTGCAGGTTCTCTGACTGGCTGGCCCACGCGACGACTTCGCCCGGGCTATAACGCAATCCGTGAGTACCGGTGGACGACCACAGCTGCCCGTTGACGTGGACCGAAGCGGTCAGTCGATCGATCTGGGGCAAGATCTCGTCGGCGGTGACCACCACCGAGCCGATGGAACTGCCAAAGGTCTTCGCTTTCACAACCGGCCCGAACACGCCACGACGCTGTTCGTCCCACTGCATGTCACGTGCACTGAAATCGTTGAACACCACGAAGCCCCCGATGGCCGCAGCCCCGGTTCTGGGGGTGGCATCGCGCACCGGATGGGCGATGATCATGCCGAACTCGAGTTCGAAGTCGAGTTCCTCGGTGTAGCTCGGCCAAGGCATCGGTTCGCCGTCGCCGATGACCGACAGGTGGTTGCCGGTGTAGTAGACGGGGTGATCATAAAAAGCAGGACCAGGGCGTAGCAGCGGAAAAACCCTGTGCGTCAAGCGTTCATAGGTCCGGATGATGGGGCGGCTGGCAGGCAGATTGCGTTGGATGAGGCCATGGGCGGCCTTGATCCAGTGCTCTTCCCATCCGAGGGAACAGCGCAGCGAACTCGGGTAGTAAGGGATGGCCGGGGGCGGATCGGCGGCGATCCCGATCCCCGCATTCGCAGCCTGATCGACGGCATTGACGATCTTGGCGCGCGAGTGCTCACCGGAAGCCAAGAGCGCCAACAGATTCGAGTGCAGGTATGAGAGTTCTCCGAGTTCGGTACGGGCGCCGATTGCGTCGCGAAGGCTGATCCACCGGTTCGACGGTTCGTGCAGGATCGCCAACGATGGGGGCCCGGGTAGGCGGCGGATCTTCATGACAGCCAGCCGTGCTGGAGTTTGCCGGCGTCGGCAAAGGCGCGGGCCCGCCGGACGATGGTGGGCGGCGCCGGCTGTGCGCCGTCGAACAGTCGGTAGAGGGTACTGAGGTTCAGCACGATTCGTTCGGGCGAACCCCATGCCGAGAAGGGCGTGAACTCCGGGGTACGGACCAACTCGCGGGCCGTTGCCAACGGTGCCCGCCCGGCGGCATGGTTGTCGCGCGCGGCCTGCGAGAGCCACAACCAGTAGTCCCGCAACAACTCGATCTCGGCACGACCGCAGATCGGGCCGTGCCCGGGGACGTAGGTGGCACCGTCGAGTTGGAGGAGATGGTCGATTGCGGTTATCCAATTAACCAGTGGCCCATGCCAAATCACGGGGGTGGTACCGATGAACAGGAGGTCGCCGGTGAAAACGACGCCGGTGTCGCGGAGGTGGACGATGAGGTCGCCGGGTGTGTGCGCCGGGCCGAAGTTGCGGAGATGAGCGACACGGTCACCGATCTCGATGTCCTCGGTGTCGGAAAAGGTGTGGTCGGGCAGTCGGGGTAGACGCTTGGGGAGGTCGGCGCCGCCGGTCACCTGATGCATGTAACCGCCGAGATGACCGGCCGGCCCGGGTATCGACCGGGCCAGCCCACCGATTCTGGCGAACGTCGCCACCGCTCCCGGTGGCGTGTCATCCTTCATCGCCGCCAGCGCGGCCACCGACGTCGTGATGCGGGTGCTTTCGGGAAGTGTGTTGTTGCCCCACCAGTGGTCACCGTCGGAGTGGGTGTTCACCGCTTCGGTGATCGGGAAGTCGCTGACCGAGGCCCAGGCTTCGGCGTTTTCCTGTGCGCGTCCCTGGTCCCAGACCGTGTCGATCACCATCGCTGCGTCATCGCCGACCACCAAGCCGGTGTTGGTCTGCCCCCATCCGCCGGGCAGATGCATGAAAGCGTATGTTCTGGCGTCGATTTGGGTCAGCTGGTCGTGCCGAGTGGGCATCGGTGTTCCTTGATAGAGGCCTTTCGATTCACTCTACCGAGCGGGGACTCGCTTTTGTTGGCTCTGGGGAGACTACGGATCGGGGGATGCCCCTGATGAACGGGACGGTCGGACGGCACAAACTTGCCTTGATTTGGTGTGTCACCAGGGGTTTCGCGGGGTAAGTTCCAGCCATGACGAACATTGTTGTCACCCAGTCGTTTCCCGATCAGCTGCGCAACGCGGTGCGGGCCGGACTCATCGCCAGCGCGGTCATCGGGATCATCATCGGTATCGTGGCCCTGATCTGGCCCGAGCCCACACTTGTCGTGGTTGCGGTTCTCTTCGGGATCACCCTGATCTTCACCGGCATCTACCGCCTGACCATGGCTTTCTCGGCAAAGCTGCTGCCCACCGGGCTGCGGGTCTTCCTCGGGCTGATGGGCGCGATCATCCTGATCGCGGGCATCGTGTGTCTGTTCAACCCGGCCGAGTCGCTGGTCTTGCTGGCCATCGTGATCGGCATCTCGTGGATCGTTCAGGGCATCCAGGAGATCGCCGCGGGACTCGGCGGTGCCCTGTACGCGCCCAAATGGTTTCTGATCGGGTCCGGCGTGATCTCACTGATCGCCGGCATCGTGGTGCTGTTCCTGCCCGGGGCCGCGATCACCACGTTCCTGATCGTGGGTGCGATCCTGCTGATCGTCGTCAGCGTTGTCACGCTCCTGACGCTGCCGCGGGAGACGGTCACCCCGGTTGCGCGTCAGTAGCCCTCGGCCCAGCCACGCACCTTGGACACGTAGTCCATCGAGTTGTTGTAGCGCAGGACTGCTTTGACGACCTGATCCGGGTCACGGAGGTCGAGGCCGCCGTCGCAGAGGTATCGGCCGGTGGTCAGGGCCGCGTCGAAGAGGTTCTGGGGATCGGCGACACCGTCGCCGTTTCCGTCCGCGGCGTAGTGATGCCAGGTTTCCGGAAGGAACTGCATCGGGCCGACCGCGCGGTCGTAGTAGGGGTTTCCGTCGAGCTCGCCGCCGTCGGTGTCATGGATGACGTTGTTGCCGGCCAGGGTGCCATCGAGCAGCGGGCCCAGGATCGGTGACTCCAGGACGCCTGAGGGATCGGCTTTCCCGTTGTTCGCATGGGTCGATTCGACGCGGCCGATCCCGGCGATCAACTGCCACGAGACCCCGCAGCCGGGAAGTTCTTTCGCCAGCTTCGAACCGGCGGCGTGATACGCCTGGTAATTGATGCGGGGGATCTGGCCGCTGGTCACACTGGCCGGGACGGCTTCGGGTGCAGGTGCGGGGGCCGGTTCGGCTTCGGCGCTGAGCTGTTCCACGGCCGGGATGGCCACAGGTGCCACGTCCTCGGTGGCCGCCGCCGATCTCACCGCGGCCGATGCGGCGCTGTCGGCCACCTGCTTCGTGGGTTCACCGGTGATCTGCTGACCGGCGTGGGCCCCGGCCACTGCGGTGACCAGCCCGACGGGCACAAGCGCGGCCAGAGCGTACGGCGAGCGCCACTTCGTCATCAGCGTCGACGTCTTCTTTGGTGCCGAATGCTTACCCAAGGCGGTGACCTCCTGTAGATGGGCGTTCGCCCGTTGAGTCCGCGCCGACGCTACATCAGATAGCCCTGCTTCGTTATCATTCCGTGATCGAAAATCCGGGGACGGCGTTGCCGGATCGAGACCTCGTCGCAGGTCAAAACTTTAGCAATGCGAAGAATGTGATCCCGGTCACTCTGTTGGCGTGTCGGCTGTCCCTGCGGATCAGGGGAAAGCGGATCTGCCGGTCACCACCCGGAGTGAATCGCGGGCTCTCGGGACATCCCGATCGACGCCTCGGTGGCCGGAAGGCGCGATGCGATCCATTCCGTGCCGGGGTCTTCGGGAACCAGCAGTTGGATCGTCGAATGAAGGCATTCGGGGAGTGTTGTCTCCGGGTGCGTTATCCAATACTCATGCGCGGCCATGATGGCCGCGGTTGTCGCGTGCGCGAAAGTCAGGGCGGCCATCTCGTCCGCGAGCCAGATGCCGCGGCGCGCGAGGAATGCGATCACCGACTCGTGGATCCGGTGGTACATCCGGGCGGCCTGGGTGTGGACCGATGGAACGGTGAGGACGAGTTGGGCGCGGTACCTCGCCCATCGCTCGTCGGCAGGGCGAAACATCAGGGCTGCAACGATTGCGGATTCGAGCACCTGACGTGGCGGATAAATGCCTTCGTCGGCGGCGAGGTACGCATTGAGCCGGTCGATCTCGGCATCCGATTCGAGCCAGAGCACATCGGCTTTGGTGGGGAAGTAGCGGAAGAATGTCCGGCGGCTGACGCCCACCGCGGCGGCGATGTCCTCGACGCTGGTGCGCTCGAAACCCTGACTGATGAACAGTTCCCGTGCGGCCGTGGCCAGTTTGCTCGCACTGGTGGTTGCGGGTCTGCCGCCCTTGTCGATCGTCGCGTGTTCCATGACATTCCCCCGGTCTGTATGGCTGTGTGCCATGGTCTCACCAACGTGGCGCGAAAGCGATGGCCGCCGGCTGCGTACAGCGTCCCTTGTCGTAGGTGCTCGTCGACCTTAGATTGATGGCATGACAAGAGCTCTCGTAGATGTGTCCGCAACCGCCGCGATCCGGGCCAGGATCGCCGAGCGGGTGGTGGGACGCGAGCGCGAGGTCGATCTGTTGCTGGCGGCGGTATCGGCCGGACGGGACCTGATGCTCGAAGGTCCGCCCGGGACATCGAAGTCGACACTGCTCGGCACCATCACCGCGGAGTGGGACATCCCGCTGGTGTTCGTGGAGGGCAACGCCGACCTGACCCCGAGTCGGCTTGTGGGACATCACAATCCTGCGCGGGTCCTTCGCGAGGACTATTCGGCGGACAACTTCGTCGAGGGGCCGTTGATCGAGGCGATGCGGACGGGCGGGTTCCTCTACATCGAGGAGTTCAACCGGGCCCCCGAGGACACGCTCAACACATTGCTCACGGCGATGGCGGAACGGGTGATCACGATCCCTCGGGTGGGCAGTGTGAAGGCGCTTCCCACGTTCCGGGTGGTGGCATCGATGAACCCGTACGACAACATCGGCACCACCCGGTTGTCAACGTCCGTGCATGACCGGATGTGCCGACTGGTGGTGACCTATCAGGACGCGGCAGCCGAACGTGAAATCGTCAAGCGCCGAACCGGCGTCGATTCGGCTCGGGTGGTGGCCGATGCCGTTGCGGTCACCAGGGCCACCCGTGAACGCGACGACATCCGCCAGGGGAGCAGTGTGCGTGGCGCCATCGACGTTGCGCTGCTGGCCGCCGAACTGGCCCAGATGCGTGGGATCACGCTGCCCGCGGCGGACTCGGTCGAACCACCGCGCGGCCTGCCGGAGGACTACACCAACACGATGCTCGACGCGATGCTGGTGGCGTTGTCGGGGCGAATCCACCTCGACGACACCGCCTTCGAGACGCCCGAAGCGGTGTTGCGCGAGATCTGGCAGGACCACTTCGTCCTGATTCCGGCGGCCGCCGAGCCGGGTTGAAGAGCAGTCGCGGCCGATGGTCCCCTGTCGCGCCGGTCGAAGAGCGGCCACGGCAAGGATCGCGCGCACATGAAGCCGCTGCGTCGTAAACCCAAGGTTCTCGACGAAGAGCCCGCGCTGCTCAAACCTTCGGCCGGGGGTGGCGGATTCACGTTGATCCCCAAGGGAACCGAGCGCGGCAAGCCGATGCAGTTGCCCGGTTCGTCGGCGCCCGGTGCCACCGAGGACGAGGGCGATCTGGTGGACTCGCGTACCGATGCGGTCGTCGACGAGATCGGTCGGCGGCGGGCCCAACAGATCGCTCGGCGGTTGGCGTTGGCACAGCCGATGAGGCAGCGTCGCGCCCGTCGGGCCAGTGCCGGCACGCTGACCACGATGCGCTGGCGCGGCGGCACCGATGAGATCGATCTGGATGCGACGTTGGTTGCGATCGCGGGTAACCCGTTGCCCACCGACGACGACATCCTGGTTCGCGAACGGGTCCGCAACCGGCGTTCGATTGTTCTGGTTGTCGACATCTCGGGGTCCACGAAAGGCGAGCAGGTACGGACCGCGGCAGCGACGGTCGGTGCGATGGTCGGTGAACTCGCGCGGGATGACGTTGCGGTGGTGGCCTTTTGGTCGGATGCCGCGATCCTGGTCCGGCTGGGGGAGCGGGTCGGTGCCCAGACCGTGCTGGACCAGTTGCTGACGTTGCCGACCCAGGGGCTGACCAACGTCGCGTTTGCCCTCGAGGTCGCGGCGCAGGAACTGGCCGGGGTGCCGCCGGCGGATGCGCGGGTGCTGCTGCTCAGCGACTGCGTCCACAACGCGGGCCCTGACCCGCGGGGCGTCGCGGCGCGACTGCCGCGCCTGGACGTGCTGCTCGACACCTCAGGTGAAGACGATGTCGACCTGGGTCGTGACCTGGCGACGATCGGCCGGGGCCGATGCCGCCTGATCCGCGATCATCACGATGTGGCGCCGGCGTTGACGTCGATCTTCGGCTGACTCAGAAGCCGCCGAAGTCGCCACCACCGAAGTCTCCGCCACCGAAGTCCCCGCCACCGAGGTCGCCACCCTGGTCACCACCGAAGTCTCCGCCTTGATCACCGCCGATATCCCCGCCTTGATCACCACCGACGTCACCTTCCCCCGAGTCGAGACCCTCTTGGTAGCCCTCGCCAGCACCGCTTTCGAAGGCGTTGGCGTCGTAGTTGACCCCGGCCATACCGGAGAACATCGCGTTGAACAGGAGTACTGAACCCAGGCCCCAGGCGCCGGCCACCAGTGCCGGCTTCCACCACGGCTCGGAGTACCACCCGGCGGGCACCGGACGTCCCGCGACACGTCCGCCCGGGTAGTAATTCGGCGTCTTGTCGGAGGGCTTCGGTGAGGCCGCGATGTGCCGGCCCTCGAACTCGATGTCGCGGTCCTCGCTGACGGCGCCCGAGGACTTCTGGCCCTCGAGTGTCGGGATCTCGGGTCCGGGATCCATGTCCATGGCCAGCCTTGCGGCGCGAACGTAGTAGAGGCCCTCCAAGGCGGTTTGCTTCGCGAGGAGTGCCTGTTTGGGGGTGGTGGCCTGCTCGATCTGGGAGCCGGCCGCGTTGAACCGTTCCGAGGCATCGGCCAGGGCCGATTTGGCCGGTTCGTTGGAGCCGATGAGGCTGTAGACCTGGCCGCCGAGTCTTTCGATGGCCTGGCGGGCATCGGCTTTGGCATCGGCCAAAGACGACTCTTCGTTGCGGCGGCGTACGGAACCCTGGTTACGGGTCACGGCAACGAAGCCCACGATCACAGCGATGACGGCGATGACCAGGAAGAGTTCCATGATCGCCCCTTTCGGTTCTCCGAATCGGACAAAATCCAGCGTACCCGGCGCTCTCCCGGCCACGTGCAGACAGCGACAATCGGCCGGAGGGGTTGGCCGAAGCGCTGCGGCTGGCTAGATTGTCGGAATGTCGATCGCAGAGAACGTCGTTGCCGACCAGCAGGCCACCACCGAGCAGGCCCAGGCCGTCTTCGACGAGGCCGCGCCTGTGGAACCGGACTTCATGATCGGAACCTGGCGCGGCGCGGAGGTGCGAACGGGTCACTGGATGGACGGGATGCTCGCCGCCAGCGGTTGGTGGGGCAAACAGTTCGTCGACGCCGAAACGGTGCATCCGTTGCTGTTCCCGACTGCCGACGGGCAGGCGCTGTGGGCGCTCGACCCGCGCCGCCTGCCGTTCAACCTGCTCAAGCATGCGCCGTTGCCGTCGTTGGAGGGACGGTCGCTGTCCGGCCTGGTGATCGCCTCGCGTCCGGTGATGGGGACCAAGAAACCCAAGGCGCGGCTGCGGACCACCGTGTACGGCGGTGTCGGTTCGGCGACGATGGTCTACGACGCGCATCCCATCAACGACGTTTTTCGCAAGATCAGCGACGACGTGGTGATCGGACTGATGGACCAGCGCGGGGCGCCGCCCTACTTCTTCTCCCTGCGGCGCGACGAGTCTCTGCCCGTGTTGGCACAAGGCCGTTAGCGCCGGTCAGATCTGGTCGAGATCGGTGCGCAGCAGCATCACGTTGTAGTGCTTCCACACCGATGCGGTGTAGTAAAGGTACTTCCCCGACGACAAGGGGTGGATGTAAGGCGCGTAGATGCCGCCGAGTCCCTTGGCCGGAGCCAGCAATTTCGGTCCACTCCAAGGTCCTTCGGGCTTCTCGGCCGTTCGCATGACGAGCCCGCCGGCGCGATCGCTGGTGTGCAGCATCACGTACCGCTGGAGGTGGTCGTTCCAGGCCACCGACAGTTCGCTGATCGGTTGTGGTGCAACGCTTTGCAGATTCCCGAACGTCCTCGACCAGCGCTGGGCGGCGTTGTTGGTGTAGTACTCGTACTTGCTCACATCGAGGATGTTCTGCGGCAGAAACCTTGCGAGATAAGCGGAGCCGAGCCGGCCGTTGGGTGTCCCGTACTGGTAGATGTAACCGTCGTTGCCCTTGGTGTAGGCGTTCATCTGGAACTTGCTGTTGTCCTGGCGGACTTGCCCGATCCCGGGGATGGTGACGTCGGCGTTGACGCGAATGGTGTTGCCGTCGACGGCCCAGGTCTGACCGTTGTTGTGCGAGACCGCGATCGCCGAGAAGTTGGTGGCCCATTGTCCGGGATCGCCCCACGCCCGTACCGACATGTAGTTGATGTATTGGGTGTTCCCGATGGAGATCGCGGCCGTGGGGATGGTGGTGATCTCGATATGGTTCGCGCCGAGCGAGGGGATCAGTTCGCCCGCAACGGCGCTCGAGACCGTGATCCCGTCCGAGAGGTCTCTGTCATCGGAGCGGAGCAGGACGTTGTGTCGCCACTGCTGCCCGGCGATCGAGCAGTTCCCGAATGTGTCACCGAACGCCATCAGGATCTGTCCGGATCCGTTGTCCCAGCTGATCCCGAGGTCGGTGCCGGAGATGGCGAAGCGGTCGTATGTGTTGTTCTTGCTGCGGGGGCCGGTGACCCATTCGACGGCAGTCGTGTTGGGGCCGGCGACGACCGGGAGTGCGCCTTGCGGTCCCTTTGGTGGTTGCCCACCACTGCTGCCGAAGATGCTGCTTCCGCTGCTCCCACTACCGGCATTTCCACACGGCTGCGCCATGGCGGGGGACGCGAGTGCGACGAGTCCGCCGGCAACGAGTGCGACCACGGATGTGCCGATCGTGACCGAGCGGAATGCATGCATGAGGGCTCCTCGCGCCGGACGCAGATACGGAAGTGGCCAGTGTGCGTGCCGATTCTGGAGTTCTCAGTGTTGCAGAGTTCTGCGTCTTCTATGGCGCTTCTGCGGTGATAGGTGCTGGTTTCCGTTGATCACCCAGTGTGAACGTCGACCGAGCGAATGCCCGATAATCGGCTTCGGTAATAGACGAGAGGTAGCGACGTGATCACTGCGCCCGGTGAACTGGTCGAACGTCTGGAGGCGCTCCGGCGACGAGACGACCGCGTACTCGTCGGTGTGACCGGCGCCCCCGGCAGCGGGAAGAGCACGGTATCGGCCGCGGTGGCGGACCGGTTGGGCGGCGATGCGGTGGTCGTCCCGATGGACGGATTTCATCTGTCGAACTCCGAACTCGTCCGACTGGGTTCGGACGACCGCAAGGGCTCGATCGACACCTTCGACGGGTTCGGCTACCTCCACCTGATCAAACGCCTGCGCGCGGCCGACGAGCCGGTGGTCTATGCCCCCGACTACGTCCGCGGAGTCGAGGAGTCGATTGCGGGGTCCATTGCGGTCCCCGCTGCGGTTCCGGTGGTCATCACCGAGGGCAATTACCTGCTCGACTCCGACCCGCCGTGGAGGCAGTTGCGTTCGCTCCTCGACGAGATCTGGTTCGTCGAAGCGCCACGCGAGATCCGCCTGGAGCGTTTGGTGCAGCGACACGTGAGCTTCGGAATGGATGAGGCCGCGGCGCGCGCCTGGGCCGCCGGCCCGGACGAGACCAACGCGGTGCGGATCGAAGCCTTCCGGGATCAGGCCGATCTGATCATCGACGTGATGCGTTTTGCCGAAGCGTTGGACTAACGCTCGATGGTGAAACCGACTCGGCGGAAGTACTCTTCGAAACCCTCGACGTGGTCGCCGAGGTGGTGGATGAGTTTTGCCGTGTCGTGTTCGTGCTGGGTGGTGACCAGGCCGCGGATCTCCATGGCCCAGGGCAGTACCGCGCGACCACCATCGGCGACCACATAGTTGAACCGGTCGACGAGTGCGCCGCACCAGAAGAAGTCGGCGAAACAAAGATTGACCGTCTTGTCGGAGAAGATCTTTGACCACTCGAAGATGCGAGCGTGGCTCGCGTCTCCGGCGTGTTCGAAGTCCAGCCCCATGCCCCAGGCGATCGTGATGTTGATGTTGGGCTTGTACGAGGCGGTCGCGTAGTGGCTGTTGACCTCGATGCGGTAACCGTCCGGAGTCGCTGCACCGTCGAACCAGTTGTGGTAACTCGGTCCCTGATGCTTGATCACCTGCCAGTCATCTGGACCCGAGCTCTGGATGATCTGGCGGAACTCCTCGAGATTCAATGCGCTTCCCTTCGTCTGTCGAAGGATAACCCGCCGACCGGTGTCCCAGGTCCGTGGACCAGTTTGCCTGTTGTACCTGCAGATCGTGCCGAGACGTAGATCAGCTCGGAATCGTTGTGAGCCTCAGCAATACAACGCGAACGTCACTTGTTCCCCAACCGAGTTGGGTGCGGCGGCCGCCGGTGACAGTCGCCAAGGGTTGCAACTCCATTCAGCGGAGAGGTGGTCGAGGGTCTCGGCTCGGTCCGAATTGGTTGGCGACAACCTAACGGCCGCCGGAAAGGCTAACGACTACGAAATCCGGGGCTGTCCAGGCCGCGGACCAGATCGCACGGCCACGGTGCGGAAGGGTTGTGACGCCCGAGGCAGTGTGCCCCGTACACCCCACCTTCGGGTTGGTGGGCCTTCAGCTTCCGCTTTGCAGCCTTCTCGGCTCGTACTGCGTCGGCGGAGCGGCCGGCGCGGACGGTTTGGTTCTGCCACCACGCACTGATCGAACTGTTCTTCTGGGTAACGAGCTCATCTGCCATGGTCGAGACTCTAGCCTCGCCGAACTCTGCCCCCAAAGACTGCGGCCGGAACGGTCCTTCGGTGCCGTTTGCTCGACATCCTCTGCCAGGCTTCGGCATTCGCGGAATGTGGAGGTGATCTCGACGCATTACGCTGTAGCGCTGGATATCTCGATGCGCGGCGAGCGCGGGTGCGGGAGCGTGAGCAAACTCACCCCGTCATTCCGTGATTGCAGGAGGATAATGGGACTGTCGGCTCGCGGGCTCCGATGTGCCCATCGATATGAGCGCAGTGTCCCGTGGTCGCGTTGCTTGGCCGAGCACCCGTTGTTCTGGTCATGCGATGTGATGACCGTCAAGCAGAGGGTGTGTGCGCCCTGGGTGCTGCTTGCGGTTGAGCGCGACGCCAGCACGTCAGAAGGATCACATCAGTATGCAGTTCTCAACCGGTCAAGTTGTTGTCCACCCGCACCACGGCCCCGCCACGGTCTCCGAGATCTACAGTCGCCCAATCCGTATGGTGCCGACGGAGTATCTGCGGCTCACCATTCATCACTCCGACCTCACCATCGACCTGCCGGCGCTGCAGGCCGAAGAGCTCGGCGTCCGGCCGCTGTGCGACGCCGCCGGACTCTCGCGACTGCTCGAGGTGCTGCGCGCGCCCACCGGTGACGAGCAGGACTCGTGGACGCGGCGGTTCAAAGAGAATCAAGAGAAGCTCCGACGCGGTGACCTCTTTGTCGCCGCAGAGGTCGTCCGGGATCTGGCCCGTCGCGAGCGCAAGAGTCATCTTTCGGTAGGCGAGAAGGCAATGCTCCGCTCGGCGCGCGGCCCGGTGGTCACCGAGCTGTCGTTGGTCTTGTCGATTCCCGAGGCGGAAGCCGAAAGCCTCATCGACGCCAACATCTTCGAATCCGAAGCGGTTCCTGAGCACCGGGTGTTCGCTGAGGCGAGCTGAGTCGCTGAGCTGACCGGGTCTGACCTGGCCTGGGAGTTCTGATGGAGCCGATGACGGGAATCGAACCCGCGTATGCAGCTTGGGAAGCTGCCGTTCTACCATTGAACTACATCGGCGTGCGGTTTTGGCCGCGAGAGCGATATTAACAGGCGTCTCGGGCAGCGCACGTGGCGCGCTCGGTTTTGGAACAATCCGGGGGTGACCCAGCCTGGATACGACGCACTTGCCGACCTGTACGCGCAGACCTTCCCCGATCCGTATGTGACATCACTTGAACGTCACGTGGTCGCCGCGTTTGCCGACCTGGTGCACGAAGGCCGCGTCCAGGGGGCCGTGCTCGACGTGGGCTGCGGGCTGGGTCAGGTCGCCGCGGACCTCGCGAGCCGGGGGTCGGACGTGATCGGTGTCGATCCGAGCCGGGAGATGCTGACGATCGCTCGTCGTTATCACCCCGACCTTCAGTTCGTTCAAGATGATGCGCGACTTGCGTCCACCGAGCTGGGCGGTGTCAAGATCGCCGCAATCATGGCGCGGTTCAGTCTGATTCACGTACCGCCCGCTGAGGTGCCGGATGTGTTGGCCCGGTGGGCGGTGAGGATGGATCCCGGGGCACTGGTTGCGGTCGCCGGCCAGACGACCGACACGGTCGGTGCGATCACGGAGTTCGATCACGCCGTTGCGCCGGCATGGCGTTGGCATCCGGACCGGCTCTCCCAGGCGCTGTCGGACGCCGGATTCGAGGAACTGTGGCGGACGATCAACCGCCCGGACACCCACCATCGCTTCCCCGCAGTGCACCTGGTCGCCCGGCTCCGTTGACGAAATTTGCTTTCGCCGGAGTTTGTCGGAGGGCTTCTGTAGTGTCGAATGCATGTTCGATAGGGCGGGTGATGCAGCAGATGGGGCCGTAGATACCGGCTCGGGGTTTCTGCTGCGTCCGAACGAGATCCTCCGCGGCGCCGAGGGTACTCGGGCGATCGAGGCGCGGGTGGCGTGGAAGCGATATGAGACCGCGGCGGTGTTGCACCGGTTGTTGGTCGAACCGACCGCGGGTACCGAGGCGGAGATGCGGGTCTTCGATCCGTTCGCGCAGTGCGCGGCGAGGTTGTCTGCGGCGGAGGGCATCACCCAGCATGCCGCTGAGTTGCAGATCAAGCGTGGGGTGGCGCTGCGGGACCGTCTGCCACAGGTCAACGCTGTGTTGAAGGCGGGACACGTTGCCGCGGAGTATATTCCGGACATCATTACTCGGACCGAGCTGATCGACGGGTCGGTACATCGGGCCGAGATCGATCAGGCGATCGCCGAGGCGCTGCGACGGCGGGGGGCGTGGTCGAAGAGCCGGTTGCGGGACATGGTCGATACCATCATCTTTCGGCGTGATCCGGATCTGGTTCGCAAGGCTCGTGAGGACGCGAAGAACAATCGCGGGGTGTGGGCGAACAACGCCGACCATGGGATGGCGGTGATGGATGCGCATTCCTCCGCCGAGGAATTGGCGATGATCATGGCACGGCTGGAGAAGCTGGCGATGTCGACGTGTAGGGCCGATCCGCGGAAAAAGTCTGACCGACTGGCCGACGCCTTGTTTGCCACGGTGATGGGCCGCGAGTTCCGCTGCGAATGCCCGAACGACCCAAAACACCCCTGCACTGCCGAGATCGTCACCGTCCCTGCCGGTCAGGTCATTTCTGGTGTGGACGTGAAGATCGTGATGCACGTGATCACCGATCAGGCCACCGTCGACGGTCGCGCCGAGAATCCAGGCTTCATGGACGGACACGGTGTCATCTCCAGCGATCACGTTCGTGACATTGCTGCCCGCCCGGAAACGGTCCAGCGGCCCATGGGCAACAAACCTGCACCCGCTCCCGTGCAACCCGAGCCTCAACCCGAACCAGTGCAACCGGAACCTGAGCAGCCCGAGGAGACACCAGAACCGAAGCGGCCGAAGGTGTACATGCGCCGACCGCAGAACCCAGCAGCCGCGGGCGGCATCGTCACAGCGCCTTTCCCGCAGGTGATTCCACTGCCGGCCACCCAACCCGGCGATCAGTACCGGCCGTCGGTCGTCCTCGACAGTTATCTCCGGATCCGGGATGTGTACTGCATGTGGCCCGGCTGTGAGCACAAAGCCTGGGGGGCGGACCTGGACCACACCTGCGAGTACAACCACAACGACCCCGACGCCGGTGGCTGCACCCATCCATCAGAGATGAAGACGCTGTGCCGTTTTCACCATTTGCTCAAGACCTACAGCGACTGGCTTGACGACCAGTACCCCGACCCCGCGACCGGACGGCCCCGGCTGATCTTCACCACCCCGGAAGGTCACCACTACCACGGCCCGGGCTGGACCGGCGACGATTTGTTCCCGACGCTCAGGCTCATCGTCTTCGACAGCCAGCGTGGTTCGCCCCGGTCATCACCATCGCTGTCACCAACGCGCCTGCAATCACGGACTGCAGCCAAACACGCACGCCGTCAACAAGAACGTCTACGCAACCGCAGACTTCGAGAAGAACCGGAGAGGAAGACGCCGCGGGCTCCGTTCTAGTGGGATCCGGAAGAGCGTCAGACGATGCCCGAGAAATCCATCCGGGCGATCCGCTGCGGGTCGGAGACGATGTTCATCGCGCGTACGCGGCCGTTGGCGACGGTGAACGATGCGATCGCGGACACCTCGTCGCCGGCGAACGAAAGCACGCCGAAACCGCCGTTCACGCGGACCAGTTGGCTGCGTGCGTTCGCGGCCCGGTAGAGGATCGCTCCGCGGGCAACCTTCTCCACACCGACCAACTCCATCGGGGCCTTGTCGGCTGCATGGTCGTTACGCAGGACGATGTCCGGGTCGAGGACGGCCATGAGCGCATCGAGGTCACCGCCCCGGGACGCGGCGAGAAACGTCTCGACCACCCGTCGCTGTTCCGAATGTTCCGGCGACCGCGGCGTCGCGCCCTGCACGCGAGCCCGCGCGCGGCTGGCGAGCTTCCTGGCTGCGCTGGGCGTCTTGTCGACGATCGGCGCGACCTCCTCGAACGGCATCGCAAACAGGTCATGCAGAACAAACGCCAACCGCTCACCCGGCGTCAGTGTCTCCAAGACGACAAGAAGAGCGACACTCACCGAATCGGCCAGCACGGCCTGGGCCTCAGGGTCCCCGGTCGGATTGAGCGGAGCCACAATCGGATCGGGTACGCGCACGATGTCCAGCGATTCCTCGCGGCGAGTCCGCCTCGACCTCAACATGTTCAGGCACACCCGCGACGTGACGGTGGTGAACCAGCCGCCGATATTGGCGATGTCATCGGTGTCGGCCGCCGCGACCTTCAGCCAGGTCTCCTGCACCGCGTCCTCGGCCTCGGGCAGCGACCCCAGCATCCGATAGGCGACTGCGCGTAGGTGTCCGCGA
This sequence comes from Williamsia sp. z71, assembly GCF_059553375.1. Lineage (NCBI taxonomy): Bacteria > Bacillati > Actinomycetota > Actinomycetes > Mycobacteriales > Nocardiaceae > Williamsia > Williamsia sp. z71. Next base: position 182,552 of record NZ_JCANWX010000001.1, read on the forward strand.
TTGGCCTCGAACTCGGTGAGCAGAAAATCGTTGGTGTCCATCGGTCACATTTCCCTTCCCTCGGGTGTCAGAGCCATGAACCGCCCGACACCGCCGATGTGACATGCGCACCGGCCGGGCCGATCCGAGGAGCCGAAATGTCTGCACGTATGACCAACCCAGCCACCATCCTGCCGCAGGCAGCCAAGGCTGTTCCGCATCTGCTCGGTGCGATCGACCAAGGTGGCGTCTCCGCCACGTTGCGCGAACTCATCATGCTTCGCGCCAGCCAGATCAACGGCTGTGCGGCCTGTGTTTATGGCCACGTCGCAGCACTGCGTAAAGAAGGAGAATCCGATGAGCGCATCGACACGGTCGCGGTCTGGCGGGAATCGCCCTTCTTCACCGACGCCGAGCGGGCCGCCCTGAACCTGACCGAGGCAGCGACGCGGCTCGCCGATTCGCCTGGTAAGGCGGTTTCGGACGAGATCTGGGATGAAGCCGCGGACATCTTCGACGAGAAGGCGATGGCCGGCATCGTGCTGACGATCGCGACCATCAACCTCTTCAATCGCATCAATGTCACGATCGGCGAACCCGCGGGCACAACATGGAGCTGACGCCAGGAGCGGCTAATCTCGTCCTGTGCTGCTCTCCGACCGCGATATCCGTGCCCAGATAGCCGACGGCCGGTTGGCCATCGAACCGTTCGACCCGACGCTGGTACAGCCGTCCAGCATCGACGTCCGGCTCGATGGTCTCTTCCGGGTCTTCAACAACACCCGGTACACCCACATCGACCCGGCGCAACGGCAGGACGACCTGACGACGCTGGTCGAGCGAACCGAGGGTGAGCCGTTTGTGCTGCATCCCGGCGAGTTCGTCCTAGGGTCGACGCTCGAGGTCTGCACCCTGCCCGACGACCTCGCCGGTCGCCTCGAAGGCAAGTCGTCACTGGGTCGACTGGGCCTGTTGACCCACTCCACCGCGGGTTTCATCGACCCCGGCTTCACCGGTCACATCACGCTGGAGCTGTCGAACGTCGCGAACCTGCCGATCACGCTGTGGCCGGGGATGAAGATCGGCCAGCTGTGTCTGATCAAGTTGTCCAGTCCGGCCGAATCTCCTTACGGCAGTGCCGCCGCCGGATCCAAGTACCAGGGACAACGCGGCCCGACCCCGTCGAAGGCGTACCTCAACTTCACCCAGCAGTAGATCCCCGACCCGCGAGGTAGTCGTCGAGTTGCTGGGCCAGGTCGCGGTCCAGTGCGCGGTCGAGCGCATTGTGGGCGGAAATCGTTCCGGCCTGGCGCATTTCGCGCAGCAGTTCGACGGCCCACTCCGATTCGGAATCAGTCTTCGGAATCCATCCGTCGCCGTGTTGTTCGGCCATGACGGTTCGTCCGGCGGAGATCAGGGTCGAGGCGACCTGGGCCATGTCAGCCTCCACACGGCCGTGCACCTCGAGCAGCATCGCCAGGGACAGCCCCAGTTTTGTGAGCCTGCCGAAAGCCCGCACCGTTTCGCGGTCCAGCAGGGTATAGCCGTCGTCGGTGCGCTCGATGAGCCCGTACTCGATCAGCTTGTCGTAGTGAGTTGGGTTGCCGGAGTTGAGCAATGCCTTGAGAGCTTCGGCGGAGATGGCCTCGGTGTGCGCCTTGGACCACGGTTCGGTGATCACCTCACGGAGGCCGAGGACATCGGCCAGGTCGTCGCCGCGTTGCATCCCGTGCAGGAAGTCACCGATGTGCCGGATGGTGAATCCGCGCTGCAGAAGGTCGTTGATCACCTTCAGCCGGGCGAGGTGATTGTCGGAGTAGATCGCGACCCGACCACGCCGGTCGGGCCGGGGGAGCAGCCCACGATCCTGATAGCCGCGGACATTGCGGGTGGTGGTTCCCGCGGCTCGCGCCAGGTCGTCGATCCGGTATTCGGTCATCCCATCGCCTTCGATCGGCTGCATGCTGGATTCGTTCAGGACAAGGTCGAGGGCTGAGTTTAGCGGAGCGAAACGCGGGGTGTTCGGGGCAATCGCCGACCGATGGCGGCGTCCGGTGCAACAATGTTCCGTGGTTCGAATGACTCGAGTCACACGGCAGATGCCGTCAGCTGATCTGACCACATAGCGCACAGTGGCCGGTCCCGAAGGCGACAGTGACAGTGACTCGGGGCAGAATGGCGACCGACAACGTTCGCAAAGGTGTGTCGGTCACGGCGGGGGGCAGTGGTGGATCACGATCCGGGAGAGGCGTTGGCACCTGGCCGGGTGGTCTGGCTGGACGCGGCGGTCTTCGCGGATATCCGGGAGATGCTGACCTCCACCCTGGGCGTACTCGGGCCGGCATTTGTGCTGATCGACCTCGACGACGGCGGTCTGCGCGGCGCGGCCGTGGATGCCGAGACCGGCCAATGCCTCATCGAACTCAACGACAACACCCTGCACTCGGCATCCTTCGATCGTGCGATGGCCGACCACCTGGTGCGCACCGGCAAGACCGCGATCCCCACAACCACCGAATGGGCCCGTGAGCTGGTCGGATTGATGGCGCAGGCGAGGGCGCTGCTGGGCAACTCCGAGGCCGTCTTCGTGATGGGCGAGCAGGACGTCGGCCTGCTCCGGGTCAACCGGGCAGATGTGGAAGAGGCCCTGAATCCGTCGGCGGTCCGGGCGACCAGTGTGGCCCGGTCGGTGTCGTTGGCGTCGCCGATCCCGATCAGTGCAGTGGTTGTGATGTCCCAACACGTCGAATGGCCGGGTCTGCTTGCCGAGCTGTCACAGGCTTTCGATGGACAGGTGCCGGTACTGCCGATGCTCACGACGCCGGAACCGGCCCGCGAGGGCAAGCATTCACATTCGGCAGCGCAGCGCGACCTCACCCCCGTCGCGGTGCCGCCCACGACTGCGGTGCCGCCCACGACCGCGGTCACAGCCCCGTCCCCGGTTTATGTTCCGAAAACGCGGAGCGAGCCGACACCGATGCCCGTGCAGGCGACGGAACCCGTGACGACCTCCGATCCGCTCCCGGACCCGCTGCCCGAACCCTTTCCCGGACCGGTCACCGAGCCGGCCCCGGTGTTCGATGCGCGGGCAGCGGAGCGTCGACGCAAACAGAATCGACTGGTGATGGCGGGCGCGGCAACAATCGCTGCGGTGATCGTGGCCGGCGGGATCACCGCGGCCGTCGGTCCGTGGCGGGAGGACACCACCGGCCTGGAGTCCCAGCGCTACCTGACGCCACCGGCCACGAGCGAGAGCGCCACAACCACCACCAAGGCGCCGGCAACCACCTCGACGAAGCCGTCCACCCCGCGGTCGGCGTCCGTGGTCCCGCCGATCGACACGGCGGCCGCGCTCGGCCCGATCGTCGTCTACACCGCGCCGCCACCACCGCCGCCGCCGCCGACCACGCGGCGTGCCACCCCACCACGCCCGAGGCAGAACACGATTCCCAATCCGATCCCTGGGCAGCCCCCGATCGTGCTGCCCTGACGGTTCTGGCCATTACGGCTAGGGCGCGACGCCCCGGCCGATCAGGTCAAGGGTCTGTTCGTAGACGATGGGCCAATGCGAGTTGCTGCCGGCAGGCCCGCCGCCGTCGAACTCACGACTGTCGAGCTCGAGGCTGACGGCGCCGTGCACGCAGGCCCAGATCTGCAACGTCAGGATCATCGGATCGCCGGCCCGGATGGTCCCCGCGGCCTGGCCGTGCCGAACGATCTCGGTCAGCGCATACAGCGCGGTGTCCGCGAGATCACCTTCCGGCCTGCATTGGCCGGAGAACATCAGCCGGTACAGCGTGGGCGACTGCAGGGCGAAGTCGCGGTATGCGATCCCGGAATTGCGGAGCCGGGCTCGCGGGTCGGAATCGGCTGTACCGCCGACCATTGCGCGTAGCCGCGTGAACCCTTCGGTGACCACTGCGGTCATCAGGCCGGCCTTGCCGTCGAAATGGTTGTAGACGCCCATGGGTGCAACACCGGCCTCGGTCGCCACCGCCCGAACCGTCAACCCTTTTTCGCCGTGTTCATCGAGGACGCGCAACGCCGCGGCGAGGAGCAATTTGCGCACGTCACCGGCCGGAGTTCTTGTTGCCGGTCCCGATGGTCTGACAGCCACGACGTCGATCCTTTCACAGCGGTTCTGGAAAAACCCTTGACACCTTTGTAGCACAGTGTTCTTCTTGAGTAGAACAGTGTCCTACAACAATAGATCAACCTTCTACTCGAGGAGCTTCCGATGAGTGACCGAACCTTGGTTGAGCCGGCGACCTCGCCGGCAACCGACAAGCGTTGGTGGGCACTTGTTGCCCTCTGTGGCGCGGTGCTGTTGGTGATGATCGACAACACGATCGTCAACGTGGCACTGCCGACCCTGAGCCGTGACCTCTCCGCCGACAACTCCGGTCTGCAGTGGGTCGTCGACGCGTACACGTTGACCTTTGCGGGTCTGCTGCTGACCGCGGGCCACTTCGCCGACCGCTTCGGCCGCCGTCGACTGCTGGTGATCGGTGTGCTCGGGTTTGCCGCGGTGTCGGTCGTTGCTGCCACATCGGAGACCCTGGGCCAGCTCATCGCCACCCGGGCCGGTCTCGGACTGTTCGCCGCGATGGTGTTCCCGGCGACATTGTCGCTGCTGATCGGACTGTTCCCCGACCTCAAGGAACGCGCGATCGCGGTCGGGATCTGGGCCGGTACCTCCGGCATCGCGGTGGCGATCGGGCCCGTGCTCGGTGGCTGGCTGCTCGAGCATTACTCCTGGTCCTCGGTCTTCTGGGTCAATCTGCCGATCGCGGCGGCGGTGCTCATCGGTGTCGCGCTCGCGGTGCCGAGCGGCGGCAAGGCGCAGCCGGGCCCCTTCGACGCAGTCGGCGCATTCACGTCCATCGCCGGTGTGTCGCTGCTGGTGTACACCGTCATCGAAGGTCCGAACCACGGCTGGGGGTCAGTCACCACGATTGTCGGATTCATCGGCGCGGCAGTCATTCTCGCGCTGTTCGTGCTCCGGGAGCTGCGGGCGACGCACCCGATCCTCAATGTCCGGCTCTTCGCCAACAGGCACTTCTCGGTCGCTTCGGGTCTGATCGCGGTGGCGTTCTTCAGCCTGTTCGGATTCATCTTCCTGATCACCCAGTACTTCCAGGCGGTCAAGGGATACGGCCCCCTGTCGGCCGGCCTTCACACACTGCCCTTCGCGGTGGTGATGGCGGTCTTCTCGCCGCTGGCAATGATCTTGGCGCGGCGCCTCGGTCCCGGCCGGGTCGCGGCGCTGGGCTCGGCCACGATGGCAGGCGGGTTTGCGCTGGTCCTACTGGCCGGTCGGGACGCGTCGTACTGGGGCCTGATCATCTGGTCGATGAGCTTGATGGCAATGGGACTCGCGCTGGTTCAGGGCCCGGCGACCAACATCATCACGAACTCCTTGTCACCGGAGCAGACCGGCGCCGGATCGGCGGTCAACGACGTGACGCGGGAGATCGGCGGAACACTCGGTGTGGCAGTTCTCGGCTCGATCCTCGCCTCGATGTACACCACCGAGATCGGAACACAACTCGACAATGTGGGTCTGCCGCCGGAAGCCGTTGACGCAGCGCAGAACTCGGTGATGGCCGGCGTTCAGGTGGCGTCGGAGGTAGGCGGGGCGCCAGGTCGGCAGATCCTGCTCACCGTCCAGGATGCGTTTGTCGACGGGTTGCACACATCGGTCATCGCAGCGATCGCCGCCGCCGGGCTCGCGGCACCGATCGCATGGTTCACGCTGCGCGGCAAGCAACTCGGCGACGCCGTGGTGGCCGACGTCGTCCCGGACGAGGACGCAGTGGACGGGGAGACGGTGGCCGAGGATGCGGCGACCCGCTGAACTCAGGCCGAGTATTCGTAGCCGTGCTTGAGGGCCTTGCGCAGTGAGAGTGCCGACTCGATTCGGGTGGTCGGCCGGAGGTAGGGCGAATCGCCCTGGGCGTTGATGTAGTACGTATTCGACCCGGCGCAGCGCGGACTTGCAAAGACCGTGCTGCGCACCTTCTTGCGCATCTTCTCCACGAAGTCGGCGGTCTGCGTGTCGGTGACGCTGACCCGCGACGAACCCGACGCAACGGCCTTGGCGACCACCTGCACCGCATGGGTGACGCACAGGTCGATGGTGTCGAACCACGAGAACCCGATGACGCCGTACGGTCCCGGAGCGAGGAACAGGTTGGGGAAGCCCGGAACGGTGATGCCCTCGTAGGCGTGCATCCGTTCCGATTCCCAGGTCGTCGCCAGATCTTGGCCGTCGATCCCGCTGATCTGGTAGGGCAGGTCGAAGATCTTGAAGCCGGTCGCCAGGATCAGGGCGTCGATCTCCAGGTTGCGACCATCGGCGAATTCGATTCCGGTGCTGGTGATCCGGCTGATCGGTGCGGTCTCCAGATCGACGTTGTCCCGGTTGAACGTGGGGAAGTAGTCGTTGGAGAACGACGGACGCTTGCACGCGTAGCCGTAGTGCGGGGTGAGCTGCTCGCGCAGGTGTTCGTCCTTCACCTGGCCGCGCAGATGTCGCAGACACAACTTCTCGACGCCACGGGTGATGGCCGGTAGTTGTTTGTTGTAGACGACGCCGACCGTTTCGGCGATCTCGAAGGTGGAGTCGATCAGGAAGCGGGGCAGCAGTTGAAGTTTGGGAATGCGGCGGTAGATGCCCCGCACCAGTCCGGGTACGGGCGCGTTGGGCTTGGGCAGGACCCAGATCGCGGTCCGTTGCAGGACCGTCAGGTGCTCCACCTGCGGTGCGATGGTGGGGATGATCTGGATCCCGGTGGCGCCGGTGCCGATGACAGCGACCTTCTTGCCGGTCAGGTCGTAGTCGTGGTCCCACGACGCCGACCGCAGGACTTTGCCCGAGAAGCTTTCCAGGCCGGGTAGATCCGGGGTGGCCGGGGTCGACAGTGCGCCGTGGCAGGAGATCAGGAACCGCGCGGTGACCGTGTCGCCCGAAGCGGTGGTGATGGTCCACAGATCGGTGGACTCATCGAAGTCGGCTGCGGTTACCGGGGTTTCGAACCGGATATGCCGGCGGATGCCGTAGCGCTCGGCGATGTCGCGGGCGTACTGCAGCAGCTCGGCACCGGGGGCGAAGACCTGCGACCAGTCGGGATTCAGTGCGAACTTGTACGAGTAGGTGACCGAGGGTATGTCGACCTCGACACCGGGATACTGATTGGCGAGCCACGTGCCACCGACATCATTGTTGCGGTCGAAGATGACGTAGTCGTCGATACCGCGTTCCTGCAACTTGATCCCGGCCGCGAGGCCACCGAAACCGGCGCCGATGATTGCCACGGTGTGATCAGGTGCGGCGGTGTGATCAGGCTGTCGGCGTTCGGCTGATGCCATGGGGGTCTCCTGGGCTGGGATCGGGTCTGGACTTTTAGAGGTCGAGCCGAAGGTGCTCGCCTGCGGCGCGCGATACGCAGGTGAGCATCACGCCGGCATCGCGTTCGGGTTCGGTGAGGATGTTGTCGCGGTGCTCGACGGCGCCTTCGAGTACCCGCACCTTGCAGGTTCCGCAGAAACCCTGCTGACATGAATAGGGGACCGACGGTAGCTCCCGCCGGATCGCGGCCAGAGCGGACTCCGTTGCACTGACCGGTATCCGGTGATCGCTCGAACGGAGACTGACCGTGAACGGCCTCCCGTCCTCCACCGGGGGCGGACTGAACCGCTCGAAATGGAGCTCGACGTCGCTGCGTCCGAGCAATTCGGTGCGGATCGCGTTGAGCATCGGCGGCGGACCGCAGCAGTACACGGCGGTTCCGGGCTCCATCGTCCCCAACAGGTCTGTGGCACCGGGTAGTCCGTGACGGTCGTCGGTGCGGATCGTGACCCTGTCGCCGTACTCGGCGAGTTCCGAGAGGAAAGGCAGCGAATCGGCACTGCGGCCGGTGTAGACCATCGACCAATCCAGCCCGAGACGCTGTGCCGCGCCGAGCATCGGCAGAATCGGAGTGATCCCGATACCGCCGGCGATGAATCGCAGGTTCTTTGCCGGAGAACCATGGCCGGGTGCGGCAAGCGGAAATGCGTTGCGCGGACCCTTGATCCGGACAGTGCTGCCCACGCGCAGGGTGTCATGGACCTCGATCGACCCGCCACCGCCGTCCGGGATCCGCCGGACGGCGATGCGGTACCGATGGCGGTCGGCAGGGTCTCCACACAGGGAGTACTCCCGCATTCGGCCCGACGGCAAGAGCAGGTCCAGATGTGCCCCGGCGTACCAGGGCATCAGTTCACCGCCATCAGGTGCGGCCATGGTCAGCGCGACCACGTTGTTGTCGTGGGCGACGACCTCGCGACCGACGACCTCCAGGGTGGTGACCCCACCGGTCTGATCGGGGATGTTCAGGCGGGTGAACCTGCCCCACAACGGAAACCAGACCTTGCCGATGACGTCGGCAATTCGCATCGCGGGATCATGCCGGTATCGGCCCCGCAGATGTGGCGGCGCGGCGGTCATGGTGGTGGTGTGCTCGAGGTGATGCTGATTCATTTGTGCGCGGCCCTTGCTGCCGGCGACGACGCGAGGTAGGCGACGGCCTGTGCCGTGGATCCGACCTGCGTGGGGCGGAACGACGGTTTGAAGTAGGTGAAGGTGGCCAGGATGATCGACCGCACGGTGGGTAGCAGACCTCGGCGCGCGCCCCGGAAATATCCGACCATCGTCTTGGCGTAGCCGATCTTGCCGGTCGGATCATTGACGGCCAGGAACCGGGTGCCCCGGTGGATCACGAACAGCAGAGCAGGCAGCACGGCCAGCATCGCCCGGCCGCGCTTGAGGTAGCTGTCACCGAAGTAGGTGGCCACGTCATGGGCCACTTCGCGGTGCTCGACCTCCTCGGCGCCGTGCCAACGGAACAGATCCGTCATCGCCGGGTCGGCGTTGTACTCGGTCCAGGTGTTGTTGAGGGAGAAGTCGCCCAGGATGGCGGTGTAGTGCTCGATGGCCGCGATCAACCAGAGCCGCTCGATCAGATGTTTGTGCCGCACATCGGCATCCGGGTGCCGGGATGGTCCGAGTACCTTGCGGAACACCCACTCCATCTGCCTCTGGAAGGGGGTGGGATCGAAGCCGCGCGCCTCCATGAATTCCCACAGCACCCGGTCGTGGGTCTCGGCGTGCATCGCCTCCTGGCCGATGAACCCGCGCATCGCCGCGGCGAGTTCCTCGTCCCTCACCAGCGGCAAGGCCTCGTTGTACGTCTGGACAAACCAGCGTTCCCCTTCGGGGAGCAGCAGGTTGAGCATGCTGACCACGTTGGACGGAACCGGATGATCCGGAATCCAGTGCAGCGGTGTGTCTGTCCAATCGAACTCGACGTTGCGAGCGTGGAGTTCGACCGGCCCCGTATCGAAGTTGTACATCTCGTCCTCCCGAAGATGTCGGCGCTAGAAGATCTTGGCGCGGGCGAGCCGGCGTGACAGCCCGGGAACAAAGCGGTAGATGCGGTAGCCGACCTTTGCTTCGATGGTCACCGGAACCACGGCCTTGTTGTCGGTGATGGCCCCGAGGATCGCGGCCGCGACGCGGTCGGGGGTGTAGCCACGCCGCTTGTAGCGTCCGCTCATCTTGTCTTGCCACTGCTTTTCGATATCGGCTGCAGCACCTGCGAATTCGGTGGTCGCGACGATGTTGGTGTCGACGATGCCCGGGCAGATCGCCGACACGCCGATGCGGTGCTCGGCCAGTTCGGCGCGCAGCGATTCGGAGAACATCAGGACCCCGGCTTTGGTGGCGGCATAGCCGCCCATGCTGTGCTGCGGGGTGAAGGCCGCAGCTGAGGCCAGGTTCACGATGTGTCCGCCGAGGCCGCGTTCGACCATCTTGCGACCGAAGACCCGGCTGCCGGTGATCACACCCATCAGGTTGATGTCGACCAGACGTCGGATCTGTTCGTCGGTGGCGTCGAGAACGTGCCCGGCGAAGCCGATTCCGGCATTGTTGATCATCACGTCCGCGATGCCGTGGGTCTTCGTGATCCGCTCGCCGAACTCGGTGAAGGCGTCGGTGTCGGCGACGTCGAGAGCATAGGCATGTGCGATGCCGCCGGTGGCGGCGATGTTTGCGGCGGTCTTCTGGGCGGCGTCGAGGTCGATGTCGGCCAGGACCACCTCGGCGCCGTTCTCGGCGAGGAGATAGGCGGTTTCGCGTCCGATGCCGCTGCCGGCCCCGGTGATGACTGCGAGTTTGCCGTTCATCGATCGATGGTCGCCCTGTTGGCGGGCTCGCGCGATGGCGGGCGACATCTCTGCTCCCCGGATCGATTCGATGAATTGCGTTGCGACGTCGGCCAGATATCCCGGATTGGTGTAGGGCAGCCAGTGTCCGGTGGGAGTGTCTTTGCGCCACAGCTGTTCTGCGAACTTGTGGGTGTTCGCGAAGATGGCCTTGCGTAGCGCGATGTCCCGGGTGTTGACCACCTCGAACACCGGAACCCTGGTGCTGCGTGGGTCGGGATTGGCGATCCGGTCACGGATGTTGGCGCGGTAGTAGCGCAGACCGGAGATGGCGTCGGCGCGGAATGTGGGTGCCAGGGTCATGTTCGCGGGATCGGTGCCCTCGATGCCGGCCAGGAACCGATGCCAGACCGGGGCGTGCAAACCGATGCCGAACAGTACCTTTGGCACCACCGGTAGCTGGAAGACGACGGTATATGCCGACGACAGGGCTTGGGACATGCCCTGTGCCAATGACTTCGGAGTCGGATGACTCAGGCGTTCGTGCGCCCACAGGCCGAGGTGGTCGAGGTTGGGGCCGGACACCGAGACGAACGATGCGATCCGCTCCTCGGCATCGGGCGTGGTGACGGCCTCCCAGGTCTGCACCGAACCCCAGTCGTGGGCGACAACGTGAACCGGGCGGTCGGGGCTCACCGCATCGATGACCGAAAAGAGGTCCGCGGCGAGTTCGGGTAGCCGATACGGCGCATCACCATCCGGGCGGTCACTCTCGCCGTACCCGCGGGTGTCGTAGGCGACCACGTGATAGCGCGATGCCAGCTCTGGCGCGACCTGCGTCCAGAGGAGATGGGTGTCGGGCCAGCCGTGCACCAGAACGACGGTCGGCCGGTCGAACGCGGACTCGCCGAGCTCGAAAACCGCCAGCCGGACACCGTCGCGGACAACATCTTGCCGGCGCCATGAGATCGGCGACGCGGACGTCTCATCATCGATAGCGGTCATCAACTCCCCTTTGAGTTCGCCGTGATGCATTAGACGTTACCAGCAGTCACATATAAATCAAGAGCCCGTGACCTGCAGAAACCCACCAGAAATAGCCATACCCACCAGTTGTGGCTGGTGGGTATGGCTGAACCGGGTGGGGCCTTGGCGGGCTACTGCTTGTAACTGGCCAGGAAGTTGCCCAGGCGGTCGATCGCGTCGACCAGGTCGCGGGACCAGGGCAGGGTGACGACCCGGAAGTGGTCCGGACTCGGCCAGTTGAAGCCCGTTCCCTGGACCACCAGGATCTTCTCGCGCAGGAGCAGATCGGTGACGAACTTCTCGTCGTCATGGATCTCGTGCACTTCCGGGTCGATCTTCGGGAACGCGTAGAGCGCGCCCATCGGCTTCACGCAACTGATGCCGGGGATCTCGTTGAGCTTCTCCCAGGTGACATTGCGCTGTTCGAGTAGCCGTCCGCCGGGAAGGACCAGCGCGTCGATGCTCTGGTAGCCACCGAGCGCCACCTGGATTGCATGCTGGCCGGGCACGTTCGCGCACAATCGGGTCGAGGCGAGCATCTTCATGCCGTCGACGAAGCCCTTTGCGTGATCCTTGGGCCCGGTGATGGCGACCCAGCCGGCGCGGTAACCACAGACGCGGTATGCCTTGGACAGCCCGTTGAAGGTGAGGCAGAGCAGGTCCGGCGCGAGCGAGGCGATATTGATGTGCTTGGCCTCGTCGTAGAGGATCTTGTCGTAGATCTCGTCGGCCAGGATCAGCAATGAGTGCTTGCGCGCCAACTCGACGATCTCGGTGAGGACCTCGTGCGAGTAGACCGCGCCCGTCGGGTTGTTGGGATTGATCACCAGAAGGGCCTTGGTGCGCGGGGTGATCTTCGATTCGATGTCGGCGATGTCGGGGTTCCAGCCGTTGGCCTCGTCGCACGCGTAGTGGACGGCCTTACCGCCGGACAGCGCGGTCATCGCGGTCCACAGCGGATAGTCCGGAGACGGGATCAGGACCTCGTCGCCGTCATCGAGCAGCGCCTGCATCGTCATGGTGATGAGCTCGGAGACACCGTTGCCCAGGATCACGTCGTCGACGTCGAAGAAGGGGAAGTCGGGCAGCAGCTCGTATCGGGTCACCACCGCCCGGCGCGCCGACAGGACGCCCAGGGAATCGCTGTAGCCCTGCGAGTAGGGGAGAGCGTGAATCATGTCGCGCATGATGACGTCAGGGGCCTCGAAGCCGAACTGGGCAGGGTTGCCGATGTTCAGTTTGAGGATCCGATGGCCCTCTGACTCGAGGCGGGCCGCGTGGGCGGTGACGGGTCCGCGGATTTCGTAGGCGACGTTGCGAAGCTTTGCCGATTGTTCGAGGGGTTTCAGGTCGCGGTAAACATGCGAAACGTGTGGTCTGCTCACGTCTCTCATGGTGCCAGTACCGGGCAAGTGGGTTTCGGCCTGAGAGGGGTATTGCCTCGAACTCGTCGAATTTCTGTCCTCTGAGCCCCGGAAATTGCGGTTGGAACGGGCCCAGATGTCCGATTTTTCGTATCGAAAACGGTCGCGACCGCCGATTTGGCGTTGAACCTCGCCAAGACCGGCGGCCGCGACCGCGTTCAATGTGATGTTTCTTTAATTTTTACCCGGTCGGTCAGCTCTTGCCCGGGCGCTTCTTGCCGGCCGCGATGCCGAAACCTTTGGCCTTGGCCGGTCCGGTTTCGCTGAGTGTCCGCGCCTCACCGTTGGTCGACGGGGTATCCGCCGGCGCGGCATCCTGAGTGGACTCGGCCGGAGTTGCCTCGGGCTCTGTCGCCTCGGGTTCGGTCGCCTCGGGTTCAGTTGCCTCGGGTTCGGTCGCCTCGGGCTCGGCTGGTGCCGGCGCTGCCGCGGCGGGCTTCGGCGCTCCGGGACGTTTTGCTCCCGGACGCTTGGCCTTGCCTCCGATGGCCAGACCCTTCACCGGAACAGTGGGCTCCTTCGGGGCCTCGCTCACCGATTCGGTGGCAACTTCTTCCGGTGCGGCCTCGGCAGGAGCCGATGCCTCGGCAGGTTCTGCTGCAGGCGCCGCCGCGGGCTTGGCTGCCCCTGGCTTCTTGGCTGCGCCGCCGGGCTTGGGTGCTCCCGGACGCTTGGCGCCGCCACCGATGGCCAGACCCTTCACGGGTGCGGCTGCCGGCTTGGCCTCTTCGGGTGCGGCCTGCGCTGCCGGTGCCTGGGCAGGTTCTGCTGCAGGCGCCGCCGCGGGCTTGGCTGCCCCTGGCTTCTTGGCTGCGCCGCCGGGCCGGGGTGCTCCCGGACGCTTGGCGCCGCCACCGATGGCCAGACCCTTGGCCGCCGGTGCCGCGGTTTCGGTTGCAGCGGACTCGGCTGCCGGCGCCTCGGTTTCAGCCTGCGCCGGTGCTGCTGCTGCCGGCTTTGCCCCACCTGGTTTGGGAGCTCCGCCGCCGGGCTTCTTCGCGCCGCCGCCGATACCGAGTCCACCCGGCTTCTTTGCCGCGCCGCCGGGCTTGGGTGCGCCGCCGGGCTTCTTGGCCCCGCCGCCGATACCCAATCCGCCACCGATCTTGGGCTTTTCGGCCGTGTCGGTCGAAGCGGTGGCCGCGGCAGGTGCAGCTGCCTTGACCGGCTCCGGTGCCTTCTTCTCTTCCGGCTCGATCGTCGGAGCCGAGAGACCGAGCGACGCGGCTCCGAGGAACCGTCCACCACGCTTGATCTCGGGAGCACCACGCTTGACGGACTCGAGGATCAGCTGGGCGACGTCGACGACCTCGACCTTGCCCTCGTTCTCGGTACCCGACGTCTGGGCGGTGACACCGTCGGTCAGCATCACCTTGCAGAACGGGCAACCGGTGGCAACCTTTTTGGGGTTGGTGCCCAGGGCCTCGTCGACCCGATCGATGTTGATGCGCTTGCCGATGCTCTCTTCCATCCACATGCGGGCGCCACCGGCGCCACAGCACATCGACCGCTCGCCGTGGCGAGGCATCTCCCGGAGAGTTGCGCCCGAGGCGGCCATCAGCTCACGGGGAGCGTCGTAGACCTTGTTGTGGCGTCCCAGGAAGCAGGGGTCGTGGTAGGTGATGTCCTCGTTGACCTCGGCGACCGGGATCAGGCGCTTGTCGCGAACCAGCCGGTTCAGCAGCTGGGTGTGGTGCACGACCTCGTACTTGCCACCCACCTGCGGGTACTCGTTGCCCAGGGCGTTGAAGCAGTGCGCACAGGTGACGACGATCTTCTTCTTCTGCTGCGGAGCCGTGGCGAAGACCTCTCCGAGCATCTCGATGTTCTGCTGCGCCAGCATCTGGAACAGGAACTCGTTGCCTGCGCGGCGAGCGGAGTCACCGGTACAGGTCTCACCCTCGCCCAGGACCAGGAAGTCGACAGCCGCGATGTCGAGCAACTCGGCGACGGCCTTGGTCGTCTTCTTGGCGCGGTCCTCATAGGCGCCGGCACAGCCGACCCAGAAGAGGTATTCGAAACCTTCGAAGCTCTCGACGTCCTTGCCGAAGACCGGGATCTCGATGTCCATCTCGTCGATCCACTTGGTGCGGTCCTTGGAGTTCTGGCCCCAGGGATTGCCCTTGTTCTCGAGGTTCTTGAACAGTCCGGCGAGTTCGGTCGGGAAGTCCGACTCGATCAGCACCTGGTAGCGGCGCATGTCGATGATGTGGTCGACGTGCTCGATGTCGACGGGGCACTGTTCCACACAGGCACCACACTGGGTGCAACTCCACAGCGTCTCGGTGTCGATGACAGCGCCGGTTGCGCCTTCACTCTCGCCGACGAGCTTGCGCTCGGCCTCGAGGCGGGCGGACTCGGGAATCGCGTCGAGCTTGTCCTGGAGGACGTTGCCGTCGGCGTCGACCAGGCCCACCTCGTCGCCGCCCAGGTCTTTCTTACCGCCGGCCAACAGGTATGGCGCCTTTGCGTTGCCGTGGTCACGCAGCGACATGATGAGGAGTTTGGGCGAGAGCGGCTTTCCGGTGTTCCACGCGGGGCACTGGCTCTGGCAACGACCACACTCGGTACACGTGGTGAAGTCGAGCCAGCCCTTCCAGGAGAAGTCCTCGATCTTGCCGGCACCGAAGGCGTCGACGTCGGGGTCCGCGGTCTCCATGTCGAGGACCTTGCCCCCGGAGATCATCGGCTTGGCAGCACCGAGTGCGACGCCGCCGTCGTCCTCACGCTTGAAGTAGATGTTGAAGAACGCCGCGAAGCGGTGCCAGGCGACGCCCCAGGTGATGTTGCGTCCGACGGCAGCGAGCCAGATCATGCCGCTCATCAGCTTGATCAGGGCGAAGACCGAGACCATCACCGCGCTCGCGGGCAGGAGCTTGGCGACCTGCATGGTGAAGAAGTCCGAGCCGGCGTTGGCGTGGCCGTAGGTGGCGATCTTGCCGGCCTTGACGAAGATCATGCCCAGGCCCTCGAGCAGGACGACGATCTCGACGAAGTACGCGGCACTGAAGTTGGAGCCGCCGAACCGGGACAGGCGCTCGGGTACGCGCGGGTGATTGAGCTGCCGGATGATGATCAGCACGATGATGCCGATCACGGTGCCCAGGCCGAGGATCTCGTCGAGGAGATGCCAGGCGAAGGTGTCACCGAACAGCGGCCAGTGGAACTTCGGATCGAACGTCTGTCCGTAGGCCTCGAACCACAGCAGTGATCCGAGCAGGAAGCCGATCATCACCAGCCAATGCGCCCAGCCGACGGTCCGGAACTTGTTCATCCGGGTGTGGGCGATGAACTCGACCATCATCGTCTTGAAGCGCGGGATGAAGGGGCGCCAGCGATCCGGGGCCGGCTGACCCTTCATGATCGTTCGGAAGATGCGGCTGACTCCGCGAAGGAATAGGGCCCAACACACGAGGCTCAGGAGCGCCCCGATGGTTCCCAGGGTGATCGTCGTGGCATTCACGGCGTCTCGACCTTTCTATAACCGAACTTCCCGACTTCCGGTGTATGTATCCCGAAACAGAAGGCGGGCGTTCAACGGGCTGGCAGTACACAGCGCAGAGCACACGCAGTGTTCTCCGATATGTACGTTAAGGCTTTGCTTCTCAGCACTATTGCGCAGGTAGACCTAAGTTACTAATCGGTAAGGTTCATTGTGATGTCTGCCATAAATCGCGTCAGAATCCTTGCGTCGGTCGGAGTGGCCGCGGTCTCTGTCCAGTTTGTCATCGCGGTGGCCGCCACATGGATTTATGTGATGGCGTTCGACCGGGAGTTCGCGGTCACCGACGCGCCGTCGGCGCCGGTTGCTCTGGTCCTTGGGTCGAAAGTAGATGAGCAGGGTCCGGGGTCGTATGTGCGGGGGCGCCTCGACACCGCCCTCGAGCTGTATCGATCGGGACGTGTGGAGCGCGTTCTCAACTCCGGGAACGGTCGCCCCGAGGCGGGGGACGAACCGGCCGTGATGCGAGCCTACCTCGAAGAACGTGGCGTTCCGGCCGCCGCGATCATCGACGACCCGGAGGGCTACGACACCGCTGCCGGCTGCCGTCGGGCCCGGGACGTCTACGGCTTCGACGACGTCCTCGTCGTGACGCAGGATTTCCACCTCGGGCGCGCGATCGCGCTGTGCCGGAACGTCGGCGTGGATGCCCGCGGTGTCTACGCGGACTGTGATTGCGCGGTGTGGACGGTGGCCCGAAACGTCATTCGCGAGACTTTTCTGGCGCGGCCGCGTGCGTTGCTGACGGGTCTGACGACGTCGTCGGCGCGGTGATGCCCTGACCGGGCATCGGAAGACGCGGGCGCCCGGTCAGGTACGACGAACCGGGCAGGCGGCGCAGGATCTCCACCAGCAACAACGAACCGGCGATCGTGCCGATGTACGTCAGGACCGGTGCCCAGGGCGAACCCAGGGTGTTGATCCAGGATTGTCCGTTTTTCTGCGGGTGCAGGATCGCGAAGATGAGGATGGCGTGGCACAGGAACACGCTGAACGACCGGTTCGATGCGTACTTGACCACGCTGTCGAAAGTGGGCGTCCGTTCCCGGTAGGTGTCGGTCCAGTGCTGGCCCAGCGTGTACAGGCAGGCGATGGCCGCAACCAGGAAGAGCAACAGTGTCGGCTGGAAGGCGGCACTGGCGTACAGCGGGATCTGATCCAGGCCCCACACCCGCCGCCAGAAGGTGACCAGCGCAAATGCCGCGGTCAGCAGGAGGGCGACGAACAGCCACGTGCCCTTGCCCCGGAGCCAGAGGCGGATCCGCTCGCGATGCACCGCGGCGACCGAGCCCAGGAAGATGAAGAACTGGTACGGGACGAATGTGGCGTAGTAGTGCCACCAGAGGCCGGCCCAGTCGGCAGGCGGTTGCCAGTACGTGATGATCGAGGCGACCGCGACCTGGACCGCGAAACTGACCGCGAGGAGCGCAGCGTGATGGTTCTTGGTCGCGCGGACGATCCACAGAACAACCGGGAACAGCACGTACACCTGCAGCATCACGAACAGGAAGTACATGTGGAAGCCCGACAGGCCCCACTTGAGCAGATCCCAGAACTCGTCCAGGCTCCCCGGAACCTCGCCGAGACGGCCCTGGTCCCACATGTCCTCGATCACCCAGTAGATGAATGACCAGATCAGATACGGGATGATGACGAGCTTGATCCGGCGGCGCCAGAAGTGGACCGTCCGGAAATCGGTCCGGTCGAAGTTCTGATACATCAGCACGAACCCGGTCAGCGCGAAGAACATGTTCCGGGTGAAATGCAGCAGCAGGGTCGTCGAATTGACCGGCATGCTGTTGAACTCATCGGTGGTCGCGGTGAGGCAGTGCACGAAGATGACCAGCGAAAACGTCGTCGCCCGAATCAGGTCGACATGGTGCAGATAGGCATGCCGAGTCCGCGGGCGAGCCGTCTGGGTGACAGTCGTGTTGGTCGCGGTGCTCGCGGAATTCGGGGAAAGCATCGCGTCAAGCATGCCGTATCCGGCCGTGGCAGTGGTGGATGGGAGGTCTGCATCACAAGTGAGGGGCGATCTACGGTGCAGGCATGACGTGTGACGGGTGGGGGTAGATGATTCCGGACTGGGATGTCCTGGCCTGGTTGCTGGTGGCTGCGGGAGTGGCGGGCTGGATCGATGCGGTCATCGGCGGCGGTGGACTGATCCTCATCCCGGCGATGCTGATCGCCTTCCCGGCTGCGGTGCCGGCGATGGCACTGGGAACGAACAAGCTGGCGGCGATCGCCGGGACGGGTGTGGCCGCATTCAACTATTCGCGTGCGGTCACCGTTCCCCGCAAGCTGGCGGTGGTGTCGGTGCCGATCGCGTTTGTCTCCTCGGCGGCCGGGGCGTTGTCGGCGGCAGCGATCTCGTCAGATGTCATCCGGCCACTGGTGATCGTGCTGATGCTGGCGGTCGGCATCTTCGTCGCGGTGCGGCCGTCGTTCGGGAGCAACAGCGGTGAGAGTCCGCCGCTGACCCGGACGCAGATGATCGGCGGATGCGTCGCGTTTGCCGTGATCGGTTACTACGACGGCATTTTCGGCCCCGGTACCGGGATGTTCCTGATCATCGCGCTCACCGCATTGTTGTCGCGCAACTTCATCGAGAGCGCGGCACTGGCCAAGATCGCCAACACCGCCACCAATCTCGGTGCGCTGGTGGTCTTTGCGATCGGCGGCAACATCTGGTGGGCATTGGGTTTGATGCTCGCCGTTGCCAATGTATGTGGGTCGATCCTCGGGTCGCGGACGGTGCTCAACCGCGGGACGGGTGTCATTCGTATCGCGCTGTTGTCCGTGGTGGTTGTGATGTCGACCAAACTCGCGTGGGATCAGTGGGCCTGACGCACCGGGCAGGCCTCCATCAACCGTCCCGGTAAGTGGGATTCTCACCCTCGGTTCGCGGCGTGGCGAGATGATGCACCGCAGTACCGTCGAGCAAGCGAGGTGGGATATCGATGCATGAGTTGTTTGATTCCAACGACATGACCGGTTTGGCAGAAGCGATCAAGACCGGCGACGCGTCTGCAGAGGAAGTCCTCGAGTTCAGCTTGAATCGACTCGACGAGCGTAACCCGGCGATCAATGCGGTCATCCGTGCGTGCGGTGACGAAGCACGTGAACAGGTGGCCGCCGGCCTGCCACAAGGTCCGCTGCGCGGTGTCCCGATCGTGATCAAGGACCTGAACATGGACGTTGCAGGGTTGCCGAGTACCAACGGATCTCGACTGTTCGAGGATGTTGTGCCCGCCGAGGATTCTGAACTGGTGAAACGTTACCGCCGTGCCGGGTTGGTGATCATCGGCAAGACGAACTCGCCGGAGTTCGGTATGAACGCGAGCACGGAGCCGGTGCTGTTCGGGCCGACTCGCAATCCCCATCGCCTCACCCACTCCGCCGGCGGCTCCTCGGGTGGTTCGGCCGCAGCAGTTGCCGCCGGGATTGTTCCTGCCGGACAGGCCAGTGACGGTGGCGGATCCATCCGCATCCCGGCGTCGGCGTGCGGGTTGGTGGGACTCAAACCCAGCCGCGGTCGCGTGCCTGCTCACCCGAAGACGCATTTGCTGGCGGGTCCGATGAGCGTCAATCATGCCGTTACTCGCAGCGTGCGTGACACGGCGTTGTTGCTCGACGTCAGTCAAGGAGCCGTAGCCGGCGATCCGTACGTCATCGCTGCGCCATCGAAACGGTACGTCGACGTGGTGCAGACCGATCCGGGACGTTTGCGCATCGGAATCGCGACGGTGCTGCCTTCCGGGGCGGCGGTGCATTCAGACTGTGTTGCAGCGACTCTCGACGTTGCGGGTGTGCTCTCCGATATCGGACACGAGGTGGTGGACAAAGCCCCCGACTTCCCCTTCGCCGAACTCATGAGCGGCCTGACGCACTTGATGGCAGTCCCGATGTCGGTGGCGGTGAATGCGCGTCTGGCGGAGCTCGGACGCGAACTGCGCAGCGACGATCTCGAACCGATGACCCGCATGATCTACGACCGCGCAATTGCGGAGAGCGCGGGGGACTATGTCCGGGCGCTCTCTGACCTGGAGAAAGCGGCAACCATGTTGGGCGGCTACTTCACCGACCACGATTTGTTGCTGACACCGACGCTGGGAACCGTGACTCCGCCGCTGGGACTGCTCGACACCACCAACCCGGCGTCGGTCTGGGAGCACGGAATGTCGTTCAGCGGCATGACAAGTCCGTTCAACGTAACGGGTCAACCGGCGATCTCGCTCCCGCTGGGCAAGGACGGATCCGGCATGCCGGTCGGTGTTCAGCTGGTCGCCGGGTTCGGACGCGAGGATCTGCTGTTGCAGGTGGCATCGCAGCTCGAGGCGGCGCGTCCGTGGAGTATTGCTCCGGTGTGGCCACCTCGGTGAGGTCGAGAGCAGAACTCGGCTGGTTTCACTGAGTGAGACTGCCCTAGGCAATGTGTGGCATCTGTCACACACTCTGTTGTGTTCACGACACATCACAGCGGACTTTGTCTATGGAAGGCACCAGAATGAGTCGCAGTTCCCGCAGCAGGAGTCGCAGGTTAGCCGCTATCACCCTCGCCGTCACCGCAAGCATGTTCCTGGCATCGTGTGCCGACGACGGATCGAGCGGCGGCGGTGAAACTGCCGAATCAGGTTCGGCGCTCACGATCGGCATGGTCAACGAGCAGGCCGATCCCGGTGCCCCCACCAAAGGTGGCACGGTGACGTTCAGCGGTTATTCCGCTGTGAAGACGCTCGATCCGGCGAAGAGCCAAGTCGCCGGTGCTTCCGAAGGCAGCGAGCTCGGTGCCATCTATGACGTATTGGTGCGCTACGACCCCATCGGGCAGGAATTCGTGCCGCAGCTGGCGAACTCGCTCGAGCCGAGTGCGGACAGCGCGACCTGGACGCTGAAACTTCGCGACGGCGTCACGTTCAGCGACGGGACACCGCTCGACTCCAAAGCCGTCACCGACAGCATCAACCGCTACGTTGCCAACAAGGGACCGGCGTCAAGCGTTTGGGCCACCAAGGTCGCCTCGATGGACACCCCGGACGCGACGACGGTTGTCTTCAACCTGAGTAGTCCCTGGACAGGTATTCAGTCGATGCTCGCCACCGGACCGGGCATGATCGTCTCGCCGACCGCGCAGAACGGTGACACGTTCACGCCCATCGGTGCAGGCGCGTTCACGCTCGAGAGATTTGCTCCCAACGAGGAACTATTGCTCGCAGCTCGCCCCGACTACTACGGCGGCGCACCCAACATCGACAAGCTCAAGCTGATCAGCATCGTCGGTGCACAGGCCACCGCCGACGCACTGAACACCAACGGAATCGATGTCGCGTACCTACGTTCGCTCACCCCGATCCTGGATCTGATCGAGAGCGGTAAACCCGGTTTCATCGACATCCCGGCGCTCGGGTACACCGCAAATGTGAATGTGGCCCCAGGCCGTCCCGGCGCAGACGTCCGTGTCCGTCAGGCGATGGCATTGGCCATCGACCCGGACACGCTCAACACCCGCGTCAACAATGGCGAGGGGCTGCCCGGTCAGGAAATCTTCCAGGACACTTCGCGGTGGCACAACGACGTCGCACCGATCGGCGTGGACCCGGCCAAGGCGAAGGAACTGCTCGCTTCGGCCAAGGCCGACGGCTATGACGGCAAGATCACGTTCCTTGCCGTGCAGGAACCGTCGGCGCAGGCGACTGCTCTCGCGGTCCAGGCAATGCTCGACGCGGTCGGTTTCGACACTCAGATCGAGTACGCCACCGGCGCAGGCGATTTGGTCAAGCGCATGTACGTCGACCACAACTATGACGTCAGTGCCGCAGCGGTGTCGCTGTCCGAGGCCGATCCGTACGAGCGTCTCTACGCCAACCTCAAGTCCGGTAGCGCCAACAACGCCACCGGCTACACGGACGCCCAGATGGACGCTCTGCTCGATCAACTCGGCGTTGCCACCACCGACGAGGACAAGACGGTAGCTCTCGCCCAGATCCAGGAGCGCGCCAACGAGACCGTGCCGTGGTTGGTCTGGGGTAACGTGCCGACGTTCGACGTGTGGAACCAGAACGTTCACGGACTGAAGCAAAACGTCGACGGCATCGTACTTTTCGACGAGGTCTGGAAGTCCTAGCTTTCGAACCGAGGTGGGCGTCCGGCTCCGCAGGGTCTTCGTGCGGGGCCGGACGCCACTGAAAGCCACCGAGATACGGAACTGCTGGTAATGCGAGCCGGCTGTCCGAAGGAGAAAACCAGATGGACATCGGCACAATCGGTAAGAAACTGGGCCAGCTTCTCGTCGTGCTCTTGATCGTCAGCTTCGGCACCTTTGTGCTGGCGTCCCTGATTCCAGGTGACCCCGCCGTTGCGGTGCTGGGTGCGGGCCGGTCCCCGGCCGAATACGAGGACATGCGTCAGCAGTTGGGCCTCAATGACCCACTCCTGGTTCGCTATTGGAACTGGCTGACCGACGCCCTGCAGGGTGATCTCGGTATCTCGCTGATCCCGCCGCAGCAGGACGTCCTCACCGCGATCAGTTCTGCTCTACCCGTCAGCGTTCAACTCGCTGTGATGGGCCTGGCCTTCGCCCTGGTGATCGCAGTACCGATGGCACTGTGGTCGGCCCACCACGAGGGTGGTGTCATCGACCGCGTCATCAGCGCCGCGACGTTCGGCGTCCTGTCCGTTCCGAGCTTTTTGGCCGGCCTGCTGCTCATCATGGTGACAGTCAACTGGCTCGGCTGGTTTCCCCGCTCGCAGTGGGTTCGTCTCGGTGAGAGCTTCACCGGGAACCTTTCTCATGCAATACTTCCCGCGATCACCATCAGCCTTCTCGAGATGGCGATGTTCACTCGCGTGCTCCGCAGCGATCTGGTCACGACCTTGCGTGAGGATTACATCCTCGCCTCGAAGGCCAAAGGGATGCCCACTCTGCGAGTCCTGTTCAGTGACGCACTGCGCCCATCCTCGTTCTCGCTCATCACCATGATGGGCCTGGCGCTCGGCGCCATGATCGGCAGCACCGTCATCGTCGAGACCCTGTTCTCGCTGCCGGGAATGGGCACCCTGATCGTTCGTGCTGCCCAAGAGGGTGATTCGCAGATGTTGCTGGGAGCCGTGGTCGTGATCGCGGTCATCTACGTGGCCGTCAACAGTGCGATCGACGTTCTGTACACCTATCTTGACCCGAGGAGTCGTCGTGTCCATGTCTGAAGTGACGCCCGCCGGAGCTGCCCGGCCCGGGGTGACGACACATCGGCAGCAGGCGGAACCGCCTACAACCGGCCCGGCAGAGACGCAAGACAAGCCGACGAGGTTGGTGCTGATCGGCACGATCCTGACAGTTGTCGGGCTCGCGCTACTGGGGACCTCCCTGTTCGGCTCCGGCATCATGATGACGGTTCGAATCGTCATCGCTCTGGTTGCGTTCGTGTTTCTGTTCAAAGGTCTCGGCAAGATCGGCCTGGCCAGGTGGGGCAGTCGATTCGACCTGTCGTACTGGTTGTCCGTCATCTGGCTGGCGGCGTTGGTGTCGGCCGCAATCCTTGCCCCCCTCCTACCGCTCGGTGAACACAAGGACACGGTCAAGACCCTGACCGAACCCGGATTCGCCTCCCCGAGCCTGTTCTCGGAGCACCCGTTGGGTACCAACAACTTGGGCCTCGATCTCCTCGCCCGGGTCTTGTACGGTGCCCGCGCCTCTCTGACGGTGGCGATCTGCGCCGTGCTGATCGGCGTGATCATCGGCGTCACCGTCGGCGTCATGGCCGGATACTTCCGTGGGAAGGTCGACGCCGTGGTCGGAATCCTCACCAACTCGCTCCTGGCGATTCCGTCACTGGTTCTGCTGATCGCGTTGGCTGCCGCGCTGACGCCGAACCTGCTCAACATCACGCTGGCACTGTCGATCCTCTGTATTCCCAGCATGGTTCGGATAGCCCGAGCCAACACCATCGTGGTGGCACAGCGAGAGTTCGTTCTGGCGGCCCGTGCAATGGGTGCCACGAAGTGGCGCGTGATCTGGCGGGAACTCGTCCCCAACGTCCTGGTCCCGGTGGCCGCACTCGGACTGGTGGCCGTGTCCGGGCTGATCGTCGCGGAAGCGTCGCTCAGTTTTCTCGGACTCGGTATCGCACAGCCTGATCCGACGTGGGGAAACATGATCGCAGAAGGTCAGGGTGGCATCGTGGAGAAGCATCCGTTCATCGTTCTGGTGCCCGGCGTCTTCCTCTTCCTGACCGTGTTCTCGTTCAACCTCATCGGTGAGAAGTATCGGAGCAAACTGTGACGACATCATTGAACGCCGGGGCGCCGCTGCTGCAGGCAGACAACGTTCGGACTGTATTCGCCACTCCCCGCGGGCAGTTGCGGGCCGTCGACGGTGTCTCGATTCACGTCGCCGAGGGTGAAACCCTCGGTATTGTTGGCGAATCAGGTTCCGGCAAATCGGTTTTCGGCCGCACCGTCATGGGTTTGCTGCAGAATGGTCCGGGTCTGAAGATCAGCGGCACCATGGCCTTTGCCGGTCACGATATGTCGACGATGAAGAAGTCTCAGATGAAACACTTCTGGGGTCCGGAAATCGCGATGGTCTTCCAGGATCCGATGACGTCGCTCAACCCGTTCAAGCGGATCGGCACGCACATCACCGAGTCGTTGAGGTTTCACCTCGGCCTGAAGAAGGCCGCCGCACGTGACCGCGCGGTGGAACTGTTGACGATGGTGGGTATCCCCGAGCCGAGGCGCCGCGTCGACCAGTTCCCTCACGAATTGTCCGGCGGCATGCGTCAGCGCGTGGTCATCGCCATGGCCTTGGCCTGTGAGCCGAAGCTGCTGATCGCCGACGAACCGACCACAGCACTCGACGTCACCGTGCAAAAGCAGATCCTCGATCTGCTCGCCTCGCTCAACGACAAGCTCAACATGGCCGTGATCCTGATCAGTCATGATCTCGGCGTGGTGTCGGGACGATGCGATCGTGTCGCCGTGATGTACGCCGGTGTCGTGGTGGAAACCTCGGCGACCGAAGAACTGTTCACGCGCCCGCGCCACCCGTACACCGAAGCGTTGATCTCCGCGATTCCGCGCCTCGAATCGCCGACGCATACGGTGCTGCAAACCATTCCGGGTGGGTTGCCGGACATGACGAAGCCGGTCGAGGGTTGCCGCTTCGCAGCGCGCTGCAAGTACGCGCAAGATGACTGCTTGACCACCGATCCGGGCCTGGCGCCCGGCAGCCCCGACGACCGCACATCGAATGGCCATTTGTTTGCGTGCCACTACCCGGTGGATACACCGGAGGGCGCTGCGGCATTGGCCGCCAATGAAGAGGCCGGCAGGACCGCAGCGGGCTTGCCGCTCACGGTGAAGGAGATGATCTGATGGCCGTGGCAACGGATACCGAAGAGCCCGAGACGCGTGCGGTGGCTCTGACTGTCGAAGACCTGGTCGTCGAATTCGATGTCGGCAAAGGGCAGACCGTGCACGCCGTGTCCGGTATTTCCTTCACCGTCAGTCCGGGGGAAACGCTGGGCGTGGTCGGTGAATCCGGCTGCGGCAAGTCCACTGCCGGCCGCGCGATCATGCAATTACCTTCGCCGACATCGGGTTCCATCCGCCTGGGCGACATGGAGATGACCGAGTTGGACGCGGAAGCACTGCGCCGCAGCCGCACTCAGCTGCAGATGATCTTCCAGGATCCGATCTCATCGCTGAACCCTCGTCGGAAGGTCAAAGCGCTGGTTACCGAGGGGCCGGCCATCTGGGGTGGAAAGGACAAGAGATCCATCGAGGCCCGGGCCCGCGAGGTTCTGGCCGAGGTCGGCCTCGATCCCGACGTGGTCTGGGATCGCACGCCCCGTGAGTTGTCGGGCGGTCAGTGCCAGCGGGTGTGTATCGCACGCGCGTTGATGCTCGATCCCAGGGTCCTGATCTGCGACGAGCCCGTCTCCAGTCTCGATGTCTCGGTGCAGGCCCAGATCTTGAATCTGCTAGAGGACGCGAAGAAGCGCCACGGACTCTCCATGCTGTTCATCGCGCACAACATGGCCGTCGTGAAGAACATCAGTGATCGCGTGATGATCATGTATTTGGGCCGTGTCTGCGAAATCGTCCCGGCAGAGGGTATGCAGAAGCGCTCACTGCATCCGTACACGCAGTTGCTGCTCGCGTCGATCCCGGATCCCGACGCCACAGTGACTGCCTCGCAGAACGTGGAGCAGAAAGCAGTCGAGCTTCCGTCGCCGCTGAATCCACCGAGCGGGTGCCGGTTCCGGACCCGATGCCCGCTGGTCACCGATCGCTGCGCTGAGGAAGTTCCCGACCTTCGTCTCGTCGGTGCGGGGCATCAGGTGGCGTGCCACAACGTGTGATCGCAGTCTGCGACACCAGGCGATCGAGATCTGCGCCCCCGGCGACCGGTCACCACCACCCGGGCAGTGCATCGCGGAGGCCGTCTCTCATCGCCGGGGTCAGGCTCGATACGAAGGCGGTGGTCAGGTGGTGATAGTCGTGCCATACCAGGATGTTTCCCACGATTGCCGGGCAGTTGGTGTCGTCGCACAGGGCGTCGGAGAAGTCGAGGAACGACATGTTGGGGAACTGGGATCGGATGGCGAGCGTCGGGTCCTCCGGAGACAGCGCCTGCTCACGGTCGACGCCGCAGTCGATCGCCGACCCGCCATCCGCCAGACACTCCGGTGGTGTCAGTTGGGGGCCGAGCGCCCAGGGGGTGTCACGGATTGCGATCACCTGCTGCCCGCGGTCGCGGAACTCGGTGAAGATGTCGAGGTAGTCGGACGGGATGTAATCGCCGGACCCCTCACCGTCGGTGGGGCGGGTGCTGGTGGTGAACACGACGTCGGGTCGGTCGACGGCCAGCTGATCCATCACCATCCGCGACCACTCGTTGCATTGTGGGTATTCCTCACCGATCGGGGTGAGGATCGTCTCGGTGATCAACGGGCAGCCGACCTTCAGGTAGGTCGTCACCCGAAAGTTCTGCTCCCGGCCGATCGCGTCGAGGGCCGTGAGCCAATGCTCGGAGTGGGAACCACCGACCAGTGCGATCGTCCGTGCGGCACCGCGATCGCCGTACACGCCTACGCGCACCGAACCGTCGGTCCAGCCGGAGACGACTCCGTCGGCCGATGAGATCGGCCAATCATTCTCCACTGCAAGTGCATTCGGCTGCGGGCTGACTCGCGGAACCGCTGCGTCGGCCCAATATGCCCTGGCTCCCGGGTAGAGCTCGGGGTCCAGATTCTGGGCGTCGAGGGTCAGGCTCGCCGATCGGGACTGCCATTCATGGATCGCCAGGCCGGTGCCGGCGGTGAGTACCGCGAGCACACACGTGAGGGCGGCGGCGTAGCTCGGTACCGGGATGCGGCGCACGTCGATGCGCGCCGGCTTGACCTTCGTGCGGCCGGCCCGAAGCGGCACCTCGATGAATTTCGTTGTCAGATGAGCGAGTACCACTGACACCGCGATGATGCCTGCGCCTTCGAGGAACGAGACGTCGCTCTGGTAGCGCCACGCCAGATAGAAGATCAAGACCGGCCAGTGCCAGAGGTACAGCGAATAGGCGATGGAACCGAGCCAGACGATCTTCGGATGGGCCAGCCACGAACTGACCTGTGCTGCTTCGGGCGTGGCGAACGGACTGGCCGTTGGCGCGGTGTGCGCCGATCCGATCCAGACGAGGAGCGCGGTTGCCCCGACGGGCACGAGAGCCATCGTGGACGGGTACTCGTCGACGCCGGAGATCCACCATCCGCAGCTGACGATGAGGACCAGTGCCGCGACACCGAGTGCGTTGCGGATCCACTGCGCCAACGCAACACGCGGCATCCACAACGCCAACAGGCCACCCAATAGCGGCTCCCAGGCCCGGGCAAAGGTGTCGTAGTAGTTGAACGGCTGGTCGATCCCATGGCGATGCGCCGCCCACGACAACGACGCCACGGCCGAGAGGGCGATGACGCCGGCCAGGGCGCCGCGGACGACCGCCGGTCGCCGGAAGGGCTCGGAGCCGATGCCGAGCAACCGGATCACGCCGCCGACCAGCAGCAGCGCCACCAATGTCGCGGCAAAGAACTGGCCCTGCACCGACATCGACCACAGATGCTGCATCGGACTGTTGGCCGAATCGGCTGCGGCGTAGTCCTGCGCCGCCAGTGCCAGGTGCCAATTCTGGAAGTACAGCGACGAGGCGATCACCTCATCGCCCAACGCTTCCCAGCGAGCCCTCGGCAGCACCGTCACGGCGAGTACGACAACGGCGATCAGGACCGTGATCAGCGCGGGTACCAGTCGCCGGGCCAGGCGCCACAACCGCCCGAACGGATTCAAGGCCGCGACCCAGGTCGAGCCGGATCCGGCAGAGGTCGCCAGGATGTGTTTGAGCAGCGACGCCACAAAGAAATAGCCGGACAGGGTCAGGAAGACGTCCACGCCACCGGATACCCGATTGAACCAGATGTGGAAGACGACCACGAGCGTGATCGCCAGACCACGCAATCCGTCGAGATCCAGCCGATAGCCGTTTGCGGCCACAGCCTTCTGCGTTATCACCACCAGCTGGACAGCACCTTCTGCATGTCGGTCCCCAACGCGGGGATCAGGCTACGCACGAATGTCGCGCTCAGGTGGTGGAAATCGTGCCACACCAGGATGTTCCCGACGACCGCCGGACAGTACGTGGCGTCGCACATGGCATCGGTGTAGTCGAGGAAGCTCATGTTGGGGAAGTCGGGTGCGATGGCCAGCGCCGGATCCGTCGGCGACATCACCAGCGACCGCTCGACGCCGCAGACCGACGGCTTCTTGCCCAGTGCCAGACACTCGGGCGGACTTTCTTTGCCGACGGTCCACGGATTGTCGCGCACCGCAATGACTTTCTGGCCGCGGTCGCGGAATTCGCTGAAGATGTCGATGTAGTCCTGCGGGACGAAGTCTCCGGTCACTTCACCTTCGACGGGGCGAGTGCTGTTGGTGAACACCACGTCCGGTTTGTCGACGGCAAGGCGATCCATCACGTCGCGCGACCATTCGTTGCACTGGTAGTACTTCTGTCCGAACCAGGTGAAGACATGATCGGTGGTCAGTGGACATCCGACTTTCAGATACGTCGTGACCTTGAAACCCTGTTGTTTGCCGACCGCGTCGAGCGCGGTGATCCAGTACTCGGCGTGTGACCCGCCGACGAGGGCTACGGTCCGCTGGGCGGTGGGATCGCCGTAGACGCCGACCTTGATCGAGCCGTCTTTCCATCCGGAGATCACCGAGTCGTAAGACGTTATCGGCCAATCCTTGTCGGCCACATCCGGAGTGGGCTCGGCCTCGACCCGCGGAACCGGTACGCCGTCGAGATAGGCGCGGGCGCCCGGGTAGAGCCGGGGGTCGAGGTTCTCGGTGTCGATGGTCAGGTTCTGGACGTGGTTGTTCCAGGCGACGATGCCGACTCCGGTGATGGCGGTGAGGACGACGAGGGCGGAGGTCAGAACCGCTGCGGGAGTCAACCATCGACGACGGCGCGCAGGGGTTGCCGGAGCCGTATCCGATTCGCGCGGCGGCTTCTTGTCGGACTGGCGCAGGGGCTTTTCGATGTACGTGGTCGTCGCCCAGGCCAGTGCCAGGGAGGCCGCGATGATGCCGGCCCCTTCGATGACGTTGACGCTGTCCTTGTAGCGCCAGGTCAGGTAGAAGATCAGCAGCGGCCAGTGCCAGAGATACAGGGCGTAGGCGATGGAACCGAGCCAGACGATCGAGGGATGGGCCAGCCAGGAGCTGACCGTGGCGGGTTCGGTGATGTCCGTGGGCGCGGTTTGCCGTGACCCGCTCCAGATCAGCAGCAGCGTGGCACCGACGGGCACCAGGGCCATCGTCGACGGGTACTGCTGAACTCCGACGATCCACCAGCCGCACGTGATGATCAGTCCCAGGGCGACGAGCCCGATGGCGTTGCGCAGCCATTGGGGCATCCGGACCCGGGGCATCGCCACCGCGAGCAAGCCGCCGGCGATGGGTTCCCAGGTACGCGCGATGGTGTCGTAGTAATTGAATGGTTGGTTGATGCCGTGGCGATGGTGCGCCCACGCAAACGACACCAGTGCGACTCCCAGCAGCGCCGTCCCGATGATCGATCTGATCACCACGGGTTTGCCGAACGTGGCGAATCGCTTCGCCAGCAATTTCAGGATCCCGCCGAGCGCCAGCGCCGAGAGCAGGGTCAGCACGAAGAACTGCCCCTGCACCGACATCGACCACAGGTGCTGCATCGGGCTGTTCGCCGAGTCTGCGGCGGTGTAGTCCTGTGCGGCGAGCGCCAGATGCCAGTTCTGGTAGTAGAACGCCGAGGCGATCACTTCGCTGCTCAACGGGGCCCACCGGGTTCTGGGCATGAGCAGCAGGCACATCACCACGATGAACAGGAGCACCGTCAGCAGAGCGGGCAGCAGTCGGCGCGCCAGGCGCCACAGGCGAGGTCCCGGGTTCACCGCCTGCGTCCAGCCGACGCCTGCCGGAGACGTCGCGAGGACGTGTTTGAGGAGCGAGGCGACAAAGAAGTAGCCCGACAGGGTCAGGAAGACATCCACTCCGCCGGAGACCCGGCCGAACCAGATGTGGAAGACCGCCACCAGGGTGATCGCGATACCGCGCAGGCCGTCGAGGTCGACCCGGTATTCGGTACCGGAGGCCGGGCCAGGGGAGCGCGATGCGACGGACAGGTCGGTCACGGTCGCACTCACGCGGCAGATTCTTCCAGATGGGACGCCATATCCTGGTGCCGACAACCCGGTTTTATGAGCCAGATCTCCCGATTTTCCACAACAGCACTGAATCTGAGGGCCTCACGGCCGATGGGCGAGTAAGACCCCGGCTCCCCTGTGGAGGATCATGGCGGGCGACGAAAGGGGGAGTGGCGATGGTGCAACTCAAGTCATCCGGCGAGATCGAGATGATGCGGGAGGCCGGCCGGGTGGTGGCGCGGGCGTTGTCCGCGGTGGAGGCGCACGCCGCAGTCGGTGTGACCCTCAAAGAACTCGATGACGTGGCGGCCGCCATCATCAGCGGGGCCGGAGCGAAGTCGGCGTTTCTCGGCTATCACCCGAAGTGGGCGCCGACGCCCTTCCCCGGAGTCATCTGTGCGAGCGTGAACAACGCGGTCGTTCACGGTATCCCCGACGGGCGACGGTTGCGTGATGGTGACCTCGTGAGCGTCGACTGCGGGGCGTTCCTCGATGGTTGGTGCGGCGACGCCGCGGTCAGTTTCGTTGTGGGTGAAGCCGATCAGGCCGATGTTGATCTGATCGCGGCGACCCAGGCCGCGCTGTTGCGTGGTATCGAAGCTGCGCAACCCGGTGGCCGGATGGGCGACATCGGGCATGCGATCGAAGGACCGGCTCGTGCGGCCGGGTACGGGATGCTGGAAAACCACGGCGGTCACGGGATCGGGCGGGCGATGCACGAGGACCCGCAGGTCCCGAATGAGGGCCGCGCGGGCCGCGGAATCAAACTCTCCGCCGGCCTGGTGATCGCGATCGAACCGATGCTGATCCGGGGTGGCGACGACCGATACGTCCATGCCCCCGACGGGTGGGAGCTCACAAGCGCATCCGGTGCTCGCGCCGCACATTTCGAACACACGGTCGCGATCACTGCGGAGGGACCACGAATCCTCACCGTCCTGTGATCGATCGCGCGGTGACCTGGTGATCCGGGCGTGCCCTTTGCAGAACTCGGCCCCGCGCACTCCGTAGAGCAGGCGGGGCCGAGTGCAGCCGGCGAAAGATCAGCTGGTGTGGGAGTTGATGATCAGGACCGGGCTCGGAGCATGGTGCAGCACCGTCTGGCTCACCGAGCCCAGCAGCAGGCCGGTGAAACCGCCGCGTCCACGACTGCCCAGGACCAGGAGCTGGGCTCCTTCAGCGGCGGCGGTCAGCAGCTGGTGTGCGGGTCCGTCCGCAGCGACGACGGTCGAGACCCGGACGTCGGGGAAGTCGGCTGAGTGGGCCGCGATTCGTTCGGCGACAAGCTTTTTGGCCTCGTCCCGGACCTCTTCGATCATTTCGTCGGTGATCCCGACTCCACCGAAGGTGTTGGTGGCCAGGTCCGTCCATGTGTGGACGACGGTGAGGCCGGTTCCGCGCAGTGCGGCCTGCTCGAACGCTGCTGTGAGTGCACGATCGGCGATCGCGGAGCCGTCGATGCCGACCACCACCGGACCGGTGCCCGGGGCATGCGCGATGACGGCCACCGGGCTGGTGGCGTGCGCGGCCACGCCCGTGCTGACAGATCCGGCGATCAGTCCACGGACGGCGCCGAGGCCGCGGCTGCCGACGACAACCATTGCGGCGTCCGCGGATTCGCGGGTCAGAGACGAGGCAGGTGTGCCGGCGACGACCCGTCCGGAGACGTTCACCGACGGGGCGGTGGTCCGGGCCAGTTGCTCGGAAGCTGCGACCGTGTCTTCGGCAGCCTTCTTGAGAATGGCGACCAGGTCTCCGGTGTAGGCCATCGACGACGCCGCCAGGCCACCGAGCTGCGGTTCGTAGACGCCGACCACAACGAGGTCGGTGCCCATCAGCTGGGCGGTGTTCGCGGCCCACACCACGGCATGGTCTGAGCTCTCGGAACCGTCGACTCCGACGATCACAGGTTTCGGCATTTCGGGTTACTCCTCTTGCTTGTTCTCTTGATGATGTTCTCGACGACCCGGCCAAAGCCCGAAGGCGCCGCGGATGCAGCGCCTTCGGGTCGGGGTGTCACCTGGTCATGCTCACTTGGACGATGTCTGCGCAGCCTCGTGGTCGCCGGCAGCCGAGTCCGCGGTGGCCGGTGCCCGGAACTTGGGCAGGAACGCGGTGATGACCAATGCGATGATCGCCGAGCCGGCCGCCAGTGCCATGACAATCCGGAACCCGTCCTCGGAGGGCAGGGTGGCGGAGCCGAGCGACATCGTCATGTTGGCGATGATGACGCCGGCGATGGCGCTCGCGAACGAGGTTCCGAGTGAACGCATCAGGGTGTTGAAGCTGTTCGCCGCACCGGTCTCGGTGGGCGGAACCGCTGCCATGATGAGAGCCGGCATCGCACCGTAGGCCATACCCGTTCCGGCGCCGATGATCAGTGCGATCACGACGAGCTGCCAGATCGAGTGCATGGCAACGACGCCCATGCCGTACCCGAGTGCCACGATCACGGCACCGATCATCAGCGTGATCTTGGGGCCGACCGCGTTGGTGATCTTCGATCCGATCGGTGAGATCAGCATCATGATGATGCCGGATGGTGCCATCACCAGACCCGAGACGAGCATGGATCCGCCGAGTCCGAAGCCGGTGGCCTCAGGCAACTGAACGATCTGGGGGAACACCATCGTCTGGGCGAACATGGCGAACCCGAAGACGATCGACGCGGCGTTGGTGAGCAGAACCTGCCGGCGGGCGGACACCCGAAGGTCGACGAGCGGCTTGGCGGTGCGGAGCTCCCACCAGCCCCAGACGAGGAACGCGATGAGCGAAACAATCAGCAGGACAAGCGTCTTGCTGTTGGTCCAGCCCCAGTCGGAACCCTTCGAGATGGGCAGCAGCAGCGCAACGAGCGCAATGGCGAGGGTTATCGCACCGGCGAAGTCGAACTTGCCGCCCGTTCGCACCGGGGATTCCGGCACCACGCGGATGACCAGTACGGCTGCGACCAGGCCGAGAGCAGCGGAAACCCAGAAGAGCATGTGCCAGTCGGCGTACTCGGCGATGATCGCCGCGATCGGAAGACCCAATGCGCCACCGACGCCCAGCGAAGCACCCATCATGGCGACTGCACCGGCAAGCTTCGCAGGCGGCAGGATGTCGCGCATCACGCTGATACCGAGCGGGATCAGGCCGGCGGCCAGACCCTGTAGGCCTCGACCGACGATCATCGGGATGACGCTCGAGGACAGTGCGGCGACGACCGAACCCGCGACGAGCAGTCCGATGCTGATCAGCATCATGCGACGCTTGCCGAACATGTCACCGAGGCGGCCCATCGTCGGCACTGCGACGGCCGCGGCCAGCAGGGTGGCGGTCACGGCCCAGGCGGTGTCGGATGCCGGCGCGTCCAGGTACTCGGGCAGATGCGGGATGATCGGGATGACCAGTGTCTGCATCAGTGAGGCCACGATGCCGGCGAATGCCAGCACTGCCACGATCGGCCCGGTTGGCGGCGTCTTCGCCAGGGGCGGCGAATTGGTGGGTGTGGACATCAAGGGCTCTCCATCGACTTGCAAATAGTTCTGTGCATATTTAAGTCACACGATTTAGTTAGCGTAGGGCAACCATGTGTCATCTGCAAACACCGCCGCGCTATTCGTGACGGACCTCACCTGAATCGGATTCGGGTGATTGGGGCCACTGGATATCCCGACCGACCTGAGCCGTACTTGAGCCGACGTCACTCAACTTTTTCGCGGGACCGGGAACACATTCGCAAGATTCACCGTTACAAGACTCGTGAGACCTGAGCGACCCCGACTCAATCCGACTTGACTGCGATGTTTAGACTTCGGTAGAAGTTGAGTCGATCGCGCTGAGGTTTCAGTTACAACCACAAACGTGAACATCCGTGCTCCGCGCTGCTGCGGACGCACTGCTTATAGGAGGCAACAATGGCTCGTGCTGTAGGAATCGACCTGGGCACCACCAACTCGGTGGTGTCAGTGCTCGAAGGTGGAGAAGCCACCGTCGTCGCAAACGCCGAAGGCGCCCGCACCACCCCGTCGGTGGTCGCGTTTGCCCGTAACGGCGAGGTCCTGGTCGGACAGCCGGCCAAGAACCAGGCTGTGACCAACGTCGACCGCACCATTCGTTCCGTCAAGCGCCACATGGGCGAAGACTGGACCACCGCGATCGATGACAAGAAGTACACCCCGCAGGAGATCAGCGCCCGCACGCTGATGAAGCTCAAGCGTGACGCAGAGGCATACCTCGGCGACGAGGTCGTCGACGCCGTGATCACCGTGCCCGCATACTTCAACGACGCCCAGCGTCAGGCGACGAAGGAAGCCGGCCAGATCGCCGGCCTGAACGTCCTGCGCATCGTCAACGAGCCCACCGCGGCGGCGCTGGCCTACGGCCTCGACAAGGGCGAAAAAGAGCAGACCAT
This sequence comes from Williamsia sp. z71, assembly GCF_059553375.1. Taxonomy (NCBI): domain Bacteria; kingdom Bacillati; phylum Actinomycetota; class Actinomycetes; order Mycobacteriales; family Nocardiaceae; genus Williamsia; species Williamsia sp. z71. The sequence continues at coordinate 217,826 of NZ_JCANWX010000001.1, forward strand.
CCTCGTGTTCGACCTCGGTGGCGGCACGTTCGACGTGTCCCTCCTGGAGATCGGCGACGGCGTCGTCGAGGTCCGTGCGACCTCCGGCGACAACCACCTCGGTGGCGACGACTGGGATCAGCGTGTCGTCGACTGGCTGGTCGACAAGTTCAAGGCGAGCAGCGGCATCGACCTGACCAAGGACAAGATGGCCCTGCAGCGTCTGCGTGAGGCTGCCGAGAAGGCGAAGATCGAACTGTCCTCGGGACAGAGCACCTCGATCAACCTGCCGTACATCACCGTCGACGCGGACAAGAACCCGCTCTTCCTCGACGAACAGCTCACCCGTAGCGAGTTCCAGAAGATCACCGGCGATCTGCTCGAGCGCACCCGTGCGCCGTTCCAGGCCGTGATCAAGGACGCCGGTGTCTCGGTTTCCGACATCGATCACGTGGTGCTCGTCGGTGGTTCGACCCGGATGCCGGCCGTGACCGACCTGGTCAAGGAACTCACCGGTGGACGCGAGCCCAACAAGGGCGTCAACCCCGATGAGGTCGTGGCCGTCGGTGCCGCACTGCAGGCCGGTGTGCTGCGCGGTGAGGTCAAGGACGTGCTGCTGCTCGACGTGACCCCGCTGAGCCTGGGCATCGAGACCAAGGGTGGCGTCATGCACAAGCTCATCGAGCGCAACACCACCATCCCGACCAAGCGGTCGGAGACCTACACGACGGCCGAAGACAACCAGCCTTCGGTGCAGATCCAGGTCTATCAGGGTGAGCGCGAGATCGCTGCGCACAACAAGCTGCTCGGATCGTTCGAACTCGCCGGTATCGCTCCTGCCCCGCAGGGTGTCCCGCAGATCGAGGTGACCTTCGACATCGACGCCAACGGCATCGTGCACGTCACCGCGAAGGACAAGGGCACCGGCAAAGAGAACACCATCCGCATCCAGGACGGCTCGGGCCTGAGCAAGGACGAGATCGACCGGATGATCAAGGATGCCGAAGCTCACGCAGACGAGGATCGTGCGCGTCGTGAAGAGGCCGAGACCCGCAACCAGGCCGAATCGCTGGTGAACCAGACCGAGAAGTTCCTCAAGGACTCCGACGACAAGGTTCCCGCCGATCTCAAGACCAAGGTCGAGGGCTCGATCGAAGGTGTGCGCGAAGCGCTCAAGGGCAGTGATCTCGGTGCCATCAAGTCGGCTGTCGAGAAGCTGACCACCGACTCGCAGGAGCTCGGCCAGGCCATCTACGCCAACGCCGCTGCCGAAGAGGGTGCACCGACACCCGGTGGCGCCGATGACGTCGTCGACGCAGAGGTTGTCGACGAGGGTGTCGACGGCTCTGAAAACGCCGGAGAGCAGAAGTGACCCGTCCCGAATCCGAACCGGTGACCGTGACCGACAAGCGACGGATCGATCCCGACACGGGTGAGGTGCGTCCCGAGGAGACCACGGACGCTCCGGAGACAGAAGGGGCGCAACCGGATTCGGTGGACACAGAATCGATGGACACAGAATCGATGGACACAGTGGATGCCGCAATCGATGAGGTCGCTGCCGACGCAGCGGGCTCGGACAAGGAGGCTGAATTGCTGGCCGACTTGCAGCGGGTTCATGCGGAGTACGCCAACTACCGCAAGCGCGCTGAACGCGAGAAGGTCTCGGCCCAGCAGTACGGCAAGGGTGACTTGATCAAGTCGCTGCTGCCGGTGCTGGACGACCTGGACCGGGCGCGGGCTCACGGTGACCTCGAGGCCGGGCCGCTACGCGCGGTCTCCGACAAGATCACCGAAACCCTCAGTGCCGCGGGCCTGGCGGCCTTCGGCGCCGAGGGCGACGAGTTCGACCCGGCGTTGCACGAGGCCGTGCAGAATGAGGGCGACGGTGCTCGTCCGGTGATCGGGACCGTGTATCGGCAGGGCTTCCGCCTTGGTGATCGCGTCCTGCGCACGGCGATGGTGGTCGTGGTCGACGGGCCGAAGCCCGCGGACACGACGCCGCCACAGGACTAGGAGCTGACCGGCCCAGGCACTTGCAGTGCCTGGGCCGGCATCTTCGGCACACAATGAATACAAAAAGAACCAAAAACAGCGAAGATCTACAAAAGGAGGTGACGCCTGGTGGCCCCACAACGTGAGTGGCTGGAACAGGACTTCTACAAAGCGCTGGGCGTCGCGCCCGGTGCGTCCGCCGACGAGATCAAAAAGGCCTATCGGAAGCTGGCCCGGGAATTGCATCCCGACGCCAATCCGAACGACGCCGCGGCAGAGGAGCGATTCAAGCTCGTCTCCGAAGCGCACAGCGTCTTGTCCGATCCGGCAAAGCGCAAAGAGTACGACGACACCCGGCGCATGTTCGCCGGAGCGCGCGGACGCGGCGCGCGAGGTGGTGGGGGCGGATTCCCCGGTGGCTTCGGAGGTCCGTCCGGCGGCCAGGAATTCAACATCAACGATCTTTTCGGGGACGGCCCGGCCGCAGCGGGGACCGAGACGAACCTCGGCGACCTCTTCGGCGGCCTGTTCAACCGCAGTGGTGGTGGCTCGCGAGGTACGCAGACGCGGAGCCGTCGCGGCAACGACCTGGAAACCGAGACCACCCTCAGCTTCAAAGAAGCTGCTCTGGGTACCTCCACGACCCTGACGATCACCAGTTCTGCGCCATGCACCAGCTGTCATGGCAGTGGTGCCAAGCCGGGCACGAGCCCACGGGTCTGCCCGACCTGTAACGGCGCCGGTGTGGTCAGCCGCAACCAGGGCGCATTCGGGTTCAGCGAGCCCTGCACCGACTGCCGTGGCACCGGTTCGCGGATCGACGATCCGTGCCCCGACTGCGACGGCAACGGCGCAACGGTCCGGACCCGTCCGATCACCGTGCGTATCCCGCCGGGCGTGTCGAACGGTGGGCGCATTCGATTGGCGGGCCAGGGTGAGGCCGGTCTGCGCGGCGCCCCGTCCGGTGACCTCTACGTCACCGTCAAGGTTTCACCCGACCGCACCTTCACCCGCAGCGGCGACGACATCAAGGTGACGTTGCCGGTCAGCTTCGCGGAGCTGGTACTGGGCACCACGGTGTCGGTGCCGACGCTCGAGGGCAGTGTCGGGCTGAAGATCCCGCCGAACACGGTGGACGGACGGACCCTTCGGGTGCGCGGCCGCGGTGTGGCCAAGCGGGCCGGCGGTGCCGGAGACCTGTTGGTCACCGTCAAGGTCGCCGTCCCACCGAAGTTGGACGACGCCGCGATCGAGGCGTTGAACAAGTACGCCGCCGCAGAGAAAGCCAGCGGGTTCGACCCGCGTGCAAACTGGGGTAGATCATGACCGACCCGCCACCGAATGATCGAGACCGGGAGACCCGAGATCGGGAAGCCACCGAGTCTGCACGGATGTTCGTGATCTCGGTGGCGGCCGAGCTCGCCGGGATGCACGCCCAGACGCTGCGGACCTATGACCGTCTCGGACTGGTCACCCCGCAGCGGGCGGCCGGCGGCGGTCGCCGCTACTCCAGCCGCGACGTCGAACTCTTGCGCGAGGTGCAGCGACTGTCGCAGGACGACGGCGTGAACCTCGCCGGCATCAAGCGGGTCATCGAGCTGACCAACCAGGTCGATGCGCTCCAGAGCCGCGTTCGCGAACTCGAAGCCGAACTTGCGCAACAACGTTCGCCGCGCCGGGGCGACTTGGTCCCGATCCCGCGCACCAACGCTCTCGTGGTCTGGAAACCACGCCGCGACCGCGGCAATCGTTGACAGTCCGGGGCGGTGGCCGAGTTCTGCCGCGCTTTGTGTCTGCAGGTGACAGGATCCGCACGTAACAGGATCCGCACGTAACAGGATCCGCACGTAACAGGATCCGCACGTAACAGGATCCGCACGTAACAGGGTCCGCAGGTAACAAGAACAGTCGATAGGGCGATACATCAGCATGAGCCAGGTACTCGGGATATCTGTCACAGACCTGGAGATCGCATCGGTCGTAGCCGACTCCGGCACCGGTGAGGTGCTGGCCCGTAACTTCGTCGAGTTGTCGAACTCGTCCCCCGACTACGTGTTCGATGCGATCTACCAGCTTGTGCAGTCAGCCCCGGTCCTGCCGGGGGCGATCACGATTGCCTGCGCAGACAGCGCCACCGTCGTTGCCATCGGCGACATCATCGATTCCGGGCGCCTTCCCGCGCATCTGCTGCCGCATCACAGGCCCGATCCCGCGACACCGGATGGTGCATCGTCGACGCCGGACTGGTTCTCCCGGACGACTGTGGTCGGATCTCCGGTGGCCTATGCCGAGATCGTGGCTGCGATCTTCGGCGCCCGGGGTCTGGTGCTCGTCGCCGACCTGGACCGCTCCGGTGCACTGTTCCCCGGACAATCCGTTGCCCTTGTCGACACCAGCACCCGCACGGTGGTCGGTGCCAGTGAGATCTCCGGTGTGGGGTTGCGCCCGCCGGTCACCGAACGGGACGGAGCCCAGCTCGTCGGCGATGCGGTCGGGGTCATCCCCAACGCGACCGGTGCATTTCAGGGCATCGCGGTACTCGGCCCCGGGGCAGTGATCCCAGGTGTCGCGCCATCCCTGGAATACGCCCTGCAGCTGCCGGTGCAGATCGCCGATGACGGCCAGTACGCGACGGCCTATGGCGCCGCGATGGTCGCCGCTGCCGCGATCGGCGTGAGCAACAACAATCGTTGGGTCCTGTTGTCGGCCGCGGCTGCGGCCGCACTGTTCGTGGCGATCGGTGTGATCACCGCCGTGATCATGACCAGCAACACCAGTGAGCCGAAGACCGCGGTCGACGAACAGCCGACCACATCGGAGTTCAGTTCTTCGACCACGACGACAACCACGACGAAGTCCACTCCGCGGACGACGACGTCCGCACCACCCCCGCCCCCGCCCGAGACCACGACAACCGAGGCTCCGCCGGTGGTCGAGGAACCGGAGACCGTCACCGTGGTCCCACCACCCACGACGATCACCCAGGTCCCGTCGCCACCGCCCGAGACGACGACCACGACGACGCCACCGCCTGAGACCACAACGACCACGACCGGTTCGGCGACGGCGACAACCGTGACTCCGACCACTACTTCGGGCGCAGCGGGCGTGGCACCGCCACCCGCGGCGTGACTCAGTACGGGTCGTTCTGGATGTGGCTGGCCGGGATGCCGGCGATCAGGAATCGTCGACGGGTGTTGACCAGCATCTCGGGTGATCCGGCCATCAGTACTTGATGCGAGGTCCAGTCCTTGCCGTACTCCAGAACCGCGTCCGACAGCTGTCCCCGGATACGTTCGAAGGTGATCCGCCCGGACTGCTCGCCCGAGTTGCTCCACCAGGGGTCCTCGGTGTCCTCGACCACCGTGGTGACCGTGAGCCAGGGGTTCATGGCGGCGATCTGCCACAGTCTCGACAGGTCATAGAGGTCGGCGGGGTATCGCGCACCGAAGAACAGGTGCACCGCCGGTGGCCGCACCAGGCGGGTCAGTTCGATGATGATCGCGCGCAGCGGTGCCAGCCCGGTTCCTCCCGCGACCATCAGTACGTCGTTGCCGGTGGGGTCGACGTGAAGTGCGCCGTGGGCCTGCGCCAGATTCCAGACGTCACCGACCCGGGTCTCGGTGACGATGGAGCTGCTGACCGTTCCGCCCGGGATCGCCCGGACGTGGAATTCCAGCTCTCCGTCGGGATTCGGCGGGATCGACGGGGACAGGTGGCGCCAGATCCGTGGCCACTGGGGGATCTGCACCTCGAGGTATTGGCCGGCGGCAAATCGCAGCGGTTCGTCGGTGCGCAGCCGGACGACTGCGAGATCTCTTGACAGCCGATATTTTTCGGCGACGGTGGCCGGCCAGGTCGCCGGGCCCTGTGCGGAATGCGCGGCGCCGCGCATCACCCCGGTGGTCAGCATCAGCGCCTGGGAGACGACGCCCGCGGCTTCCTCGTCCCACTCGGAACCCATGACGGACGCGATCTCACGCATGAGCGCGACGAAGAACTCGTTGTAATTCTCCTCCGTGACACCGTATTTCCGGTGGTCGCGACCGAGCTGGCCGAGAAACTCCAGCAGCAGCGCATGATTTTCGCGGTCCGGGACAGCTTCAAAGACATAATCGATGACCCGGAACAGGGTTTCTCGTTGGCGTGCCATATTCGCCGGGAAGAGTTCCCGGAGCGCTGGATTTGTTGCGAATAATCGGTTGTAGAAGTTGGCGGTGAATCGTTCCGGATCCCGGGCCAGCACATCGCGCACCTGCAACAGCACGTGCCGCGTATGGGTACCCACGCTCAGTCCCGGCCTCTCCGTTGATTGCCAACAAATATCAGGTGAGAGGCCATTTCGATGGCCGCGCACCGCGAAGTTCATCGAGTGGATCAGGTTGGTCCCCGCACCCGTGCCACAGTTTATTGTGTTTTGCCGCCACTTACGATCAAGCGATGGCGGCTTGCTGGGTACAGTCTTCATATGGCAAAGGAGCGCGCCAATGATAATGTGCGCGACAGTGCGCTCGCCGGTCCTTCCGAATGGTCCGGGACACAGCCACGCGCGACCCCGGCCGGCGATTTCGGTCTCTTGCGCCGGGTCGTTCCCGGCATCATCGACACACACGTCCACCACTGGGATCCGCTGCATTCTCCCTGGGAGTCGACCCGACGCGCTCGACTCTATCGGGCGGCGCCGATTCTCGGTAAGGCCATCTTCCGGTACGCGGTGGCGCAGGGCGATCGTGAACTCGTCCTCGACCCACGGATCGTGGCCCGGCCGTACCTGCCGAAGCACTATCACTCCGACTTTCGCGGTGCGGAGCCGACAGCCGGCGTCCCCGTCGAGTCTGTGGTCTACATGCAGACCGACTGGGTCCTCGAGGAACCGTTCGGCTCCACCGATGAGACACGTTGGGTGGCAAACCTTCCCTTCGGGCAGGACGGTGCCCCCGAACTCGCGGCGATCGTCGCCCGCGGTGATCCGCGCCAGCCGACGTTCGGGCAGCTGATCGAGCGGCACCTCGACATCAGCGACAAGGTTCGCGGTATCCGCTGTGTATCGGCTTGGCACCCCGATCCCAAGGTGCGCAGCTGGGTGGAAGGCGAGGGGGTCCTGGTGGACCCGGACTTCCTGGCCGGGTTCGCCGCGATCGCGGAAAACAAGTTGGTTTTCGAGGCCTGGGTGTATTCACACCAGCTCCGCGATGTCCGGGCCCTGGCGCGGGAGTATCCGGACACCACCATCGTGCTCAACCATCTCGGGACGCCGGTCGGATTGTTCGGGCCGATGGGGCAGACGACGGGCAGCACCGCGGCGCAGCGGCATGAACTGTTGCGGGCGTGGCGCGAGGACATCTCGGCACTGGCGAGTTGCCGCAACGTGGTCGCGAAACTGTCGGGTATCGCATTCCCCCTGCTGGGATACGGACATCAGCGTTCCGGGAACATCGGCACCCAGCAGACGCTGACCAACATGACCGGGCCGCTGATCGAACATGCGGTGGCGGCATTCGGCCCGGAACGGTTGATGTTCGGGTCCAACTACCCGGGGGACAAACCGAACGCGACGCTGCAGATGATCGTCGGCAGCCAGCTCGAAACCCTGGAACCCTACGGCGGCAATCTGCTCCGCAAGGTATTCCGCGAGAACGCCCGGCGCGTGTACAGGTTGGGCTGATCTAATGCGCCGGTGGCAGGTTCTCCAGGCGGAGTTGCTGTAGCCGGTCGTGGACCAGCGGCACCGCGGAGGCACCTTCGCCGCTCGCCGCCGCCACGCGCTTCATCGATCCGCTCCGGACGTCGCCGACGGCAAAGATCCCCGGCACCGTGGTCTCCAGGAATGCCGGTGGCAAGCCGTTGCGCCAGTACTCCTTCGGGATGGATCGTCCGGTCAGAAGAAAGCCGTGGTCGTCGCGCTTGACCTGCGGCGGGATCCAGTCGCAGGTCGGTGCCGCACCGAGGAGCAGGAACAGGCCCGACGCGGTGATGCGCTGCGAGGAGCCGGTCCGGTTGTCGCACAGCTCCAGCCATTCCAGATGGCCTTCACCACCACCGTCGACCACTTCGGTGTGACCGCGCACCGTGATGCAGGGGCTGGCCTCGATCTCCCTGATCAGATAGTCCGACATCGTTTCCGTCAGCGATTCGCGGCGGATCGCCATGGTCACCGACCGGGCGAACCGGGACAGGTGCATCGCCGCCTGACCGGCGGAGTTGCCGCCGCCGACCACCACGACGTCGCGTCCGGTCATCTCGCGGGCGGCGCTGGTCGCAGCGCCGTAGTAGACGCCCGAGCCGACGAGATCCTCGCAGCCGCGGACACCGAACCGCCGGTACGCGACACCGGTGGCGATGACGATCGTGCGCGCGCAGATGCGTGCCTCATCGACCATCACGTGGTGATGGTCGTATCGCGCATCGATGTCCACCTCGGTGACACCGCGACCGCAGAAGAACTGCGCCCCGAACCGGCCGGCCTGGATCCTGGCCCGCTGTGCCAGCCGCATTCCCGAGATCCCGCGCGGGAAGCCGAGATAGTTGCGGATCATCGAACTGGTTCCGGCCTGCCCGCCGATGGCCCCGGTCTCGATGACCGTGGTGGACAGACCTTCGGAGGCCCCGTAGACGGCCGCGGCCAGGCCCGCCGGTCCGGCTCCGATCACGAGCAGGTCGGCGACGGTGCCCTCAGGGATGCTGTCGGGGGTGCCGTAGATGCTGGCGGCGACGTCGCTCACCGTCGGACGGGACAGCGGCGGTTTTCCGGGGTGATGCAGGATCGGCAGCTCGGAGTCGCCGGTCACCGATTGGAGGATCTCCCGGCCGGCCGGGGATTCGGGGTCGTGGATCTGTACGGGCATGCCCATCCGGTCGAGGAAGTCGCGGATCTCGGCCAGTTCCGGGGATGGCCCGTCGGCGACGATCTGCAGGAAGGCGACCTCGGGCGCGGCGACCGACCAGCCCCAGTCCGACAGGTACTCGACGATTGCGGTGTGGAACTCTTCGTCGCGCTGGCCGCGGGGGATGCCGAGGTAGGTGTCGTAGCGGCCCTCGGCGACACCCGCTCTCAGTTCGTCGTACGAGGTTCCGAACCGGATCGCCGGGATGAGGGCGACTCTCCTGGCGGTCGGGACGACGAACCGGAGCTTCTGAAGCAGATCGGAACCCTGCCATGAACCGAGTTGATCGAGTTCGACGAGAATCAGCGCCACTGGGACATTGTGTTCCACAAGACTTTTCACGACATCGAGGCAGGCGTCGCCGCTGTCGGCGTATTTCACGGTGTAGTCGCGTCCGTACCGGCTGCGGATCTCATCGATGACGGTGTTGCGCGACGGTTCGGTGGTCGCCAGCACGATCGCCGGCGTCAGACGGTCATTCGGATCGTTCTCTGACGAGGTCACCTCGTCCAATCTAGCGCGGTGTTCGGCCCGGTGTGGGTGTAACTGTTCCTGGAGACCGGTGGCTTCGAGGGTCTCGTCATCGCCGATGTCCTCGGAACTGACCCGCGGCCGGGTCGGCCGGAATGCGGTCACCGGTGATCCATCAGGCCGGGGCATCTTCGCGGGGCATCTTCGCGGGGTGAAGTTCGCTGCCGAGAACGCCGAGGCCGTATTTGTCAGCGCACCCACCAGAGGGCTTCTGCGCGCGCTGGTTACGACATCTGTAAAGAGCTGGTCGCCGGCGGAAGGGGCGTGGAACGCGCGGATCCATCCGCTGCTGACCATCATCACCGGCGTCGACGGTTTCGACCTCGCATCCGCCGTGACGCCGGGTGCGTTGCGGCACAAGCTGTTCGGAAAAGGTGACTGTTGCCCGACCACCATCGCGGTGCGTGACGGGTTCGGGGTGCAGGTCTGATTCCCGCACTTTGTGCGGCCAGGCTTGGTATCAACGGAGCATGGCCTACGATCTGTTCGACGTCAGCGGAAAAACGGCCCTGGTCACCGGGGGTACCAGCGGGATCGGCGCGATGATCGCCCGCGGCCTCCATGAGCGCGGGGTCCGGGTCATCATCGCCGGCCGCAAAGCCGACGCGCTCGAGAAGGCGTCGGAGGCAGGGCTGACCGCGATCGAAGCAGACCTGTCGACGCCGCAGGGTTGCACCGACCTCGCGCAGAACGTCCTGGCTCAGACCGACTCACTCGACATCCTGGTGAACAACGCCGGTGCCACCTGGGGTGCGCCCATCGAGGAGTTCCCGTCGTCGGCATTCGACAAGGTCCTCGGACTCAATGTCCGGGCGCCGTTTCTGTTGACGCAAGCACTGCTACCGGCGCTGGAGAGGGCAGCGTCTGCAGAGCAGCCGTCAAGGGTGATCATGATCGGCAGCATCGACGGGATCCGGGTGCCGCAGACGCCGTCGTATTCGTACTCGGCGGCCAAGGCCGGTGTCCACCAGCTGACCCGGCACCTGGCAGGACATCTGAGTTCGGCGAACATCACCGTAAATGCCATCGCGCCAGGGCCATTCGAGTCCCGCATGATGCGGGCGATGCTGGAAGAACGACGCGACGAGATCGAGTCGAGTACACCACTGGGCCGTATCGGCCGTCCCGACGACATGGTCGGCGCCGTTGTTTATCTGACGAGCCGGGCCGGTTCATATCTCACCGGCGCGGTGATTCCTGTCGATGGTGGCATATCAACCACTCGATGACCGATTTTTTGAAATACCTTCACCAATGGTTCCGCGGATTTCGCACAAGGCACGAATTCCTTCCCAGGATTGCCCCGATTTGGGCACATGACGTGCAATGATCCAATGGTCGCCGATACCCGGCGATCTGCCGAGTAAGGAGCACGCGGCTATGTGGGATTCATTCTGGGACTTCATCTGGTACACGTTGGTGATCTTCGCTTTCATCGCGTATTTGATGATTCTTTTCAACGTTCTGATAGATCTTTTCCGTGACCACAAGACGTCCGGGTGGGTCAAGGCGGTCTGGATTTTCTTCCTGGTCCTGTTGCCCTACATAACCCTCTTCGTCTACCTCATCGCTCGCGGCCGCGGAATGGCCGAGCGTGCGCGTGAAGCCCAGCTCGACGCGCAGAAGCAGGCCGAGGCCTACATCAAGCAGACGGCCGGAACCGCCGGGCCCGCAGATCAGATCGCGGCCGCGAAGGCGCTGCTGGACAACGGCACGATCACCGAAGACGAGTTCCAACACCTCAAGGCAAAGGCACTCGCGGCGGCCTGACCCTTCGCGTACGCACCACCTTCATTCCAGGCACCGAACGCCCAGCGCGGTCGGTGCCTGGAACGTTTGCGGGTGCAGTGCGCCGCATCACTGCGCATCTGAGGCGACGGTGATATGCATGTCTGACGTACAGCGACAGCTGCTCCAGAACCGGGGCGGGTCGGCTGCGCTCACCGAAAGTGTGGACGCACGGATCCAACGGACGGCGATGACATGCGAATACTTGTACTCGGAGCGACGGGCTATATCGGCGCCCGACTGGTCACGGCGTTGCTCGCCGCCGGCCACGACGTGGTCACCGCATCACGGGACCACGGCTGGCTGAAGCAGTTCGGATGGTTCGATGAGGTCCGCGCGGTGGAACTGGACGCCATGGATCCGGAGTCGGTGCGTGCCGGACTGGCCGCGGCAGGTTCGATCGACGTCGTGTACTACCTGGTCCACGGCATCGGCCAGAAGAATTTCCGCCGGAACGATGAGGCCGCAGCGCAGAACGTGGCAGCGGCGGCACGGGACCACCAGGTCGGGCGCATCGTCTATCTGGGCGGGTTCGTACCCGAGGGCGACGAGCTCTCGGAGCACCTGGAGAGCCGGGCCGAGGTCGGTCGCGCTCTGCACATCGACGGTGGTCCCGAAGTCGTCTGGCTACGTGCAGCAGTCGTGATCGGTGCCGGATCGACGTCGTTCGAGATGGTCCGGTACATGTCCGATCGTCTGGCGGTGATCCCCCTGCCGTCGTGGATCGACAACCCGATGGATCCGATCTCGGTGCGCGACACCATCTACTACCTCGTGGCGGCCTCATCGGACGCGCTGCCGCCGGGGCACTACGACATCGCCGGCCCAGAGTCCTCGTCGTATAGTTCGTTGCTGTTCACCTATCTCCGCGCGATCCGGATGCCACGGTTGGGAGTGGTGTTGCCGAGCGTCGATGTTCGGCTCGCCGGCTTCCTCAGCGGGTTCGTGGTCCCGGTGCCGAGCGGGCTCGCCTCGGACCTGGTGCGGTCGCTGGACCATCCGATGGTGGCGTCCGAGCGCACGATCAGAGATCACGTCCCCGACCCGCCAGGAGGCCTCGTGACCATTCGGGAAGCAGTGCGGTGTTCGGTCGAGAGCCCGATGCCCAGGCCGGTGAACGAGTTGGCCGATGTCCACCACCTCGCAGACACCGATCCTTCCTGGGCCGGCGGAGATCTGATGCGTGTGAAACGGGGCATTCGGGACCGGGTCGTGACGCCGGCGCGCTCGGTGGTGGGGGCGCTGGCCGCCACCACCGGCCTCCACAAGTTGTGGCGCACACAGTGATCGCGTTGCCCGAGAAGCTCGAGTTCCTGATCGGCACGATCCAGGACGATTCCGGAGAACCACCGGAATCGCGGTGGACGGTGCTGCGGCGACGCATCGTCGTCGGTGTGGTCCTGGTGGTGGGCAGCGTGTTCCTGGGTATCTCGCTGTCGATCGACTCGGGTGATTCGGCGTTCTATCCCATGACATTCGCGCTCGCCGCGGTGTGGGCGATCGGTGCGCTGCTGGCCGGGCCGTTGCCCTTGGGAGCATTCCCACCACCACGAGGTGGTCCCGTGCGAGCAGCGGCGATCGGGGCCGCTGTGGGACTTGTCCTGGGCGCGATCTTCGTCATCGGCGGCTTTGTCGCGCGGGAGATCCCACCGCTGCGTGACTTCATCGCCGATGTGCTCGAACACGCCGACACCGGCGGTGTGGTGCTGGCTCTGTCAACGGCAATCGTCAACGGCATCGCCGAGGAGATGTTCTTCCGGGGCTCGGTCTACTCCGCGCTCAAAGGTCATGCGCCGGTGATCTTCTCGACGATCATCTATGTGGCGGCCACGCTGGCCAGCGGTAACCCGATGCTGGGTTTCGCGGCGATCCTGCTGGGCCTGGTGTGTGCATTCGAACGTCGGGCAACCGGGGGTGTGATGGCACCGATCTTCACGCACATCGCGTGGACCATCGTCATGGTTCTGGTGTTGCCGCAGCTCTTCTGATCCGGACTCCCGTGGGGGGCGACAACTGATGGAAGGATATTTGCATGGCTGGTGTGGATGTATCGGTGCGGTCGGATCTGCCACCGGAGGACGCGTGGGTGATGGCGTCCGACCTGAGTCGTTTCGATGAATGGATGACGATTTTCGCAGGCTGGAAGAGCCCACTGCCGAACGAGGTCGAGTTGGGCACGAAGGTCTCGTCACTGATCAAGGTGAAGGGTTTTCGCAACACGATCCACTGGACGGTGACGCGGTACGAGAAGCCCCAACTCCTCGAACTGTCCGGGCGAGGGCGTGGTGGCATTCACATCGACATCGAACTGAAAGTGACTCCGGACGGCGACGGTTCGGTCTTCGACCTTGGCGCATCGATCAGTGGTGGGGTGTTGAACGGTCCGATCGGCAATCTTGTTGCCAGGGTCATCGATTCGGATGTCCGCAGGTCAGTGGACAATCTGGTGGCGATGCGCAGCTGACGACGGGCCATAACGGTTGGGCATCGGACGACAGAGGTTTGGGATGTACATGGACATGGGCATTCCCGGGGGACAAGACTGAGGTCGGCGGTTGCAGACGCCGGACAGTTTCCGACAACGACGTTAGGAATATGCAGTGAGCACCACGTATCAAGCGGTAGAGATTCTTGCCGAGCGATCCACCACCACGACCTCGGTGGGAATCATCGGCTACATCATCATCGGCGGTCTCGCCGGCTGGATCGCCAGCAAGTTCATGGGCACCGACAAAGACATGGGCATCCTGCTGAACATCGTCGTCGGTGTCATCGGCGCCTTCCTCGGTGGCTTCCTGCTGAGTTTCGCCTTCGACACCGCAAGCGGCGGATGGTTCTTCACCTTCCTCACCGCACTCCTCGGCTCGGTGATCCTGTTGTGGATCGTGAAGAAGATCCGGCGATAGATCCGGCCACATGCAGATCCGTGGGGTTGGCGTCGTCACCGCAGGGACGCTCGCCGTTCTGCTGACCGTGTCCTGCTCGGCGCCGTCGAACGACGGCGCCGAGTTCGGCGGTGTCTGCGCCATCCCGGCGGAGTCGGCGGCGAATTCGACTGTGACTGCCGCTTCTCCAGCATCGGGCGTTACTGCGGCGCCGGACATCTCGACGAACCCGGAGGTCGCCACCGGTTACCGAACCGACATGTCTGTGGTGCAGACCAAGTCGTTCGCTGCGGCCACCGCGAATCCGTTGGCCACCGAGGCGGCATGTGAGGTCCTGGCCGATGGGGGCAGTGCGGCCGACGCGCTCGTTGCCGCCCAGATGATGCTCGGTCTGGTCGAGCCACAGAGCTCGGGCATCGGAGGTGGTGCGTTCGCTTTGTATTACGACGCCGACACCGCGTCGGTCCGGGCCTACGATGGTCGGGAGGTGGCGCCCGCCGCGGCAGACGAGAACTATCTGCGGTGGATCGACGACGTCAATCGAAGTGAACCCCTCCCCAGCACCCGTGAAAGTGGCCGGTCCATCGGAGTTCCCGGCGTGCTGCGACTCCTTGAAGACGTCCACGAAGACCAAGGGAATTCTGACTGGTCGAGCCTGTTCGGTTCCACAACTCGGCTGGCCGACAACGGTTTCGAGATCAGTCCCCGGATGGCCGCGGCCATCGCGGCGTCGACCACAGAACTCGCGGCCGACCCGGCTGCCCGCTCATACTTCCTGAATCCCGACGGCACCGCGAAAGCTCCCGGAACGGTACTGACCAATCCCGCATACGCCAAGACGTTGGGCGCAATCGCCTCCGACGGCGCCGATGCGTTCTACACCGGCCCCATCGCGGAATCGGTTGTTGCGAAGGCGCGCTCAACCGAAAACGGTATGACGCCGTCGCTGATGACGCTCGAGGACCTCGCGAACTACGAGTCGAAGGTGCGGGAGCCCCTGTGTGTCGATTACCGGGACAACCAGGTTTGTGGAATGCCGAATCCGTCCTCCGGCGGCCTGGCCGTGGCGTCCACACTCGGGATTCTCTCCAGCTTCCCCCTCGACCAATACGGTCCGACCGCAGTCGATGCGAACGGTGGCGTGCCTTCTGTGACAGCCGCACACCTGGTTGCCGAAGCAGAGCGGCTGGCATACGCCGATCGCGACAAGTACGTCGCCGATTCAGATTTCGTGCCGCTGCCGGGTGGTGGACCCGATGCACTGCTTGATCCGGTGTACCTCAAAGAGCGTGCTGCGCTGATCGATCCGGCACGTTCGATGGGTACCGCCACCGCCGGGGTATTCGACACCGGCGGGCCCATGGGCTGGTATGCCGGAGTCGAACACGGCACCAGTCACATCTCCGTCGTGGACGAGAACGGCGACGCGGCGTCGATGACCACCACGGTGGAGTCGGCATTCGGGTCCTTCCACATGGTGGACGGTTTCATCCTGAACAATCAGCTCACCGACTTCTCGGCCGAACCGGCGGATGCGCAGGGGCTTCCGTTGGCCAATCGGGTGGAGCCGAACAAACGACCGCGCAGTTCGATGGCGCCGACGCTTGTCTTCGCTGCGCCGCAAGGCGATCAGCGCGGCGAGCTCGAGATGGTTCTCGGGTCGCCAGGCGGATCGGTGATCATCCAATTTGTCGTGAAAACCCTGGTCGGTCTGATCGATTGGGACATGGATCCGCAACAGGCGGTGTCCATGGTCAACTTCGGTGCCGCCAACACCCCGAAAACCAATGTCGGCGGCGAGCATCCAGGAATTGACACGGTAAATGGCGGCGCCGCAGACCCCCTGGTTCAAGGTCTGGGACGGCTGGGACATCAAGTGGACGTCGCCGATCAGTCGAGCGGTCTGAGCGCGTTGGTGCGGACAGATGGGGGTTGGTCCGGCGGAGCCGACCCGCGCCGTGAGGGTATCGTCCTCGGCGACCCTCCATGACCTGGAGATGAGATCACCCGGATCGGAGACTCTGACCTCTACGTGTTCCCGCTCAATTGCCGCAGACCCCAGAGCGCATCTCGGAACGGTTGTCGATCTGTGAAGTCAACGATCTGCTGAGGTGGTCAAGGGCTGACTGCGTCCCGGCGGCGGTCCGGAGTCTGTCAGACCCTCTCTGTATACTACTGGACTCCGAATGTAAGAATGGCGAAATATGTTGCGGCGCAACAATATCGGTTCATTCGAAAGCTTGTGCGAATCGGGTTTGGGCCGTAAGCTCATCCCATGGACTTCGGGGGAATGTTCGCCAGGTTGTCGGATCTGGCCGGGGATGCGGCTGTGGTCGCCGGGGATGATGCTGAGATTTCAGCTCGCACGGTGGCGGCTATTCGACTCAATCATGTTGTGGAACAGATACTTTTCCGCCTGGTCGGTGAAGTCGATCGGCGCGGGTTGGCTCAGAAGTCAGGTGAGCGTTCCACCGCCGGACTGCTCCAGAAGGAGGGGGTCGCGCCGGTGGCGGCCCATCGCTACGTACGGGTGAGCAAGGCGCTCGGTGACATTCCATCAGTGGCGGCCTACGGTGTCGACGGAGCGCTGTCGGGTGAGCATGTGGACTCGATCGTCAAAGGGCTCAATCACATTGAGTGGCGGAACCCGGATCTGGCCGGCGAGGACCGCGCTGACTGTGTGCGCGGTTTGCTGACCGAGGCCTTGATGGCGAGTCCGGCGGCGGTGTCGGCGCGGGCGCGGCAGATGGCGATCGTGTTGTCGCCGCCGGACAAGCCGATCCCTGATGCCGAGAATCACGAGCTCAACGAGTTCACCCTCGGGAATGGGGACGACGGGCGCAGTCACGGCACCTTGGACTTGGACAACCTGCTGGGCGAGAAACTTCGTGTCGCGCTCGATCCGTTGTCGAAGCCGGTACCCGAACCCGATGGTTCACCGGATCGTCGATCGAATGCCCAGATCCGTGCCGATGCTCTGGAACGCCTGCTGGATTCGTATCTCGATCAGGAAGATCGTCCGACGCGTGGCGGCGCCAAACCGCATGTGGTGGTCACGGTGACCCCGGAACACCTGCAGGAGCTGCAACTACGCGGCATCCCGGGTGCCAAGGCGCCCGCGTTGGCGCCGGCCTTTGAATGGACCGGGCCGGCGTCAGCATCGACCGCGCAGATGGTGGCCTGTGATTCGGTCATCACCAGGATTCTGCTCGACAACAATTCGGTACCCCTTGATGTCGGCCGCGATCAACGCACGGTGACGCCGGCGATCCGGAAGGCGCTGATCGCGCGGGACCAAGGGTGCGCGTTCCCGGGCTGCGGGTGCCCCGCTGGCCGGACCGATGCCCACCACATCGACTTCTGGAGCCACGGCGGGGGCACCAGCATGATCAACATGGTCCTGCTCTGCCGTCGACACCACCGCTACATCCACCACCGCGGGTGGGGGGTCTTCATCAACCGCGACGGACATCCGTGGTTCATCGCCCCGGACGACACCACCAGGACCCCGATCAGATCCAACGCCCGCCGCACCCTGACCACCGAACTCACCGCAGCCTGACCAAACCGCAAGTTTCCATCTGCAACACAGCTGAAGCTGTGTACTGCAAGCTCTTTGAAAACTTCACAGTGTGAGCCACCCGCGGGCAGGCTCAGATGCGGGACCGTCGACTGGACTGGATCGTCTGGCGCGACATGGCTGCCGACGCGTTGACGACCCGGTCGCCATAGCGCTCGAGCACGAGCGCCTGCGTTGCCGCGAGGTGAGCGCGGGCATAGCGTGCGGCCTCCTCGACATGGCCGGCGGCGATCTCCTCGACGAGGCGGCGGTGGGCGTGCACTGCGCCCTCGGCTTCGAGTTGCGAGGGGTACTCGCCGTGCCTGGTGCGGGCCTCAGCCCAGGCTTCTTCCTGTGCCGACCAGAGTGCGACGTAACTGCCGACGGCGTAACGAATCGTGGCGTTGGGAGTGAAGGCGACCACCAGGTCGTGGAAGTCTCGCGCGGCGTTGGTGAACTCGACACCGTTGGTCAGGTGGTCGACGGATTCGTCGATGGCCTTGGTGAGCGCGGGGACGACGACCTCGAGGCGGTCCTCGCGTTTGGCGCATTCCGCGGCGCACATGGGCTCGAGCATCTGAAGTCCGTCGGCGAGGTCCTTGAGGGTGACGCGTCCGGCCTGGAGCGAGAGCCCCAGGTGGTAGGCGGCCGACGTCTCGTCCGGTCGGTGGACGTCGGCGCCGCCGACGTTGCCACGACGGACCGTGACCAGGCCTTCGGTCTCCAGAATGCGCAGGGCTTCGCGGATCGAGGGGTAGCTGACCCCGAAATCCTTGACCAGCTGTTCCTGCGTGGGGAGACGATAGTGGTCGTCGCCCAGGATGTTGTCCCGCAGCTCGTCGGCAACGGTTTCGGCAATCCGGCGCTGTGGAACACGGCGGCTCTGGGCAGATGTCACATTCGCCACCTTATATTCACCCCGTCAGCCTAATCCGTGGAGACTTACCATTCAAGTATTCCAATCCTTATGAGGATAGAGCTAACATGCAGTCATGGACTTCACGTTGGGTGAGGCAGCGAGCGCGCTTCGCGACGATCTTCGCTGGCTGATCAAGGAAAATGTTCCGGCAGAGTTTCGGGGTGCGTTCACCGACGACCCGGACGATCTCGAAACCGCGCAGGCCTTCTGTCGTTTCCTCGCCGATCGTGACCTGCTCTGTATGGCCTGGCCCGAGGAGTTCGGTGGCCGGGGCGCCTCGGTCTGGGAGCAGACGGTGGTCCGCGAGGAGATGTGGGCACATCACGAACCGCGCGGTGCCCAGTACATGGGCGTGAACTGGGTGGGGCCGACAATCATGCGGCACGGGACATCGGAGCAGCAGCAGTTACATCTGCCGCCGATCGCGCGCGGTGAGGTGATCTGGTGCCAGGGGTTCAGTGAGCCCGGATCTGGCTCCGACCTGGCGTCGCTGCGCACCGCGGCCCGACGTGAGGGCGACGGGTGGAGCATCTCAGGTCAGAAGATCTGGACGTCGTACGCCACGATGGCGCAATGGTGTTTCCTGCTCGCCCGCACCTCGTCCGGTGAGCGGAAGCAGCACGGACTGACCGTCTTCCTGGTGCCGATGTCCGATCCGGCGATCGAAGTCCGGCCGATCCGCGCGATGCTGGGTCCCCATCACCTCAATGAGGTCTTCTTCAACGACCTCAAGGTCACGCAGGCTCAGGTCCTCGGAACCGTGGACGAAGGATGGAAGGTCGTCCAGGAGGTACTCGCATTCGAGCGGGTCGGCATCGCCCGGTACGCCCGCTGCGAGCGACTGCTGCAGGAAGCGCCTGCGGTGATCGGGGATGCGTGGGACGACCTGCCCGCGGAACTCCACGCGCGCTGGGCCCGGATGTTGGTCCACTGTCGTCGGGCCAGGCTGCTCGCGTATCGGGTGGTCTCGATGCAGAGCGACGGACGGGTTCGGCCGGCGGACGCCGCGCTGTACCGGATCGCGGTGACCACGCTAGATCAGTCCAGCGCCAACGTGCTGACCGAACTCGCCACCTACGCACCCCTGACCGGGGACGAGGCGGAACGATTCCGGCTGGACGTCCAGGCGCACTGGAGCTACTCGCAGGCTGCGACAGTCGCGTCGGGCAGCATCGAGATGCAGCGGATCCTGCTCGCTCGCAACCTTCTGGCGGCATCATGAACATCGATTTGAGCCCTGAAGCCATCGAATACGGTGCTGCGGCACTGCGGGCGTTCGAGGCGGCCGGTGGTGACCGGCTTCTCGAAGAGGCAGAGGTCGATCCGGCGGGCCGGGGACGAGCACTGGAATCGGTCTTCACGGGACTCGGTGCGTGGGAACTCGATCCCCGCGGCGACGCCGACGAACTCGAGGCGGCGGCTGCGCTGTGTCGCAGCGCCGGCTACTGGGGTATCCCGTATCCGGTGGCCGAGCGTCTCGCCAAGCCGACCGACCTCGATGTCGACGGGTTGGTGGTGGTCGCCGATCATGGTCCGGCCGCCGCCATCGCCGACATCGACCTGCGGTGGTCTGCGGTCGCAGTCAGTGGACTTCGCAGTTCCGTCACCGTTCTGCCGGCGACGGCCCCGCCCCGGACATCGGCTTTTGTCGCACCCTTGGCGCTGACCCCGATCGACACCGATGGCGACAAGGATCTCGCTCTCGGACTGGTGCTGCCCTGTTGGACGCTGCTGGGCATGCTCGACCGGGCGCTCGAATTGACCCGCGCGCACGTGCTCATGCGGGAACAGTTCGGCAGGCCGCTGGCCCAATTGCAAGGCGTGCAGTTCCAGCTCACTGATGCCGAGGTCGAGCGCAGCGGTGTGGAAGTGCTGGCCAAGTACGCGTTGTGGAGCATCGAGGCGGGCCTGGACGAGGCCGTCGACGATGCACTGGCACTGCGGTTGGCCGCGGTGGAGGCCGCCGATGTCGTGTTCCGGATCGCTCATCAGCTGCACGGCGCCACCGGGTTCTGCGACGAGACCACGCTCTCGTGGCTCTCGCGGTACAGCCTGCCGCTGCGGCGGTTGCCACTGGGCCTGTCCGCCACCGGTGCGGCGCTCACCACCCGCGTGGGACGTAAAGGGCTGACCGGTCTGTTCAGCAACACCATTGCCCCGGCGCCCGAGCCGGTGGCGATTGTTCAATGAAAACCCGTTCAGTGAAACCATTGGGGGACTGGTGAAGTACGACCTGCCCGACGAGCTGACGGTGACGAGCGAAGGTTCGATCCGCACGGTGACCATCGACCGGCCCGATGACCTGGGTGCGGTGAACAAGAACCTGCACTGGGCCCTGGCCAACGTCTGGCGGCAGATCGCCGCCGACCGTGACGCCGCCGTCGTGATCCTGACCGGCGCCGGCCGGGCGTTCAGTGCCGGCGGGGATCTCACCTGGATCACCTCGTTTCTCGACGATCCGGTCGGTCGCGACGAGAGCATTCGCGAGGGCGCCGAGATCATCGACGAGATGCTGCGGTTCCCGTTGCCGATCATCGCTGCCGTGAACGGTCCCGCGGTGGGTCTGGGATGCAGCATCGCGGTGCTGTGCGACATGGTGCTGATCTCGGAGAAGGCGTATCTGGCCGACCCACACGTGGCAGTGGGGCTGGCCGCAGGTGATGGGGGAGCGGCCTTTTGGCCGTTGCTCACACCGATCCTGAGGTCGCGGGAGTACCTGTACACCGGTGATCGGATCCCGGCGGCCACCGCGGTCGAACTCGGTCTCGCCACCCGTGTCTGCGCCCCCGACGAACTCGCCGGTTCGGCCCGCGCACTGGCGGAGCGCCTGGCCGCGCAACCCCGAGAAGCGTTGCAGAGCACCAAACGGATCGTCAACATGCACTTGAGCCAGGCTCTGGCCGGGCCGCTGCAGGCCGGGTTCGCCGCTGAGGTCGTCACGATGCAGACCGAGGAGCACCGCAATCGCCTACTGGCACTGGTCGAACGGACGCGTACCTGATGACGGCAGAACGCGGCGGCTTCCAGGCCGAGAACTCTCAGATCGATGACTTTCGGGCGACGGTCCGGGATTGGTGTGTGGCGCACATACCCGCGAACTGGCGGGCGGCACAGACCAGTGTGTCGGACGAGGCGTTCGTCCGCTTCCAGAAGGAGTGGTTCGCCGAGTTGAACGAGGCCGGCTACGCCGTGCCGCACTGGCCGGCGCAGTGGGGTGGCGGCATGTCCGTCGAGCAGCAGGTGGTGCTCTATCAGGAACTCGCCGCCCACGACGCACCACGATTGGTCTTGCCGTTCGTCTCCATCCACCATGCGGCCTCCACGTTGCTCGCCGCGGGTACCGAGAAACAGCGGCAGCGGCACCTACCGGCGATCCTCGATGGTGAGATCTGGTGTCAGGGATTCTCCGAACCCGGTGCGGGCTCGGATATGGCCGCGCTCAAGACATCTGCCCGCAAACAGGGTGAGGCGTACGTAGTCAACGGCCAGAAACTCTGGGCCAGTGGTGCGTTGCACTCCGACTGGTGCCTGCTGTTGGCGCGCACCGACCCGGACGCCCCGAAGCGCCGCGGCATCTCCTACTTCTTGCTGGACATGCAGACGCCCGGCGTCGAGGTCCGGCCCATCCGTCAGGCGACCGGGGAATCGCACTTCTGCGAGATCTTCCTCAACGATGTGGTGATCCCCGCCGAGAACCTCGTCGGGCCGGAGAACGCCGGCTGGCAGGTCGCGCAGGAAACGCTCGGTGCCGAACGCGGGATGACGATGTTGGAGTTGTCGGAACGGTTGGCACACGGCGGTTTCCGGTGGTTGGTCGAAGAGTGCTCCCGGCCTCGCCGCAATGGGTCCGTGCCACTGGATGATTCGCTCGTGGCGGATCGGCTGGCGATGCTGGAGACGAAGATCGAGGGATTGCGCCTGCTGTGTTCTGATTTCGCCACCAACGATGATCCCGGGCCCGCGGACGCCTCGATCGTGAAGCTGTTCTACAGCGAATTGCTGCAGGAACTGACCGACTTCGGTGCCGAGATCGCCGGGCTGTCCGCACAGACCCACCTGCGAAAACCGCTGTCGAGTGGTTGGGAATCGGGGTCCTGGGTCCTGGATTTCATCGGATCGTGGGAATGGACCATCCCGGGTGGGACCAGCGAGATACAACGAAACATCATCGGCGAGCGGGGCCTGGGCCTGCCGCGAGAACCGGCAGGAACCTGATGTCCACCGATAACCTCTCCGAACTGCACGATCTTTCCGACCTGCACCGGGAACTGCGGGCAGTGGCCCGCGATGTACTCGCCAAAGCCGAGGTCGGCACGCCGGTCGACTGGCAGTTGGTCACCGATTCGGGATGGCTGGGGCTGGAGGCCGCCGACGAATTCGACGGGGCCGATGCGACGTTCGCGGAGGTCGCCGTCGTACTCCGAGAAGTCGGCCGGGCGGTCGCCTCCGGCCCGTACCCGGCCGTCGCAACGCTGAGCCTGGGCCTGCTGGAGCTGTTGGCGCCGGCCCCCGGCCGAGATCAATTGCTGCGCGACACCGTCTCTGGCGGCGTGGTTCCGATCGTGGTGATCGAAGGCGAGTGTGATCTCGACGAGGTCGATCAACCATCATTCCGGGTCACCCGGACCGAGACGGGTTGGCAACTAGGCGGTGAGGCCGACCTGGTTCTGGACGCGCCGGTGGCCGACCGGCTCCTGATTCCCGCAGTCGACCCGGACGAACCCGGTGTCATCGTCGTCGTGGCACTCGATCGCGACGTTGCCGGGCTGGCCATCGTCGAACAGCCGGTTGTCGACCTGACCCGCAGTTTCGGCCGCGTGACGGCGGCGGACGTCGTGGTGCCGCCGGAATCGTTGTGGCAGTTCGAATCCGGTGGCCCGGAGGCGTTGCGGAACCTACATGATCGGGCTGCGCTGGCAGTGGCCTGCGACAGCCTCGGGCTCAGTGAAGCGGCAATGGCGACAACCGTCGAATATGTCGGGGTACGAGAACAATTCGGGCGCAAGATCGGCTCGTTCCAGGCCGTGAAACATGCCTGTGCCGACATGCTGGTCCAGGTGACGGTCGCACAGAAGCTCGTCGACGCGGCCGTTCGTGCCCTGGCTGCCGATCGGCCGGACGCCGCGGTGGCCGTTGCGATGGCCAAGTCGTTCACCGGTGCGATGGCCGTCGAGGTTGCCGGTGACGCGATGCAACTCCACGGCGGAATGGGCTACACGTGGGAGAGCGGCATCCACGTCTACCTCAAGCGGGCCATCCTGAATCGATCATTGTTCGGTTCGCCCGCACAGCACCGAGAAGCACTCGCCGCCAGACTCCGATAGTGTGCGGTTCTGGCGACGAAACCCGCAGGTGGACGTCGCCAGAACCCCACATCATCGGGGTGCGGGGGCGAGCCTCTTCGCGGCTAGCTCACGGATGTCGCTGGTTTTGATCTTGGCGCTACCGGTCAGAGTGATCTCGTCATCGGTGAAGAACAGAACATGGCGCGGCACTTTGTAACTCGCGAGTTCGGTCTTGATGTACGCACGGATCTCGTCGGGCTTCAGATCGGCGCCCGGATGCGGAACGATGCAGGCGACAACCACCTCGCCGAGCGTCTCATGTGGGACACCGACGGTACGGGTGACCTTGACGCCGGGATGGGCCACCAGGACCTCGTCGACCTCGAGCGGTGAGACGTTGGCGCCGCCGGTCTTGATGATGTCGGTGAGGCGTCCTTCCCAGAACAACCGGCCCTCGCCATCGACGTATCCACCGTCGCCGGTGGGGAAGAATCCCTCGTCGTCGACGGTCTCGCTCAGCGGGGTGCCGAGATAGCCGAGCATCAGTGTCGGTCCCTTGACGCAGATCTCGCCACGTTCACCCAATGGCAGGGTATCGCCGGTCAACGTGTCGACGATTTTGAACGTCACACCGGGGAGCGGCTCGCCGCTACTGCCACCGGCCTGTTCCTCGGTGGTGTTGGCCGGGTAAATGGCTGAGATGGTAAAGGTTTCGGTGTTGCCGTAGGCGTAGCCGGGTTCGATCCATTGCGCGTCGACCGACGGGTGGCGCGCCACCGGGGTGCGGTAATCGACGTAACGCAGGCTGCTCAGATCGGCGGTGGCCCAGTTGGGTGCGGATTCGAATTGCGCCCACTGATGCGGCCAGGCGAACGGGAAGTTCACCTTTTCGGACTCGATGAGCTCCAGCGCCTCGGTGGCATCGAAGGTAGTCTGCAGGACGAGTGAACCGCCGCTGGACAGCGTATTACCCAGCGCCATCGCGAAATTGCCCGACCAGAAGAATCCGTTTGCGCTCCAGCACCGGATGTTGTTCTCGGGGCCGAAGTGGTAGAGCCGGCGGAATCGCCACAGCTGGATCGCGACACCGCGATGCGCGCTGAAGATGCCTTTCGGTTTGCTGGTCGATCCCGACGAGAAGAACAGCACTGCGGTATCGCTGGGTTTCGTCGTGGCCGCGGTCGCCTCGACCAACTCCCGCGGTGAGGACTGGCCCCGGGCGACGAAGTCGTCCCAGCTCTCGATCGCACCCGGTAGACCGGAACCGTCCCCAACCGCTGCAAGGTGCCGAAGGAACGGGTATTTCGACGAGTGGAGCTCGCCGGGGGCGGCGTCGCTGATCGCGGGCTCGAGCTCGGTCAGCACCGACGCGTAGTCGGTCTTGAGAACCTTGCGGTCGAACAGCAACACCGAGACGGCGGAGACCTCGAGCAGGTAGTCCAACTCGGCGGCTGTCGAGAACGTGCTGAGGGTGACGGCCACGCCGCCGGCGAGTGAGGTGCCGAACACCGCGGTGATCCACTCGGGGCGGTTGGTCATGAGCACGCCGACCCGACCGTCTTTGCCGATGCCGGCCGCCTGCAGCGCACGCGCCACGGCGACCGACCGCTCCCACAACTCGGTATACGACCAGCGGATGACACCGTCGGGGGTGTGCATCACCAATGCCTCACGGTCGCCGTACAACTCGGTGACCTCGCGCAAGAAGCCCGGCATCGTCAGAGTGCCGAGGCCGGGCTCTTCGCTCAGCGGTGGACCCGATACCACCGAAAGTGCGGCGGTCGATTCGGTGGTGATCTGAGTACTCATGGCTGACCTCGTTGTCGTCTTGGCGTGCTGGGTCTGGTCAGATCGGGAGTTCGACCTCGGCCGTGCAGGTCACCAGGGTGGTGCCGTCCTGGCTGGTGAGCTTCAGCTTGATCTGCACAAGCGGTACGCCCCACTCGGATTCGGTGATCTTGTCGACGACCTCGGCATCGAAGTACGTGACGTCGCCTTCGAAGGCGGGGCCGCGGAAGTCTGCCTTGGTGTGCCGGACCATGCCGTCGTGGCCGGCCCAGTTGGCGAGGTAATCGGTGCACCAGGCACCCATCGTCGCGCCGTAACCGTAGGCGCGGGCCATGCCGACCTCACCGGCCTTGTCGGCGTCGATGTGACCGCGTGACGGTCCGACGTACAAGCCGTCCCGTTTGCGCGGATCGATCTTGGCGCCCTCTTCGTCGTAGCCGAAACCCTCGACCCAACCCGGATCCTGGTACACCCACGGATCGTCGACACCTTCTGGTGCAACCCAACCGAACGTGCCCCAGATGTTGAAGACGAAGGCGCGGTATTCGGTGGTGAAGCTGGCGATGCTGTGCGGACCGATCACCCGGCGATGGAGTTTGTCGCCGATGTTGACCTCATCGAAGTGGGGTGAGATGCCGAGACGATTGGACATCAGCCAATCGTCACGGAGTTTTTCGACCTCGATCAGTTCGTCGTTGGTCCACTTCTTGAGCGAACCGATCTGGCTGTCGTACATGCCGCGTTTGGTGGCCTCGGCCGCGAGATAGCGGATGGCGGTCGAGCGTTCCCGGGCGACCAATGCCCCGTGCTGGTTCTTGTGGGCGGTGTCGCCGCGGGAGAACATGGTGGGTCCGGCGAACTTCGTCTCGGTCACCTTGTAGTCGTGAAACCACCTGTCCTGGAACAGTTTGTCGCCCGGGCGAACGGGTGTCCCGTAGAACCACCACTCCTCGCCGCCGAAGATCAGGTGACTTTCGGGAATGTATCCGACGCAGGCCGGTGCGGCCCCGTGTCCGTAGTCCAGGCCCACCGCGATCGACTGCGGTGCGATGATCCCACCGAACTTCGAGTTGCGCGCGAACTCCTCGTCCCAGTGCAAGGGGTTGGGGTTGTCCATCGCCATCACCCAGCGGCGGATGTCGGAGCCGCTGCACGGATCGTAGAGTTGGCCGCCGCCAACGGGTTTGCCGACGCGGTGGTCGACGTCGGTCAGGTCGAGCTGGACGGTTTCGGTCTCGCTTGTGGTCATGTGTGTGCTCCTGATTCAGCGATTGACGTCGACAACGATGCGGCCACGCACGGTGCCGTCCATCAGCTGGTCGGCTGCGTTGATTGATTCGGCAAGGGAGATCTCGGTGGCGATCGATTCCAGTGCGCTCGGATCGAGATCGCGGGACAGGCGTTCCCAGGCGGTGATCCGCCGCGCCTTCGGTGCCATCACGCTGTCGATGCCCAGGAGTGAGACCCCGCGCAGGATGAACGGGGCGACCGATGCCGGGAAGTCCATGCCCTGGGCCAGACCGCAGGCGGTGACGGTGCCGCCGTAGCGGGTCTGTGCGCATGCGTTGGCCAGAGTGAAGCTGCCGACCGAGTCGACGACTCCGGCCCAGCGCTCTTTCTGCATCGGCTTGCCCTTTTCGGAGAGCTCGGCGCGGTCGACCACGGTCGAGGCTCCGAGTGCCTGCAGGTACGCGACCTCGGAGGTCTTGCCGGTGGAGGCGGCAACGGTGAACCCGGCTTTGGTCAACAGTGCGATCGCCACGCTGCCGACGCCACCGGTGGCTCCGGTCACGAGGATCTCGCCTTGGTCGGGGGTGACGCCGGCGTTGATCAGTGCCTCGACGCAGAGGCTGGCGGTGTACCCGGCGGTGCCGATCGCCATGGCCTGCTTGGCGGTGAACGCGGTGGGCAGCGGGACCAGCCAGTCGCCGTTGAGGCTGGCGCGTTGGGCGAAGCCGCCCCAGTGCGTTTCGCCGACGCCCCAGCCGTTGAGGACCACGCGGTCACCGGTGGACCACTCTCCGTGTGAACTGGCCGTGACGGTGCCGGCGAGGTCGATGCCGGGCACCATCGGGAACTTGCGGACCACCGGGGATTTGCCGGTGATGGCAAGGGCGTCTTTGAAATTCAGTGAGGAGTAGTCCACGTCGATCTGGACGTTTCCCTCGGGAAGCTCGGATTCCTCGACGTTTTTGAGGGCAACGGATTGCCCTGCTTCGCCCTTTTCGATGACAACTGCCGAAAACATGAAGAGAAGTCCTTTCAACCGCCCCAAATCGGGGCTGACAATGTGGCCGACATTACGTTAATCCTAGTAAGGATTGCAATGCTTGCTGGCTCGGTTCAGCGTGCTGTCCATCCGCCGTCGACGACGATGGTCTGGCCGGTGACATAACTCCCGGCATCGGAGGCGAGCCAGAGCACGGCACCGACGATGTCCTGGGCGGAACCTTCTTTCGGTAGTGGGGTGTTGCGGCGTAGGTACTCGGATGCGCGCTCGCTGGTGTAGAGCGGGTCGGTGATCTCGCTGCGGAAGAAGCCGGGGGCCACGGTGTTCACCCGGATCGAGTGCCTGGCCCACTGCACCGCGAGTTCGGCTGTCAGTCCGGACAGGCCGGCCTTGCTCGCCGCGTAGGAGGCCTGCGGGATCCCTGGGATGCCGACCTTGCCGCTGATCGAGGAGATGTTCACGATCGACCCCCCGCCGGCTTCGACCAGGTGGGGAAAAGCGCTCTGGGCCAACAGGAATGGGGCCATCAGATTCAGGCCGAGGGTCTGCCGGATGGCGTCCAGTGGTTCGGACTCCGCCTTCTCCTCGGTGAACATGCTGCCGGCGCCGTTGATGATGATGTCCGGTGGGCCGAGTTCGTCGACAACGGTGGGCACGATCGATCCGACCTGTTCGAGGTCGGACAGGTCGCACGCGACCGCGAGCCCGTTGATCCGCTCGGCGACGGCGCTCAGCTTGTCTTTGCGCCTGGCCACAACCGCCACCCGGGCACCTGCCTCGGCCAGGGTTTCGGCGACCGCGACCCCGAGCCCCGACGATGCGCCGGTCACGATCGCCACCTTGCCCTTGAGGTTGAACAGCTCGCTCACGCGGTGGTTCCCTTCGACGTCTTCGGCGCGCTGGAAACGCGTTGTTGCTCAACGAACTCGGCGAGTCCGGCTCGCTGCACCTTGCCCATGGCGTTCACCGGTAGGGCGCCGACCTGGGTCCAGGTCTCGGGCACTTTGTACCCCGAGACCTCCCGGCGGCAATGCTCCTTGAGCTCGTCGAAATCCAGGGCGGGAAGCGAACTCTCGACCACCGCGGCCACTCGCTGTCCGAGACGCTCGTCGGGGATCGGGTAGACCGCCACCCGCTCGACAGCGGGGTGCGTGCTGATCGCGCGTTCCACCTCGAGCGGATAGACGTTGGCGCCGCCTCGGATGATGACCAGCTTCTTACGGTCGATCACGGTCAGCCACCCGCCGGCGTCGACGGTGCCGATGTCGCCGGTCGGCAGCGGGCCCGGCTCGGTCGCCTCGAGCCCGTCCGGGCCCCAGTGGCCGAGCATGGGCCGCCACATGCCGGCCCAACGGCCGTGGGTGGACGGGGCCAGTTTCAGCTCGCCGGATTTGCCCGCCGGCAGTCGATTGTTGTTGCCGTCGTATGCGGCGACATCGAAATGCGGCAGCACCTGGCCGCTGGCCCGCACGCGCCACTGCCCGTCCGGTGGATCGATCGAGACGACGGTGGGCGCCTCGGTCAGTCCGTAGGTGACCCGGGGAATCAGTCCGTGGGCGTCGGCGAACTCCTGGCGCAGCGCGTCGGAGGTGTCACCGCCGCCGCTCCACACCTCGCGCAACGAGCTCAGGTCGGCGTCGGGACGGCGAGCGAGGTCGTAGAGCTGTGCGGGCGCACCGTTCCACACCGTCACGCGCCTGCTGCTGATCCACTCGATCAGCCCGTCGGCGTCGCGACGGTTCATCACCACCGCACATCCGCCGGCCTGTGCGGTGAGCAGCGTCGACAAGACCATGAGGTTGAGGATCGTCAGCGGGAAGCTGTCGCCCTTGCGCAGCTCGGGACCCCATCCGCGGGACTTGGTGAGGACGGCGCCGGGCAACAGCAGGTTTCGATGGCTGTGGACGACGGCCTTGGGGCGACCGGAGGTGCCGCTGGTGAACGCGATCCCGGCCGGGGCGTCGATGTCGGGCTCGACATCCGGTGCCTCGAAGTCGCTGTTCAACAGCTCGGACCATCGCTGCGGGTCAACACATTCCGGGCCGGTCACCTTGCCGTGCGTTCCCGACAGCACCACGGTGGGTCCGCACAGGTCGACGATGTCCTGTTGCTCGCCCGCCGACAGTGCTTCGCCCACCCCGGCCCAAATCGCGCCGATCCGCTGGGTGCCATGGAACGCGGCAACGATGTCGAGATCGTTGGGCAGACAGGCGGTGACGCGGTCGCCGGGGCGCACCCCCAGCGACCACAGTGCGCCGGCGGCCCGCCGGGCCTGGTCGTCCAGTTCGGAGTACGTCCAGATGCCGGATGCGGCCTCGACCGCGGGGGCATTCGGGCGGGCCGCGAGCGCGGCATCGAGGACTTCGCCGATCGGCTTGAAAATCTCCACCTGCTAGTCATACCACTATCCTTGTAAACATTGACCTGATAGCTTGAGTTCGTTGTCGAAGAGGCGGGTAGGGATGAAACACACAGGTCCGTTGGTCGGCGTAAGAGTGGTGGACCTGACGGCAATGGTCATGGGTCCTTACTGCACCCAGGTGATGGCCGACATGGGCGCTGACGTCATCAAGGTCGAGATCCCGGCAGGGGACAACACCCGATACATCTCGGTGGGTCCTGAACCGGGCATGGGTGGCGTGTTCGTGAACGTCAACCGTGGCAAGCGCAGCGTGGTCCTCGATCTGCGGACCGACGAGGACAAACAGGTGCTGCGTGACCTGATCAGCGACGCCGATGTGTTCATCCACTCGATGCGCGGGACGGCGATCGGCAAACTCGGTTTCGACTACGACGCGGTGGCGGCGATCAATCCGTCGATCATCTACACCAACTGTTACGGGTACGGACGCCGCGGCCCGGACGCGAACCTCACCGCCTATGACGACACCATCCAGGCCGAATGCGGCCTGCCGTTCGCGCAGGAGCAACTCACCGGCGAACCCGGCTACGTCGGCACGATCATCGCCGACAAGGTCGCCGGGATGACCGCGCTCTACGCCACCATGATGGCGCTGTTCCATCGTGAACGCACCGGTGAAGGCCAGGAGGTCGAGGTGGCGATGTTCGAGACCATGGCCGCTTTCATGCTGGTCGAGCATGCCGGTGGGGCGATGTTCACGCCGCCCCTCGGGCCGGCGGCCTACCACCGCGCGGTCTCGCCGAACCGGAAGCCATACCGCACCAAGGATGGACACATCTCGGCGCTGGTCTACAACGACAAGCAGTGGGATGCGTTTGTTGCCGCCGTCGCCCCGGAATGGGCGGGTGAGCATTTTGCCACCCTGAGCCAGCGTGCCGCCCGGATCAACGAGGTGTACTCGCTTCTGGGAGAGACCTTTTCCGAGCGGACCACCCAGGAGTGGCTCGACCTGCTGCGCTCGCTCGATATCCCGGCCGCACCGGTCCGGTCCCTCGATGAGCTGTTCGACAATCCGCATCTGGAGGCGGTGGACTTCTTCGAAGAAGTCGAATCCCCCTATGGCTCAGTTCGTTTCCCCGGACCGCCCACGTGGTTCTCCCGAACACCCGGCCGGATCGACAGCGCGGCCCCGAGGCTCGGTGAGAACACCGACGAGGTCAAGGCCCAGCTGCGTTCGGCCGGCGGGGCCTGGTCCTGATGGCGACCTCTGCGGCGGTCGACCTGAAACGGTTCCTGCTCCCGGGCGATCGGATCGTCATCGGTCAGGCCTGCGGGGAGCCCACCACCCTCGTCGAGGCCCTCATCGAGCAAGGGCACGAGGTCGGCGGACTCTCGGCGTTCATCTCGACCAGCTTCTCCGGGCTTTTCACGCCGGAAACGGCCAAGAGCTTTGCGCTGGCGAGTATGGGGGCCATGGGTTCGTTGCGGGTGATGAGCAAAGCCCATGCGCTGGATGTACTTCCGTGCCACGTCGGCCAGATAGCCCCGATGATCACCGCGGGGTACATGGGTTGCGACATCGCACTGATCCAGGTCAGTCCGGCTGACGCCGACGGCAACCACAGCCTTGGCCTCATCAGCGACTACGTCCAGGCCGCGGTCGCCAGGGCCCGCGTTGTCATCGCCGAGGTCAACGATCAGGTGCCATACACCTGCGGTGAGAAGATCCCCGCCTCCGCGATCGACCATGCGGTTCACGTCTCGCGTCCACCGGTGCAGGTACCGTCGGCGCCGATCACCGACACCGATCTGGCGATGGCCGAACATGCCGCTGCGTTCATCGGCGACGGCTCGGTGATCCAGATGGGCATCGGTGCGGTCCCGGAGGTGATGTTGCGGCTGCTGCGCGACCGGCAAGACCTGGGCGTGCATTCCGGCATGGTCGGGGACGGGCTGGTCGATCTGATCGAGGCGGGAGCGGTCACCAACGCCCGCAAACGGATTGATTGCGGAGTGAGTATCGCCGGGGCCCTGATCGGCACCCGGCGGTTGTACGACTTCGCGCATCAGAACCCGGAACTCCGGATGTGCAACACGGCGTACACGCATGAGGCCGCGGTGATGGCGCAATTGGACAACTTGGTCACGATCAATTCGGCGCTGGAAGTCGATCTGACCGGGCAGGTCAACGCCGAACAGAGCGGCGCCGCATATCTCGGCGGGACCGGCGGCCAGCTCGACTTCGTTCGCGGCGGCGCACGTTCTCCGGGTGGGCACGCGATCATCGCTCTCCCGGCGACCGCCAAGAAGGGGACGATCAGCCGGATCACCGCCGGGTTGTCGGGTCCGGTCACCACGCCGCGCAGCGATGTCGACGTGATCGTCACCGAGTTCGGTGCGGCGCAGCTACGGGGACAGACACTCGCCGAGCGGACCAAACGCCTTATCGCCATTGCGCATCCGGATTTTCAGGAAGACCTTGCCCGCGAGGCACACATAATTTCGCAGAGGGGATTCTAGTGAGTGACGCCGTCCTGTTCGACGCCCGCGAGGACGGGATCGCGGTCATCACGATCAACCGTCCCGACACCCGCAACTGCCTCTCGCTGGAAGTCCGCGAAGGTCTGCGCGAGGGCTGGGAGCGTTTCGAGAACGACGCCGCGCTGCGGGTGGCGATCCTGACCGGCGCCGGCGAGAGCTTCTGCGCCGGAGGCGATCTCAAGGAGATGGTCGCAACGCAGATGGCGGTGCCGCCACGTGACATGTTCGCCCTTCCCTACGACACCGTCGAATTGTCGAAGCCGACCATCGCCGCGGTCAACGGCTACGCCTTCGCCGGTGGCTGGATGATCGCGCAGGCCTGCGACCTGTGTGTGGCCAGTACCAGCGCGAAGTTTGCCGTCACCGAGGTCAAGGTCGGCCGGAGTTCGCCGTGGGCGTCGCCGCTGATCCACATGATCCCGCAGCGGATCATGATGGAAATCTTGCTCACCGGAAAACCGATCACCGCACAGCGGGCCTATGAGATCGGTCTGGTCAACCGGATCGCCGAGCCGGAGAATCTGCTGAGCGAGGCGATCGCCCTTGCGACGGACATCCTCGCCGGCGCGCCGCTGTCCGTGAAAGCTGCACGCGACACGGTGATGATCGCAACCGAGATGGGCCGGTCGGAGGCGCTGGTTGCCGCCAGGGCCGCTTCCGAAGACTGCTACAACAGCGCCGACGCCCAGGAGGGACCCACTGCGTTTTCGCAGAAACGGGCGCCTGTGTGGACTGGAGCCTGATCGAATCCCGAACTCGCGCCAGGTGGCCGTAGCTGGCTGCTACACTCGGTAGCACACTGCTACAACGAGGGGTTTGCGATGTCAGGAGCTACAGACAAGGTCACGCGCGTGGACGCCGACCTGGTCGACAGCGCGATCGCCGAAGGTCGCCGTCAACAACGAACCGGTCGTCAGCAACTCGAACATTGGGCACTCGTCGGCCGTTCGGTGACCGCGCACGAGACCGCCTCGGCGCGCCGGATCCAGGCGGTGTTGAACGGGGATCGGCCGACGACGGACCTGAGCAACGTCGAGGGACGCATATTCAACGCCGAGGTTCGGGCACGCGTCACCGAAGACCTGGCCAAGGCCGACTATCGCAGCACACTGGCCACGCGCGGTGTCACTACCGTGGCCCTCGACGAAGACGGTCGGTTGGTCGAATACCGGCCCGACGGCACCACCAAGGTCCTTGACGACGAGTGAAACGCCTAGACCTTGTTGTCGGCCCGAATGGGGCGGGCAAGTCGACCTTCGTCGAGCTGACGCTGCAACCGCTCCTTCCCCGAAGCGTGTTTGTCAATGCGGACCTGATCGCCAAACAGCGATGGCCCGAGCAAGCTCAGGAGAAGTCCTATGAAGCGGCTCAGATCGCGGCGGCGACGCGAAACCAATTGGTAGAGCAAGGGCGCTCGTTCATCGCCGAAACCGTGTTTTCACACGAATCGAAACTCGACCTGATCGGCGAGGCACAACAGGCCGGATTCGCGGTGGTCCTGCATGTGCTGCTCGTCCCGGAATCACTTGCGGTTCGGCGCGTGGGGTACCGCACCGAGTCGGGTGGTCATGCGGTGCCCGAGGCCAAGATTCGAGAACGGTTTCGGCGGCTCTGGCCCTTGGTGGCGGTGGCCATCGCGCGCGCCGACGAAGCCACCATTTACAACTCTGCTGTAGGAGTAGCGCCTTCTGTGATCGCCGAATACACCGCGGGAACTCTCGTCGGCGTCGCACGATGGCCGTCCTGGACTCCGCGAGTTCTCACCGCACTGTCGTAGCCCGCCCGGTGGGCGCCGCAACCGTCACTCGATCGGGGCGTATGTCCCCGATGTCCTGTGACTTCAAATCGATTGTCGTACCCCTCATCTAGAATCAAATGTATGTTCGAGGGGGATATCGAAGATACAGGTGGGGACGATGAAATCGGTCCTGTCGAGTCGCTGGGTGTCAACGAGTTGCTGCGTAACACCGAGCTCGCGATGGTCCAGCAGTCGCGAATGGAGTGGGAACGCTATGCAGCTGCGGCGATGCTGCACCGACATCTCGTTGAGCCCACTGCCGGGTCTGAGGCGGAGATGCGGGCGCTTGATCCGTTCGCGCAGTGTGCGGCGAGATTGTCTGCCGCACAAGGTCTGACGCAGCGGACTGCGGAGTTGCAGATCAACCGTGGGGTGGCGTTGCGCGATCGGCTGCCTGCGGTCAATGCGCTGTTGAAGGCCGGCCGGATCGCTGCGCACCATATTCCTGACATCATCGCCCGGACCGAGTTGATCGAGGGCTCAGCCCATATGGCCGATATCGATCGGGGGATCGCCGAAGCCCTGGAGCGGCGGGGGACGTGGTCCAAGGGTCGGATACGAGACATGGTCGATGCGATCATCTTCCGCCGGGACCCGGATCTGGTTCGTAAGAACCGGGAGGATGCGAAAAACAATCGCGGGGTGTGGGCCAACAACACCGACCACGGCATGGCAGTACTGGATGCCCATTCCACCGCTGAGGAATTGACGTTGATCATGGCCAGGTTGGAAAAACTGGCCATGGCCACCTGTAACGCTGATCCGCGGAAGCGGTCCGATCGGATGGCCGATGCGTTGTTCGCCACCGTGATGGGCCGTGAGTTCATGTGTGAATGCCCGAATGACCCGAAACATCCCTGCACCGCCGAGATTGTCACTGTTCCTGCCGGGCAGGTGATCTCGGGTGTGGACGTGAAGATCGTCATGCATGTGATCGCCGATCAGGCCACCCTCGAGGGCGCCGCCGACAACCCGGGCTTCATGGACGGACACGGCGTCATCTCCGGCGATCACGTTCGCGACATCGCGGCTCGCCCGGAAACGGTCCAGCGGCCGATGGGCAACAAGACTGCGCCCGCAGAGCCGGTACGATCTGCGTCCGCACTATCCGAACCTGCACAGCCCGCGCCAGCGCAGTCCGAACCCGCACCACCGCACTCGGAGACCGACCCAGCGCAACAAGCACCCGAGCAGCCCGAACCTGTGCAACCGGAACCCGAACGGCCTGAGCAGGAGACACCAAAACCGAAGCGGCCGAACGTGTACATGCGCGGACCGCAGAACCCACCAGCGGAGAACATTTCCGGCGACGACAGCGCCACTGCCACCGCGCCTTTCCCGCAAGTTGTTCCGCTGCCGGCCACCCAACCCGGCGACAAGTACCGGCCCTCGGTTGTCTTGGACACTTATCTCCGGATCCGGGACCTCTACTGCATGTGGCCCGGCTGTGAACACAAAGCCTGGGGCGCCGATCTGGACCACACCTGCGAGTACAACCACAACGACCCCGACGCCGGTGGCTGCACCCATCCCTCAGAGATGAAGACCCTCTGCCGTTTTCATCATCTGCTCAAGACCTATAGTGACTGGCTCGATGATCAGTACCCCGACCCCGAGACCGGACGGCCCCGGCTTGTCTTCACCACCCCCGAACACCGGAACTATCACGGCCCGGGATGGACCGGCGATGACCTGTTCCCGACACTGAGGTTGATCATCTTCGACGACCAACGCGGCTCACCAAGCCGGCCACCCCGAGCATCATCGCCATCACGCCCGCAGCACACCGACCGACAACAGTCGCGCACCGCTGCGAAGCATGCACGCCGACAGCAAGAGCGACTCGCCAATCGTCGGCTGCGTGAAGCAGCAGCGCGGGTCGCCCGGGAGCGAGCCGAGGAACGAGGAAGGAACGAACCGCCGCCGACCTACTGATGTTCGATGGCTGTGCGGTCACTCATTTGATCGGTTCCCGTCCGGCGACCGTCGAGCGGTTCATCACGCGAGGCTTCGACCAGTCGAAGGCGCAGGCTCGGTGCAATAGACCGTGGTTGTCCCAGACGACCAGGTCGCCGACAGACCAGGTGTGCCGGTATACCAAATCGGGTGTGGTGGCACGCTTTTCCAGATCCTCCAACAGTGCTCGGCCCTCGTCGAAGTCCATACCCTCGATGTGTGAAGCGAATGCTCCGATGACCAGCGAGCAGCGACCCGAATCGTGCTTCCAGACCAGGGGGTGCTTGCGTGGGGTTCGAGATGCCCACTCGTCGAGTTGTGCCTGTGTCGGGTTCGGGTACGACCGGCGCTGGATGGCTTCGAAGGTGTAGATCGCCTTGAGGTCGGCGAAACGCTCCTTCTCTTCGTCGCTGAGGGCGTCGTAAGCTGCATAGGTGCTGGAGAATTCGGTTTCGCCACCTTCGCCGGGGATCACGCGGGCGCTCAACATCGTCGCCTTCGATGCGACCTCGTCGGTCAGACCGTCGATGTGCCAGAACACGTTGGCCGCGAGGTACTCCGCATTCCCGTTGGCGGGATCGAAGCTGACCTCCATGATTTCCTCCGTGGCGGGAGGAACCGTGGGGAACTTGCGCAATGTACCGAGCTTGCTGCCGAATTCGACCTGGGCCCGGTCATCGGCATGGAGGTTGCGGAACAGTAGGACGCCGTACGTCTCGAGTGCTTCCAGGCATGCGCCGGGCAGGTCCTCGTCATTGAGTAGACGGTCGACGTCGACGTCGAGGATTTCCGCTCCGACATTCTCGCTGAGCTTCTTCAGGGTGATTGTTTGCATCGGTCATTCCTCACTTGTGGTGATCCCGGCGGGTAGGAAGGGGCGCAGCCCCTCCTCGGGCTCGATGCCGAAGGACCGCAACGCCATTGCCAGCATCGAGTAGCAACCGACCGTGAAGATCACGTCCATCAGCTTCTGCTCGTCGAACTCGCCGGCGAGCACACCCCACGTCTGCTCGTTCACGATGCCTTCGTTCAGCAATTCTTCTACCGATCGCAGAAGGGCCCGCTCGACCGGAATCCATTCCGGAGCATCAGGACCGGTGGCGACACGGGCGATCTCATCGGCGGTCACCCCGGCCCGGTCGGCCAGGATCACGTGTTGTGCCCACTCGTACTCGGCCTCGCGCAGGTGCGCGACCCGCAGGACCAGTAGCTCGCGTTCGCGGATCGACAACGAGGATCCGGACAGCAGGTGCTTGTTGAAGGTCAGGAAAGCCATGGCCAACGACGGATAGCGGGCCAGCGTGCCGAGTAGGTTGTCACCCGCCTGCCGGCCCTCTTCTGGGCCGGCGCCCGCCACCGACGAGCGGAATCCGTCCACGAAATCTTGCATCTCGGTGGACCAGTCCACGCGTTTGGCCGGAGCGATCCGGGCCACTACGTGTTCCGCCCGCCGTTGACTCCGATGATCTGCCCGGTGATGTAGCCGGCTTCCTCGCTGACGAGGAATGCGCAGGTGGCGGCGATGTCTTCGGGCTGACCGATCCGGCCGACCGGGGTCTTGGCAATCTGTGCATCGACGTCGACCAACCCGGTGTCAACGGTCCGCCGGAGCATCGGGGTATCGATGAAGCCGGGCGGCACGGTGTTGACAGTGATTCCGCGCCTGCCGAATTCGAGTGCCAGCACCTTGGTCAAACCGATCACGCCGGATTTGGCGGTCACGTAGCTGCCGAGTCCGGGCGATCCGCTGTGGACGCTGGAGGATGAGATGTTGACGATCCGACCCCAGCCTTCTTCGAGCATCTCCGGGATCACCGCCTGAGAGCAGTGGAATGCGCTGGTCAGGTTGATTGCCAGCGCACGATTCCAGGTCTCGAGGGTGATGTCGAGGAACGGTTCGGCGACGGTCAGGCCGGCGTTGTTCACCAGGACCGTCGGACGTCCCAGCGTGGACTTGACCTCGGCGATGGCCGAGTCGATCCGGTCGCGGTCGGTGACGTCGACGGCGAGGCCGATGGCCTTGCCGCCGGCCTTTTCGATCTCGACGGCCGCGGCCTCGGCAGCGTCGCCGTTGATGTCGAAGATGGCCACCAGATTGCCGTCGGCGGCAAAGCGTTTGGCTATCGCGTTGCCGATGCCGGAGGCTCCGCCGGTGACAATCGCTGTGCGATCACTCATTTGATCTTCTCCTGGCCTGCGATGGTGAGTCGGTGCATGACTCGGGGTTTGGTGTGGTCGAAGTCGCAGACGCGGTGAACCAGTCCGGTGTTGTCCCAGAGCACGGTGTCGCCCTCGGACCAGGTGTGCCGGCACACCTGATCGGGGGCGGTGGCGCGGGCCTGGAGGTCGGCCAGCAATGCGCGGCCCTCATCGAAGTCCATTCCTTCGATATGTGACACGGTCGCGCCCAGGACGAGCGAGCGTCGGCCGGAATCGTGTTCCCACACCAGGGGATGGTTCTTGACGGCGCGAGAGGCCCACTCCGTCAGCTGCTCCGGGGTCGGATCGGGATAGGTCAACCGCTGGATCGCCTCGAATGTGTGGATCACCCGGAGGTCGGCAAAACGCTCCTTCTCCTCCTCGGAGAGGGCGTCGTAGGCGGCGTAGGTGCTGGCGAACTCGGTCTCGCCGCCCACGGCGGAGGTGACCCGGGCTGTCAGGATCGAGGTCTTTGCCGCTGTCTCGTCGAGCAGTCCGTCGATATGCCAAAACGAGTTGCTGGCAAAGTATTCCGCGTTCGGGTTGCTGGGATCGAAACTGATCTCCATGACCTTTGCGGCAGCCGGTGGCACATGTGAGAAGTCGATCAGAGTGCCTAGATTCGCGCAGAACGCGGTTGTGTCCTCGTCGCTGGCGTGGAGCTCGGGCAACAGCAGAACGCTGTACTCCTCGAGAGCCTCTGAGACGGCGTCGGGTAGGTCGCGGTCGTTACGCAACCGGTCGGCGTCGACATCCAACAGCTTCGCTCCGACGGAATCCGACAGTCGCTCGACGGCAAGTGCGGTCATGGTCCTTCTCCTAATTACTGGGTTCGGTGTAGTGGTTGCCGGATCAGCTGGGTATGTGGGCGGCCCGGATGTTAGTCAGCGGGCGCTGATACGAGGGATCGTCCGTGCTGCGCGACGGCGTGCCGTTGAGGAAGACGTCCGGAACGTCGGCGAACGGGATGTCCATGGTCGGGACCATGCCCGACCACTCGATCGCGTTGGTACGCAGAGCGATCTTCCACTGGCCGTCGCGGCGTTCGACCCGGTCGATGTAGCGGCCCCCGGCAATCCAGTTGCTGTCGTCGCGATTTCGGCCGACGAACAGGTAGTACGTCTCGGTGTGGGCGACGTCGCCGTCGATGTCGCAGGTGTGGTTGAGCAGGTTGTGGTGGGTGGCGATCTGCCCCTGCTCGTGCATGGGGGAGGCCCACTCGTACAGGTCGATCGGTCCACCGACGAACTCGCCGGCGGCGATGGTGGCATCGGTGTGGAATGCCGACAGGAACAGGTCGCGATCGAACCGGTCCATGCCCCGGGAGAATCGGGTGAGGGCATCCAGAATTTCCTGGCGGTCGAGCAGTTCCTCCAGCTTTGCCTGCCGCTCCGGCGTGGCCAACGTACTCACGATGTCCTCCAGTTCATGTGGGTGATGCGATGTCAGACGGGCGACCAGATCGGGGCGCCCCGCGTGGAGCGCAGTGATGGAATCGCCCTGCCGTCAATGTCTTTGATGCCGTACTCGTCGCCGAGCTCGGCGGTGATGAAGGTTCCACCGGTGCGGTCGAGGAGATCGGGGTCGGTGAGTAGTGCCGCGATCACCCGGCCCGGATACTCCGGGGAACAACCGTTTTCCGGGCGGGTGGCTGCCTGAGTGGACAGCCCGCCGATCGCGGCCAGATTACGTTCTGCGCGTTCTGTGAAGGTCAGGCCCTGCCATAGCGAGATCGACGTGACACCATGCGGTTTCAACTCGATTGCCATGTCCCGCGACATTCGATCGGCGGCAGATTTGGCGGTACCGAACAGCACGCCGTAGGTGTAGGACACCCCGGTGTATCCGGAGATGGCCACCATCAGGCCCGACTTTTGTGGAGCCATGATCTGGGCGGCGTGCCAGGCGGCGACGAAGTTCGATCGCACTCCGACATCCATCATCTGCCAGTTGGACAGCGGCTTGCACCAGAAGGGATCCGGATCGGTCAGGTCGTCGGGTAACGCGAAGGCGTTGTTTACCAACAGGTCCAGGCGCCCCTGTTCCCGACGGACCTGTTCGAAGAGCGCGGCCACCTGGCCATCCCGGGAATGATCCACTGCGACGGCAATGCCTTTGCCGCCCAGCCGGTCACACTCGGCTGCGGTTTCACCGATGGTTCCGGGCAACGGGTCGATCCCGGCCGTCACCGTTCGGCCGGTGACGTACACCGTGGCGCCCTGCTGTGCCAGCGCCAGCGCGATACCTTTTCCGATACCGCGGCTGGCGCCGGTCACAACAGCGACCCGGCCTCCGAGAGAGTTCACCGGACTCCCTCAGAGCCGGTCGGCTGCAGCGAAGAAGTGCTCGCTGGGATCGCCGACCGATTTGGCGGTGTAGTGGTCACCGGAGAAGGGTGCACCCATCAGGCCCTGCGACCAGTCGGCCGACACCCCGTCGTTGCGGACCCAGTCATAGAGCATCGTGCGGTGGGCGATACGCCATTGCCCGTCCCGCTTCTCCATCCGATCGAGGTACCGGCCACCGATCGTGGCGTCGCTCTCCTCGGTGCCCATGTTGACCCGGTGATATGCCGAGGCGTGGGTTTCACACAGCGCCACATCGCCGTTCAACTCGGTCAGTGTCTGTCCGAGGGTGTGCTGGGTGACCGTGATCGCGGCCGATCCGGGCACCACCCACGCCAGGTATTCGTCGAAAGAGCCGGCGAAGATCCCGAAGTCGGTGGTGGCGTCCGGCCAGTAGGAGGCAGTGATCAGTTCCGCGTCTCGCCGGTCCTCGCCACGGGCGACCCGGGCCAGGCAGGTGCGAATCGCATGGTGGTCGAGCAATGCCTCCAGATCGTTGGCGCTCATCGCTATTCGCCGTCACCTTCCGGTGCATAGCCCAGGATGCCCTTGATCTCCAGATAATCGTGGAATCCGAACTCGCCCCACTCGCGTCCGTTGCCGCTCTTCTTGTATCCGCCGAACGGAGCGCAGAAATCGAAGGCGGCGTTGATCGCCACCGATCCGGTCCGAATCCTGCGGGCCACTGCGCGCGCGGCGTCGAGATCGGTGCCTGCGACAAATCCGGCCAGGCCGTATTCGGTGTCGTTGGCGATCTCGATGGCGTGGTCGATACTGTCATAGCCCAGGATCGTCAGCACCGGGCCGAAGATCTCCTCACGGGCAATGGTCATGTCGTTCTTGACATCTGCGAAGACGGTGGGCTGGACGAAGTAGCCCTTGGTGATCCCCTCCGGCAGGCCGGGACCACCGGCGACCAGGGTGGCACCTTCATCGATGCCCTGCTGGATCAGTTCCTGGATCTTGTCGAACTGTGACTTCGCGACCACCGGGCCGATGGTGAAATCACCGTTCGGATCGCCCACGGTGACCGTGGCGGCCGCGGCCTTGGCGATGCCGATCGCCTCTTCCATCCGCTCGTTGGGGACCAGCATGCGCGCGGGCGCGCTGCAGGTCTGTCCCGAGTTCAGCATCATGGTGACCACGCCGGCGCTGACGTTGTCGGCGAATGCCTCGTCGTCGAGGATGACGTTGGGGCCCTTGCCGCCGAGTTCCTGGGTGACCCGCTTGACGCCGGCCGCAGCATTTTTCGCGATCTCGATTCCGGCCCGGGTGGATCCGGTGAACGAGATCATGTCGACGTCGGGATGGCTCGACAGCGGAACACCCACACCCGGTCCGTCGCCCTGCACAAGGTTGAAGACACCGGCGGGGACACCGGCGGCCTCGAGGATCTCGGCAAAGATCTGACCGTCGAACGGTGAACGCTCCGACGGTTTGAGGACCACGGTGCAACCGGTGGCCAGAGCGGGGAACACCTTGACCGCGATCTGGTTGAGCGGCCAGTTCCACGGCGTGATCAGCCCGCAGACACCGATCGGTTCCTTCACGATCAGCGCATTGCCCTGCAGCTCCTCGAAGGTGAAGCCCTTGAGGACCTCGATGGCGGTGCTCAGGTGTCCGGCACCCAGATTCACCTGGAATCCGCCTGCCAGTGCCTTGGGTGCACCCATCTCTTCGGTCAGGGCAGCACCGATGTCGGGCATGCGCTTCTGGTACTCGACCGCGATGTTCTCCAGCACCGCGACCCGTTCGGCGACGGAGGTCGCCGACCACGAGGGGAAAGCCTTACGGGCAGCGGCAACCGCCCGGTCGACGTCACCGGCGCTGCCGGCGGCCACCGTGCCCGCGACCTCTTCGGTGGCCGGATTGATGACGTCGAAGGTGCCCGACTGTGCCGGCTCCACCCACTGGCCATCGATGTAGAACTTCAGATACTCACGCATGATTTCCCCAATTCATCGATATTGCCCGATACCTCTGTTGCGCTGCATGACTCACTGCTGACCTTCGGCGTACCAGGTCCGGAACTCGTCGTAGCTGGGCATCTCTTCCGAGTTGGCCTTCGGGTCGACGGCCACGTGGATGACGGCGGTCTTACCGCTGGCGTATGCCCGCTTGATGGCGGGGGCGATGTCTTCGTCCTTCTCGACATACTCGCCATAGCAGCCGAAGCCCTCGGCGATCTTGTCGAAGCGGGTATCGGTGCTCCAGTGGACGCCGGTCTCTCGAGATCCGTGTCCGAAGGTGCGCTTGTAGACACCCACTTCCAGGCCCCACGCGTAGTCGACGGCCACGACACAGACCAACGGAAGCTTCAGTCGCGCTGCGGTTTCGAGTTCTGCGATATGGAACTGGAACGAGGAGTCGCCGGTGATGAGCATCATCGGACGTTTGCCACCGGCGGCGACGCCGGCGCCGACGGCGTAGGGGAGTCCGGTACCGAGGTGGCCGAAGTTCTGGTTCCACATGACGTCATGTGGTTTGGCCTGCGAGTAGGTCCAGCCGAAGATGGTGGTGGCGCCACCGTCGCGGACCATGATCCCGTCCGCGGGGAAGTCCTTGGTGGCCTCGACGATCAGACGTGCCGGATGCACCGGTGTCTGGCCCGATGGTGCCGTCTCGGCCAGCTCCGCGAGTTGTGCGGCATCATCTTTGATCCACTGTGCGAGCTCGGGAGTCGCCTTGCGGGGTGAATCCTTGAGTGCCTCGACGAGTTGGGGAACCACCGCGCGAAGGTCGCCGACCAGCGGGACGTCGATCGGCCGGTTCACGCCGATGGCCGACGGATCCTGCTCGATGAGGATCCAGCTGCGGTTGGCCTCATTCGGAACCCAGTGACGCC
Source organism: Williamsia sp. z71 (assembly GCF_059553375.1). NCBI lineage: Bacteria > Bacillati > Actinomycetota > Actinomycetes > Mycobacteriales > Nocardiaceae > Williamsia > Williamsia sp. z71. The sequence goes on from NZ_JCANWX010000001.1 coordinate 261,715, forward strand.
CGCGCCCGAAGTGAACCGGCTCGCCGAGTTCGGTGCCGACCGCCAGGCAGAGGTCGGATTTCACGACGGCGTCGACCGCGGACTTGGAGAAGCCGTACGGGAACGTGCGGTCTTCGAGGCCCTCGATGAACGAGGTGCCGCCGGAGGTCTGGATGACCGGGCAGGCCATCAGATCGGCGAGTTCCTTGACCGCCGCGCCCGCGCGCGAGGTGTGAACGCCGTGTCCGACAAGCAGAACGGGCTGCTTGGCGGCGCCGATGAGTTCTTTGGCCTTGTCGATCCAGTTCTGGCCCGCGGTCTGACCCACGAGGCGGTACTTGGACGGGGGAAGGATCGGCCGGTCCTCGACCTCTTCGAGGATCACATTCTGCGGGTATTCGATGTACACCGGTCCCGGTACGCCCGACAGTGCCTTGCGCAGACCTTCACGAATGATCTCGTCGGTCTGGTCGGCATATTCGATGCTCGCGTTGTATTTGACCGAGTTCTCGACCAGAGCGGTTTGCTGGACGAACTGGATGCGTCCGCGCCGCACTCGCTGTTCGGTGATCCGGGCCCGCTGGCCGCCGAGGAAGATGACCGGTGAGTTCTCGACCTTGGCGCACATGATGGCGCCGGCGAGGTTGGCCAGACCCGGGCCCAGGGTGCCGATGCACACGGCGGCCTTGCCGGTCATCCGGGAGACGGCTTCTGCCATGAACCCGGCAGACTCTTCGTGGTGCGGGGCGACAACATTCCAGCCACGTTCTTCGGCGAGGTGGAACAGGTGGACGAAGTTCGGATCCGGGATACCGAAAAGCGTGTTGATTCCCTCTGCCTCGAAGAGGTCGAGAATTCGTTCGTAGACCTTAACTGACACGTGCACTGCCCTCCATGGCTGTCGTGAAGCTTTTCGTGATGTGCTCGATGTGTCCCGACGGGACCACCGGCAGAATCCAGGGGTCGCTGGTGTCGCGGATGGTGGCGATCTGTTCGCCGACCTCCTCGATCGTCCAAGCCGGTTGGTAGACACCCGGGGTCTCGGCGATGAACGCCCGCGCGATGCGACCGGCGATCCCGATCAGCATCTCGCCGGTGATCGAACACGATTCGTGCGCAAGCCATCCCACCGCGGGTGCGGTCAATTCCGGGCCCATCGGCGGGTACGCCGACGTGTCCAGGCCATCGGCGAGCCGGGTCAGGGCGGCGGGAAGGATGACGTTCGAGATCACGCCGTGCTCGTGGCCTTCGACCGCCGCGACGTTCGAGAGTCCGATGATCCCGGCTTTGGCGGACCCGTAGTTGGCGACATTCTTGTTGCCGTAGATCCCGCCGATCGACGAGGTCAGGACCAGACGTCCGTACCCGGCCTCGACCATCAGTGGAAATGCCGGTCGCACAACGTGGAACGCACCCCGCAGATGCACATCGAGGACGGCGTCGAAATCCTCGTACGACATCTCCGTCAACGGTGCGTAGCGGTTGTTGCCTGCGTTGTGGATGAGGATGTCGATCTTGCCGTAGGTGTCGATGGCCGTGTCGATGATGGCCTGGCCACCCTCGGCGGTGGCCACCGAGTCGGTGTTGGCGACGGCTTCACCGCCGGCGGCGTTGATCTCGGCGACCACGTTCTTTGCCGGGCCGCTGTCGACGTCCTCACCGCTGATCGCGCTACCCGGGTCGTTCACCACCACTTTCGCGCCCTTGGAGGCCAGGAGCAGCGCGTACTCCCGGCCCAGGCCGCGACCGGCGCCGGTGATGACGGCGACCCGGTCGTCGAACCGTAGTTCGGTGCTCATTTGTCCAGCACCAGACCTTCCAACTCGCCGGTGCTGCGCCACCCCTCCAGCAGTTCGGTGAGCTCGTAGAAGCCACCCCAGAAGGGATCACCGAGGAACGAGCGCCCGTTGGGTTCGCCCTCGCTGTTGTAGTAGCCGGGGGTGCATTCGCTGGTGAATGTGCTGTTGTCCACCGAGTACTGGCGGACCGTCTGCACCCAGCCGTCTTCGGCTTCGGGAGTTGGCTCCACATACGTGGCGCCACGGTCCTGCGCTTCCTTGATGATGTACGCGATGTGATCGGCCTGCTGTTCGAACATCAGCGTCGTGGCCGCGGTCACGCCACCCTGGATGAATCCGGTGGCGAAATGGTTGGGGAATCCGTTGGCCATGATGCCGTGCAGGGTGCGGAATCCCTTGCCCCAGTGGTCATACAACGACGTGCCGTTCTTGCCGGCGAACGGCGCGATGTCGTACTGCCGGTCGAGCGCGGTGGTGATCTCGAAGCCGCTGGCGAACACGATGCAGTCGAACTCGTGCTCGACGCCGCCGACCATGATGCCCTTCTCCGTGATGCGCTCGACACCCCTGGTCTCGGAGACGTCGATGAGCGTGACGTTGTCGCGGTTGAAGGTCGGCAGATAGTCGTCGTTGAAGACCGGACGCTTGCACATGTTGCGGTAGTACGGCTTCAGGGTCTCCGCGGTGACGGGATCTTCGACGATGGACTCGATGCGCTGGCGCAACCGCTCCATCGACCGGTAGTCCTCGTCCTCCTTGAGTTCCATGAACCGTGCCGGATCGGCCAATTCGGCCCAGCCCGAATAGTTTTCGGTCGCGTTCAGCTTCGCGGCCAGGTTGCGGGCCACCTCGGTCCAGCCGTCACAGATGAGGTCGGGTTCGCCGGGGTTGTAGAACGCGAAAGCCGCGTTGTGGAAGTTGCGCTGACGTGCGGCGCGCCAACCGGGTTCCAGGCTCGCGACCCATTCGGGATCGGTGGGGTAGTTGGCCCGCTCGAAGATGTACGACGGTGTCCGCTGGAAGACGGTCAGATGCTTCGCACCCTGCGCCAGATGGGGAATCGCCTGGATGCCACTGGAGCCGGTGCCGATGATGGCGATCTTCTTGTCGCCGATTTTGTCCAGTCCGCCATGGAGATCGCCGCCGGTGTAGTCGAAATCCCAGCGGGCGGTGTGGAATGTGTGGCCCTTGAAGTCCTTGATGCCGGGGATACCCGGGAGTTTCGGACGGTTGTAGGGCCCCTGGCACATGATCACGAAACGGGCGCGGATCTCATCGCCACGGTTGGTCTTGATCTGCCAGCGGTTGATCTCGTCGTCCCACTGAAGCGACTGGATCAACGTGTGGAAGATCGCGTGATCGTAGAGGTTGAACTGCTTGCCGATCCGCTGCGCGTGTTCGAAGCACTCATCGCCCTTGGAGAACTTCTCCTTCGGCATGTAGCCGGTCTCTTCGAGAAGCGGCAGGTAGCAGTAGGCGTCGGAGTCGATCTGGATGCCCGGGTACCGGTTCCAATACCAGACACCGCCGAAGTCTCCACCGAGCTCGATGATCTTGAAGTTGGTGACGCCGGACTGCTGCAGCCGGTGCGCGGTGATGAGTCCGGACAGACCGCCACCGAGAATCACCACCTCGATGTCGTCGGTGATCGGTTCACGGGGGATGACCGGCATGTGCGGATCGCCCTCGTAGAAGTCCGAGAACTCGCCCTCTGCCTCCAGATACTGCTGCTGACCTTCCGGCCGCAGGCGCTTGTCGCGTTCGAGGAGGTACTTTTCCCGTAGCGCCGCTTTGTCGACTTCCGGGGTCTGCGTAGGTGCGCAGTTCTGCATGGTGATTCCTAAGCTCGATGTTCGGGGGCTCGTGGTGGTTTGGGGTGGGAAGGGTCAGGCCAGATCGGTGGGCGCGCCGGTGCCCAGGTATTTGGCGAGGTTGTGGTGCAGGTTGACGATGCTGCGCTCGCGATACGGGTTGGGCTTGGGCCCGGAGAAGCCCCGCGACTTGACGCCCTTCTGCATCGCAGCCATGTTGACGAAGTCCTGGGGGAGAACAGTGCGCCAGCCCGGATCGTCCGGCGGTGCGTACTCCCACTCCGTCTGCGGCTCTTCACCTTCCGGGAACAACTCGAAGACGGCGGCCTCGAAGTAGCATTTGTCGGGGTCGTCGCCGTAGGGCCGGGCGCTGTAGCAGAGCATGTTGTTGAGGGCGTGCCCGATCTGGAAGTTGGGGAAGATCTGCCAGGCGGTACCGCTCTGGGAGACGGTCGCCGGATCGACGGTCGGCCAGATCACGCCGCGATCGGCATCGTCTTTGCGGGCCGAGGCGAGCCAGTGTGCGAGTACCTCACCCGGCGGGGTGCCCTCGGGCAACTCGTCGATCAGCCGCTGAGCGGCATCGACGAGTGTGCGGGTGGTGTTGGTGTTGGCGTTCTCCCAGGTGAAGTTCTGCAGGTCGATCGTCGAGATGCGTGCGTCGGGACCGTCGGCCACCCGCAGCTTGGCCTGATTGTCTTCCATGCCCTTGGGGGCGTCGTACCCGATGTTGCTGTGTTTACCCTGTGCGCGTGACCATCCCAGGAATGTGCCGTAGGCCCGGAACTCGGGGTGGGTGTAGGGGACGTGGTAGGTCTCCATGAATGCTTCGAGTGCGATCTTCCAGTTGCAGTCGAACACAAGCCATTTGCGCCACCGGTATCGCATGTTCTGAAGCTGGAACGGGTCGAGCAGGCTTGCCGCCGGTTCCAGGTAATCCCGCAACGGTTCACAGTCCGGATCCATGTTGATCCAGATCCAACCGCCCCAGGTGTCCACCTGGATGTTCTTGAGCCGGGCCTTTTCATCGGTCAGTCCGGTCGGCCAGTCAGAACGCTCTGCGGCCCAGGTGTTCTGGCCCTCGAGATCGTAGGTCCACCCGTGGAAGCCACACACGAAGGTCCGGCAATTGCCTTTGGCCTCGTGCTTGCCGTCCGGGGTGTCGACGAGCCGACGGCCCCGATGCGAGCAGACGTTGTGATACGCGTTGATCTTGTCCGCGCTGGAACGGGCGATGATGAACGAGTCATCCATGATCTCGTAGGTCAGGAAGTCGCCGACGTTGGGAATCTCTTCGACTCGGCCGACCTGCTGCCACACCTTGTTCCACAGCTTGTCTTGCTCGGCGCGCAGATAGTCCTTCGAGGTATACGCCTCCACACCGATCTCCAGCGGGGTGACCGGGGGTTCGTCGTCGGTGGTGGTGACGATTCTCTGGATATTGTCGACTGTGTCGGTCATGACATCTCCTGAAATTTATTGTCGTGCTTGCTTACTCGGCGATTGGTCTGCGGCTCGTATCAGTGCGTCATGGCGGCGCGGAACGTTTCGTCCTTGAGGAAGAGGGAGGTGTGATCGGCGCCCATGTGTGTCCACTTGAGGTTCAAGCCACCGTCGACGAGCAGTGTCTGCCCGGTGATGTAGCTGGAGAGATCGGACAGCAGGAACAGGATGGCGCCGGCCTGTTCCTCCGGACGGGCTCGGCGGCCCATGGCGATCGCGCGGCGGTCCCGCTCGGGGTCTTTGTCGACATACATCTCGGAGGCGGGCGTGGCGGTCACGCCCGGAGCGATGGTGTTCACCCGGATGTTGTCGGTGGCCAGCTCGACGGCCATGGTCCGGGTGGCCGCCACCAGAGCCGCCTTGGCTGTGCCGTACGCGATATGGAAAGGCGCGGTGTTCATTCCGCTGATCGACGAGATCGACACGATCGAGCCGGGTAGTTCCTGCGCCTTGAGTTCGGCGGCGACCGCCTGGCTCATGAAGAACATGGTCTCGAGGTTCGCGGTGAACAGGGCCCGCCAGTCGGCGCGCGTCACCCGGGTGGCCGGCATCCAGGTGGCCGGAGCGGCGCCACCGGCGACGTTGACCAATCCGTAGAGGCGGCCCTCGGTGCGGCGCGCGACGTCCATGACGGTGGCGATGCCCTCGTCGGTGGCGGCGTCGGCGGCGACCGGGATGACGGAGAGGCCCTCCCCGACAAGGGGATCGATGTGGGTCTTGAGGTTGTCCTTCGATCGGCTCATCGCGATGACCGTCGCGCCGGCCCGGGCGATCATGCTGGTCACCGAGGTGCCGATACCACCTCCGGCGGCACCTGAAACGATGACGATCCGGCCGGTCAGATCGGTGAAACCATTGCTGTCGGTTGGGGAGTTGACCATGACTGTGATCAGGCCCCCTTGCGTAGTGCCAGGACGCTGCCCTCGGCGTCACCGGAGATGTAGATGGTGCCGTCGTGGCCGGCGGCGATGCCGGTGAACGGTCCCTGCGGTCCGGAGAACGGCACGAGGCCGAGCAGTGGCTTCGGGGTGACCCCGGGAGGAGCGCCGACCGGGAGGTTGTTCGCGATCCTCTGGCGACTCTTGGTCTCGAGGTCGAAGGTGACGAGGGTCTTGGCCCCGACGTCGACGATGTACAGCGTCTGTCCCGAAACCAGGAGGCCATGGGGGCACTCGAGTCCGTCGACGACCGTGTCGGTGCCCGAACCGGTCACCGCAACGACCTGTCCCGCACCGGATTCGGAGACCAGCAGGGTTCCCGAGGCGGTGAAGGCGACGCCGGTCGGATGGTCGAGCCCACTGGCCAGGACCTCCGAGGTGCCGGATCCGACGGAGTGCACCTCGCCGGCACCGAAGTCGGCGACGGCGATGGCGCCGGTACCCGAGACGGCCACACCGTAGGTCTGGTCGAGACCGGTCACCAGGACCTCGCTCTCGGCGGTGGCGGCGTCGTACCGGGAGACGTCGCCGTTGCCGGCAACGATGAACTGGTCTTTGCCGATCGCCGTCATACCGCGGATGTAACCGGGGTAGCCGGGGCTGAAAAGCATGCCCAGCGTGCGCAATTCGCCATCGGCCTCGAGGGCGAGGAGGAATGTTCCATCGGCGACGTACAGGGTGCCGTCCGGGCCCACGGTCAGATCGAGCGGCCAGGTCAGGCCGTCGTCGAGTGCGGTGCGGGTCTGGCCTTCGCCGAGGATCTCGGTGATCTGACCGGTGAAGCCGGACACGAAGAGCCGATCGCCGACGAAGGTGAGGTTGTCGAGCCCGGGGCCGATGTCGGCGTACACCTTCTTGTCCCCGCTGCGGGGGTCGATCCGCAGGACCTGACCGGAGCCGACCTGGGTGGTGATGATGAATCCGGCGGAGTCGAACTTGACCGCGGTGGGGCCACCGAGATCGGCGGCGACGCGCTGCGGTTCTCCGCCGTCGGGGCTGATCCGGTAGATCTCGTTGCTGGCGACCAGCGGGTAGTAGAGCATCCCGTCGGGGCCGACCTCCATGGCGTTGGGCATCGGGAGGTTGTCGGCGAGCACCTTGGGGGCACCGCCCGCGGGGTTGATCTCCATCAGCCGGCCGCCGATGCGGCACTCGTTGACGAACAATCTCTCCTGGTGGATGGTGATGCCGTTGGCGCCGGGCAGGTCGTCGCGCAGCAGCCGGGTACTGCCATCGGGGCTCCGGACGCTCACGCGGCCGTCGTAGTACTCGGTGATGTACATGTCGCCGCTCGCGTCGAACGCCATGTCGTCCGGCGCCACGATGTCGCTGCCCTGGGCGCTGATGGTCTCGAGGTCGCCGGTGTCGACGTCGAGTGCGCTGATCGTGCTCCCGGCCACCTGTGCGATGTAGACGCGTCCGTCGGGGCCGGATCGGATCCCGTTGGCTCCGAACAGCCGGCTCGGCTCGGTCACTCGGCTCAGATTCCATCCCTCGGCGAGATCGAATGAGCTTTGGCTTGTGTAGCGGGCCGCCTGTACCAAGGTGGGCCTCCTGTCGTGAGGAATGACGCCGGGGCTTACAAATACGCAAAGTGAGGTCGTGACGCAGACCACATTTCTGGAGGTAGTGTAAGCGTGAATGCGTCAGCTTTACAAGTATTGCTATCCTTATGAGGATAGGGGTAAGTTGGGTCACTCAGGGGGTCCTGGCGGCGCAAATGCACACACCCACCGCATGTGGCGGTGGGTGCTGTCGCTGTGCGAGCTGTCCTGCGGGTTGCGTCAGTGGTCGTCTTCTCCGTAGATGACCACGCCTCGCAGATTCTTCCCGTCGGCCATGTCCTGGTAGCCCTGGTTGATGTCTTCGAGCCGGTAGGTGGTGGTGACGAGCTCGTCCAGCTTGAGGGCGCCCGAGCGGTAGAGGTTCAGCAAATTGGGGATCTGCGTCCGGGGTCCGACGCCACCGAAGATCGCTCCCTGTACCCGCTTCTGCAACAAGGTGAGCTCGAAGAGATTCAGGTCGGTGGCGATCTGGTCGTACGGACCCATCGCGGTGACGATCACCTGGCCGCCCTTGCCGGTCAGCGACAGTGCCTGCTGGATGTACTCGCCCTTGATCTCGCCCATCGTGAGGATGACGGTGTTCGCCATCGTGCCCCAGGTGAGATCGGCGAGCTGGGGCATCGCCTCCTCCATCGACGAGAAGGAGTGGGTGGCGCCGAAGTCGAGGGCGGTCTTCTGCTTGCTCTCGACCGGATCGATCGCGACCACGTGACGGGCTCCCGCGTAGGCGGCGCCCTGGACCGAATTGATGCCGACGCCGCCGATCCCGGCGACCACGACGGTGTCGCCGGGCCGGGTGTTGCCGATCTCGGTGGCCGAACCCCAGCCCGTCGAGACGCCGCACCCCAGGAGTGCGGCGGTCTTCAGGGGGATGTCTTTCTCGATCTTCACCACGGATGCCTGGTGCACGGTGACATAGGGGGCGAAAGTGCCCAGCAGGCACATCTGGACCACGGGCGCACCGTCTTTGGTGACTCGGAACGTGCCATCGGAAATCGCCTGACCGGTCAGCAGGCTGGCGCCCTTGTCGCAAAGATTCTGTAGGCCGCGGGCGCACGAGGGGCAGGTCCCGCAGGCGGGGATGAAGGCGAGCACCACGTGGTCGCCTTCTTCGAGGTCCACCACACCGGGACCCACCTTGGTGACCACGCCGGCGCCCTCATGCCCACCGAGGATCGGGAAGGTCGGGATGGGGAGGGAGCCGGTGACGATGTGGGCGTCCGAGTGACACAGTCCTGAGGCCGCCAGTCGGATCTGGACCTCACCGGCGACGGGGTCGCCCAATTCGATCTCGTCGATCTTCCAATCGGTATTGGGTTCAGTCAGGATCGCGGCTTTCGTTTTCATGGTGGTTCCTTCTGCTCGCACCGTAATGTGATTTGCATCACTTTAGTGAGGCGGCGTGGACGGCGTGCGGGTTTGGGCTCGGTGTGCGAACGTTGAACAGCACTTTCCGCACGTCGAGCTTGGTTGACGGGAGAACTGAGGGAGGGGCGATGCGCGGACTTCCGATAGCTGTTCTTGGGTACGGGCCGGTCGCGCGCGCCTACATCAATCAGATCGGCGCCCACCGCGACGAGGTTCGCAAGCGGCACGACGTCGACCTGAGTGTGGTGGCGGTGCGCACGCGCCGATCGCAGGTGGTGTGCGACGACGACGCGGTCCCGCCCCAGTCGGAGTGGGCAGAGCTCACCGATCTGGCCGATTTCCTCGGTGAAGTCGAGGCAAAGGTGGTGGTGCAGGCAGTGCCGTCCACCGATCTGCAGGCATCGCAGGCGGTGTCGGACGCCATGATGGCGATCCGGTGTGGCGCGCATCTGGTGACCGCGACGACGTCGACGCCACTTTACGGGTGGAAGCAGCTCGAGCAGCTGGCAATCGATTTCGGCTGTGCGGTAAGGATTTCCGGCGCGGTCGGGGCGATGCTGCCGGCAGCGGACCTCGCGCGGTCCCTCGGACAGGGGATCTCGGTGACCTCGGTGAGCGGATGCCTGAGCGCCACCGCCACGTACATTCTCGACCAGCTGAGTGAGGGGGTCACGCTCGACGTGGCGACCGCCACCGCCCGGCAGACCGGAGTGATGAACAGCGATGCCGGCGGAGAGCTCTCGGGAGAAGATGTGGCGACCCAGCTCCGGATCCTGACCGGACTGCTGTGGGCGCGCGATCCCGCCGACGCCGAAGTGCTCCTCGAACCGATCACCTCGGAGATCGAGCGTTCTGTGTACCGGGCCGGCCGGCGCGGGCTGCGGCTGCGCCAGGTCGCGGTAGCCGATCACGACATCCCCGATCTCGTCACGGTGTCGTTGCGGGTGGTTCCCGCCGACTCGCAACTGGGTCTGCTCCGGTGGCCGGACAAGGCAGCCATCTTCGACTGCGGCGACTTCGGATCGATCACGATGTTCGGTGGTGACAGCAGTCCAGCCGGCGTCGCCCAATCGATGATCAAGGACACTCTGTCCCTGGTTCACGACGCCACACCGGGCCTGCGTTAGCCGCTTCTCCGGGTGAGCGCGGACCGCGGATTCACCTCTCGGAGTTTCCGTGACCCGAATTGTCCGTAATGTATCGATCGTGTCGAAATCTAGGTCGTTGTGGAGCTTGGTGGGCTGTTGTGTACTTGCGGGCGTTCTGGTCGCAGGTCTGTTGTTCCCGATAGCCGGTGGTCTGGGGCTCACGGCCGGGCGCGCTGCCGGCACCCTCGAGAACGTCGAGTCCGAATTGGTCGGTGGTCAGGTCCCCGAGGTGACCACCATGACCGACGCCAACGGCACGCCGATCGCCTACCTCTACGATCAGCGCCGCTTCCAGGTCGGCTACAACGACATCTCACCCGAGATGGTGCGCGCCATCATCTCGGTCGAAGACCGGCGATTCCTCGAGCACGACGGTGTCGACTGGAAGGGGACCATCCGCGCGTTCGTCACCAACCAGGCGTCCGGCGAGGTCCAGCAGGGTGCATCGACCCTCGACCAGCAGTATGTGAAGAACTACCAGCTGCTGGTCCTGGCCCGCACCGATGCCGAACGTCGCGCCGCAACGGAGACGACCGCCGCCCGTAAACTCCGGGAGATCCGGATGGCGCAGTCACTCGAGTCGAGTCTGACCGAGCAGGCCATGCGCGAGAAGAACCTCGACGCCGAGGCGGCCAAACAAGAGGCCAAGAAAGCGATCGTCACCCGCTATCTGAACCTGGTCCCGTTCGGTAACGGTGCCTACGGGATCCAGTCCGCCGCGGACACCTACTTCGGCAAGTCGGCCAAGGACCTCACCGTTCCGGAATCGGCGATGCTCGCCGGCATGGTCCAGTCGAGTTCGGCGCTTGATCCGTACACCAACCCCGAAGGTGTTCTCGAGCGCCGCAACATCGTGCTCGACACGCTGATTGCCAACTTCCCGGCCCGGGCCGACGAGTACCAGGCCGCGAAAGACCTTCCGCTCGGGGTGCTCCCGGCTCCGCGCACGATCGACCAGGGTTGCATCGCAGCCGGCGACGCCGGATTCTTCTGTGACTACGCTCTACAGTTCCTCGCCGACAACGGCATCAGTCGGGATGAGATCTCGCGCAGTGGATATCTCATCCGCACGACGCTCGATCCCGAGGTTCAGAAGGCAACGCACGATTCGGTCCGTACGTACGCATCGCCGGATCTCGAAGGCGTTGCCAACGTGATGAACGTGATCCGCCCGGGCACCGAGTCCCACGACGTGTTGGCCATGTCTTCGAGCCGCGACTACGGCCTGGACCGGGAGGCCGGACAGACCGTTCAGCCGCAGCCCTATTCGATGGTCGGCAATGGCGCCGGGTCGGTGTTCAAGGTCTTCACCGTCGCCGCCGCGATGGAACGCGGACTGGGTGCGGGCTCGTCCTTGCAGGTCCCGAAGACCGTGCAGGCAAAGGGCATGGGCAGCAGCGGTGGCGTCAACGGCTGCCCCGCGAATACCTATTGCGTGTCGAACGACGGAAACTACCCGGCGAAGATGACGGTCACCCAGGCGCTGGCCCAGTCTCCGAATACTGCATTCGTGAAACTGCTGCAGGACGTCGGAGTCGAGCCAACCGTCGACATGGCTGTCCGGTTGGGCCTGCGCTCGTACACCGATCCCGGCTCGTCGGGTTACGGCGACCAGAGCCTGGCCGACTACGTCAAAGAGAACAACCTGGGTTCGTTCACTCTCGGGCCCACGGCCGTCAACACCCTGGAGTTGTCCAACGTTGCCGCCACGCTGGCGTCCGGCGGCGTCTGGTGCCCGCCGAATCCGATCGCGTCGATCACCCAGCCCAAGCGCGATGCCAATGGCAACCAGATCCTCGACGCCGAGGGCAAGCCCGCGGTCCAGGAGGTCCCGTTCGAGCGTCCGGGGTGTGAGCGGGTGGTCGAGGAAGGGCTGGCCAACACCCTGGCCAACGCCATGAGTGAGGACGACCGTGGTTCCGGTACCGCGGCAGGCGCCGCGGGGTCGGTCGGTTGGAGCCTTCCGATGGCAGGCAAGACCGGCACCACCGAGGCCAACCGGTCATCGGCCTTCCTGGGTTTCACCAACAACCTGGCCGGTGCCACCTACGTCTACAACGATTCGCCCGTGATCTCCGACCTCTGCTCGAGCCCGTTGCGGCAGTGTGGTTACGGAAACCTCTACGGCGGTAACGAACCGGCCCGCACCTGGTTCTCGGCGATGCTGCCGGTCGAGAGCAAGTTCGGCAACACCGCGCTTCCGCCGAAGGACCCCAAGTACGTGGCCGGCGTCGGCGGTAAGCGGGTTCCGTCCGTGGTCGGGATGTCTGTCGACCTGGCGACCTCCACGCTCGAGGGCGAAGGTTTCAAGGTGACCACCGAGAACGTGGCCAGCGGGCAGCGGGCCGGAACGGTGGTGTCCGCGAACCCGGACGAGTCGGCGATCCCGGGCAGCACGATCGCACTGTCGGTCAGCACCGGCCGCGCGGAATCGACCAGTCGTCGCCCGATCGCGCCGACAACGATCACCGTCCCGGGAGTCGGGCCGATCGAGATACCGTTGCCGCGCTGAGCCTGATCGTCAGCTGAGTCGGATCAGCGAGCCGTCCGGGTGCGAGACGAAGTCGCGGCCGATCGCGTAGTTCCCGAAGTGCGCGGGATGTGATGCGGCAGTGCCCGCGACGACGGCCGTGTTTTCGTGGGGTCTCGCGGCCAGCGTGAGACCTCTGCGGAGCGCGTTCGATGCGGTGGGGTGCATGCGGAGATGCTCAGTCCTCGTCGTACTTGTCAGCGGCCTGGTTGCGTTCCTTGGCCAATTCCAGTGCGTGGCGTGCGGCGTCCTCGGTGGGGTAGGGCCCCATCCGATCGAAGCCCCGCGGCATTTTTTCTTTGACCTCGCCTGTGGAGAGGTTGTAATACCAATCGCTCATGTTCGTGGCCTCCTTGCTCCGGCAGTCCACCATTCGTACCCCGGTGTCGGTCCGAACCCCAAGAAGGCTCGCGGAATGCAGGGGTCAGCTGTGGCTCGGCCGGCTGTGTACGAACAGCGCGGCAGGTACCGCCACGATTGCGAATACGATCGCGGCAACCACCGCGCAGACGTGAAAGGCGGATTCGAAGGCTTCGGCGGGCGGTCGTGTCCGCAGGGCGTCGGCCAGCTGCGCCGTCAGGATCGATCCGAGCACGCTGGTTCCGAGGACGCCGCCGAGTTGGCGGAACATGTTGACCGTGCCGCTGGCCATTCCGGCCCGGGTGGGGGCGACGCTGTTCATCGCGGCGGCGGTGGCGGGGGCGATGAGTGAGCCGAATCCGATACCGAGGACCACCAGCGCGATGGTGAGGTCGGTCCAGCCGTCATTCGCATGTACCCGCAACAGCAGCAGTGCCCCGACGGAGGTGATCAACAATCCGCCGGTGAGCATCACCTTGAAACCCAGGCGGGGCAACAATCGTGGCGCGATTCCGCTGACCACCACATATGTCGCCATGAGTGCCAGGAGGTGGAGCCCGGTGGTCCAGGCGCTCAGCGCGCCCACACGTTCGAGGAAGAGAACCGAGATGAGGGAGAGTCCGGTGAACCCGAACAGAACTGTCGCGCTCACCACCATGACGGTGGAGAACGATGGCGAACGGAAGAGCTTCAGGTCGAGCATCGGCGCGTCGACGGCACGCTCGTAGGTGATGAACAGGGCGAGGGCGCAGGCGAACACAACAATCGCGATGATTGCGCGCATCGAGCCGAATCCGTTGTGTGATCCGTCGATGACCCAGAACGTCAGGGAGGCGATGGCGGCGGTGGCGGTGACGAGTCCGGGCAGGTCGAGGCGTGCGCCGGCCACTTTGCTCTGCGGTACCACGAACGGTGCGACGAGGGTCACCACCAGAGCGGCGATGGAGTTCACCAAAAACACTGTGTTCCAGGAGAACTCACCCAGCACCGCGCCGGCCGAGAGCGGCCCGATGGCCAGTCCGAGTCCGGAACAAGCGGCCCAGATGCTGATGGCCTCGGTGCGTTCCTTGGGCTGGGTGAAGCTGGCGCTGATGATGGACAGGCTGTTGGGGAGGACCAGCGCCGCACCAACGCCGGTGATGGCCTGGGCGGCCAGCACCCATCCACTCGAATGCGCCAGGAACGAACACAGGCTGCCTGCCGACATGATCGCCGAACCCGTCACGAACGCCGTCCGGCGACCGATGACGTCACCGAGGGTGCCCGCGGACAGCACCAGGCTGGCCACCACGAGCGCAAAGATGCTCGGGATCCAGACCATCGTGGCGCTGCCGGCCTGCAGATCCTCCTCGATCGCGGGAACGGACGAGATGGTTGCGGTGATGTTGAGGAACGTCAGCATCATCCCGAAACAGACTGCGGCGAGCGCGTACCAGCGGGCGTTTTCTGCGCGGGTGGGTGCCTGGACGGGCTGACCGATGACCATGGGTCGAGCCTAGGTCCTGGCTATTGGTTGCACAAGCCAGGGGTTCGGCGCTTGCGACGGGTTCGGGGTCTGCGGCATCGGCGAGAGAATCCCGATCGTTATCACCGGCCCATAGGATGGTCGGCATGGTGATGGCTGATCGTCCCGGTGTGAAGACAGCGTCCACGCCGGTGACTGCGCTGGCCGTGTTGGGTCTGGCGGAGAGCATGCTGAACGGGCTGGCCAAGGTGCCTTTCCGGCGGCCTTGGGAGGGGCCGGGCGGATTGCTCGACAACCTCGGCCAATCGGTCACCCGGCAGGCCATCCGCTCATTCATGGGTTATTCGATGGGCCTGCCCATCGAGGAATTCCGGTCGTTGGAGAAGGTCCTCGACGACATCTGCCGTGTCGTGATGCCCCCGTTCGTCGAATTCGCGGACTCCGTGGAGATCACCCGCGACACCATCGGTGGGGTCGAGGGCATCTGGTGCCGGGCGCAGGCGAGCTCCGATTCCTACGTCGACGAATCCGCCGCCAAACAGGAGATCGGCGCCACCATCCTCTACCTCCATGGTGGTGGATACATCGGCACCTCACCGATCATGTATTCCGCATTCGCCTCATCGCTGGTCCGGATCACCGGCGCCGAGGTCTTCATCGTCGATTACCGAATGGCACCGGAGTTCCCGTTCCCGGCCGGCGTGGAGGATGCCGCGGACGTCTACCAGGGACTCCTCGCCCGTGGTGTCGAGGCGGAGCACCTCGTCGTCGCCGGCGATTCCGGCGGCGGTGGTCTGGCGACATCTCTGATCACGCATCTACACGGGCATGACCTGCCTGCTCCGGCCGCGCTCGCATTGTTTTCTCCTGAGGTCGACCTCCTGTTCGAGCACCCGTCGATCATCGAGAATGCACAACTGGACATCCTGCCCTGGAACCTGCCTTCCGCGCCGTACCTGCAAGGCGTCTCGCCGGACGACGAGCGGGTCTCCGCGGTGTACGCCAACGCCGATCCGGCGTGGTTTCCGCCGACATTCGTGTGTTGGGGTGGCGATGAGATGTTCCGTGATGGGATCCGGGAGTTTGTCGCGAACCTCGAGGCTGCCGGCGTCCCGGTGCGCGCCATGGAAGAACGCGGGATGTTCCACGTCTTCCCGATTCTCATGCCGTGGGCCGAATCGTCGCGGCGGGTGTTCCGGGCGCTGTACGAACTCTCCCGCCGCTTCGTCACACCCGACCCGGACGCAGAACAGACGCACTGATCGTGCTGCGGACCAGATCGTCCCGATCTGAGGTGCTCGAGGGAAATACGCCCTCCGCGGGCGTTCAGGGGGCCGAAGTTGCCGGGGTCTAGTCGGCGCCGACGCCGTCGACGTACACCCAATTCCCATCGAGCCGCTCGAATCGGCTGTGCTCGTGCAGGGTTCCGGCGCCGTCGCCCTTGATCCGGTAATACGCGGTGAAGGTGACCTCGCCGGTGGTATCGAAAAGCGAACCCTTGCTTGTGGATTCGATGTCGAGGCGATACCAGCGCATCGACTCGTCGAGGTCCAGGGACTGGGGCCGGGTCCGCGGGTGCCAGCTGTGCAACAGATGATCGCGGTCACCGGTCGTGAAGGCGGAGAAGCGGGAACGCATCAGCGCTTCGGCGGTGGGGGCCGGACGGTCACCGGCCACGATGGGGCCGCAGCAGTCCTCCCACGTGAAACCACTGGTGCAAGGACAGCGTCGCGAGCCGGCAGGTGAAGGAGTCACGGCCCCCAGCGTAGGGGGCGCAGTTCTTCCACCGGTCGCGCCTCCCATGAGGGTCGTCCCCCAAACAAACGACACCGGCTAACGCGAGCCGACCGAGGAGCTACAACCCGGGTAGGTCGGGCGTACACACCTGGAGCAGCCATGAGAAAACGCAGTATCGGTTCGGTCATCGTCGGAATCGGATTGTTCGCGGGGGTGTTGACCGCGTGCGGCGACGACGCCTCCTCGGCCGGTTCGGACAGCACGTCGTCGGCAACCCGCACGTCGGAACGGACGACTTCGGTGTCGCGTCCCCCGGCCGTATCGTCCTCGTCCACAACCGTTCCCGATCCGGTTGATGAGGTCGAAGGTCCCCAGGGGCCCGGCAACCCGGTGACCGACGGCAACCGGCCTCCCGTACCCGCCACGACCCACACGTCGACGCCACCCGGCGATGACGGACCGCATGACCTGCTCGGCAACATCGCTCTCTGGACGACCGCTGATGGCAATCCGCTCAACGGTACGGCGTTTGTCGTCGATTCCTGCGGCGACGGCGCGGATGTCGGGGCCGTCGACATGTCCGGACAGGCGAACATCGATGTACCGGTGAGCATCGGCTGCTGGGTGGTCGGCCTGACCCGGACACCGGTGGGTTACGCGCTGGCGGACGGACCGTCGCAGAAGACCGTCTACCTCGATGAGCGGACCAACGAGGTCATCCTGAACTTCCGATTCGTTGCGACGGAGCAGGCCGCGCCGCTGGAACAGGAGAGCTGATGACGTCGCCGTCGGCGCCGGGCCGCGCTCCCACGGTGATGAGTTGGGACGCAACGTGTTCGATCGACCGATGGTGATGGCTCAGGTGCACCCCGACGACGTGCGTCAGGTCGTGGACGGCCTCGCAGGAGCGCAGGGTGCTGATCGTCTTCACCGCGTCGTCGAGTGCGTGATGGCCGGGGGAGTGCGGTGTGGCGCCGAACGTGGCGTCGAGGAACACCGCGTCGTAGCGCGCCCCGGCGACCTCGGAGAACCACTCGTCCGGGAGCGGACCGGTATCGGTGGCCCACAGCAGCCTCGAACCGTCCGGACCCGTGACGTCGTAGAGCACGGAATCACCGTCCCGGTAGACGTGGTGGTTCGCGGCCAGGACGCGGATGTCATAGCCGGAGAGCCTGATTCGATCACCCGCGGTGACCGGACGCAGGGTGACCGGATCGTTCGGTCCGATCCAATCCCTGGCCCGGTCGAGCAGGTCGCCGGGGCCCACCAGGTCGATCGGCCCGGCGTCGGTGATCCATGATCGGAACAACAACGCCTGCGGTCCGAAATGATCCGGGTGATCGTGCGTGATCAGGATGGTGCGGACGTCGGCAAGCGTGCGGCCGAGTCGGCTTGCGGCGGCCGGCGCCTCCGGTCCGCAGTCGATCAGCAGTGCGTTGTCGACCAGGGCCGCCGTCTGCCCGCGTATGTCGCCGCGACGCAAAGCCGAGGTACAGGAATCGCACCGGCAAAACGGATTCGGCCATCCGTCGGCGGCACCGGATCCGAGCAGGACGGTTTCCATCAGCTGAGGTTCTCACCGGGTCCGACCATAGGAGGAACCCTACCGATACCGCAGGTTCGGGTGTCAGCGGTTGCGGGCGGCTGCGTGCATCTCGGTGCCGACGGTTTGTTCCCGCAGGGCTTCGAGGTTCTGCAGCATGTGTGGCCGCATATCGGTGTGGTGAGGAAAGAGCCGGGAGTAGAGCCAGATCAACGGGCGCGCGGGCAGGATGGTGATGCGGTAAGAGTGCGTGACCAGTGTCCCGTGCTCCTGCGGGGTGAACGTGTACGACCAGATGGTCGAGTCGTGCCGGGTCCGGTCGATGCGCTCGGGGATCGTGCGGAACGCGAACTCGACACCTCGATCGGCGGTGACGACTTCGCAGACCCGGGACCAGCGGGCGTACCGGAACCTGTTGTGTCCGCGGAACCGGGCACCCACCGCGCCCGGCTTTGAGCCGGGAAGCCATTCACTCGAGCGGCATTCGGGACTGCGGTCCCCGATCGTGGTGATGTCGGAGACGGTGTCGTACAGTACATTCGGCGCGGCGTCGATGTGCAGACTCACTGATCCATCTGTCCGAAACCCGCGTTCGGAGCGCTGCAGTCGCGGCGTGACGTCGACAGTGGTTCCCCACCGGGCAGTGCAGGCGCGGCGGTAAGGACGAGCGAACCCCTGGAGCACGATGAAGCGCACCACTGGGGGTACCAGGTTGACGACGAGGTCGTACCGTTCCTGATCGAGGCTGTCGATGAGCCAGTGCCCCTCGATCCCCAGCTCGCGCTTGCTCTTTGGCGCGATGTTCGTCGTCTGATCCCATTCGTCGAATTCGGCGCGGGTGATGGAGTGCGAGACGATCGGCATCATCTCGTCCTCCTCGCGACGCAGGTGTGGGAGCAGTTCGCTCTCGAGCTCGTCGACGGCGGACGCCAGCTCCGGTCGTGCCGATTCGGTTGTTCGGTAGTGTTCGGCGGCCGCGGCGACGCGATCGATCGCCGGAGAGACCCGGCTGTGGTCGGCCTCCATCTGATCGAGCAGTGCGCCGGCATCAGGGTTGCGCTGCCGTATCAAGGGCCAAAGAGTGTCCTCGGCCGTGTGATGGCGGTGCAGGAACCCGGTCATCCAGAACAGATGGTCTGCAAGCGCAACCCGTTGGTCGGCGGGTGGCGGATGCGGCTGTTCCAGAACGGTTTTCGCTCGGTTGATGTCACGCCGCAGCGCGGCATGCACGATGGCGTTGATCCGGGTGTCGGCCGGTCCGTTCGGATCGGTTTTCATGGCTTGGGCCTTTCGGCGGTGCCCGACGTCTCACCTCGGGCGGGTCAACAATTCTTCGATGCGGTCGGTGAGCCAGTTCTCGTATTGTTCGCGGCTCCAGCCGGAGTCGCGCACGAGCAGGTCGTAGACCGCGATGCTCGTGAGCATCCAGACCTCGTCGATTTCGGTGGCGTGAAGTGGGCGGCGCGCGATCAACTGTCCACCGGCGATGGTTTGCTCTCGCCGGTTTCGGTCGATGGTGGCCAGGAGCTCGGCGAGGCCGTTTTCCGCGGCCGCGCCCTGACGTAATGCGGCGTCGAGCCGGTACGTGCGTTCGTTGATGGCGCCCATCAACTCGGCCGCCGCCCGAGCCCGGGTTCGGAGCGTGTCTCCGGTGCCGAGGGCGGCATATTCGGGTCGGTCAGCCAAAGGCACGGGTTCGTCGTCGCCGGCAACCGCCACGTCCACAACCAGTTTCAGGACCGCGGCCTTGGAACCGATCGTCGAGTAGATGGTTTCGACGGATACGTCGGCGGTGCGAGCGATGAGCGGCATGCTCGTCCCCACCCAGCCGTTGTCGGCGAACAACTGTTGGGCGGCCTGCAGTACCACGGTCCGGGTTTGAGCCGCCTGCATACGTCGCCGTGGGGATCGGTAGGTACGCGTTGGTGCCGTACCTGCTGCCTCGGCGTCTTCCTTGGCCGTTGACACCCCTCCAAGCTACAGCGGGTCTGTTTTCAATACAAGGACTATGTAGCGAATAGTTCGGACGCCGACTCATCCTCGGTTCGTCGCGGTGACAGGCCGAACGCGCGCGCGACGCGCGCGTGGGAACGGTGGCGGTCGGCGGGGTCGGCGATGAGGTCCTGGAGCATCAGTTCATCCGCGCCGCTCTCCTCGATCATTTGTTCCAGTGTCGCGCGCACGTCCTCGGGGCCGCCCGCCACAAACCGGGGCCATCGACCGTCCACGATGGTTGTGGGTTCGTTCTTCTCGGCGTCGGTCATCTCCCGGGCGGCTTCGTCGGCGGACGGAATGGTCACCGATCCCGCCGAGCGTCCGGCGCGGCTCAGGCGCGCATAGAAACCCTTCGCGGAGTTCGCGAGGTGTTCGCCGTCGGCTTTTGTCTCGCCCACGGTGACGTTGACCGCCAGGATTGCGCGCGGAGAGTCGAGTCCGAAACCCTGGGCCCGAAACTCTTTGCGGTAGTGGCGCAGCGCGGAGGCTGCGTCGGTCGGGCGGATGAATCCGGCGAACGTGTAGCCGATACCGAGTCCGGCCGCCAGGTTCGAGCCGTTCGGACTCGATCCGAGCAGCCACGTCTGCGGGATCTCGGGCACGGACGGCATGAGCCGATGGCCGGCGAACGGATGCTCGTCGGGGAAGGCCTCATACAGCCACGACAGGGTTTCGAGTACCTGCTGGTGGTGGTCGACGTGCGATCGGTGCTCCCGGTTCGATTGCAGGGCCAGATCCAGGACCGGGCCCGCGGTGGCGCGGCCCATGCCCAGGTCGATGCGGCCGGGGGCCATCGCCTCGAGTTGTTTGAACATCTCGGCGACTTTGAACGGGCTGTAGTGATTCATCAGCACGGCACCGGAACCGAGGCGGATCGCGGAGGTCTGCATCGCCGCGGCCGCGATCAACAGTTCGGGGTGATGGGAGGCGCCCGACCGGCTCAGGTGGTGCTCGGCGAACCAGATGCGGTGGAACCCTGCGCTCTCGGCCCGACGGGCGGTCTCCAGGGAATCGGCCAACGCCTGCTTCTCCGTGGTTCCGGGGGCGACGGTCCCCAGGTCGACGATGGACAGCTTCACGGACACTTCTCCTCCTGCGTCGGCAGAACACCGATCCCCACACTATGCCCGGAATGCTCGTCAGGGCGCACCCGCCGCGTCGTGTAGGACCGAAGAGATTCTGGCCGAACCTGATTCGTGAACGCGTACCGTCGGACGGCATGGGCAGGCTGCGATTCGACGGTGAGATCTTCGGGATCGGCACCTCCGGCGGCACCCGCATCGTCGTCGGACATTGGCCTTCCTCGCACCTGGGGGATTTCGCGGACGCGATGGTCGAATTCCCGGACGGTGAACGGCTGTTGATCGCGCCGAGTGAGGAGGTTCGTGAATTCGTCTCGGCCACCTACAACTTCGACCGCACGATCGTCGCCGACATATCCTTCGCCTCCGACGGCTCGCGGGTCGTGGTGAGCGCAGGTGATCTGACGGTGTCCTTCGAAGTCGGTTCGCCGACGTTGCTGGGTCGCCTGCTCTCGCTCCTACCCGCTGGTGGGGACAGGCGCGGGCAGACGGACGGACAGTGATGCCGTCGGGCGCGGGTTACCCGTTCACGACGGGTGCATTGAGCCACGTTGCCACGGCCGGCGCATAGAGGAGAGCGCTGCTGATCACCGCCAAACCGGCCACCACCAGAGGTAGTACGGAAATCACCCCACCGACCACCTCGTGGGTGGGCTCGGATACCAGCCAGAACTGAATCCCGACGGCCACCGTGAGTGCGGCGTCGACGGCCAGCGTCGTGCGCCCGGAGTTGAGGCGGTTACGGACCCTTCGGATGCCCACGACCGCGACCGCCGCGATCAACACCGCCACGGCGGCGTTGCCGATCAGGATGAAGTCCACCGTCTGGGCGATGTCGTCGGGGTCGATCGCAGGGTGATCTGCGACGAAGGCCTCGGTCAGTGTCCGGCGTACTTCGACGTGGTTGAAGGCTGTGCCGATGACGGCGATCATCAATGCCGCCGCTGTGATCAGCCAAGCGATCACGGCGGCGTCGAGGAGGTCCGGTCGATCATCGGGGACAGGTGGCCCCGCGACCAGGATCTCGGGTCGGGCCCGGCGTGGGTCCGGCCATGGTGATCCCGGTTCGTCCATAGCGCGATCGTACGTCGGACCACCCGTGTGCAGGCCCGGCGTGATCGACCCGGTAGGTCAGCGCCAACCGAGCGCGGGGGCGACGTGTTCGAGGATCGATTCGATGACGTGGGCGTTGTAGTCGACACCGAGCTGGTTGGGCACAGTGAGCAGCAAGGTGTCGGCCGCGGCGATCGCCTCGTCCTCGCGGAGCTGCTCGATCAACCGATCCGGTTCGTCGGCGTAACTGCGACCGAACCGGGCGATGCCACCATCGATGACGCCGACTTGATCGGTGTTGTCGCCACCGCGACCGAAGTAGGCGCGGTCGCGGTCGTCGACGAGGGCAAAGATGCTGCGGCTGACGGAAACTCGTGGCTCCCGCTCGTGTCCGGCCACCTTCCAGGCGTCGCGGAAGCGCTCGATCTGCTCGGCCTGCAGCTGGTGGAAGGGGACGCCGGTGTCCTCGGTCAGCAACGTCGAGCTCATCAGGTTCATGCCCTGCTGTGCGGTCCACTCGGCGGTCGCGCGGCTGCCCGCACCCCACCAGATCCGGTCGCGCAGACCCGGGGACTGCGGTTCGATGCCGAGTAGGCCGGGTGGATTGGGGAACATCGGCGAAGGATTGGGCTGGGCGAACTTCGCACCATCGATGACCTTGAGGAAGACGTCGGTGTGCTGTCGGGCCATCTCGGCGTCGGTCGAGTCGTCGTCGGGTACGTATCCGAAGTAGTGGTAGCCGTTGATCACCTGTTCGGGGGATCCGCGGCTGATTCCCAGCTGCAGTCGACCTTCCGAGATGAGGTCGGCGGCGCCGGCATCCTCGGCCATGTACATCGGGTTCTCGTAGCGCATGTCGATCACACCGGTGCCGATCTCGATCCGGTTCGTTTTCGCGCCCACCGCTGCGAGCAGTGGGAATGGCGAGCCCAGCTGCCTGGCGAAGTGGTGCACCCGGAAGTACGCACCGTCGGCGCCGAGTTCCTCGGCCGCAACGGCCAGATCGATGGATTGCAGCAGGGTATCGGCGGCCGACCGCGTCTGCGAGCCCGGCGAGTCCGACCAATGCCCGAACGAGAGGAATCCGATGTTCTTCATGACACCTTAAATGGAACTGCGGTCCGTTTCATTCCCGTCGCGATGTCGGTCCTCCCGATGACGTCGGTCGTTCTGCCCGGTCTATATGAGGGACAGGTCGACGGAAGGGTGCAGATGATCGACTTCAGCGCGGCGGCGGAAGCCCTGGCGAATCTCATCGGAAAGGTGGGTGCCGACGATCTCCGGCGGCCGACACCATGCGACGACTACGCCGTGGCCGACCTGTTGATGCACATCGACGAGGGTGCCACCGGATTCACGGCGGTGGCCGACGGCGCGATCTCGAGCCCGGCCGTGAGCGACGTCGAGGACGCCGCATCCCGGTTGCGGGTCGCCGATCACGTTCGCGATCTGGGGCGAGCCTGGTTGCTGCCGGGGGCGTGGGCGGGCGATTCCGACCTGGCCGGTCTCGAATTGGCGAACGAGACCTGGGGGAGGATCGCCCTGACCGAGGTGATCGTGCACGGCTGGGATCTGGCCGTGGCCACCGGCCACGCGTTTGCCGTACCCGAACACGTGGTGCGTGCCTGCCATGACCACGTGGAGGTATTCGTCCCGGCTGCACCGATCCCTCGACTGTGGGGCGAGTCGGTCGGGGGCGGCGAGACGATGCCGTTGCTGGACCGGACGGTGGCCATCACCGGACGCGATCCGCGGGCGTGGCACCTTGCTCCGCAGTCATGAGCGCGCGGGATCTCGGGCGCCGAGGGGTACGGCTACCGTCCTTGGGTCTCGCCGTGCAAGACCCCTGAGGTTTCTGTGGATAAAGTCTTCGGTTATACACAGATGGCCTCGGCGCCGGTATTGGGCTCCTTCGGCGTGACAGCCTCGGGCACATGGGCATTCGATACTATGCATATCCGCTACAACCTCATGACGTCGTCGCTGCGCGCCACGACCCCTATCTGTTCCTCTCCGACGATCCGTTGATGGACGCCTGGGGAGCAGACGCAGACCGTCCACGGATGCTGTACCTGGACAAGGCGTGGCGTGAACTCCAGCATGTGTTCACGGTGCAGGACGGGTACTTGCGTCCACGCATCTCGCTGGAATTGGTGAAGGGCAACGTGACGCCGGTGGGTCCGTACGGTGGTCATGTCGGTTTCGTGCATGTCTTGCCACCGGAGGTGGTAGGCGAGGTCGCCCGGGACATCGTGCTGTTCCAGCCCGTCGACGACGCATCGATCAAGGAACCGTTCCCATACTCGGACGCGGCCTACGTCAACCAGTACCTCCGCCTGGCCCAGACCTTCATGGCCGAATTGGCTTCCGATGGAATGGGTTTGGTCTACACGATTCGGTGAAGCGACACCGGACGTCAACGTGCTGTGTCCGATTGTTCGGCAGTGCGCACCGTGGGGGCCCGGTCGACCAGACTTGGGACGATCAACTTATGGACAATCGGTACATATCTGCGTTACCCTTCGTTATGTACAAGTCCTACATATACCGAGGGGTCGGCTGATGACCACAACCGATAGATCGGTCGGGTCGTCGCCGATCATGCTGCTAGCGTGCAGGATTCGTCCAAGCGCAAGGGTTGGAGCTGTGACGGCACTGTGTTGCAGCATCATCGTCACTCTCGTTCTCGCCGGCTGTGCCGACTCGACTGATCAACAGTGGCGCCCGTCCACAACCGCCCTTTCCGTGGGTGCCGGTGCCGGGGCCGGTGCTGGTGCCGCGACGCTGGGTGAACCCGTCGAGCTGGCAACCGGACTGGAAGCGCCCTGGGGACTCACGTTCCTTCCCGACGGATCAGCCCTGGTCTCGGAGCGGATCAGCGGAACGATCGTGCGGGTTCCTGCCGAGGGGGGTGAACCTCGGACTGTGGGAGCCGTTCCTGAGATGGTCGTGAGCTCAGAGGGGGGCCTCCTCGGCATCGTTGCATCGCCCCGATTTGCCGAGGACCGCACTGTTTATGCCTCCGTCTCCGGGGCGCAGGAGAACCGCATCGTCGCGCTGACCATCTCCGAGGACTACGGTTCACTCACCGTCGACCGGGTGCTGCTCGACGGAATTCAAACGGCAGATCGGCATCACGGGGGCCGCCTCACCATCGGCCCGGACGGGTACCTCTGGATAGGCACTGGCGACGCCTTCGAGCCGGAGAACGCGGCGGACGACGACTCGCTCAACGGAAAGATACTGCGCATCGCCGTCGACGGTTCGGTGCCGCAGGACAATCCTGCGCAGACGCCGATCTTCTCCGGCGGTCATCGCAACGTGCAGGGCATTGCCTTCGCGCCGGACGGTACCGCCTACGCGTCGGAGCTGGGTCACCGGACTTGGGACGAGGTGAACGTCCTGCTCCCGGGACTTGATTACGGGTGGCCGGACACAGAGGGCACCGCAGGAGAGAGCGGCGAGCCGCCCATCGCGACCATCCACCCGGACGAAGCCAGCCCTTCCGGTATGGCCTACGCGGAGGGCTCACTCTGGATCGGCGCGCTCGGAGGCCAACGGCTCTGGCAGCTCCCAGTCGCCGGACCTCGCGCCACGGCGGATCCGATCGCCCATCTCGTCGGAGAGTATGGCCGGATCCGCACGGTCGAGGTCGCCCCCGACGGTGCGCTCTGGCTCATGACGTCGAATACCGATCGGGCGACCTGGGGTGGCACCGACCCGCGTCCGGGTGATGATCGGATCCTCCGGGTGGAGATCGAGGCCCAACCGGAGTGACTGCTGGTCGCAGGAATCTTTAGTTGAGCGGAACAGACTCAACTCTTGGTGCGTTACACCTTCTGAACGGGCGCAGAGGCGACCCGTAAGTTCTTGTATGACCTTAGAAGGAAGGTGACTCGTGGACAGCTTCAACCCCACCACCAAGACACAGGCCGCATTGTCGGCCGCGATCCAGGATGCAGCCGCGTCCGGGAACCCTGACGTACGACCTGCTCACATGCTCGTGGCGCTGCTGGATCAGTCAGATGGGATCTCTGCGCCGCTGCTCAAGGCGGTGGGCGTTGATCCTGGTCAGATCCGCGCCGCGGCACAACAGCTCGTCGACCGGATGCCCAAGGCCTCCGGCGCCAGCTCGACACCGCAGCTCAGCCGCGAGAGCATCGCGGCCATTTCGGCAGCTCAGCAACTCGCCGGTGAACTCGACGACGAGTACGTCTCGACCGAGCACCTCGTCGTCGGGCTGGCGAAGGGTGACTCCGACGTCGCCAAGCTGCTGTCCGATGCGGGTGCGACCGCCCAGGCTCTCCAGGATGCGTTCGTCGCAGTCCGTGGCAGTGCCCGCGTGACCTCCGCCGACCCGGAGAGCACCTATCAGGCGTTGGAGAAGTACTCCACCGACCTGACCGCTGCCGCTCGTGAAGGCAAGCTCGACCCGGTCATCGGCCGCGACACAGAGATCCGTCGCGTCGTCCAGGTGCTGAGCCGCCGGACCAAGAACAACCCGGTCCTGATCGGTGAACCCGGTGTCGGTAAGACCGCGATCGTCGAAGGGCTCGCCCAGCGCATCATCGCCGGTGACGTCCCCGAAAGTCTGCGTGGAAAAACCGTTGTGTCCCTCGACATGGGTTCGATGGTCGCCGGTGCCAAGTACCGCGGCGAGTTCGAAGAGCGACTGAAGGCTGTCCTGGAAGAGATCAAAGGCTCTGCCGGACAGGTCATCACGTTCATTGACGAGCTGCACACCATCGTGGGTGCCGGAGCCACCGGCGACTCTGCGATGGACGCCGGCAACATGATCAAGCCGATGCTCGCCCGCGGTGAACTGCGGCTGGTGGGTGCCACCACACTCAGCGAATACCGTCAGTACATCGAGAAAGACGCCGCCCTGGAACGGCGTTTCCAGCAGGTCTACGTCGGCGAACCGTCGGTTGAAGACGCCATCGGCATCCTGCGTGGACTCAAGGAACGGTACGAGGTGCACCACGGCGTCCGGATCACGGACTCCGCACTGGTCGCCGCCGCAACACTGAGTGATCGTTACATCACGTCGCGGTTCCTGCCCGACAAGGCCATCGACCTGGTCGACGAGGCAGCATCTCGGCTCCGGATGGAAATCGATTCGCGCCCAGTCGAAATCGACGAGGTCGAGCGCATCGTGCGTCGGCTCGAAGTCGAAGAGGTCGCGTTGGAGAAGGAATCCGACGCCGCGTCGAAGATCCGCCTCGACAAGCTCCGTCAGGAGCTGGCCGACCAGCGAGAGAAGCTCAACGAGCTCTCCGCGCGCTGGCAGGGTGAGAAGAACGCGATCGACTCGGTCCGCGACCTCAAGGAACGCCTCGAAAACCTGCGCGGTGAATCCGAGCGGGCCGAGCGCGATGGGGATCTGGGCCGGGCAGCCGAACTGCGGTACGGCACCATCCCGACCCTGGAAAAGGAACTCGCTGCCGCCATGGAGAAGTCGGGTGCAGACCCGACCGGCGACGTGATGCTGCAGGAAGAGGTCGGCCCTGACGATGTGGCACAGGTGGTTTCCGCCTGGACGGGTATCCCGGCCGGCCGCATGCTCGAGGGTGAGACCGCGAAACTGCTGCGGATGGAAGACGAACTCGGATCTCGGGTCGTCGGCCAGAAGCTGGCCGTCGAGGCGGTGTCCGACGCGGTTCGTCGTGCTCGCGCCGGTGTCGCCGACCCGAACCGGCCGCTGGGCTCGTTCCTGTTCCTCGGACCGACCGGCGTCGGTAAAACCGAGTTGGCCAAGGCTCTTGCCGAGTTCTTGTTCGACGACGAACACGCCATGGTTCGCATCGACATGAGCGAGTACGGCGAAAAGCACAGTGTGGCAAGGCTCGTGGGTGCTCCTCCCGGCTACGTAGGCTACGAGTCCGGTGGCCAGTTGACCGAGGCCGTTCGACGCCGCCCCTACACGGTGGTGCTGTTCGACGAGGTCGAGAAGGCACATCCGGACGTGTTCGACATCCTGCTGCAGGTGCTCGACGAGGGACGGCTGACCGATGGTCAGGGCCGCACGGTCGACTTCCGCAACACCATCTTGATCCTGACGTCCAACCTGGGAGCAGGTGGCGACAAGGACCAGGTGATGGCGGCCGTCCGGGCGGCGTTCAAGCCGGAGTTCATCAACCGACTCGACGACGTCGTGGTGTTCGACTCGCTGACCGCCGAACAACTGGTGTCGATCGTCGACATCCAGCTCGGCCAGCTGGGCAAGCGCCTGGCACAGCGTCGGTTGCAGCTGGAGGTCTCGGAGGACGCCAAGAAGTGGCTCGCCACCCGCGGATTCGATCCGCTCTACGGTGCCCGCCCGCTGCGCCGGTTGGTGCAGCAGGCGATCGGCGACCAGCTGGCCCGGGCCTTGCTGGCCGGCAAGATCGCCGACGGCGACGTTGTCCCGGTGACCACCAGCGACGATGGCGAGACGTTGGTCGTCGGCTGACCTGGCTGACTATTTGAACGAGAACCCCTGCACCGCAACGGTGTAGGGGTTCTCGCTTGTTGCGGACACGAGGATTGACACTCTCGATCAGTTCGAACATACGTTTGATTACTCGGCATTTTGGGGCTACACTTCTCTTCAAGCGCTTTCGCGTTCGTTCACAGGGGCTGGGGGGTCCGGGGTGTCTGATCAGTTCGCAATCGACATGCCGACGCATGCTGCCCTGCTCGAGCTCGAGGCGGCTGTCGAGCGCATCGCCACAACGGATTTGACGCCGCTGTCTGATGAAGACTGCGTGCGGGTGCTGCAGCGGATCGAAACCTCGACGCGAAGACTGCAGGCCGCAGCTTTGCCGGTATTGCGCGAAGTTGCTGTGCGGCGGGCTTTTTCGAAGGTGGGTTTCGGGTCGCCGGTGGCGATGCTCAAACACCTGTTGCGGTTGCGGCCCGGGGCGGCCCGTAAACGGCTGGAGGCAAATGGACGCTCTGACCGCATCGGTGACGCCCAGCGGCGAGATCGTCGAACCGCGGTATCCGGAGACAGCGGCGGCGTTGCGGGACGGAGCGATCGATCTCGAGCATGCGGCGATCGTGTTGGACGTGATGGCCAAGATCCCCGCGAAGGTCGATGCGGAAAGGCGGGAGAACACCGAGGCCGCGATGGCGGAGTTGTGCCAGCGGTACACCCCGCCAGAAGTGGAGCGGATCGGTGAGCGGATCGTCGAGTATCTCGATCCCGACGGTACGTTGACCGACGATGCGGACCGCGCCCGCCATCGCGGTCTGAGCCTGGGCAATCAGTCCACGAACTTGATGTCGAAGATCACCGGCCATCTGGACCCGGTGACGCGCGCCCTGCTGGACGTGATGTTGACCGTCTGGGCCGCGAAAGGGATGAACAATCCTGGTGACCCGCTGTCCCCGTCGGGCGCGGTGGACGACCCGGCCCTGGACAAAGACATCCTGCAGGCCGCTGCTGACAATGACATTCGCAGTCAGGCGCAGCGCAACCATGATGCGTTGAAGGCCGCGCTGCTGTATTTGATCGAGTCCGGTCAGCTCGGCAGATCGCACCGTGGTCTGCCGGTGCAGGTGATCATCTCGATGACGAAAGATCAGCTCGACGAATCGCTGCGGTCCTCACCTGACGGCGCCGGTGTGGTCATCGACATCGATGAACGCGACGACGGTGTTGCCGAGGCCGATGCCGAGGTACCGGACGAGTCGCATCCGGAGCCGGAGCCGGAGCCTGAATCGGAATCGGAATCGGTGGAGGTTCTCGAGCCGGAGGTGCTGGAGCCGAGCAGGACCCGATCGGGCGAACTTGTGCCACTTGGAAGCCGGAGTCCGGTGCGGCCGTACGGATCAGGTGTGGCGTATACGTCGACCGGAACGATTCTGCCCATCGGTGATGCTGTGGAACTCGCTGTGCGCAGCGACAAATCGTTGGCGATCTTCAAGAATCACTCGAACGAGATCCTGTACTACGGGCGGGCGCGTCGGTTGGCGAGCGAGTCGCAGCGGCTGGCGATGTTCGCTGCTCATCGCGGTTGCTCGACGCCAGGATGTTCGAATCCGGCGATGTGGGCCGAAGCCCATCACATTTTGGAATGGGTGCTCGGTGGGTTCACCGATATCTTCAACGAGGCACCGGCATGTCCGCAGCATCACAAGCTGATCGGTCCGGGGGTCAATCAATGGCAGACGGTCATGTTGACAGAAGGACCGGATGCGGGTCGGTGTGCGTGGATTCCGCCGGTATTCATCGATCCGGAAAGAAAGCCCATGGTCAACCGGGCGCACCACCCCGACGAGGCGCTTCGCGAGGCTCGGGAGGCAATGCGTATCCGTCGAATTGCGCAGCTGAAACAGCGTGAACTCGAGTGCGGCGTCCAGCCGCCGGATTCGCCGGGCACCCCCGACGAGGCTGGGCGGCCCGGCGAAAAGTGCTGATCAGCGGACGAAGTCGACCTGGACTTCGGTGACCCAGTGGGTTTGCTTGTCAGCCATTTCCAGGTAGATCTCTCGGCCCTGTCCGGTCAGGGTGAATCCCTGATCGGTGACCCAGCGGTTGAGGGTTTGGTACGACGCGTCGATCGTGTCCATCTCCCCGTGATGGATCAGTGAGGCGACTTCTCCGCCCGGGATCTCGAAGGTGTCGAGGCCGGGTACCGAACCGGACAGGACGGGCATCGTGGCATGGATCCACACCGCATCCTCGGATTCCTCGGGTGCGGGGGAGTAGTAGGCCAGCGGCGGTCCCACCGGAGTCTCGCGCGCGGCGCGGAGCGCTTCGCCGACGCGAGGGTACAACTCACGGATGGTCGGCCCGATGTCCTCGGTGGTGGTGCTGGCGGCCACCGCTCGCAATCCCACGTTCTTGGTCGGTGCAACGGTTTTGGTGGTGATGATGGATTCGGACACGCCTTCTTCTCCTTCGATGAGTCGGAGTCTGGCTTCTACTCGGGCGAGGCGATGCTGGTCATGCCGGATCTGCGATTCGAGTTCCACCTGGCGCAGACGCAACATTGCCCGCAGGTCGGAACCGGTGAGGTCGTCGTCGACGATCTGACGTACCTCGTCGAGGCGCAGACCCAGATCCTTCAGCGCAACAACGCGGTTGAGTCGTTCGAGCTGGTTCACCTCGTAGAACCGGTAGCCGCTGTGCGGGTCGGTGCGTGACGGTGTGAGCAGCCTGATCGAGTCGTAGTGTCGCAGCATTCGGACCGATACCCGGCCGAGCTTGGCAAAATCTCCGATGGTGATCATGGCGGTCTCCACGCTGCAACCTGACACTGTGTGAGGGTCAAGGACCGAACCTACCGGGTGCGCACAGCCGACAAGAGAAAACCGGGCCGCGCCCGAAGGCGGCGACCCGGTTCTCCGCAGAAAAAGGTCCTCAGGCCGCGACGACCGCCGCGTTCTGTGGTTCGTCACCCAGTGAGTGACGGCCCATCCGAATCATGAAGGTCGAGACCAGGAACGCCAGGACCATGAATCCCGCGCCCCAGTAGAACGCCACGTCGTAGCTGTAGATGTTGGCCTCGGTGAATGCGGCCGGATCGACCGGGACCGGTGCTCCCGTGGCCGGGTCCTGCGTCATGGCCGAGCCGCTGTGTCCGGAGAAGGCCTGCGCCACAATCGTGCTCAAGAGTGCAACGCCGACCGACCCGCCCACCTGCTGGGAGGTGTTCAACAACGCGCTGGCCACGCCGGAGTCCGACTCCTTGATGCGATGAAGCGCCGTCGATTGCGACGACACGAACACCAGGCCCATGCCGAACGCGATCAGGATTTCGCTGGGCAGGACATGCACCGCCCAGGTCGAGTCCGAGTCCAGCTGCGCCAGGTACAGGAAGCCTGCTGTGCCGAGGGCGGTGCCCAGCATCAGCAACGGTCGGGGACCGAAGCGCGGCAGCAGAGAACTGGCGAAGCCGGCCGAGATGATGACGGTGATCGGGAACGGCAGGAACAGGACGCCGGCCCACAACGGCGGGTGGCCGAGTGTGTTCTGGAAGTAGTAGCTCAGGAACAGGAACATGGCGAACATGGCCGTCGGGGTGATGAACGCGACGAGATAGGCACCGCCCCTGCTGATCTCGCCGGGAATGCGTAGCGGTAGCAGTGGATTGGGAGTGCGGACCTCGATGGTCACGAATGCGGCCAGCAAGACGGCGGCGGCGACGAACAGCAGAATGGTCGTCGTTGCGCCCCAGCCCGATTCGGCCGCCTTGGTGAATCCGTACACCAGGCTGATCAGGCCGAGGGTCACGGTGACCGCGCCGGGCAGGTCATATCCGCCGGTTCGCTTGGAGGGTCGGTCGCGGATCACCAGCAGCAACCCGCCGACGGCGGCGATGATGGCGATCGGGGTGTTGATCAGCAGGGTCCAGCGCCACGACAGGTACTCGGTCAGTGCGCCGCCGGCGATGAGACCGATGGCTGCTCCACCTCCGGAGACGGCTGCGTACACGGCGAAGGCGCGGGCGCGTTCCTTCTGTTCGATGAAGGTGACGGTGATCAGCGACAGGGCTGCCGGTGCGAGGATCGCCGCGAACACGCCTTGCAGGGCGCGTCCGGCGAAGAAGGACATCGCGTCCCAGGCGAACCCGGCCATGGCCGACGATGCGGCGAATCCGGCGAGGCCGATCAGGAACATTCGGCGGCGTCCCAGGTAATCGGCCATTCGTCCGCCGAGGAGGAGCAGGCCACCGAACATCAGCGTGTAGGCCGTCAGGGCCCACTGGCGGTTTGCGTCCGAAATGTCCAAATCGGCTTGGGCATAAGGTAATGCGATGGTCACGATGCTGGCATCGAGTACCACCATGAGCTGTGCAAGTGCGATGATCACCAGTGCCAACCAGCGGCGCGGGTCGGCGGTCGGGGTGGTTGTTGTGGGGTCGGGGAGTTCTTTGGAGATGGCGGTGTCGGATGAAGCCACGAGATCCTCAAATCTAGAGGGCTGACGAAAACGGCATGTAAATCAACGCTGGACCAATAGTGGCAGGCTCAGACAGAAGTCGTCAAGAGACAAAATTCGGACATGGTCAATTGGCGGGGTCTGCGAAAAGGTGCCTGCGCGGGGTTATCATGTGGACGTGACACTTGCGGAAGCCGGAACGGGCCAGGTCAAGGCCGGTCTTCGGGAACGAAAGAAGCTACAGACGCGCGATCGGCTGATCGCGGCGGCGCTCGAACTATGCGATCAGCAGGGCTTCGAGGCCACCACCGTTGATCAGATCTCGGATGCTGCCGACATCTCCCCACGTACATTCAACCGGTATTTCGCCACGAAAGAAGACGTGGTGCTCGCCCCGATCGAAGACATGATCGCCTCGATGGTGACGGCTTTCGACGCCCAGCCGGTCACCGGCAACGAGATCGAGGCGTTGGTCAACGCGCAGGTGCAGATCCTCGGGGGGCAGTGTCCGGTCGGCGCCGGCGACCTCACCCGGTTCGAGACGATGAACCGGATCATCCAGAACGCGCCGTCGGTGAATGCGCGGAGCATCGAGCTCGGCGACAAGAAGTTCCGCAGCATCACCGACATGGTCGCTCAGCGCATGAACACCGACGCCGACGATCCGCGGGTGCGGGTCATCGTGTCAGTGTTCATGTCGCTCATGCACATCTCGCTCGATACCTGGCGGTGCGGGCGCTCCGGTGAGGTCGCCGACTCGGCAGCGGCCGGTGAGACCCTCAAAGCCACCTACAAGACTTTCTGTGAGATAGCCCGAAACATCTGAACCGCAACAAATCCGGCCGACAGGTGCCTGGGCGACACTGCGAGATGTCGGCATCGTGGATTACGCGGCCGAGCCCCGCTCCGCAATCCCTCTTCGGACGGGTCGCCTGACACCGAACCCGTAGCATCAGTGGAACAGGGCTACCGAAGGATTCCGATGACCACACCGTTTGGGCAAGCAGGCAACGCAAAGTACGTGCAACTGACCACTTTTCGCAAAGACGGTACCCCGGTGGCCACGCCGCTGTGGGCCGCGCTCGATGGCGAGGCGCTATTGATGTGGACCGTCGCCGACTCCTGGAAGGTCAAACGTCTGCGCCGCAACCCGGCCGTGATCGTGCAGGCGTGCGATGCACGCGGCAAGAAGACCTACGGCGAACCGGTTCGCGGGACCGGCACCGTCCTGGATCAGGCCGGCACCGACCACGTCCGCGACGTCGTGATCAAGAAATACGGCATCCTCGGCTGGATCACCGTGAAGGCCAGCCTGCTGCGGCGCGGCAAAGGCGGGACCGTCGGGCTGTCGATCACCGCTGACCCCGCGTGACAAAGCCGGGGTAGATCCCGTCGGTCAGTTCGAGGCCCGTTCGAGAACTCTCCGGGCCGACCGTGCGACGGCCTCATCGATCAGATTCCCCTGGGCGTCGGTCGCGACTCCACTGTCGGCACTCTCCAGTGCCTGCACGATTGCCGTTGCCGCATCGACGTCCCGCTGTGACGGGGTGTTCAGGGTGTGAACGGCCGCGATCTGCGAGGGATGGATGCAGGCGCGGCCGAAGAAGCCGAGCCGGCGTAACCGACGGGTCTCGTCGGCAAACACGTCGGTATCGCGGATGTTCGCAGATGCCGCCCCGAGCGGGGACAGGATTTTCGCCGCCACCGACGCGATCACAACCCGCGATCGCGCCCACAGCAGTTCCTCGCCGGTGGGGCCGGGTTCCAGATCCAGATCAGCGGCCAGGTCGACTTCGCCGATCTGCAGGAACGCCACCCGCGGCGCGGCGGCGATGGCCGCGGCGTTGAGAATGCCCTGTGCCGTCTCCAATAGGGGCGACACCGCCAGAGGTGTGCGCTGGTATTCGTTCTCCAACCGGACCAGGTCATAGTCCAGCAGGACAAGCGCCTGCACGTCATCGCATTTCGGCACGAAGAGACCGTCTGCACCCGCCCGGACAGCCATTGCGACTTCGTCGGCCTGCCGATCCCCGGCATTCACGCGGATCCAGATTGGGCAGGGGTGGGACTCGATACCGGACAGCCAGCGTTCGACATCGACGAACGCCCTCTGCTTGTCGGCCGGTGCAACTGCATCCTCGAGATCGAGGACGATCGCGTCGGCACCGGACCCCAGGGCTTTGTCGAACCGGTCGGGCCGGTTGCCCGGCACATAGAGGTACGACCGGGCGCTCGTGGTCATCCGATGGACCCGTGGCCGGCGACGAGTGCCTTGGCGATGACAGTGCGCATGATGTCGTTGGTGCCTTCGCCGATCGACATCAGTGGTGCGTCACGGTAGAAGCGCTCGACGTTGAACTCGGTGGAGTAGCCGTAGCCGCCGTGTACGCGCATCGTCTCGAGGCTGGCGGTGATGGCGGTTTCGGAGGCGAAGTACTTCGCCATGCCGGCCTCCATGTCGATCCGGGCACCCGAATCAGCTTTGGATGCCGCCCAATAGGTCATCAGGCGCGCGGCCTGCAGTTGGGTGGCGATGTCGGCGAGTTTGAGCTGGATCGCCTGGAAGTCAGCGATCGGCTTGCCGAACGCGGTGCGCTCGCGCGCGTAGGTGAGCGCGGCGTCGTAGGAGGCCTGCGCGATACCCACGCTGCGGCCGGCGATGTTCAGGCGGCCGATCTCCAGCCCGGACAGCGCCTGCTGCAGGCCGCGGCCCTCGATCCCGCCGAGCAGTGCATCTTCCGGGACGCGGACGTCGTCGAGCAGGATCTCGCAGGACTCAGTGCCCTTGTAGCCCAGTTTGCCCATATCCCGTTGGACGTCAAAGCCGTTGGATGTGGTGTCGATCAGCAGCAGACTCATGCCCTTGTGGGCGGGGGTGGTGGTCGGATCGGTCTTGACCAGGACCGGCAACACATCGGCGTGGCGGGCGTTGGTGATCCAGGTCTTCATGCCACGCACCACGTAGTGGTCACCGTCTTTGGTGGCGGTGGTGGTGATGCCCTGTAGGTCGGTGCCGGCGCCGGGCTCGGTCAGGCCGATGCCGGTGCGGCATTCACCGCTGGCGAGTCTGGGTAGCCACTGCTGCTTCTGGGCCTCGGTGCCGTGCTTGGCGATCATCCAGCACGAGAGGTTGTGGCTGCCGAGGATGCCGGCGATACCCATCCAGCCGCGGGCGATCTCCTCGTAGACCAGGGTGAACGAGACCATGTCGAGCGCCAGGCCGCCGTATTCCTCGGGAGTCGTGATGCCGAAAAGGCCCATCGCCTTGAGGTGTTCGACGATTTCGGTGGGATAGCGACCCGAGCGCTCCCACTCGTTGGCGACCGGGATGATCTGCTTGTCGACAAGCTGGCGCAATGCGGCCCGGAAATCGTTCTGTTCCTGGGTGAAGGTGAAGTCCATGGTGCTCCTGGTCTGAAAGAAGTGGTGGTCAGCGAAGATCGACGACGATGTCGGCGGCCGACGTGGTCAGGGGGTGCAACGACGGCGCATCGTCGAGGTGGAGCAGGAACTCGGCCAATTCTTGTGCGGCAGGGTGATTGCCACAGTTCTGGACGAATTTCGCGATGAGGTCGGCGTCGGAGATCGGGACTGCAGTGGTGCCGCGACTGCCCGCGACGTCACCGATCAGCGTGCTGCCGTCGGCGAGGCGGATCTCTGCGTGGCCCGGTGCATCCGCGGCCGGCCCTGTCGTCTCGGTGATCTGGACAACCACCTTGGCTGCGGTCTGCAGTACGTCGGCGCGGGCGATGGCGGTATCAGAGTACGTCCCGAGGGTGACGCTGCCATCATGGATCAGGGAGGCGGCGCTCCATGGCAGGTCGAACTTCGCATCGTAAATCGTTCGGGGTAAGCGCTTTCCGGCCTCGGGCGGGCAGACGATGGGAGCGCTGTCGGGATGGACGTGCAGCACGATCGATTCGACGGCCCCCGGATCGAGCGACCGGTCGACGAGTGCGGCGGCAACCGCGTCGAGGGAGACGTGCATCAGCTGGCAACTGGGGTACGGCTTGATCCCGATGTTGCCGGCCTGCCAGGTGGTCCCGAGGTCGCCGATGAGGGCGTCGGTATCCGGTGCCCTACCGGCCAGGGCCGCGAAGAGTCCGCGGGGTCCTTCGAGTACTGATGCCGGTCCGGTGACACCCTGAGCGGCCAGCCGCACCGCCAGGATTCCGTTCAGGTTGGCCGAGCCCGGGTGCACGATCTTTGTGTTGTCGCCGGTTTCCAGGAACTCCAACAGCCCGCTGGACGACGATCCGGCGATCCCGAGGGCATGTGCTGTGCGAGCTCCGGAGAACAGGTGCAGCCGAGCGGCGGTGATGGCCGAGGCGAGCGGTCCGACCATGCCGGTGGCATGAAGTCCTCGGGCGTGGAACGCATGTGGTGCAGCGGCGCCGATCCGGCAGGCGACTTCGAGGCCCACGGTGACTGCGCTGAGCACCTCGATGCCCGACGACGCGAGTTGTTCTCCCACGGCCAGGGCGGTCGGGGCGACCACCACGGTGGGGTGCACCAACGCGCCGGCGTGGGTGTCGTCGAAGTCCAGTGCGTGCATCAGGACTCCGCCGGCAAACGCGGCCGCGGGCGCGGAGATCGCGGTCCGGTCTCCGAGCGGATGCGCCTGTGGTGGTCCGCCGAGCTCACGGGCGACGGTCAGCCCGGCGTCACCGTCGCCGAATTGCCTTGCAGCGATGCCATTTCCGATCCCATCCATCAGATGCCGTGCAGCCTCGTGACGAACTTCATCGGGGATGTCGGAGTGACGGAGGCCGGCTGCCCAGTCGGCCAGTTGTTGGCCGATCATCGCGATGCGATCTCGGTGTCCGGGCCGAAAGCCCCCGCCTTGGCCAGTTCGGCGATGCGCTCGGCGGAGTACCCGGGGAGTGCGGCGAGGACGTCGGCGGAATGCTCACCCCGCAGCGGGGCCCGGCGATGCGTGATCTCCTCGGTACCGAAACGAACCGGCGAGACGACCTGCTCGATCTCACCCCAGACCGGATGCTCGGTCTTTGCGATGAGTCCACGCGCGATGGTGTGCGGTTCCCGCAGGGCCTGCGCCACGTCGTTGATCGGTCCGCTGGGCACGCCGGCGGGGGTGAGCAGCGCCAGCCAGTGGTCCACGGTGTTCTCGGCAAATCGCTTCTCGAGGATGGGCAGCAGGTCGTCCTTGTATTCGCCTCGGGTGGTGAAGGATTCGAATCGCGGGTCGTTGCCCAGTTCGGGTAGGCCGATGGCCTCGATGAGCCGGTTCCAGAACTTTTCCTTGGCGCAGCCGACGACCAGCCAGCCGTCGGAGGCCTCGAATGCCTGGAACGGCACCAGCGACGGATGAGCGGAGTTCTTGGTCCGGACGGGCTCGTAACCGGCGTTCAGATGCCAGGTGGCGGGATAGGTGAGCATCGAGATCGCGGTGTCGTAGAGCGAGAGGTCACAGTCCCCGCCGACGCCGTCGCGGCGGGCCGCATGCAATCCGACCATCAGGCTCAGCGCGGCGATGTACCCGCCGCAGAAATCGACAAGGGAGAGTCCGGATTTGGTGGGTGGGCCCTCGGGGTCGCCGGTCAGGCTCATCCAGCCGGCCAGGCCTTGCAGGATGTAGTCATAGCCGGGTTCGTTCGCGCGGGGACCGGTCATCCCGAAGCCGGTCAGGCTGCAGCAGACGATGGCCGGGTTGAGGTGCTTGAGGTCCTCGTATCGGATCCGCAGCTTTGCCGGTACGTCACCGCGCAGGTTCGAGTAGACCGCGTCGCTGGTCCGGACCAGATCTTCGAAGACCGCCCGACCCGCATCGGTCGTCAGATCGAGCGAGATGCTCCGTTTGTTGCGGTTGAAGGTCTCGAAGAACAGCGAATCCTCACCCTTGTTGTAGGGCGGGACATAACGGCCCACGTCGCCGCCCACGCTCGGGTCCTCGATCTTGACGATGTCCGCACCCATATCGGCGAGATGGACACTGCCGAACGGTCCCGCACCGTACTGCTCGAGCGAGATGATGCGGACGTCTTCGAGTGGCTTCACTGCGTTCCCTCGTTCTTCATCGCCTCGGCGAGTGAGGCCAACGATTCCCCCTCGACCTCGGGAAAGTAGCCCTGACCGATTCCGCTCTCGCGGGTTGCGACCATCACCGAACGCTTCCACGAGATGATGACCTTGCCGTCCTGGTTCACACCCCGGGTGATCATCGAGACGACGCCGGCGTAGGGGCGACTCTTCGATTTGTGCAGCCCGGTGCAGACACTCTCCGCATACAGGGTGTCACCGACGTAGACCGGATGACTGAGCTTGACGTCGGTGAACTCCATGTTCGCAACGGCGTTCTGACTCATGTCGATGACCGACAACCCGAGTACCACGGCGATGGTCAGTCCGGAGTTGACGATGATCTGCCCGTCGGTGATCGGATTCTGTGCGGCCAGGTGGCTGTTGAAGTGGTTCTGATTCGTGTTCATCGAGAGGCAGGTGATCCAGGCGTTGTCTGTTTCGGTGATCGTTCGCCCGAGTGGGTGCTGGTAGGTGTCCCCGATCTCGTAGTCCTCGAAGAACCGACCCAGGGTTGCGGGATGGACCGTCACATTGCCTCCTTGTTTGCGGGCACGGCACCGAGCGCGGCCCGCCCTCTCGAGCTAAACATCAGATGTATGTAGCCGTCAAGGTGCGAAACCTGGCGGTTTGCTGCGAATTATCGTTTGAGACTAGCGAAAAGTTCCGAGGTATTGCAGGATGTGGACCAGAGGCCGGCATGGCCGAGGTCACAGTGACTTCGGTTTTGGACTCTGGTTCGCATGCAGAGACGAGACCGAATCCAGCCCTGGCGTGGTCGGTGAGCGCAGTTGAGAGAATGGATTTCCATGAAACGTATTGGAGTGGATGTCGGTGGCACGTTCACCGACCTCGTGCTGTGGGACGACGACGGAAACGTCACCGTGCACAAAACGCCGTCGACCAACCACGACCCCTCGATCGGGACGATGGACGGTATCGAGGTACTCGCCAAGCGTGCGGGGCTCGTCCCGTCCGATATCGAGATGTTCTTTCACGGCACCACCGTGGCGACCAATATCGTTCTCGAACACAACGGCAGTGACGTCGGCATGATCACCACCGACGGCTTCCGCGACATCTTGCACATCGCCCGCAAGAAGCGGCCCCTGAATTACTCGAATTACCAGGATCTGCCCTGGCAGAAGTGGCAGCTGGTGCCGCGTCGCAACCGCCGCACCGTCGCCGAGCGGATCGACGCCGCAGGCAACATCCTGACGCCCCTCGACGAGGACGCCGTCCGGCGGGAGACCCGGCTCCTGCGCGAACGCGGTGTCGAGGCGATCGCGGTCGCCTTCCTGCATGCCTACCGCAACCCGGTACACGAGCAGCGCGTCAAGGAGATCATCACCGAGGAGTACCCCGGTGTGTTCATCTCGCTCTCCAGCGAGGTCGCCTCGCAGTACCGCGAGTACGAGCGGTTCTCCACCACCGCACTCAATGCGTTCGTCGGTCCCAAGACCTCGACGTACATCGCGAACCTCGCTGCCAAGGCCAAGGCCGCACAGGTCGGCGAAGACGTGCACCTGATGACGTCGGCCGGAGGCCTGGTCACCTCGCGCAGCGCCAGTGACATTCCGGTGTCGCTGCTGACCAGCGGCGTTATTGCGGGTCTTCTCGGCGGTTGCGCGATCGGCAAGGCGTCGGGTTATCCCAGCGTCATCACCCTCGACGTCGGCGGCACGTCCGCGGACATCGGTGTGGCACCCGACGGCAAGCTGCGCATGAAGCACCTGCTCGACACCCAGGTCGGCGATTACCACGCGATGGTCCCGATGGCCGAGGTCGACACCATCGGCGCCGGTGGCGGGTCGATCGCCACCATCGACGAGGGCGGCATGTTCCGGGTCGGTCCCCGCAGCGCCGGCGCCGTGCCCGGACCGGCCTGCTACAACCGCGGCGGTACCGAACCCACATCGACCGACGCCATGGTCGTGATGGGCTGGTTGCGGGAAGACAGCTTCCTGTCCGGGACCATGGCGATCAAGCCCGAGCTGGCCACCGAAGCGGTCAAGACCCACATCGCCGACAAGCTCGGCTCGGACGTCGAACAC
Source organism: Williamsia sp. z71 (assembly GCF_059553375.1). Lineage (NCBI taxonomy): Bacteria > Bacillati > Actinomycetota > Actinomycetes > Mycobacteriales > Nocardiaceae > Williamsia > Williamsia sp. z71. The sequence continues at coordinate 302,554 of NZ_JCANWX010000001.1, forward strand.
GCCGCGATGGGCATCTTCAAGATCCTCGCCCACTCGATGACCGAGGCCATCAGCCTGCACTCGGTGCGCAAAGGGTATGACCCACGCGACTTCTCGTTGATCGCCGAGGGTGGTGCCGGACCGCTGTACGCATGGCAGATCGCCGACCAGCTCGGCATCCCACGCGTGATCATCCCCGGTCACCCCGGCATCACCTCTGCGGTGGGACTGCTGACCACCGACATCCGGTACGAGGTGCCGACCACGGTCTGGACATCCTCGGACGAGCCTGATCTCGAGCTGCTCCGCACCCAGATGGACCGCCTGGCGACGGACGCGGTGGCCCAGTTGAAGGCCGACGGCATCAGTGACGACGACATCTCGCTGGAGCGAAGTGTCGACTGCCGTTATGTGGGACAGGGTTACGAACTCCGCGTCATCGCGCCGGACGGCGACATCGACGAGGCGTGGGTGAAAGCAACGGCCGAGGCGTTCCACGAAGCGCACGGACGCACGTACTCGCAGCGGTTCGACGACAAAGCGGTGCAGCTGGTCAACATTCGCGTGACCGGTGTCGGTGCGGTCGAGCACGTACGTATCGCCGAGATCGAAAAGGGTGACGCCGACGCCAGCGCCGCGATCGCCACCACCACCCGGGCGCTGTTCTGGAAGTCGGAGAACGCCGACCCCGAATGGGTGCAGACACCGATCTATGAACGCGCACTGCTGAAGGCGGGCAACGTGTTCGAGGGTCCGGCGATCGTGCAACAGTTCGACTCGACGACCATTGTCGGCATCGGCCAGCGGGCCACGGTCGACGCCGTCGGGCACATCATCATCGAGAGGAACTCCTGACATGGCCAAGACCCTGATGCCCAAAACCGGTGTCTCGCTGGCAGCTGAGGGCCACCGCACCTGGAACGATGTCGAGGTCGACCCGATCACCCTGCGCGTGATCGGCGGTGCCCTGAACTCGATGGCCAAGGAAATGGCCCAGGTGCTCTACCGGATGGCGTACTCCAGCCTGATCCGGGAATCCGAGGACCTCGGTGCCGGCATCTTCGATGTCAACGGACGTGAACTGTGCGAATCGGATTCGACCCCGATGCACTGCGGTTCGATCCCGGCCTACATCCGCGGCATCAACCGCAAGCTGGCCGGCACGTACAACCCGGGTGATGTTGTCCTGCACAACCATCCGTACCACGGTGCGGCGCACTCGCCGGACTACGGTGTGGTCATCCCGATCTTCTGGGAGGGTCAGCACATCGGTTTCGCCGGTTGCACCGGGCACGTCTCGGATATCGGCGGCAACTTCCCGGGCCTGTGCATGGATGTCGTCGACGTCTGGGCCGAGGGCAAGCTCATGGACTCGATGAAGATCTATGACGCCGGCGTCCGCAACGAGATGCTGATCCAGCACATCCTGGACAACGTCCGCACCCCCGAACAGAACCGCGGCGATCTCGAAGCGTTGATCGCCTGCTCGCGCATCGGTGAGAAGCGTTTTGTCGAGCTGCTGGAGAAGTACGGCCTCGACGTGGTGATGAGTGCTGCCGAGCGGTGGATGGACTACTCGGAGTCCATGCTGCGCGCCAAGATCCGCGAGATCCCCGACGGCAGCTACGAGGCTCCCGTCGGCTATCTCGACGATGACGGCAAGAATCGCGGCGAACCGGTGGCAGTTGCGGTCCGGGTGCAGGTCGATGGCGACAACGTCCTGATCGACCTGACCGGGTCCAACCCGCAGGTCCCCACGGCCTTCAACGTCCCGTTCGAGGGTTCGGTGCTGCCGGTGGCGGTCAGCGCAATCCGGACCATCCTGCTCGACGAGGAGCTGACCGAGGAGTTCGTCCCGCAGAACGACGGCTGCTTCCGGCCGGTGAAGGCATACGCGCCCGAGGGCACGATCTTCAACCCGGACTTCCCGGCATCGTGTTTTGCGCGGTTCTCTCAGGTCAACCGGATCTTCGACTCGATCAACCTCGCACTGGCGCCGGTACTTCCGGACCGGGCGATCGCCGGTTCGTCGGCTGCGCTGTGTGCCATCGCCTATTCGGGTGTGGCCGCCGACGGTGAGTCGTACTGGGTCTACATCGAGATCAACGAGGGCTCCTACGGTGCGCGCAACGGCAAGGACGGGATGGACGCCGTCGACACGCTGATGGCGAACACCCGGAACAACCCGATCGAGGAACTCGAGCTCAACCACGCGATGCGTGCCGAGCGCTATGAACTCCGCGACGAGGCCCCGGCGCCGGGCAAGTGGCGCGGTGGCATCGGCAGCGTGCGTACGTGGCTGATGGAGACCGACACGTTCCTCGGCTCGGAAGCCGACAACCGCAACGACCCACCCGCCGGAGCCCTCGGTGGCTTCAACGGAACGTCCGGATCGTTCACCCGCAACCCGGGGACCGATCGGGAAGAGGTGTTGTACTCCAAGGTCACCCAGGAAGTCATCCGGGCGGGGGAGACCCTCGAGATCAAGATGCCCTCCGGCGGCGGATTCGGTGATCCTTTCGAACGGGACGCCTTCGCGGTGTTGTCGGACGTCTGGGACGAGTACCTCACGGCCGAAGAAGCCCGTCGCGACTACGGCGTTGTCGTCGACACCGAGAAGTGGGTTGTCGACGACGCGGCGACCGCCACACTGCGCGATGCCAAGGTGGCGAGCTGAATCTCTCGCAGGGCGGTGCCGGCGACGAAGCCGGCACCGCCCGCGAGGCCCCTTCGATCACCGACACCGTCAATTCGGTGATCACCTGGATTGATCCGACACCCGATGTCGACGGCCCGCTCGCGGGTATGCGTATCGGGGTGAAGGACAATATCGAGGTCGCGGGCGTCCGATCTACCTGCGCGTCAGTATTTTTCGCAGATCGAGTGGCGACCGCGGATGCGGCGGTGGTGCCGCGGTTGCGTGCTGCCGGTGCGCAGATCACCGCAACCCTGAACATGGCCGAATTTGCGGTCGGGGTGACATCACAGAACTCGGCAGCCGGCGGCCCTCGCAATCCGTGGGACCCCGCGCGGGTACCTGCTGGTTCCAGTGGTGGCTCGGGAGCTGCCGTGGCCGCCGGCCTCGTCGATGTGGCGCTCGGGACCGACACCGGCGGATCGATCCGGTTGCCGGCCTCCGCATGCGGGGTCGTCGGGTTGCGACCGTCGCTCGGGCTCATCGATACCACCGGAATCTATCCGGTCAGTGCGTCTTTCGACACCGTCGGACCACTGGCCCGGTCGGTGGAGCAGGTCAAGGCGGTCTTCGACGTGTTGGTGCCGACCGCCGATGTCCCCCTGCCGGACAGATGGCGGATCGCGATGCCCGTCCCGTTCATCACCGACGACATCGATCCCGCGATACTGGCGGCGGTCGCGGCCAGCGGACGGATACTCCAAGACTTGGGACACAACGTTGTTCGTGACCAGCTGGTAGGTATGGAAGATGCGCAAGACATCGTCTACACGATCGTCTACGCCGATCTCGCCGACCTGCATCGGGCGCGGCTGCGGGATGATCCAGAGAAGTTCCAGCAGGCAACGCGCGAACGTATCGAACAGGGGCTGGTGATCTCGGCGACGGCGAAAGAGCACGCTCTTGCCCGTCGGATTGATTTCCACGGTGCGATGCGTGAGTACTTCGCCGAAGTCGATGTTGTTCTGACACCAACACTTCCGGTCGACGTCCCGCACATCGTCGGTGGCGACGATGTGATCGCACAGTCGCGACGACTGGGTCAACTGAGCTATCCGTGGTCGTTGCACGACGGACCGACGCTGAGTATTCCGGTCGGTGTTCATCCGGCCTCGGGTATGCCGATCGGCGCGCAGCTCACTGCCGCCCGGGGTGGCGAACAGGTGCTGTTCGCAGTGGCGCAGTCTCTTCAGGATCAGATCGGATGGCAGCGAAAAGTGCCGCCGCTCAATGTGATGAGGATGAACGAGTAGACGATCAGCCTCAACGCGTAGGCCGATCGGGATCGGTGAGCAGCAGATCCATCTGCTTGTAGGCGTCGCCGAGGTGGTCGAGATGCCGGCGCATGAGGTTCATCGTGCTGATCGAATCGCGTCTTTCGAAGGCGTCGAGCAGCGCTCCGTGGTCGTCGGCGACACACGTGAAGAAACCTTCGGGGGCCGATTCCCGGCCGAATCTGCTTCCCAGGACCCGGAACACGGGGGCGGTGACCAGTTCGAGCAACGGGTTGTTGGCCGCGCGCAGGATCACCAGGTGAAAGCCCTGGTTTTTCGTGAACGTCTCCGGGCCGATGGTCCCGGTCGGATCGAAGATGGTGGCGCGTAGTTCTTCCAGCTGTGCTTCGGTGTGCCGGTAGGCCGCAACGCCGGCGGCGGGGACCTCGATGAGCGCTCGCACCTCCATCAGTTGGTCGACGGTGACGGCCGATGCGGCGGTCATGAGTGTGACGCCGGTTTCGATGTGAGCGCTGATGTGGTCGATGGTGGGAACAGATACGAAGGTACCGCCGGTGACGCCCCGAGTGGTGTGGACGAGGTTCTGGCTGGCCAGCGACCGAATTGCCTCGCGAACGGTGCTCTGGCCGACACCGTACTCGCTGCGCAGTTCGGCTTCTGTCGGCAGGCGTGCTCCCGGCTGCAGTTCACCCGAGATGATGCGCTTGCGGATCGCGTTCGCCAGGACTGCGTACGCCGGGTCTGGGGAGCGTTGAAGATCCTCTGGCACAATCATTTCCGATCATCGCTCAAGCCTTGAGTTAGATGATCAGCTTAGCTCAGTGCTGCGCTCGGAGGCCTGCGACGGTCGTGGTCGGAACAACCTGCCGGTGCCGGTCTGGGTCGCTCCCCATCTGATCTGATACCGTTGATTGTTGACAATCTACCAAAGCGGTGGGTGGTGCGTGTGAGGTGGGGTGATCAAGAGTGGATTCAATGAATCCGGCTGACCGGGTGCGCAAACGCACAATCCGCTCCCGGATCCTCGAACCGCTGGTCCAGGAGTCGACCCCGGCCATCATCGCACGTCAGCTGCGCAGCGCCATTGCAAACGGTGACTTTCCACCTGGCTTCCAGCTGACCGAATCCGGGCTCGCCGCCGACCTCGGGGTGAGCCGTGGACCGCTTCGGGAAGCCATGCAGCGGCTCACGCAGGAGGGTCTACTGGTCAGCCACCGAAATCGCGGGTTGTTCGTGATCACCATGGACGACGACGACATCCGTGACATGTACGTCGCGAGGACCGCTGTGGAGCGGGCCGCCCTCGAGCAAGTGATCCTGCGAACCCCCGATGAGGCGGCAGTGGTTCTCGCCGGTTGCGTCGCCGACATGGCGCGATATGTCGACGATCCGAACGGTCCGCAGATCGCGGATGCGGACATGGCTTTTCACCATGCACTGGTCGAACTTTCCGGCAGTTCGCGTCTGTCGCGACTGCACGAGACGATCCTGGTGGAGACCCGCATGTGCCTGGGGGCGATGCGCGGAACCTATGTGTCGGCGCAGGAACGGATCGCCGAACATGGCCGAATCGTCGAGGCGATCGAGGCCCGTGACATGAAGCTTGCCGATGAAGTGATGATCGATCACATGCGCGACGGGTTGAACCGGATCATTTCCGAACCGGGTGCGGAGTCGCATTTTCCCGGTGCCGCCCTCGATCCGAGTCCCAATGTGCCCGTGAATCCGCTACCGGGTTCGCATACCTGATCCAGCGACTGGCGCTGATCAACCCCTTTAGGAGGATGTCACAGAAGACAAGAACGTTCTTTTGCTTTCAAGCACATGGAAGCAGATTTCTCTTGTGGGCATCGAAGACATCGAGATCGATTGGGTGTCTTCAGATTTGAGGAGTTATCAATGAGCCCAAATGTTAAAATGGCATCGTCCGAAGTACCGCCGGGGTTTCCGGATCCGGAATCACCGGAAGGCAAGAAGCTTCTACGCAAGTCAATCGGGGCATCCGCCATCGGTAATGCGACCGAATGGTACGACTACGGCGTCTATGCCACCACGACCACTTATCTGACCCAGGCCTTCTTTCCTGGCGATATCGGCACAATCGGCACGATGCTCGGTTTTGCCATCTCGTTCGTGCTCCGTCCGCTCGGTGGCATGATCTGGGGACCGATCGGGGATCGGATCGGCCGAAAAGCAGTGTTGGCCATGACCATCCTGCTCATCTCGGGCGCCACTGCCATGATCGGCCTGCTGCCGACCCATGCGGTGGCCGGCGTGTGGGCTCCCGTCCTGCTGATCGCGTTGCGGGTGGTCCAGGGCTTCTCGACCGGTGGTGAATACGGCGGCGCCGCAACGTTCATGGCTGAGTATGCGCCGGATAAGAAGCGAGGAAAGTACGGCAGCTTCCTCGAGGTCGGCACCCTTGGCGGGTATGTGGTGGGTACCACGTTCGTGTTGGTCCTGGACTTGTTCCTCAGCGACGATCAGATGTACGAGTGGGGGTGGCGGGTGCCCTTCCTGTTCGCCCTGCCGTTGGGGCTGATCGGCCTGTATCTGCGAAATCAGATGAACGACACCCCGGTGTTCATCGAGATGGAGAACAAGAACCAGATCGAGGGCTCGGCGTGGCAGGCATTCAAGGACCTGCTGACGAACTACTGGCAGCCGATTCTGGTGATGTTCGGTCTGGTGATCGCGCTCAACGTGGCCAACTACACGTTGCTCGCCTATCAGCCGACCTACCTGAAGACCACCCTCGGGATGTCCGAGACGGCCGGCACGATCGTCATCTTGGTCGGCCAGCTCGCGATGATGGCCTTTATTCCGTTCTTTGGGGCCTGGTCGGACAAGATCGGCCGAAAACCCATGTGGTGGGGTTCGCTGATCGGCCTGTTCGTGTTCGCAGTCCCGATGTACTGGCTGATGGCGCAGGGTTTGGCGTGGGCCATCATCGGTTTCCTGGTGCTGGGGCTTTTGTACGTCCCGCAGTTGGCGACCATTTCGGCGACCTTCCCGGCAATGTTCCCCACGCAGGTTCGGTACGCGGGATTCGCCATCTCGTACAACGTGGCCACAGCCGCGTTCGGTGGTACCGCGCCGCTGGTGAACGATGCCGTGACGGCCAACGACGGGTGGGAACTGTTCCCGGCCGGCTACATGATGCTGGCCTGTGTCGTCGGCATGATCGCGCTGCCGTTCCTGCGGGAAACCGCGGGATATTCGATCCGTGGAACCGAGGTTCCCGGAGGCGAAACGGCCGCCGAGCGAAAGCTAACCTCCGATTCGGTTTGAGCGACTGAAGGTTTCGCTACGGGGCTCGATCGCCGGTCGGTGATCGAGCCCCGTTTTCTGTGTATGGGATCAGCATCATCGGGGTACCTGGGTGACTTTCGTTCAGCGAGAACGCCAACTGGTATGTTTCGGCCAACTTCTAGAAATCGGAGTCAGTCGTGAGAGTCACCCGTGTCCCCACTGTCATTGCCTCGCTCGTGGTCTCGATCGCGTTGGTCGCCTCCGGCTGCTCGTCGGACTCCGGCAGTGATTCGACCGGTGCGTCGGCGCCGCCCCCGGCCGGTTCCGTACCCGGTGTGACCGTGCCGGACGCGTTCACCGCAATCACTTTGGACACCATCGGGAACTCGCCGCTTCCGTTCCGCGGAACGGACGGCAAGTACCACGTCGCCTACGATCTGCAGCTCACCAATGCCACCGCGGTGCCGGCCACCCTCGACAAGTTCGATGTCGTGGACGGCTCCGATCCGACCAAGGTGATCGCAAGCTTTTCCGGAACTGCGCTGGTCGACCCGAACTGCGACTACGGGGACTGCAATCGACTGCGGGACCTGCCGGCCGGTACCGTCGACGACACCGCGATCCCGCCGCAGGAGAGTCGCGTCCTGTTCATCGATTTTGTGCTGGACTCGCTCGATGATGCCCCGAAGGCGCTGTTGCACCACCTGTACGGGACGGGCGCGGCCTCACCGGCTTTCGGGCAACCGGGGCCCATCGACTACCTGACAACACCCGTTGCGCTGTCCACACAGACAGTCCCGGCCATCTCTCCACCATTGCGAGGGACCAATTGGATTGCCCTCAACGGTTGCTGCGAGCCGGGCTTCCCGCACCGCAGTTCGCTGTCGTCGTTCAACGGGAAACTGAACAACAGTCAGCGTTTCGCGATCGACTGGAAGCGGGTCAACGACGAGGGCGAGTTCTACACGGGCGACAAGACGAGCAACGAGAGCTACGTCGACTACGGCACCGATATCCTCGCCGTCGCCGACGCCACCGTGGTGTCAATCCTCGACGGTATGGAGGCGAACGCTCCGGGTGTGTTGCCTGCGAGCGACCCGACGCTGGCGGCAAAGCTGACCGCAGAGAACGTCGACGGGAATCACGTGATCCTCGATCTCGGTGGAGGCGTCTACGCGATGTACGCCCACATGATCTCGGGATCGGTGACGGTGAAGGCCGGCGACAAGGTGACCGAAGGCCAGGTCATCGGAAAGCTGGGTAACACCGGCAACGCCAACGCATCGCATCTGCACTTTCAGCTCATGGACGGACCGAGCCTTCTCGGATCGGATTCGCTGCCGTACAACTTCAAGAGCTTCGACTATGACGGGCAGGTGGCGCCGCAACAGATCGCCGACGCCGACGATTATCTGACCGGAACGTTCTTGCAGGGCAAGCCGGCCGCACCCGAATCCCGCACCGGCGAACTCCCGCTCAACCTCGCAATCGTGAACTTCCCCGAAGTGCCCTGAGCCACGACGACATTTAAGGCACGGTCGACGGTGATTTCGGCCCGCTCGACGGTGGTTTCGGCCCGGTCGGCGGTGGTTTCGGCCCGCTCGGTGGTGGATCCGTCGAGCGTGCCGAAAACGCCGTTCAGCGTGCCGAAAATTGTCTCGTCAGAGCATCCGTAATGCCAGGAGTGCATAGGCTTTCGCGGCGATCACCAGTTCGGCGATCGAGACCGACTCGTCGGGGCGGTGGGCCTGGTCGTTGAGTCCTCCGGGCCCGAGCACGATGGTGGGGATATCGAGATCGCGGTGGATGAAGCCACCGTCGCAGGCGGCGGTCCACCCGGTGATCGCGGTGTGGCCGCCGGCATCGGTGACGGCGCCGGCGGCCTGGCTCGCGAGGGGATGGTCGCGTTCGGTACGGAATCCCGGCATCGCCATCGTCACCTTCACATCAACCGTGATGCCGTCGCGGTCGATTCCGGCGTCGCTGATCGCTCCGCGCAACCACTTCGCGATGTCGTAGGCGTCTTCACCGGGCATCAGTCTGCGGTCGAAACTCACCGTGGCGCTCGGTGCCACCACCGAGATGCCCTGCCCGCCTTCGATGAGCCCGGTGTTCCAGGTGCCCGACCCCAGCAGCGGGTCGGGGTTGGCCAGTAGCCGCCGCTGATCGGTCCGAACCAGATCGATGACCGCCGCGGCCGCGTCGATGGCGTTGCGGCCATCGGCCGGGCGGCCGGAGTGGGCTGCGCGGCCGCTGATCCGGACCTCGAGGTAGGACGCCCCGCGGCAGGCGATGACGGTCTCGAGGTCGGTGGGCTCGGCGACCACGCAGCCGGCGAACCGGTACCGGGAACCCTGAGATACGAAGTCGCGGATCCCGATCCCGAGATCTTCCTCGTCGACGGTGCAGGCCAGTTGGACCGGACCGGGCAGGTGCACCCCGGACCGGGTGAGTGCGGCCATCGCGATCACCGCAGCCGCGAGTCCGCCCTTCATGTCGGTGGCACCCCGACCGTAGACGCGCCCGTCCTCGACACCGGCGCCGAACGGACGCCGGGTCCATCCGTCGCCGACGGGTACGACATCCGAGTGGCCCAGCAACATCAACCCGGGCCGATCCCCGAAGTGCGGAACCGTGGCAGTCAGATTCGGACGACCCGGCGCCACCTCCCGGGTCTCGACGGTGAATCCTCGTTCCTGGCAGGCGCGGCCGAGGACCGCGACGGTTTGGGCCTCGGTCCCTCCGGGGTTCTCACCACCGGCATCGATCAGCGACCGGGTGAGAGCAACGAGTTCCGACTCGTCGATCAGCTCGAGTACGGCCGCCTCGTTCACGAAGCGGACACTGCCAGGTCAAGCGCGCTCTTCAGGCGCCGGATCCCCACGTCGATGCGCTCGGGGGTGCTGGAGGCGAAACACAACCGCAGGGCGTTGCGGAAATGACCGCCGGGGGACAGAGCCGGCCCGGGGATGAAGGCCACGCCCTGCGCCAGGGCGATCTCGAAGAGTTCGCGGGTGTCGACCTCGGCGTATCGGCCTGCCAGGGTGACCCAGAGGAAGAAGCCGCCGTCCGGGTTGGTCGTCGAGAAGTCTTCTCCCAGATGTTGGTTGAGAGAAGAGATCATGGCGTCGCGACGAATCCGGTAGAGGCCGCGCAGGGAGACCAGATGGGCATCGAGACCACCGCGCGAAATGTACTCGGCGACGATGTGCTGGTTCGGGACATTGGTGCAGGTGTCCATCGCCTGCTTGCCGTTGATCAGCAACTGGCGCAGGGCCGGGTCCGCGTCGATCCAGCCCACGCGCCACCCGGGAGCCAGGATCTTCGAGAACGTCCGCACCGAGAACAACAACGGGTCGTCCGGGCTCAGGGTCCGGAAGGTGGGGATGTCCTGGCCGGAAAAGCGAAGCAGCGCATAGGGATCGTCGTCGATGATGACCGCGCCCCACTTGTGGGCCAGTTCGAGCAGTGCTTTACGACGCTCGAGGGACAACGTCACGCCGGAGGGATTCTGGAAGTTGGGGATCGTGTAGATGGCCTTGGGGGTGCGCCCGGTGCGGGCGACGAGGTCGGGGAGCTGATCGACCAGCATGCCCTCGTCGTCGACCGGGACCTCCAGCAGTTCGGCACCGTACGACAACGCGGTGGCACTGCCGTTGGTGTACGTGGGTGATTCGGTGATCACCAGATCGCCCGGATCGACGAACAGCTTGCAGGCCAGGTCGAGTCCCTGCATGCCGCCGGTGGTGATGACCAATCGATCCTCACTTGCCGGATCAGGTGTGCCGGCAAGATATTTCACCAGCAGGTCGAGCAACCGCGGCTCGCCTTCGGACGCCCCATACGTGAACGACGTGTGATCGAGGATGCTGCCTGCGATCTCGCGGAACTCGTCGGCCGGTACTGCTTCGTCCGCAGGCGAGCCCATGGCGAATCGCACGATGTCATGCTTCTGGGCGGCGAGCAGGGACGTCGACGAGTCGATCATCGACCCGACCAGATCTTTGGCCCGGTCGGCGAGTGGAAATGTGCGTGCCCCGGCGAGGGGGAGTCCTGTTGCGGTCATGCGTTTTCCTCTCACTTTCCGATCAGCCCGCTTTCCTGATCAGTTCTCTGGGGAAGCTGGTGAATGTTTCCACGCCGGTGGCGCTGACGCGTACCGATTCGGACAGTTCGAATCCGTAGCCGTCCATCCACATGCCGCAGACGATGTGGAAGGTCATGTTCTCGTCGAGGATCGTTTCGTCCTCGGTGCGAATGCTGATGGTCCGCTCACCCCAATCCGGGGGATATCCGATACCGATGGAATAACCGAGCCGGGAATGCTTTTCGAGGCCGTACTTGGCCAGGGTCCAGTTCCAGGTCGACGCCAGTTCTCGGGTGGCAACACCCGGCGCGATGGCGTCGAGAACATTGTTCAGACCTTCGGCGGTGGCGCCCGCGACGTAGTCCACGTCTTTGTTGACCGGACCCAACGAGACCGTGCGGGCCAGTGGGCAGTGGTAGCGGTTGTGGGCGCCGGTCAGTTCCACCACCACCGCCTCACCACTGATGAACGTCCACTGATTCCAGGTCAGGTGTGGGGTGTCGGCGGCGGCGCCGGTGGGCATCATCGGGACGATCGCCGGATAGTCACCACCGAACTGATCGGTGCCGGTGATCTGGGCCTGCGAGATGGCCGCTGCGGCATCACATTGACGTACCCCGATGTCGATGGTGTCGATCGCGGCGCGCATCGCCTCCGAGCAGACCATCCCGGCCTGGCGCATCAACTGGATCTCCGCATCGGACTTGACCGAGCGCACCCAGTTGACGAGTTCGAAGCAGTCGACGAGCTTCCACTCGGGGATGGCATTGACCAGCGCGCGATAGGCCTTGGGGGAGAAGAAGTGTGAATCCATCTCCAGTCCCACCGAGCCGCCCCGCGATGCCGGGGCGATGAGATGCCGTTGGCGCAGCGCGAACGCGACCCAGTCGAACGGATGCACGTGCGGCCGGTGGACATAGCTTTCCGGGTATCCGACGATCTGATCGGGCGGCAACCAGGTGGTGCGGTGGGCGCCGTGGGCGTCCATCTCTCGTGCGAAGAACACCATGTCCCCGTCCATCGGGACGAACAGCATCTGTGGTGTGTAGAACGACCAGGCGTTGTATCCGATGAGATAGAAGATGTTCGCCGGGTCGGTCACGATGATCGCCGACAGACCCTGCCGGTCCATCAGGGTGCGCACCCCGGCGAGCCGGGTCTGGTATTCGGCGTCGCTGAACAACTGGGATCCGAGGTACATCTGGTCACACCTCCTTCTGCTGTCGAATCATCCTGCAGGCGGGGGATTTCCGCCAACGGGCCGTCAGGTTCGTGGAATGGCGAGGTATTTGATCTCGAGGAACTCCTCGATACCGACCCGCCCACCCTCGCGGCCGAGTCCCGATTGTTTGACGCCGCCGAACGGTGCCGCCGGGTTGGACACCAGGCCGGTGTTGAGGCCCACCATCCCGACCTCCAGACCCGCGGACATCCGCAGTCCGCGGTCGATGTCCTGGGTGAACAGAAATCCGACCAGACCCCATGGGGTGGCGTTGGCCAGCTCGATGACCTCGTCTTCGGTGTCGTAGGGGATCACCGGCGCCACCGGGCCGAAGATCTCGGTCCCCATCAGGGCCGAGCGCCGGTCGACACCCGAGAGCACCGTCGGCGGGTAGAAGTAGCCGGCATCCGTGGATGCCTCTCCGCCGCAGAGCACCTCGGCACCGCGGCTGACGGCATCGGCGACGAGCTCGCGGACCTTGTCGATGGCCTTCTGCTCGACCAACGGACCGACGTCGGTGCCGTCCTCGGCGCCGTCGCCGACCCGCAGCGCGCCCATCTTCGCGGCCAGTCGCGCGGCGAACTCGCCGGCGACGCTGCGGTGCACGAACATCCGGTTGGCGGCGGTGCAGGCCTCACCCATGTTCCGCATCTTCGCCATCATCGCCCCGTCGACGGCCTTGTCGAGGTCGGCGTCTTCGCAGACGATGAACGGCGCGTTCCCGCCGAGTTCCATCGAGGTGCGCATCACCGTCCGGGAGGCCTGCTCCAGCAGGAGTTTGCCGACCTGGGTGGATCCGGTGAAGCTGACCTTGCGGGCCAGTCCGCTGTCCATCCAGGTTTCGACGACGGGGCCGGGCGCATCGGTGGTCACCAAATTCAGGACACCGTCGGGAAGTCCGGCGAGGGTGAGGATCTCGGTCAGGGCCAGCGCCGTCAGCGGTGTCAGTTCAGCGGGTTTGAAGACCATGGTGCAGCCGGCGGCGATCGCCGGACCGATCTTGCGGGTACCCATCGCCAGCGGGAAGTTCCACGGCGTGACCAGGATGCAGGGTCCCACGGGCTCTTTGGTGACGATGATCCGATTCTTGCCGTCACCGGTGGTGGTGTGGCCGCCGTCGATCCGGACGGCCTCCTCGGAGAACCAACGGAAGAACTCGGCGGCGTAGGCCACCTCACCTTTGGCCTCGGCGAGCGGCTTGCCCATCTCGGTGGTCATGATCAGCGCCAGCTCGTCCGTGCGGTCCAGGATCAGGTCGTAGGCGCGGCGCAGGATCTCGCTACGCTCGCGGGGCGCGGTGGCGGCCCAGGTCTTCTGATGCCGGGCGGCGGAATTGATCGCTGCCGTCGCATCGGCCGCACCACCGTTGGCCACCTGCGCGATCACCTGACCGGTGGCCGGATTCTCGACCTCGAAGGTCTCGCCGGATGCTGCCGGTGTCCACTGTCCGTCGATGAACAGTCCGGAAGGCAGTGATCCGATCAGGCCGGCCGCGAGGGCCTTTCGATCCGTCCTCAGTACCGGTGACGTCGCCATGGTCTACCTCCTCGTGGTTGTTGTTGGGTGCCGCCGTTCGGTCGTGCCGGTGCGGGGTGCAGCAGCTCGGCCAGATGTACCGACTGCACATCGGGCACGGTCGCGTCGGTGGCCGCGAGATGCTGGACCGCCATGGCGCAACTGAATCCGTCGGTCAGCACCGGGGTGTGATCGGCGTGGGTGCGCAGGGCCGGTGCCAGCGCCTGCTCGGCGACACCCATGCTCACCTCGTAGTGGCCCTTCTCGAATCCGAAGTTGCCTGCCACGCCGCAACATCCGTCGGCCTGGTGGATGGTGGTGGCCCCGAGGCGGCGTAGCACCGACTGCTGGGTGTTGGGCCCGAAGGTCGCGTACTCGTGGCAGTGCGTCTGCACGGTCACCTCGGCCGGCAGCGGCACGGTCGGCTGCCATCCCCCGTCGAGGAGGTGCCCGACCTCGGTGGCGAAGCTGCGGACGCGGCCGGCGACCCGCTTGGCGGCGTCGGTGTGGACGAGTTCGGGCAGGTCCTTGCGCAGGGCGGCAGCGCAACTGGGGTCGGGTACGACGATCGGCCGGTCGGTGCCGTCGTCGAGGGCATCGGCGGTGCGCGCCAAGACCTTACGGGCCCGCCCGAGCTGACCGGTGGAGATCCAGGTCAACCCGCAGCAGTTGTCGGCCTCGCAACTGACCGTCCGCCCGGCGCTGCCGAGCACCCCCGCGGTGGCCGCGGCGACCTGCGGCCGAAACGCCTTGGTGAACGAATCGACGAACAGGACGGAGTCGGCTGCCGGGTCGGGGCGCAGCCCGGACATGCCGTCCCGCACGGTGTTTCGCCGGGCGAACGTGGGCATGGTGCGCCGGGGATCGACACCGCCGGCGCGGGCGGCGAGACCGGCCAGGGGGCCGGACAGCGCCCGGTTGATCATTGGTGCCAGCGGGGCGGCGGCCCCCAGCCAGGCCGGCATCCACCCCAGTGAGTAGTGCGACAGGGGACGTAGCCGACCGCGGTAGTAGTTGGAGAAGAACTCCGACTTGTACGTCGCCATGTCGACGCCGACGGGACAGTCGGTGGAACAGGCCTTGCAGGACAGGCACAGGTCGAGGGCCTCCCGGGAATCCTCGTCGCGCCACCCCGACTTGATGTCGGGGGCGGTGCGGACCATTTCCTGCAGCACCCTGGCCCGGCCCCGGGTGGAGTCCTTTTCGTCCCCGGTGGCACGGTAGCTCGGGCACATCACGCCACCGGACGTCGTGCGGCATCGCCCGACGCCGATACATCCCTGGACGGCGTGCACGAACGGGTCGAGGCCGGGTTTGCCGCCGTCGGAGAGTTCGGGTGTCCCGAGATCGAAAATGGTCTTCCAGTGCCGGTCCGGGACATCGGCCAGGGCCAGGTTGTCATCGATCCGGTCGGGGTCGACGATGCTGCCGGGGTTGAGGATCCCGGCCGGATCCCAGATCTGCTTGAAATCGGAAAACGCCGAGATGAGCTCGGGGGAGTACATGATCGGCAGGAACTCCGAACGTGACCGACCGTCGCCGTGCTCACCGGAGAGCGAACCACCATGCGCGACAACAAGTTCTGCGGCCTCGGTGCAGAATCTGCGCATCGTGGCGCGGCCCGCGGCGCTGCGGAGGTCGAACGTGATCCGCACATGCATGCAGCCGGCGCCGAAATGCCCGTACATCACACCGGTCAGTCCGTGCCGGTCGAGGAGTTGCTCGAACCCCTCGAGATACTCGGCCAGGTTCTCCGGCGCCACCGCGGAATCCTCCCAGCCGGGCCAGGATTCGTAGGCGCCGCCGTGCCCACCTTCTTCGGGGGCGACGTCTTCGGGGTCGACCAGCCGCGACGACAGGCCGGCGCCGTCCTCGCGTATCCGCCAGAGCGAGACCCGCTGCGTCGGATCGGGCACGGTGCGTCCGTCGACGAGACGTCCGTTGGCGCGGAGTTTGTCGAACAACGCCAGAGCTGCTTCCTGCGGGCCCTCGGAGACGAAGCCGGAGGCGGAGCTCGACCATTTCAACGCACTCTCCTCATCGAGATCGACGTAGAGCCAGGCGTTTCCGCTGGGCAGTCCCGCGACTGCGTCGTCGCCGCGCCGGGCCCGCATGGTCGCGACGATGCGTTCGTCGATGCCTTCGATGGCCGACGGGGCGAACTCGAGGAGCGTGGGGACGTCGCGGGCGGCGTCGACCACGTTGCGATAGCCCAGTGCAAGCAACAGCGGGCGGGTGGCCGACGGGACCAGCCGGACGGTCGCCGACACCACGATCGCGCAGGTTCCCTCGGTTCCGACCAGGGCCCGGGCGACGTCGAAACCGTTCTCCGGCAACAGCTTGCCGAGGTGGTAGCCCGAGACCTGACGCGGGATGCGTTCCATCTCGGTGCGGATCGCGCCCAGGTTCGACGAGGTCAACTCGCGCAGCCGTGTCGAGAGTTCGGCGGCGCGGTCGGCGGCGACGGCGTCGGCCGGGTCGGTCGCGATCAGGCCGGTGCGGGTGGCGGTCAGCTGCAGTCCGTCCGCGGTGACCAGGTCGAGGGATTCGACGTGGTCGGTGGTGCGGCCGTGGCGGACCGAATGATTGCCGCAGGCATCGTTGGCGATGGCGCCGCCCAGTGTGGCCCGGGACTGGCTCGACGGGTCGGGGGCGAACGTCAGTGATCCGCCGGTGGCGCCGCGCACCTCGCTCTGCAGCGTGGTCAGGACGATGCCGGCCTGGGCGACCGCTGTTCGGTTCTCGGCATCGACGGCCAGTGTTCGGTTCAGATGGCGGGAGAAGTCGAGGATGACGCCGGCGCCGATCGCGTTCCCGCCCATGCCCGTCCCACCACCACGTGCGGTCAGCGTGAGCCCGTTTCGGTGGCAGTACGCCGCCACCGCCGCGACATCGACAGCGCTGCGGGGGAACACCACGACCAGTGGACGCAGCCGATAGTTCGACGCGTCGTACGCATATTCGGTCCGTCGCCGCGAGGAGGCGTCGGCGCTCAGGCCGAGAGCGATGAGATCAGCGCAGATGTGGTCGGGGGATGGGGCCGGATCCATGACCACCACTATCCAAGGGTCGCGGTCAGCGCGGCTTCGAACCTGTTCAACCCGGTGGCCATCTCGTCTTCGGTGACCACGAGTGCGGGGATCAGGCGAACCACGTTGCCCATCGGACCGCAGGTCAGCGTCAGTAGTCGCTCGGGGATGCAGGCCTGCTGGACGGCCGCGGCGGTCACGGCGTCCGGGGCGCCGTCGGCGTCGACGAACTCGATACCCGCCATCAGGCCGAGGCCGCGGACGTTCCCGATCTCGCTGAACTTCGGTGCGAGTTCGGCCAGCCCCTGCAGCATCTGGTCGCCGCGTATCCGGGCGTTGTCCACCAGGTTTTCCTCGGCGATGACCTCGAGCGTGGCCACACCGGCCGCCGCCGCGACCGCGTTGCCGCCGTAGGTGCCGCCCTGCGACCCGGGCCAGGCCTTGGCCATCAGCGCCTCGGGGGCGGCGATGGCCGAGATCGGGAATCCGGACGCGATGCCCTTGGCGGTGATCAGGATGTCGGGGGTCAGACCGTCGGTGTGCTGGTGGCCCCAGAACTTTCCGGTCCGGCCCACACCCGCCTGGACCTCGTCGAGGATGAGGCCGATGCCGTACCGGTCGGCACGTTCGCGCAGGCCGGCGAGGAAGGCCGGGGGTGTGGGCAGGTAACCGCCATCGCCGAGTACCGGCTCGATCAGGAATGCCGCGGTGTCGTCGGGGGCGACCCGGGAGGCGAAGAGGTAGTCGAGCTCGCGCAGCGCGAACTCGACCGCGGTCACCTCGTCCCAGTCGTAGCGGTAGGCATAGGGGAACGGGGCCATGTGTACCCCGCCCATCAGTGGTGAGAAGCCGGCGGAGAAACGGGTCCCGGCGGTGGTCAGGGTGGCCGCGGCGACGGTGCGTCCGTGGAAACCGCCCTGGAAGACGACGATGTTGGGCCGGGCGGTGGCCATTCGGGCCAGGCGTACGGCGGCTTCGACGGCCTCGGAGCCGGAGTTTGCGTAGAACACCGAATCCAGGCCGGTGGGCAGATGCTCGCCGAGCTTCTCGGTGAGCTCGAGCAACGGCTTGTGCATCACGGTGGTGTACTGCGCGTGGATGATCTTGCCGCACTGTTCCTGCGCTGCGGCAACCACTTTCGGGTGGCAATGGCCCGTGCTGGTGACACCGATGCCGGTGGTGAAGTCGAGGTAGTCGACTCCGTCGGTGCCATGAATCCAGGACCCCTGAGCGTGGTCGACGACCACCGGTGTCGCCTGTTTCAGAGCGGGACTCAGCTGGGTGGGGCTCATTCGTACACCGTGACGGCAGATTGCAGGATTGTCAACAATTAGACAGTTGCGGTCGTAGATGTTGGTTCACTGCCTTAACGTGGCCTCATGGGAGTCGGGCAGAACAGAAGTCGCCACGAGAAGTCGGAAAAGCCGGTCGTTGCGATCCTGGGCCGCGAGGGCCTCGGAGAACCTGCCAATCTGGCGCAGATCCGCGAGGTCGCCGAGGTGCGCATGTGTACCACCACCAGCCTCGGGGCCGCACTGGCCGACGGGCAAGGCGCCGATGTGCTGCTGCTCTGGGACTTCTTCTCCGCCGCGCTGCGGGACAACTGGTCGCACGCGAAGGCCCTGCGATGGGTACACGTGTGCGCCGCCGGCGTCGACGCGATGCTGTTCGACGAGTTGCGGTCGTCGAAGGTCACCGTCACCAATGCGCACGGTGTTTTCGACGGGCCGATCGCCGAGTTCGTGCTGGGATCGATCATCGCCCAGGACAAACAGTTCCACCGGTCCAAACGGCTGCAGCACGAGAAGCGCTGGGAGCGCCGCGACACCATCCGGACCGCCGGTCGCAGTGTCCTGGTGATCGGTACCGGGGGTATCGGGCGGGCGGTTGCCCGGCTGCTCCGGGCCGCCGGACTGAAGGTGACCGGCGCCGGCCGCACCGAACGTACCGACGACCCCGACTTCGGGACGGTCCTGACCACCGACGACCTCGCCGGGTACGTCGGCCGGTTCGACAACGTGATCACCATCGCCCCGCTGACGGAGGAGACCAGGGGGCTGATCAGCGCCGAGGTGCTGGCCGCCATGAAACCGACCGCGCATCTGATCAACGTCGGCCGGGGGCAGCTCATCGACGAACGTGCCCTCATCGCTGCGCTGCGGTCCGGAACCATCGCGGCGGCGTCGCTCGACGTGTTCGAGGTGGAACCCCTGCCGGAGGTGAACCCGCTCTGGGAGATGGAGAACGTCAATGTCTCGGCCCACATGAGCGGGGACGTCGTGGGTTGGCGCGATGAACTGGCAGACCTGTTCCTCGACAACCTGCGCGAGTATGCGGCGGGCCGGGCGCCGGCCAACGAGGTCGACAAGACGGTCGGATACGTGCGGGCCGGCTGAGAGGTCGACGTCCACCCGGTCGGGCAGGGGATCGGTCGGATACGTGCGGGCCGGCTGAGAGGTCGACGTCCACCCGGTCGGGCAGGGGATCGGTCGGGTACGTGCGGGTCAGTTGAGATGTTTCGACCAACCTGTGCCTATTCACAGATGGATCTCAGGCTGGGCTTCTATGTTCGGACACGTGCCTGAAACCCGACCGCGCTCGACGATTGTCGTGACGTTGTTGTGTGTCGCCGGGCTGGCCGTTGCCGGTGTGGCGTTGGCCTATTGCGTCCACCTGGGCGCGCAGCGCAACGACTCGGGGCAATCGTCGGCCGAGTTCACCTATGTCCCGCCGAATCAGGCCGGAATGAACTCGACCGACGACACCGCCGAATCCGATGCGTTGCCCGAGAAGCTCGAGACCGAGCGATCGAAGATCATGCTCTGCACGATCGACGGCATCAGCGACGAGATCTTGTCCGTGCACACCCCGGACGGCCGCAAACATCAACTGACCCTGAGTCCGGACACCCACGTCGAGTCCGCGAAGGGCGACGAGGTGACCGACCTCGCCAAAGGCGACCTGGTGGTGGTCCGAATTGTCAAAAGCGAGGACGCCACCACCGTCGACCTCATCGTCGACGGGCGGGTGTCGGCGTCGATACCCGACAACTGATCACGACGCGCCGCGGCACCGACCGCCGGACACCCCCGAGGGTTGGTGATCCGTTCGCAGGTCAATTGCGGGTGCCACGGTAAGCTGAGCCGTGATGACTGTCGTCTACTTCTTGATCGCCGCAGTGGCGCTGGCCGGTGCCGGTGCGCTGTTGTGGCTTGATCGTAAGCGCGTCACCGGCGTACGTCAGGAACGTGCGATCTGGGGCGACCAGCACGGGTTCACATACCGCGCAACCGATCCCGGCCTCAAGCGGGACTTCGTCCGGGCCGGCATGAATGTGCCCGACCACATCGAAGTTCAGGATGTCGCCGAGGGAACGTACTACGGCGAGCAGACGCTTGTCTTCGATCTCGCGGAGACCGCCACCATCGTCGCGATCCGGCGCACCACCGCGTCCAGTGTGATCATCGATCTGCGGCACGAGAAGACCCTGGCCCCGGCCGAGCCCGATGTCGAACTGCTCGGTGCGATGGGTAAACGGGTGATGTTCTCGAGCAACCTCGATGTGGCCCGGCGGGTCTGTGACCGCCGCATGGTGACCCTGGCCACCAACGCACCGGACTACATCGAGATCCTGTGGAACGAGGGCGCCTGGTCGCTGGGGTCGATGCCGATCACCAACGATCCCGAGCGTCTCGACACCGCTCTGGAGACCGTGCGACGTTTCACCGATCTGTTGCGGGTCCTGCCCCCGATCGTCGATCCGCAGGGTGCACCGGACCCCCGTGACCCGTCCAGCCCCACCGGGCGGTCACGCCGTGGACTCGCCGATCCGCGTACCGAGAACATCCGTCGCGAAGATCTTCCGCCCCGGCCGCCGGTCCGGTCGTCCGGGCCCGATGACCGATCTTCAACCCGCGACGCCGAGCCGATCCGCCGGCCGTCGACACCCCCGCGCAACAGTGATCCTGCCGGTCGCAGTCCGCTCCCGCCGATCCGTCAGTCGGGCCCGATCCCACGCCAGCCGGGTTCGTCCGGCACCATCCCACGCCGACCTGGAGGACCCGTTGACTGACCCAGTAGCCCCCGAGATCGTTCCCGCCGGGGGACTCCTCCGGTTGGCCGAACTGGTCTCAGAACTCGCGGTGGTCCACGGCAAGGTGACGTTGTCGTCGGGTGCGGAAGCGGACTACTACGTCGATCTGCGCCGCGCCACCCTGCACCACGAGGCGTCCGCGCTCATCGGTGCTCTGCTGCGTGAGCTGACCGCCGACTGGGACTACGTCGCCGCCGGTGGACTGACCCTGGGCGCAGATCCGGTGGCCACCGCGATCATGCATGCCCCCGGGCGTCCCATCAACTCGTTCGTGGTCCGCAAGGCGGCCAAAGCCCATGGCATGCAACGCCAGATCGAAGGCCCCGACATCGTCGGGAAGCGGGTATTGGTGGTCGAGGACACCACCACCACCGGCAACTCGCCGCTGACGGCGGTGCGGGCACTGCGCGATGCCGGCGCGATCGTGGTGGGTGTGGCGACCGTCGTCGACCGCAACACCGGCGCCGACGCGGTCATCGCCGCCGAGGGCGTGGAATACCGGTCGCTGCTCGGCTTGAGCGACATCGGCCTGGCCTGAGTGGAACAGGAAGCCGGCCCGACCGAATGGGGTGAACCGGCCGTCGGAGTCGGTCCCTGGGTCGACGAACACGGAACCGAACCACCCACCGACCCACGCTACGATCCCGAGCTGCTCGCAGCCGGCGATCGACGCAATGTGGTTGATGCATACCGCTATTGGACGCGGGAGGCGATCGTCGCCGACCTCGACACCCGACGTCATCCGTTCCATGTGGCGATCGAGAACTTCGGCCACGACGGCAACATCGGCACCGTGGTCCGCACCGCCAACGCCTTCCTGGCCAGTGCCGTTCACATCGTCGGACGGCGCCGGTGGAACCGGCGTGGTGCGATGGTGACCGATCGTTATCAGCATGTGTTGCACCACGAATCGGTCCACGACCTGATGGTCTGGGCTCGCGAGAACCAGCTGGCCGTGGTCGCGGTGGACAACACGCCGGGTTCGGTTCCGCTGGAAACCGCGGATCTTCCGCGCGAATGTGTGCTGTTGTTCGGCCAGGAAGGTCCGGGTGTGAGCCCCGATGCGCAGGAGCAGGCCGACCTGACCGTGTCGATAGCGCAGTTCGGGTCCACCCGCTCCATCAATGCCGGCGTTGCGGCCGGTATCGCCATGCATGCGTGGATCAGTAGGCACGCCGATCTGGACCAGGCCTGGTGATCGCCGACCGACACCGCGAGTTGCCCCCGAAAACTGTCACCTGCAATGGCTCCGAGGGAAGATTGCCCTCGGTGCCCGGCTATATGACAGTTTTCAGGGTGGCTCGATGAGGTTGTCCCGAAGGGGCTGAAGTGTCGCTCGGCTCATCGGCAATGGGAGATGTCGAAACCGCGGAAACGTGCGGCCCTTCTATCAATACATCCGCATTGTCTGGCAGACGGTTTCGTTGCGCCACCGGCCGGTGATCTGCGATTGTTGGGAGCGTATTTATCGGCTCGCACGTACCCGGTCCCCCGCTGATCCTTTGAGTCCGAAATGGAACATTTCGAATCGACGCCGCCCTGATGGGTCGGACAGGGATTCGACCCACACGCAGGATGTCCCCCCGAGAAGGGTCGAGATGAGCCAGATCCCCGATCAGTTGTCCACCGGGCCGTCGCCCGACGATCCGGTGCCGAACAAGCCACCAGGTGAGCGCACGGCCGGTGAGGGGCCGGTCGATGCACCGGTCGCCGATGAACCGCACAAGCCCGGGTTTCACCGAATTCGACAGTGGCTCAGCAGATTCGAACCCGTGGGGTTGGTGTTCGGTCTCTTCTTCTACGCGTGGTCGATGTCGCCCTCGCTGTTGCCACGGACGTGGGCTCTGCAGGCGGTGGCCACCGGCATCAGCGTTGCGATCGGTTACGGCATCGGTGTCCTGGTTGTCTGGATCTTCCGCAAATGCGGGCTGACCCGGGAATGGCCGCCGACCTGGCAACGCATCGGGTGGTACGCGATCGGGCTGGCCGCGCTGATCGTTCTACCGCTGTTCTTGGTCCTGGGTTCGTGGTGGCAGGACATCACGCGTGAACTGGTCGGGATCGAACCGGGGAGCAACTGGGACTACATCGGGGTCTTCGTCCTCGGTGTCGTGGTGTTTTTCGTCTGCCTCTACCTCGGGCGTGGTATCGCCGGGCTGGTGCGACTGTTCTACCGGTTGGCCGACCGTTTCCTGCCCGACCCGGTGGCGATCGGCGTCAGTGTCCTGGTGGTCGCGGTGGTGTTCTTGCTGGCCGTGGACGGCCTGGTGACCGCCGGGGTGGCCCGGGTCGCGAACGGTTCGGCAATGGCCGCGGACCAAGGCACGGCCGACGGCGTGGTCCAGCCGACCGAGACGGAACGTTCGGGTTCTCCGGGATCCGTGGAGAGCTGGGATTCGCTGGGGCGCGAGGGGCGAACATTTGTGGCCGGTGGCCCGCGCCGGCAGCAGATCGCCGAGTTGACCGGCCGTCCCGCGCTGGAACCGATCCGGGTCTACGCCGGACGGGCCTCCGTCGACGAGTCCGGTTTGGACGAGGGCGCCACGACGGCGAACGCGCTGGCCGAAGGTGTCGTGGCAGAACTCGACCGCACCGATGCCTTCAGCCGCGAATACCTGGCGGTGGTCACCACCACCGGCCGGGGCTGGGTCAACCAGCACGTCGCGGCGTCGCTGGAATACCTTTCGGGCGGAGACTCCGCGATTGCCGCCATGCAGTATTCGTTCCTCCCGAGTCCGCTGGCATTTCTCGCGGACCGGGAAACACCCCGGTTGGCCGGACGGGCACTGTTCGAAGCGGTCTATGACCGGTGGAGTTCATTTCCGGAAGACGGTCGTCCCAAACTGCTGGTATTCGGGGAATCGCTCGGCTCGTACGGGTCGCAGGACGCATTTTCCGGCGCGCAGGACATGATTGCCCGAACCGACGGCGCCTTGTTTGTGGGCACGCCCAACTTCACCTCACAATGGCGCCGGATCACCGATTCGCGCGATCCCGGCAGCCGAGAAATCCTGCCGGTGATCTACGGCGGCGAGAACGTCCGGTTTGCGTCGGCGCCGGATGATCTCTACGCGCCGGGTATGGGGCAGTGGGAGACCCCGCGGATCGTCTACTGGCAGCATCCGAGCGACCCGATCGTCTGGTGGTCGTCGAATCTTCTTCGGAGCAAACCTGATTGGCTCGATGAACCGCGGGGCGACGATATCGACAAGGGAATGACCTGGATACCGTTCGTCTCGTTCTGGCAGGTGACCCTGGACATGGTCTTCGCTGCAGAGGTGCCGTACGGCCACGGTCACTCGTATGGTCCCGAAGCGGTGTTCTTCTGGAATCAGATCCTCGACCTGAACGATCAGGAACTCTCCGATCGCATCTACGCGACGTTGAGCGCGGACTGAACAGCCGTTGCAGGTTTCCGCCCCCCTGGCGCTAGCTGGGGCTGTCGGAGGGCTCGATCGCCGGGTCGGCGATCGGGTCCACGTCGTCACGCCTGCGCCAGCGCTTGTACAGCTCGCTGATGATCGGCAGGACCGAGACGAAGACGATGAACAAGAAGATGTAGTCGATGTTCTCCTGGATGAAGCTGATCTGCCCGAGCCAGAAACCGAGCAGGGTCACACCGGCACCCCAGACGATGGCACCGATGACGTTGTAGACGAGGAACGTCGGGTAACGCATCTTTGCGGCACCGGCCACCAGTGGTGCGAAGGTACGCACGATCGGGACGAAGCGGGCCAGGAAGATCGTGATCGGGCCGTGCTTCTCGAAGAACACGTGGGCCTCTTCGATGTACTTGGTCTTGAGGACCCGGGCGTCGGGTTTGAAGAGCGAATAACCGAACCGGTTGCCGAGGAAGTAACCCACCTGATCGCCGAGGAATGCGGCGATCGGGATGGTCAGCAACAGCACCCAGAGCGGGGCGAATGGCTCGATCTCATCGGATTTCGCGGCCACGATCAGCCCGGCGGTGAACAGCAGCGAGTCGCCGGGCAGCAGCGGGAAAAGTAGCCCCGACTCGATGAACACGACGAGGAGCAAGCCGCCCAACATCCATGTTCCGAACGAGTTGAGGAGGTTGATCGGGTCCAGGAACCCAGGCAACAAGGCCACTTCGGTGGTGGTCTGGGCAAGAAGAGTCTCGATCACAGAAGCCAAGGGTACCGGGTGATCGTCTCCAGAACTCAATCTGCCGGTCCGGGAGGGGCGGTGTCGAGGGGCACTTGCCATACTTGACCAGAGACAACAACGAAACTGCAGCTGGAGGACATATGCCCATCGCAACCCCCGAACAATATGCACAGATGCTCGATGCGGCGAAGGAAGGCGGGTTTGCCTTCCCGGCAATCAACTGCACCTCTTCGAACAGCATCAACGCCGCGATCAAGGGATTCGCCGACGCAGGCAGCGACGGCATCATCCAGTTCTCGACCGGTGGTGCCGAGTTCGGGTCGGGCCTGGGCGTCAAGGACATGGTCACCGGTGCGGTGGCCCTCGCCGAGTTCGCACACGTTGTTGCCGAGAAGTACAACGTGCTGGTCGCGCTGCACACCGACCACTGCCCCAAGGACAAGCTCGACACCTATGTCCGCCCGCTGATCGAGATCTCGCAGGCCCGCGTCGACGCCGGTCAGAACCCGTTGTTCCAGTCGCACATGTGGGACGGCAGCGCGGTCCCGCTCGACGAGAACCTCGAGATCGCCAAGGAACTGCTGGCCAAGGCCGCAGCCGCGAAGATCGTCCTCGAGATCGAGATCGGCGTGGTCGGTGGCGAAGAAGACGGTGTCGAGAACGAGATCAACGACAAGCTGTTCACCACCGCCGAAGACTTCGAGGCAACCATCGAGGCGCTCGGGGCGGGCGACACCGGTAGCCGCTACCTGCTGGCCGCGACGTTCGGCAACGTCCACGGCGTCTACAAGCCGGGCAACGTCAAGCTGCGTCCCGAGGTG
Source organism: Williamsia sp. z71 (assembly GCF_059553375.1). Taxonomy (NCBI): domain Bacteria; kingdom Bacillati; phylum Actinomycetota; class Actinomycetes; order Mycobacteriales; family Nocardiaceae; genus Williamsia; species Williamsia sp. z71. The sequence continues at coordinate 328,610 of NZ_JCANWX010000001.1, forward strand.
CTCAAGACCGGCCAGGAAGTGGCCGTCAAGAAGCTGCGTCTGGCCGAGGGTTCCAAGCCCTTCGACTTCGTCTTCCACGGCGGATCGGGCTCACTCAAGAGTGAGATCGAAGAGTCGCTGAGCTACGGCGTCATCAAGATGAACGTCGACACCGACACCCAGTACGCGTTCACCCGGCCCATCGCCGGACACATGTTCCAGAACTACGACGGCGTCCTGAAGGTCGACGGCGAGGTCGGCAACAAGAAGGTCTACGACCCGCGCAACTACCTGAAGAAGGCGGAAGCGTCGATGAGCGAGCGTGTCGTCGAGGCCTGCAACGACCTCAAGTCGACGGGCAAGTCGATCCTGGGCTGACAACAGCTCAGAGCATCAGTCCGACCAGGACTGCCAGCGCCAGCAAGATCAACGCAGCGGCTGCACATAAGACCGAGGTATCAACCCGGCGGTGTGGCCGCTGCGTTGTTGTGGTCATCCGAATCGAGCCGGGATCGACCTCCACCGGACGGTAGGTCGATTGTGGACTCTGGGGCAACGGACCCCGATGGCCCCCCGGGTACGGCTGGGGCGGCCGGATCCCGTGACCGGACCCGGGCGACGGATGGGGCCGGCCCGCAGGAGCCTGCGAATACGTGGCCGCGGGCTGGGAATGGGCAGTGGGGTAGGGCGTCGCCGAGTAGGCGGCAGGCGGTGAATAGACGCCGGGCCGCGGCGGCACCACCGCTTGCTCGAACTGCGCAGTGGGCGCGGGGTTCGGGGTCGGTTGTGCCTGCCTGCGTCGCTCCGGGCTCGGCGGCGCATGATGTCGCGCAGCCGCCACCGGGGCGGTGGTGGCGTGGGAGTTGTCCACCGTGGGCAGACCGGACTGCAGGACCGGTTGGGCCACAGTGGCCGGGGCGTTCACCGCGCGGTCGGCGGGGGGCGGATTCACAGATGACCGATCTTGCGATGAGGGCACCCCAGGAGCGTAGCGTTCCCGGGCGGTGAAAATGCGGTCGTTTGTTGCGTCCTCAGGCCTTGCAGACCTTCCATTCGCCGTCGACCTTGCTCAGCGTCAGTGCGACATCCAGCTTTTCGTCGGGCGTTGCGGTCTTGTAGGCGATCACTTCGACCACCGCGGCGTCCCCGTCGTCGATGATCTTCGACGCCTTGACGCCGTCGACCCCGACGAGTTCGTTGTTGTCCTTCTGGATCTGGTGGTCTTCGGCGAACTCCTGATCGGACATCGTCGTAAAACGTTCCAGGGCCTCACCGCACGTGATGGCGCGCAGGACAACGATGTTGCCGTCCTGCAGAGCGGTCACGTATTCGAGAGCGCGGTCGGCTGCGACGTCGGCGGGGGCCACCGATTCTTCACTGCCGCCGGCGACCAGGGCGACCACCACGACAGCAGCGGCGATGATCGCGACGAGAGCGACGAGGGATGTCCACAGACCCTTGCGGGATTTCTTGGGTTTGTTCTCCGGTGGCCGCTGCCGCGGATTGCCGCCGCCGGCTGGAATGTACTGCGGGGTGGCAGGTTCTGCTTTCCAGTTCCCGACCGATGACGCCTGCGCGGCGGGCCGGGTGGCGCTCTTCGGTGACGCCTGCGCGGCGGGCCGGGTGGCGCTCTTCGGTGTCGCGGCCTTACCGATGTTTATCCGTTCGGTGGTCGCTTCGGAGCCGGTGTTGATCCGTTCGGTCTCGTTGTCGTCGGCGGGTGACCCGGGCGGCGCGACCGGGACGACCGGTGTCGGGGGCACCGCTGCGAAGCGGGTGGTCTCGGCTTCGCTGAATGCGAGATGGGTCGGCGGGGTCGATTCCGTTGCGACGGTGTGGGATTCGGCTTCTTCGGTGGCTACCGGGGTGTCGGCCACCGGTTCCGGGCTCTTCGGTTCGGGCACCTCGATGGCAGGCGTCTCGACAGCAGATGCCTCGGCAGGGGTGGTTTCAACCGCAGGGGTTTCAATGGCTGCAGGTTCAACGGCCGCAGGTTCTACGGCGGCGGGTTCTACGGCGGCGGGTTCGACGGCGGCGGGTTCGACGTCTGTGGAGTCGGCGTCTGTGGATTCGACAGTGGGGGAGTCGGGTGCTTCGGGCTCGGGTGCTTCGGGCTCGGATACCTCGACTGCGGACGCCTCGACCTCGGTTGCTTCAGGTTCGAGTACCTCTGCCCCGGTCACCTCTGCGTCGGTCACCTCGGGTGTGGTGGACACCGGTTCGGCAGTGTCCTCGACTGCCGCGTCTTCCGCCGCAACGTCATCGGGCCAGGCGCCCTCCGGCACACCGACCTCGGTGGCGTCGAGTTCGGATGTCTCCGGCTTGGGTGTCTCCGGCTCGGGTGTCTCCGGCTCGGGTGCCTCGATGTCGTCTGCCGGGGGTGTCGCTTCGGCTTCGGGCTCGAGTTCGGCATCCGGTGTTCCGGGAACCTCGGTTTCGGGAGGGCTGGTCTGCGGGGTGGCAGAGGCGGTGATCGGCAGCCCGCCGTTGTCGGCTGCGCTGTTGTCGGCGGCGATGTGGTCGGTCCCGGTGCCGTTCGGACGACCGTCGGTCGAGGCGACGGGGTGCTCGTCGGGTGCGCGATCCGGCGCCGTCTGATCTGACGCGGCGGGTTCTGCACGCTCCGGCCTGCGATCGAGGCGGTTCTGCGGAGCAGGGGGCGTCTGAGCTGCCGGCCCGTACTTCTGTTCGCGACGCTTACGAAACGTCGAAAACGTCCGGTTCACCAACGAATTACCCTCATCGTCAGGATGTGACATCCACCCAGCCCTGTCCCTAGACCGACAACTGATTTCAGCGCAGAAGCGGGCGAAGAACTCGATACCGAGATACCCCCCGCGCAGCGTTCGGCTCACCCTATCTAACGGAGGGGCAGGGTGTACGGGTCGACCGGTTCTCGGGCCGAGCTGCGACAATGGGGCCATGACGTCCTTCGGAGATCTACTCGGCCCCCAGCCCACCCTGCTGACCGGAGATGACGAGGCGGAATCGGACCTGTTGAACGGGGCCGATCCAGCCGCCGTCGCCGCAGCTCATCCCACCGCTTCGATTGCCTGGGCCTACCTGGCGGAAGCAGCCATGAACGAGGGCGCGACCATCACCGCGTACGCCTACGCCCGCACCGGTTACCACCGCGGACTCGATCAGCTCCGCCGCCACGGGTGGAAGGGATTCGGCCCGGTTCCGTGGAGCCACGAGCCCAACCAGGGCTTCTTGCGTTGTGTCGGGGTCCTCGCCCGGGCGGCGCAGACCATCGGTGAGGAAGACGAATACCTCCGCTGCCTCGACCTGCTCAATGAAAGTGACCCCGCAGCCGCCGGCGAGCTCGGGCTCGCCTGACGCGTCCGGCCGGTCGGGACGCCGCCTGATCGACCGCATCCCGATCGATCGGGACCGGATCCCGGCCCGGCTTCGCGCGCCCCTGCAACGCTTGCGGGTCGCGATCGTGCCGGTTCTGCAGTGTGCGCTGGGCGCCGGTCTGGCGTGGCTGATCGCCACCGAGGTCTTCGGACACAAACAACCGTTTTTCGCGCCGATCGCCGCGGTCATCTCGCTGGGTCTCTCGGTGGGCAGGCGCTGGCGCCGCGCCATGGAGGTTGCCTTCGGTGTCACGGTCGGCGTGGCGGTCGGCGACCTCATCATCTCGGTGATCGGATCGGGCACCTGGCAGATCATGGTCGTCGTGGTGATCGCGATGTCGTCGGCGATCCTCCTCGACAAGGGCCCGCTGGTTCCCATGCAGGCGGCGAGTTCGGCGGTGCTGGTCGCAACACTGTTGCCGCCCGGCGGGATGGAAGGCTTCAACCGCATGATCGACGCCTTCACCGGCGGAGTGGTGGCGCTCGTGGTCATCGCGCTGGTCCCGATCCACCCGGTGTTGCGTGCCCGGCGTGATGCCGCCAATGTCATGTCCACGATCGCCGACGTCCTCGTCGATGTGGCGGGCAGCCTCAAGCGGATGGATTCCGAGCGGGTTCGCGCCGCACTGGACCGGGCGCGCGGCACGCAGTCGGGTATCGACGCCATGCGTGCCGACATCTCCGGCGGCAAGGAGATCAGCCGGATCTCGCCGCTGCACTGGGCGAACCACTCGCGGTTCGATCGGGTCGCGGCGGTGGCCGACCCTCTCGACAATGCGGTCCGCAACGTCCGGGTGCTGGCGCGCCGCGCGGTCGGGGCCGTCGAGAACTCCGAACAGATCCAGCCCGAGATCATCGACCTGGTCTCGCAACTCGGACACGCCTTCTATGTGCTCAACGACATGATGCTGGCCGATCCGGGGCACCAGCCCGACCAGGCTGAAGCCGCACGGGTGCTGCGCAGTATCGCGCGGCGGTCGGGCAAGAGCCTCGTCAAGGACAGCGGTCTCACCGAGACCGTGATCCTGGCGCAGGTCAGGTCGACGCTGGTCGATCTGCTGATGGTCTGTGGGTTGTCCCGGGTATCGGCGATCGCCACCTTGCGGTGATTGCACCTCTTGCAACACATGCAAGAACGTGCATATATTGGTGTCCGGCTGATTCCGGCCGCATCCGTCTACCAGAGGGGGCGTTGGTGGGTCACTCGCACAGCCATGCCGGACACAGTCACTCGCCCGTGCTGACGGGGGAGCATCGCAGGCTGTGGCCCATGGTGGTCGGCGCCGTCATCATCTCGGTGTTCTTCGTCGTGGAGATCACCGTCGGCGTCATGGTGAACTCGCTGGCTCTGATCGCAGATGCCGGCCACATGCTCACCGACGTCGTCGCGATGCTGATGGGGCTCGGCGCACTGCTGCTCGCCCGCCACGGCGCCACCGACGACGTCAAGACGTTCGGGTGGCATCGCGCCGAGGTGTTCACCGCCATCGCCAACGCGATCCTGCTGATGGGTGTCGCGGTCTACGTCCTCTACGAGGCGATCGAGCGGATCGGTACCGATCCCGACGTCCCCGGGCTCACCCTGGTGGTCGTCGCGCTGATCGGGCTGGTCGCCAACATCGTGGTGATGCTGCTCCTGCGCAGCGACTCCAAGGGGAGCATCGCGGTGCGCGGGGCATACATGGAAGTGCTCGCCGACGCCGTCGGATCAGTCGGTGTCCTGATCGCCGGTGTGGTCACCATGACCACGAATTGGCCCTATGCCGACCTCGTCGTCGCCGTCCTGATCGCCTTGTGGGTCGCGCCGCGAGCCATTCGACTGGCCCTGGATGCCATTCGGATCCTGGCGCAGCAGGCCCCGCAACACGTCGACGTCGACAAGATCCGGTGCGAACTCGTGGGCATCGACGGAGTCACCGGTGTGCATGACCTGCACGTGTGGACCCTGACCACCGGCATGGATGTGGCGACGGTGCACGTGACCACGACCTCCGACAACGCGGCTGTTCTACTCGCGGCCCGGGAAGTGCTCGAGGCCCACGGACTCGATCACGCCACCATCCAGGTCGACCCGGCCGGCATGCAGGAGAACTGCCACAAAAAGATCACCTGGTAACCTCCCCGCCCTCCGATGATGTGCCCTTTTGGCGGGCCCACCTGGGGTTTTGTTCGCCAAAAGGGCACATCATCGGGTTCGGGCTAGCGCCAGAAAACGAAGAGCTGCCAGCCCCACGGCGCCAGCGCCCGGTCGGCGCCGCCCAACTCGAAGATCCCGTAGACGATGTCGAAGAACAGGTTGTTCAGCGTGGGGATGAACAGCAGGACGAAGATCAGCAGAAAGCCATACGGCGCAATCGGCTCCACCGAACGCCGCGTCTGATCCGAGAGATAGGGCTCGATGATCCCGTAGCCGTCGAGGCCGGGGATCGGGAGCAGATTCAGCAACGCCGCGGTGATCTGGAGGACCGCCAGCATCGACAGCGCCGACCAGAAATTGAGCTCGGGCAGCACCGCGTACAGATCTTGGCTGCCGATCAGCACCAGCAAGACCCCGCCCAACGCGATGTTCGTCAGCGGCCCCGCGGCCGAGACAAGGCTCCGTTGGGCTTTCGTGAAACCGGCCTGGTTGATGTACACCGCACCACCGGGAAATCCGATACCGCCCAGGACGATGAACAGCAACGGCAGGACCAGCGACAGCCCCGGATGTGCATACTTGAGCGGGTTGAGAGTCAGGTAACCGCGGAGCGCGGCGCCGTGGTCCCCGAACCGGAATCCGGTTACGGCGTGGGCGAACTCGTGCAGGCACAGTGAGATGACCCAACCGCCGATCACCATCAGCAGCGCGCCGAAGATGGCCGTCGGAGTGCGTTCGCCACCGGCATTCCACAGGATCACCCCGCCGAGCACCGTGGCCGCGACAACGGCCAGGAACACCGGTCCGGGACGGACGGCGCGGGCGAGCACCCCGATGGTGCCGGACGTCACGGTCGCACCAGGTGCCAATTCTGTTGATGCCGGTAGAAGGTCGAGCGTTTGGTCGGGCGTTGCGCGGTGACGCCGTCGCGTTCGACGATCAGCGCCGGCGCGCCGGTCTGTGCGGCCCGGCCGACATGCCAACGCGCGCGGAAGCGTTTGTCCAGCCGGGCGCGTACCCCGGGCATCTCGGGGATGGGTTCGACCACGACCGCCTTGGCCTTGCCTCGGACCAGCAGTGTGCTGTCGACGTAGCTCTCGCCGTCGAACTCGCCGTCGACGCCGCGCTGGCGGGCGGTGCCGAGCAACACGATCGCCATGTCGTCGCGGATCAGCGGTACCTCCACCGCCGTCCCCTCGACGGCCAGCGTCGCGGCCCGCTGCCCGCTGGGCAGGCCGTATACGCGAGTGGCGGGCGTCGAGAAGGGGAGAACCAGCGCGACCTCGACATCGAGTCGTTCGAGGAGCATCAGGCGGCCGACCACCGCGGCACAGAAAGCGTCCGGCAGTTCGGGCCCGGCGACGACGATCAAACGCTTGACCGCCGGATCCGACAAGGCCTCGGTCAGGGCGGAGATGATCGGCGCCCGCTCGCGGGTGGTGCGGACCGCTTCGAGCCCGGCCGGGATCAGTTCGGCCGCCGCGGACTCCTCGGCGATGACCCGCACCGACTCGTCGGCCATCACCCGTACATCTGTTGGTCGCACTCGGTCCTCGCTCATATCCGGTGGACCCACCTGTCCCACACCTTCGCCTATCGGCGATCCTACTGATCGCCGAGTCGGCGCCGATTTTGTGAGCCACCACCGCGTGCCGGGAGGTCCGGTCACGGATATCCGTTCGTGACCAAGTAGGGTTGACCCACGGTTCGGTGTCGCATCTGGCGTATACCGGCCGGAAGGAGCGCGTACATGCCTGCGATCGTGCTGATCGGCGCCCAATGGGGCGATGAAGGTAAAGGTAAAGCCACTGATCTCTTGGGTGGACGTCTGCAGTGGGTGGTGCGGTACCAGGGCGGAAACAACGCCGGGCACACCGTCGTCTTACCCAACGGTGAAACCTTCGCCCTGCATCTGATCCCCTCCGGGATCCTGACCCCCGGCGTCAAGAACGTCATCGGTAACGGCGTCGTCGTCGACCCCGGTGTGTTGCTGACCGAACTCGGGGGACTCGAAGACCGGGACGTCGACACCTCGGGTCTGCTGATCTCGGCCGATGCCCACCTGCTGATGCCGTACCACGTGGCCATCGACAAGGTCACCGAACGGTTCCTGGGCAACAAGAAGATCGGTACCACCGGACGTGGTATCGGTCCCTGCTACCAGGACAAGATCGCCCGCGTCGGGGTTCGTGTCGCCGACGTGCTGGACGAGAGCATCCTGACCCAGAAGGTCGAGGCCGCACTCGAGATCAAGAACCAGATCCTCACCAAGATCTACAACCGTCGTGCCCTCGATCCGGCGAAGGTGGTCGAAGAGGTCCTCGGTCAGGCCGAAGGATTCAAGCATCGGATCGCCGACACGCGACTGCTGCTGAACCAGGCGCTCGAATCCGGTGAGACCGTGCTGCTGGAAGGCTCGCAGGGCACCTTGCTCGACGTCGACCACGGCACCTACCCTTTCGTCACCTCGTCGAACCCGACGGCCGGTGGCGCATCGGTCGGTTCGGGTATCGGCCCGACCCGCATCACCACGGTGCTCGGAATCCTGAAGGCGTACACCACCCGGGTCGGCTCGGGACCGTTCCCCACCGAACTGTTCGACGAGTGGGGCGCCTACCTGGCCAAGACCGGCGGCGAGGTCGGTGTCACCACCGGACGCGCCCGTCGTTGCGGCTGGTTCGACGCGGTGATCGCCCGATACGCCACCCGCGTCAACGGGATCACCGACTACTTCCTGACCAAGCTCGACGTCCTCTCCAGCCTCGACACCATCCCGATCTGTGTCGCCTACGAGGTCGACGGGCAGCGGGTGGACGAGATGCCGATGACCCAGACCGGCTTTCATCACGCCAAGCCGATTTATGAGGAGATGCCCGGCTGGTGGGAGGACATCTCGGCCTGCCGCACCTTCGAGGAGCTGCCGAAGAACGCGCAGGATTACGTCCTGCGTCTCGAAGAGCTCTCCGGCGCCTATTTCTCCTGCATCGGCGTCGGCCCCGGTCGCGACCAGACCATCGTTCGTCGCGAGATCATCTGATCCGGATTTCGAACACACCGGCCGCCGGTCAGCATTGCGCTGATCGGCGGCTTTTGTTTGAGTGCCCCGACCATCCCGTCGCGGGACCGGGTGCCGCATGATGAGCTGCTGCACCTCGCAGCCGGTAGATTGCGGATGTTGATGAATCGGCAGAGGGTGAAGGCGTGAGATTTCCCGGACAGGAATCGGACTTCGGTTCGGTGTTGCTCGGCTCTGCGACCGAGACCCCCCGCCGCCAGCGCATCCGGATCCAGTTGCTGATCACGGTGTCGGTGCTGACCGCCAACGCGATCGGTGCCGCGATCGCGATGCTGCTGGTGGTGATCGGGATCCCCGAACCGAGTGTGCTCGAAACGAAGTTCTGGTGGGTCAACTTCATCGCCGCCCCGGTATATGTCGCCGTCGCTTTCTGTTTCGGCTGGGCGTTCGGCACGGCCAGGGTCCTACGGCACCTGCGATGGGCGCTGCGCGACGAGCAGCCCACACCGCAGCAGGCGCGGTGGGCGCTGCGGGCGCCGTGGGTGCTCACCCAGATGCAGCTACTGCTGTGGTTCATCGCCGGGGTCCTGTTCACCCTCTGCTACGGCATCCTGAACCCCGAACTCATCCCGAAGATCGCCCTGGTGGTCGGACTGTCCGGCGCGGTGGTCTCGGCCATCTCGTACCTACTGGTCGAGTTCGCGCTACGGCCGGTGGCGGCCCAGGCCCTCGAAGCCGGCTATCCCGGCATCAAGCGACGTAGCCGACTACGTACCCGGGTCATGCTGAGTTGGGTTCTCGGGTCGGGCATCCCGATCGTCGGGACGATGCTGGTCGCCTTCTTCTCCGTCTTTCGGGACAGCACCAGCAAAACCGATGTCTTCGTGGCGGTCATGGTGCTCGGAGCCATCGGCCTGTTCACCGGTTTTCTGCTCAACTACCTCAGCATCAGTGCGATCAAGGCGCCGGTCGGCTCGGTCCAGCAGGCGATGACCAAGGTCAGCGCGGGCGACAACGACGTCCGGGTGGTCGTCTACGACGGCACCGAATTGGGCGATCTGCAACGGGGTTTCAACCTGATGGTCGAAGGGCTCTCCGAACGCGAGCGGATGCGTGATCTGTTCGGCCGGCACGTCGGCCGGGACGTCGCCGAGGCTGCGCTGGCCCAGAATCCCGAACTCGGCGGCACAGAGCGGTATGTGGCCGTCGTTTTCGTCGACGTCATCGGGTCCACGGCGCTGGCCGCATCGCTACCCCCGGATGAGGTCGTCGCGCTGTTGAACAAGTTCTTCGCGGTGGTTGTCTCGGCGGTCGAATCGCATGCCGGCCTGGTCAACAAGTTCCAGGGTGATGCGGTGCTCGCGGCGTTCGGTGCGCCACTGGAACTGGACGACCCGGCGTCCGCAGCGTTGTCCACCGCCAGGGAGATCTCCGAACGTCTGTCCGGGGAGATCCCCGAACTCGCCGCCGGGATCGGCGTCGCGTACGGACCGGTCGTCGCGGGAAACGTCGGTGCGATAGAGAGATTCGAGTACACCGTGATCGGTGACGCCGTGAACGAGGCGGCCCGGCTCAGCGAGTTCGCAAAACGGGATCCGACCGCTCCGGTGGCGTCCGGCCGGGTGATCGGGTCGGCGACCGAGAGTGAGGCCGCGTACTGGAGACGATCCGAATCGACCCTGCTGCGGGGTCGTTCGGAAGAAACCGAGGTCTACGTCGCCACGTCAGGCATCGATCTCTATGCCGCTCAAGCGACCGGAGAGGCCGGGCACGATCAGCGGAGCCGGGGATGAAACCGATCCGCAGATCGGCGATGCACCGGCTCATCAAACCCGCCGACGTGATGGAACCGGCCGAGGAGTTGTGCCCGGAACTTGCGGCGGCACCCACTGATCCGGCGCAAGATCCGGTATCCGAGACCGCGCACGACGGGGAAAGGGCCGTCTGCCTCGACTGCGCCGCCGACGGCGTGAACGATCCGGGGCCGCTGCGTAGATGCCTGACCTGCGGGCACATCGCCTGCGGCGACTCGAGCCCACGCCGGCATGCGACCAGACATTTCGAGGTCACCGGCCATCCTGTGATCCGTTCGCTGCAGTCCGGGGAGAGGTGGCGTTGGTGCTATCTACATGCGCGGATGGGCTGATTCGGCCCAACCGGTCAGATTTGATCGCCTTCGACAGGGTCTACCTTTGCAATTGCCGGGCCCACAGGGGTTAGCCTTGGACGCGTGACTATCAGCAACTCGGAATCCGGCGTCGTGATCAATTCGGTGCCGCAGCGGATCGGTACGCCGTTGTCGCCCGGCGCCACCAAGGTGATGTTGCTGGGCGCAGGCGAACTCGGCAAAGAACTTGTGATCGCCTTTCAGCGCCTGGGTGTCGAGGTTGTCGCGGTCGACCGTTACCCCGACGCGCCCGGGCACCAGGTTGCGCATCGTTCGCACGTCGTCAACATGACCGATCCGGTGGCCCTGCGCGCGGTGATCGAGGCCGAGCGCCCGGACTTCGTGGTGCCCGAGATCGAGGCGATCGCGACGGAGGTCCTCGTCGAGATCCACGAAGAAGGATTCACCGAGGTCATCCCGACGGCGCGGGCCACCGCGCTGACGATGAATCGTGAGGGGATCCGCCGTCTCGCCGACGAGCGTCTGGGTCTGCCCACCTCGCCGTATGCCTTCGCGAACTCTGCCGACGAGATCCGGGCGGCGACCGCCCGCGTCGGCTTCCCCTGTGTGGTGAAGCCGGTGATGTCGTCGTCGGGCAAGGGCCAGAGTGTGGTTCGCGGTCCGGACGAGATCGACCGGGCCTGGGACCACGCAGTCGCCGGCGGCCGGGTGAAGGGCGGCCGCGTCATCGTCGAGGGTTTTGTCGACTTCGACTACGAGATCACGCTGCTCACCGTCCGTGCGGTCGATCCGGCCACGGGCAAGTTGGGCACCTACTTCTGTGCTCCCATCGGGCACCGCCAGCAGCACGGCGACTACGTCGAATCCTGGCAGCCCCAACCGATGAGCGAGACCGCGCTCGGTGGCGCCACCTCGGTGGCCGCCCGGATCGCGGCTGCGCTCGGCGACGGCCATCTCGGGGGCCGCGGCATCTTCGGGGTGGAGATGTTCGTCAAGGACGACGACGTCTACTTTTCCGAGGTCAGTCCCCGTCCGCACGACACCGGGCTGGTCACCCTTGGGACACAGCGACTCTCGGAGTTCGAGATGCATGCCCGGGCCATCCTGGGGCTGCCGGTCGACGTCACCTTGGCCTCCCCGGGAGCCTCCGCGGTGATCTACGGCGGACTTGATGAACCGGCCATCGCATTCGAGAATGTTGCTGCCGCCCTTGCTGTTCCGGAAACCGATATCCGGCTGTTCGGCAAACCGGAGAGCTTCGCCCGACGCCGGATGGGCGTGGTGATCGCGACCGCCGATGACGTCGCGACCGCTCGCCAGCGCGCCACCGCGGCCGCGCGAATGGTGCGGCCGGTCAGTACTGCGTCCCTCGCACCGTCGCCCAAGCCGCCGCTGCAGGGGCCGTCGGAACCGGAACGCGCGCCCTCGGCCGACGCCAACCAGACCCGGATCGCCCGCCGCCCACCGGCAGCGGTCCGTCCGCAAACGTCGCCGCCCCCACCGCAATCCCCACCCCAGGCTCCCTCGCGGCAGGCCCCGCCCCCGCAGTCCTCGCCTCCTGCGGGGCAGCGTCCGCAGGTAGGACTGAACAAGCAGTCCTCCGCCGTCGACAACAACCGGTAGTGGGGATTCTCGGTGCCATTTGCAGGTGAGCTGGTTGTTGCTGCGGTCATCTTTCTCGGACTCTGCGGTGTGGTGGTGCCGGTACTTCCCGGACTGACCCTGATCCTGGCCGCAATCGCGGTGTGGGCGTTCGTGGTCGGCGGTTGGGCCTGGCTGGTGCTCGCGATCGCAGCCGGGTTCCTCGGCGGTGCCGCCGCCGTCAAATACCTGGTCGCCAACAAGTCGATGAAGAACTCGGGCGTGCCGGGGCGGACCGTGATCACCGGTGGGCTACTCGGGATCGTCGGGTTCTTCGTCGTTCCGGTGGTCGGACTGATCATCGGGTTTGTGCTCGGTGCATTCCTGGCCGAATGGTGGCGTTGCAAGAATGTTCGGGGCGGCTGGAACGGTGCGGTGGCGGCCACCAAGGCGGCCGGGGTGGCGATGATCATCGAACTCGCCGGAGCGCTGATCGCGGCATCGCTGTGGCTGGGCGCCGCATTCGTGTTCTAGCCCTGCGGCTTTCGCACTCGACGAGGGCGACTACGTCTTGCGGCCGATCGGAACGATCATCGGCCCGCCCGACACCGGGTCCGTCAGGACCTGGGATCGCAGCCCGAAGGCCGCTTCCAGGAGTTCGGTGGTGATCACCTCGGCCGGTGTGCCTTCGGTGATGACTTCGCCGTCGCGCATCACGATCAGCCAATCGCTGTAGCGGACAGCGAGATTCAGGTCGTGGAGCACCATGATGACGGTCTTGCCGTGTTCGTGGCACAGGTCGTCGACCAGGTCGAGGACGTCGATCGAATGTGACAGGTCGAGGTAGGTGGTCGGCTCGTCCAGCATCACGATGTCCGTCTGCTGGGCCAGGGTCAGGGCAATCCACACGCGTTGACGCTGGCCGCCGGAGAGTTCGTCGATGGTTCGGTCGGCGAGGTCGGTGCAGTTGGTCTGTTCCAGCGCCTGTGTCACCGCGATCTCGTCCTCCGGCGACCACTGGCGGTACCACGACTGGTGCGGGTGACGGCCACGTGAGACCAGATCGGAAACCGTCAAACCCTCTGGTGCGACGGGGTTCTGGGGTAGCAGACCGATGATGCGCGCGACGTCCTTGGTGCGCATCGACGAGATGTCGGTGCCGTCGAGCAGTACGGTCCCGGCGGTGGGCTTGAGCAGACGTACCAGTGAGCGCAGCAGCGTCGACTTGCCGCAGCCGTTGGGTCCGACGATGGTGGTGACCTTGCCGTCGGGGATGTTGATGTCGAGGTCGTCGATGACCGTGCGATCGCCGTATCCGACCTGCAGGCCGGTGGCCCCGATCCGCGCTGAATTCGGTTGCGAGATGGCGGCGCTCATACCGAGGCCTTTCGGTTGATCTGGATCATCAGGTAGATCAGTGCCGGGCCGCCGATGCCGGCGGTGACCACGCCGACCGGGATGCCGGCGGGCATCACGGTGCGGCAGAGCAGGTCACTGCCGAGCACCAGGGCGGCACCGGTCAGTCCGGAGGTGATCGGGCCGGGTACCTCGGCGCGGGTCAGCCGCATCGCGATCTGGGGCGCCAGCAGCGCGACGAACGCGATCGGGCCCGCAGACGAGACACACACCGCGGCAACGATCACCGCCACGATCAGGATCAGGGCCGAGACCGGACCGGCGCGAACACCGAGGCCGCGGCAGACGTCGTCGCCCAGGCTGATCAGGCTCAGATTCCGGTTGTGCATGCAGACGATGGCGATCGCCGGGATGAGCACGATCAGCGGCGGCCACACCGCCGACCATCCGGCACCGGACACCGACCCGACAATCCACAGCTGGGCCCGTTGCACCTGATCGATGTCGGCGCGGGTGAGCAGGTAGGCGATCAGGGCCTGCAATCCCCACGTGATGGCAACGCCCACCAGGACCAGCCGGATCGGGTCGATTCCCTTGCGCCAGGTGAGGACGTACATCACCGCGGCGGTGGCCAGGCCGCCGAGCAGTGCTGCCGTGGCCAGTCCGAGGTCGGCCAGCCAGGATGCCCAGGTCGATCCGAAGGCGATCACGGCGACGGCGGCGGCGCTGGCACCGGAGGTGATCCCGAGCATGTCCGGGGTGGCCAGCGGGTTACGCGCGATCACCTGGGTCAGGGCGCCGGACATGCCCAATCCGAACCCGACCAGCAGACTGACCAGTCCGATCGGCAACTGGGTGTCGAAGACGACGACATTCTCGGCGCGGGTTCCGCCGCCGAGCAGGATCCGGCCGACGTCGACGGTGCTCATCGGGAAATCGCTGATGCTGATGCTGAACGCGAACAGGAACAATGCCAACGCGGCCAGGAGCAGCCCGACACCGGTTGCCCAGGGGCGCACCACAAATGTGCCGCCGGCGAAACGCACCACCGTCCGCCGCAGGTGGTTGGTCGGCAGCGATGGGGCGGTCGTGGTCGAGGACTTCTCCGGGGGGACCCCCGACCCCTCTTTGGTGGGAGCACTCATACGGCCACCAGCTTCTTGGCGCGGACCAGGGCGATGAAGAACGGGGCGCCGACCGCGGCGAGCACAATGCTGGCCTGCACCTCCCCCGGGCGGGCGATCATCCGGCCGATCACATCGCAGGCGATGAGGGACACCGCGCCGATGAGGGCGGAGTAGGGCACGATCCAGCGGTAGTCGGGGCCGGTGAAGAACCGGGCCACGTGGGGCGCCACCAGTCCGAGGAACACGATCGGTCCGCAGGCGGCGGTGGCTGCGCCGACCAGCAGGGTGATCGACAGGATGCCGACGATCCGGACCTGCAGAACCCGTGAACCCAGCGCCTTGGTCATGTCGTCGCCCAGCGACAAAATGTTGAGGAAGAACCCGCTCGCCAGCGCGAGGAGCAGGCCGGGGATGACGAAGGGCAGGGTGGCCCAGATGACGTCGGTACCGCGCCCGGCGATCGAGCCGACCTGCCAGAACCGCCACGCCTCCAGGGACTTGGAGTCGACGAGCACGATTGCCGAGGTGATCGCCGTCAGCATTGCGGTCAAGCCGGTTCCGGCGAGGATGAGGGTCAGCGGGCTCGCGCCTTTGCCCACCGAGGCCAGGAAGAAGACCAGGCTGGCGGCGATCAGCGCGCCGATCAGGCCGAAGCCCATGTACTGGATCGGCGTGGTGATCCCGAGGATGTAGACACCGGTGACCACCGCACATGCCGCGCCGGCGTTGACGCCGAGAATTCCCGGGTCCGACAGTGGGTTGCGGGTGTGGCCCTGGGTGAGGGCGCCGGCGGCGCCGATGGACAAGCCCACGATCAACCCGAGGACGGTACGGGGGAGCCTGAGGTCCTGGACGATCCCGACCGCGTCAGGCGCACCCGGGACGTTGTCGGCCCACAGGGCGTCCCAGACGTCGCCGATCGGGATCACCCGTGAACCGATCGCGATGGACGCCACGCAGACCACGACCAGCAGGGTCAGCAAGAGTGCCAGACCCCACATGCGGCGCGTTTTCTTGGTCAACGGAGGTGCCTCTTGTCCGTGGGTAACCGCGGATTGTGCCGCGCATGAGCAGTTCTGGCGAGGGTAACCTAACCTGCCTCCGGTTCGGCAGTCGAGTCAAGGACCCGTCAAACTCCGGTAACGAAACGGTAACGATGGCCGGATAACTTGCCTCTCAGCGATTTCTTGGCTAACGCTCAGGCGTCAGCGTCCGATTGATCCCCATATGCCACCGTCGTGGTGCCACCAGAGGAGTGAAGATGAAGCAGAAGTTGATTCGCGCTGCCGTCGCCGCAGCTGCAGCAGTCGGTATCGCCACCGGAAGTGTTGTCTCCACCGGGGCTGCGCAGGCTGCCCCCGCCGGGCCGGTCGACCTCGAGCTGACCGGCGGCGTGTTCTGCTCGTTCGGCAAGCCGGGTGACCCCTGGGTCAACTCCTGGTACATGGTCCGCTGGATGGAGGTCACCGCACACGGCCGCGATTGGCCCAACGTGAACCTCCAGGAGTTCAACGGGGCCCAGAAGTTCACCCCGAAGCTCAAGAAGGGTGACAAGCTCCGCATCGAGACCAAGTGGTTCGGCTGCTTCCCGAGTTCGATCTCCGGTTACACCATCTCCAGCGACATCGACCCGTTGCAGAACAACATCGGCTTCTGGGCCAACATCCAGCGTCGTGACAACACGCCGGACGACGATGTCGCGCCGACCACCTCGGCGAAGCCGACCCCTTAGCCCGCCACAAATTCGCGCCACTTATTTGCGTTCGCGCCGGTTGCAACCGGCGCAGACGTGAGTAAGTGGCGCGAATTTTAGGTTTGGGGCTTGCGGTTGACGTTGCGTCAACCGGCAGTGTGGTCTTCGACCAAGGAGGTCGACATGGACCACCCGATCGGCGTCATCGCCCGTAGTTCCGGTGTCACATCACGCACGCTGCGGCACTACGAACAGATCGGTTTGTTGAGCCCGTCACGAATCGGGCCCGGCGGACTGCGGTTCTACGACTCCGCTGCGATCGTTCGACTGCAGCGGATTCTGCTGTTGCGCGAGCTCGGACTTCCGCTCACCCGGATCCGCGAGGTGCTCGGTGGCGATCAGTCGGTGCTCGAAGCGCTGATCGAGCATCAGGCCGCATTGCGTATGCGGCGCGATCAGATCGATCAGCAGATCTCCTCGGTCGGCCACACCATCAGCCAACTCGAGAAGGGACTCGACATCATGCCGACAGACGCCTTTGCCGGATTCGATCACACAGTGCATCGCGAGGAGGTCGAAAAGCGTTGGGGCACGGACGCTTACCGGCGATCGGACCGTTGGTACCGTTCACTGGGCGACAATGAGCGCCAAGACTTCGCTGCCGAACACGACGCCATCGCCGCCCGTTGGATCGCACTCGTCGAGGCCGGCGCCGACCCGTCCGATGAACCCGCTCAGGCCAACGCCCGCCGGCATATCGCCTGGTTGCGGACGAGTGGTGCGCCCGTATCCGCCGAGTACATCCGTGGACTCGGCCAGATGTACGTCGATGATGCGCGATTCGGTGCCCACTACGCGCCCGCGGGCGCCGACCATCGCCGGCACGCCGAGTTCGTCAGGGATGCCCTCATATCGGCTTCCAAATAAAAAATTCGCGCCACTTACCTGCGTTCGCGCCGGTTGCAACCGGCGCAGACGTGAGTAAGTGGCGCGAATTTTTTATTTCGGGCGTCAGCCCTTGTTGATCTTGTGGGGTTCGGAGGCGGCGAACATTTCGTCGCGTTCGACGACCTTGACGCGTTCGCGGCCTTCGGCGGCACCCAGGGCGCGTTCGTGCTCGTCGAGGCGGTACCAGCCGTCCCAGGTGGTGAAGGCGACGTTTTTGTTGTCGAGGTACTTGATGATGGCGTCTTCGCCGGGCTCGGCCGGATGCAGGAGTTTGCCCTCGGCCATGTCATCGAGCAGGCAGTCGACGGTCTCGTTGGCGTCGCCCTTGGTGTGCCCGATCAGGCCGACGGGGCCGCGTTTGATCCAGCCGGTGGTGTACATGCCGGTCATGTGTTCACCCTGATCGAAGATCCGGCCGGCCTCGTTGGGGATGACCCCGGCCTGCTCGTCGAACGGCAGTTGGGGCAGGTTGTCCGACAGATATCCGACGGCCCGGTAGACCGCGCCGAGTTCCCAGTCGGTGTACTTGCCGGTGCCGCGGACGTTGCCGGTGCCGTCGAGTTCGGTGCGTTCGGTGCGCAGCCCGACGACTTTGCCGTCTTCGCCCAGGATCTCGGTGGGGGATTCGAAAAAGTGCAGGAACAGCTTGTGCGGGCGGCCTTTGGGGTCGCGGATCGCGTACTGCTCGATGATGGTGGCGACCTGGTCGGTGATCTTGCTCGATCGGCGGGCCATGGTCGAGCCCTCGTCGTAGTCGATGTCTTCGGGGTTGACGATCACATCGATGGTCGGGGAATGATCGAGTTCTTTGAGCTCGAGCGGGGTGAACTTGGCCTGGGCCGGGCCGCGGCGACCGAAGACGTGGACCTCGACGGCCTTGTTGGCCTTGAGACCTTCGTAGACGTTGGCCGGGATCTCGGTGGGCAGCAACTCATCGCCGGTCTTGGCCAGTACCCGCGCCACGTCCAGTGCCACGTTGCCCACACCGATGACCGCGACCTTTTCGGCCTCGAGCGGCCAGGTGCGGGGGAAGTCGGGGTGTCCGTCGTACCAGGCGACGAACTGCGCGGCGCCGTAGGAGCCGTCCAGGTCGATACCCGGGATCTGCATCGCGCGGTCGTCGGTGGCGCCGGTGGAGAAGATCACCGCGTCGTACATGGTCTGCAGGTCTTCGAGCGCGATGTCACTGCCGAAGTTGACGTTGCCGATCAACCGGATCTGCGGCTTGTCGAGGACCTTGTGCAGGGCGGTGATGATTCCCTTGATCCGGGGATGGTCCGGGGCCACGCCGTACCGGATCAACCCGAACGGGGCCGGCATCCGCTCGAACAGATCGATCGAGACACCTGACAATCGGCCCGCTCCCTCTGGTCCCGGCGCCGGGTGGTCTTTTGCGAAGTCCGACTTCATCAATGCGTCGGCGGCATAGATACCGGCGGGGCCGGCACCGATGATGGCCACGCGAAGCGGGCGGTTCTGATCGCTCATGAGTCGCAGTTGCTTTCTCGTGCGGAGAGTTCAGGCGGCCGTCACCGACGCGGACCTGGGGTGGCTACTTCCCTCCCACGGTAGGCGCTGGACCTGGCCGGAACCAAAAACGTCGGTTTCAGGGTCAGTCAAGTAAGGGTTGGCTGACCAAAATCTTGTTAACCGTCTCACGCTGGTGGCAGGTCGGGCAAATACGAGCGATAAGCTCGCGGCCATGGCAGGAAGCGACTCCGCACCCGACCGCAAGCGGTCAGGTGGGGGCAAAGAGACAGAACCAGAAGTTTTCGACGACGAGCGACGGACCATCTGGCCGTTCCTGGTTGCGGTCGTGATCATGGTGGTGGTCCTCGGTGCGATCGTCCTCATGCAGGTACTTCGCCCGGCGGAGGACCGGCTGACGGACCAGGCGAAGGTGACCCACGCCATCAACGATTACTACACGGCGCAGAACGCGATCAACTACACGAGCTACCGTGCCGTTTTCTGCACCGCAGAACTCGACTCGGCGGACTTCCCGACCCAGGACGAGTTCAGGGCCGAATACCAAGAAGCCCGGGACGCCGACGGCAAGATCGAGGTCGAGAACATCTCGGAGACCGTCGTCAACGGCGACCGGGCAACGGCGAATGTGCACTGGTTCCGGGAAGAGAAGAGCGAAACCACGATCACACCTATTGTTCTGGTCAAAGAGGCCGGTAACTGGAAGGTGTGCTCATGAGCTACGCAGGTGATCTGACCCCGCAAGAAGCCTGGAACCTCCTGCGCGAGGATCCGACCTCGGTGCTCGTGGACTGTCGGACCCAGGCCGAGTGGAGCTACGTGGGCGTGCCGGACCTGACCGATGTCTCCAAGAGGGCGATCTTCATCGAATGGGTCAGCTTTCCCGACGGTGCCCGCAACGCCGATTTCGTGACGCAGCTGCGCCAGGCCGGTATTGCGGACGATCAGCAGGTCGTGTTCCTCTGCCGGTCCGGACAGCGTTCGATCGGTGCAGCCGAGGCCGCGACCGCCGACGGCGTGGCCAAGGCGTACAACATTCTCGACGGTTTCGAGGGTGCGACCGATCAGGACGGACATCGCGGTGCGGTCGGGTGGAAGGCAACCGGCCTCCCGTGGCGGCAGTCGTGATTCCGGCCGCCGGCTACCAGACAATGCATTGCGCACGATGGAGGACGAGTTGAACGCCAATCTGCCCGAGGGACTTTCGCCCGAGACCCTCGCTGTGCGCGGAGGCCTCATGCGGTCCGGCTTCGAGGAGACCTCCGAGGCCATGTACCTGACCTCGGGCTATGTCTACTCGTCCGCGGCCGCGGCCGAGCGGGCTTTCACCGGCGAGGACGAGCGCTTCGTCTACTCCCGTTACGGCAACCCGACAGTGGCGATGTTCCAGGAGCGACTCCGTCAGCTCGAGGGCGCCGAGGCATGTTTCGCCACCGCCAGCGGCATGGCCGCGGTTTTCGTGGCACTCGGTGCGCTGCTCAAGGCCGGTGACCGGCTGGTCGCCGCACGCAGCCTGTTCGGTTCGTGCTTTGTCGTCTGCAACGAGATCCTGCCCCGCTGGGGCGTCGAAACCGTCTTTGTCGACGGCGAAGACCTCGAGCAGTGGGAACAGGCGCTCTCCGAGCCGACCGACGCGGTGTTCTTCGAGACCCCGTCCAACCCGATGCAGACCCTGGTCGACGTCGAGCGGGTCTGCGAGCTCGCCCACGCCGCCGGTGCACAGGTCGTGCTGGACAACGTTTTTGCGACCCCGCTCCTGCAGAGTGGCCTGGAACTCGGCGCCGACGTCATCGTGTATTCGGGTACCAAACACATCGACGGTCAGGGCCGTGTGATGGGTGGTGCCGTACTCGGGTCCAAGGAATACATCGACGGTCCGGTGCAGACCCTGATGCGGCACACCGGTCCGGCGCTGAGCCCGTTCAACGCCTGGACGTTGCTCAAGGGACTCGAGACGATGCGGCTGCGGGTGGATCACTCGACCGCCGCGGCGCTGCGCATCGCCGAGTTCCTCGAAGCCGATTCGCGGGTTGCGCGGGTGCGATATCCGTTCCTGCAATCACATCCGCAGCATGATCTGGCGAAGAAGCAGATGTCGGGCGGTGGCACCGTGGTGACCTTCGAACTGGCCGACACCGGTTCGGTATCCGGGAAGGCGCGGGCGTTCGAATTGCTCGACGGTCTGCAGATCGTGGACATCTCGAACAACCTCGGGGACTCGAAGTCGTTGATCACGCATCCGGCGACCACCACCCACCGCGCGATGGGACCCGAGGGTCGGGCTGCGATCGGGTTGTCCGATTCGCTGGTTCGGCTGTCGGTCGGTCTTGAGGGTGTGGACGATCTGCTGAAGGATCTCGACCAGGCTCTGTAACGCAGAATTGGGCGACGCCGCCTGCGGCCGTCACCGGGGATCGGAGGGTGGGCATTTTTCACTCGCTGGCCGACTGGGTCATCTCGATCATCCAGTCGACGCCGCCGTGGGCGGTGTATCTCGTGGTGTTCGTCGTCATCTACGGAGAAGCGGCGGCCCTGCTCGGTCTGGTCCTGCCCGGTGAGACGGTCCTGCTCGCCGGTGGGGTCGCGGCCGCCCTCGGCGAGACCAACATCGTCTGGCTGATCGTCGGTGCGTGCGTTGCCGCGGTGCTCGGCGATTGGACCGGCTATTCCATCGGCCGCAGATCCGGTGGCCGCATCACCGAAACCCGCTTCGGCGGATGGGTCGGACGAGAACGCTGGCAGAAGGCCGAGGAACTCATCCGCCATGGTGGGGTGGCCACGGTGATCGGAGCCCGCTGGATCGGCTACGTGCGCACCGTGACCCCGTTTGTGGCGGGGATGAGCAAGATGCCGACGCGTCAGTATGTGCTGGCAAACGTCGCCGGTGGTGTCGTCTGGGTGACCGTGGTGTGCATCATCGG
Organism: Williamsia sp. z71; assembly: GCF_059553375.1. Classification (NCBI taxonomy): domain Bacteria; kingdom Bacillati; phylum Actinomycetota; class Actinomycetes; order Mycobacteriales; family Nocardiaceae; genus Williamsia; species Williamsia sp. z71. The sequence goes on from NZ_JCANWX010000001.1 coordinate 350,343, forward strand.
CTACGCGGTCGGTGAAACCGTCGGGGCGACGGTGATGTTCTACCTGGCTTTCGGTGCCGGGGCGCTCATGCTTCTCTATTTCGCCGCTCGCTGGTGGCAGCATCGGCGCAGGTCACAAAAGGCCGCGGCCAGCGCGGAATAACATTCACGCCGGGTTAAAGAGGTTCGATATTTGACAGGGAAATCAACGGCGCTGCAATGTGGTCATCGGTGACGAGTGTCAGCGACAAGCCCCGGCTTGCTGGCCGGCAACCCTCCATTCGCGGCGGGGTGCTCCGGGTGACAACCTGGCCGCTGTCTGTTCGGACGGCGGCAAGCGCGGACTCCGGCCGAGTCCGGATCTGAAGGGACTGTGGGTGACGAACTCCTCCACGAACGATTTGAAGGACGAGATCGCCCGGTTTGTGAAGGCCCGCCCGACCGATCGGGTCCTGTTCGCCTCCGAACTCGCCGAGGCCGTTGCGCTGGTCGCCGGTGTCGCGCCCGGTGGCGTCGTCACACTTGATCTGACCGCCGCCCTCACGAACCCCACCCCGATGGTGACCACCGGGTGGTGCCGGCGCAGGTCGATCTGGTGACCACCCTGGCCGCGGTGGACAGCGAGCTCGAACGCCGTAGCGCCGCACTCCTGATCGTTCCGGCCGTCGCCGAGGCCACCGGCGAAGTGGTGCCGCTGCCCGCGCTGGCGGCGATCGCACACCGACGCGGCGCGCGACTGCTGGTCGATGGCAGTGAGCTCGTGTCCCGGCGGGCGGTGAACCTGACCAGCCACGGGATCGACTACCTCGTGTTGTCCGGCCGGTCCGTCGCCGGTCCGGCGGTGGTTGTGGGCCGCGGCGACTGGCTCGCCGACTGTGCCGACGCCGATATCCACACCGTCGACGGCAACGTCGGCACTGACCGGTCCCCGGCCCGGGCGCTGGCCGACCTCGGTTACGAGAGCGCCGGTCTCCACGAGCAGGCACTGTCCGAGTGGCTTGACGCCGAAGCCGCCCGGCATCCCGGGATCCGCCGACTGCAGCTGTGGCCCGATGCCGGTGACCGCGTGGGAATCGCCTCACTGGCCGTGGCCGGACACCCTGAGCCCGCCGTCATCCGATGGGACGCCCACACCGGCGTCGATGAGCTTGCCCGGCAACTGAACTCACTCGTGGACAGCACTCTTGAGCAGGAGAAATCATGACCGAAGCAGATCGCGTCACCACCGTACGCACCCGCCCCGAACTGCTGGTCGCCATCGAGGGCGACAACCACCAGCTCGCCTGGAGCAGGCCTGGCCCGTCCGAGGCCCGGGGTTCGGCGGTCCGCCGGATCCGCCAGCCGGAATTGCGGGGCGGCATCAAGGAGCGAGCCGCACTGCGTGCCGGCTGGCAGGAACTGGGCGAGGATCCCGCGGACCTGGTGGTGGCGTTGGAGATCGACGTGGTGATCGCCGAGGACGCGGCCACCGCGCGGGCAGAGCTTCTGCGGCTGGGGGAGTCGAGGTTCGGCGACACCGTCCGCTATGTCGGCACCGCCAACGGATTGCTGACGCTGATCGTCGACATCTATACCGCCGAGGTCGCCGATGCGGTCATCCTGCGGCCTCTCGACCTGGGGCGGACGGGTGATCGGCCCGGTTCGGCCCAGCTCATCGCCGACCGCGTGCTGCCCGGACTGCTCGAACGGGCCACCGCGGCCTGACGCCCCACACCACGCCTGATCGCAGGCGTGATGCGGACCGATCCGCCGATCAGCTCTCGCCGTTTTCCCAGCGATCGATGATCCGTGCGCGAGCGTCTTCGGTCAGCGAGCCGTACAACCGCAGTCGTGCCATGCCGCCGTCCGGGAAGATGTCGAGGCGGGCCTCGGTCATCGGCCGGTCTGCCTCGATCAGGAACCGGTGTCGGGTGTCGGGTTGCAGGGCGGATCGGCCCAGAACCTCGAACCACTCACCGTTTTCGCCGTCGCGGCCACGAATCATCGCCGAGCCCGGTGCATTTCCCAAGAAGTAGCTGGTGTCGAGTTCGGCCAGGCCGATCGTCGACTCACCGGCCAATTTGACCTGGACCCAGTCGTTTCCGTCGTCGCGCCGCCGTGAGGTCTCCCAGCCTTCTCCCATCGTGCGGGCCCGGCCGGGCATCAGGAGGTTGTTCGGGGAACCGTAGAACATGTTGGAGCAGGCGGTGATCATGCCGCCGTTCTCGAGGGCGGCGAGGTCGAAGTGTCCGTAGGACAAGAACTTCGGGTCGGGGACGCCACGGCCGTGCACCCGGAATCGGGCCACGCCACCGTCCGGATGGATTGTGAGCCGCACATGGGTGAACCGCTCCTTGGAGTCCACCCGGAACGGATTCTGTGTATCGCCGTTGACCTCGACGCGATCGACGATCGTCTGCCACTTGGTGTTCTCGAGCAGCTCCGAAATGGTCGGAATGCCTTCGACCGCAGCAGCTTCCACTGAAATGCAGGGGGGGTAGTTGCCGACGAACCAGGATGTGTCGACCACGACGCCGTAGATGATGCCGGGGACACCGAGTCGCACGATGGCCTGGTCCACACCCGCTTCGCGCCGGCGCCGGGTTTCCCAGCCGTCATAGACCTGACCCTTGTGCCCGAAGGTCGCCGGTTGATATTCGGCGGCAGACGTCTTGATGAGATTCTCGGCCTCGGCGAAGAGGGCGTCGTTGGTCCAGAGGACCGCGCCGCCGAGAGCGCGTAGAGCCAGATCTGGCATCGAGGTGAAGTGGGGGCGCGAGTTCGGCGGGGATGGAGTCACGACTCATCAGGCTAGTGGCACCGCCCAGCGGGTGCGACTTGTCGCGCCGGCGACGCCCGGTTCTTGCGAAAGCTCCGTGACGCGGGCCATACTTTCTGCCAACAACTAGTTGCAAGTCGAAACTCGTTGAACCATGAGAAGGACCATGTTGAAGGAGACAGCGTCGCGCGACGCTCAGATTGCGGATCTCATGGAGGTCCTCGCGAGGCACCTGCGGGTGCGTGACCGGTTGTCGGCGACGCGGTGGCGAACCGCGGACGATGCTGTCGAGTCAGCGGCCTATCACTGCCTTTTTCGGCTGAATCGGGCGCCGGCACGCTCGGGTGAGTTGGCCGAGGCGCTGTTCAGCGACCCGTCGACCATCAGCAGGCACGTCGCTCAACTGGTCAAGCTGGGCTATGTCCGGCGTGAGGCCGATCCGCGCGACGGCCGGGCCACGATCCTCGTGGTCACCGAGTCCGGTGCGCAGCGGGTCGCCGATTTCCGCAACCGCCGGGCCGAAGAACTCGAGACGATGCTGGCCGATTGGGATGACGATGACGTCGAGACCTTGACCGAGTTGCTCGGCCGCTACGTCAGCTCCGCAGAACGCAGCCTCATAGAGGCCAACGAGACACCCGCGGACCGCGCCCGGTCCTGACCCCCCCACCGAGAAGGGCCCGACATCGCTGCTGCGAGGCGGGCCCTTGTTCGTGTTCGGGGTCGATCAGCCGCGAGAGGGCTCGTTCGCCTCGTCCGGGTGCTTGGCCAGACGATCGATCGCCTCTTGTGCGACCTTCTCGGCGTCGGCCTTACCGGTCCATCCGCCGGCCTGGACGTCTTTGCCGGGCTCGAGGTCCTTGTAGTGCTCGAAGAAGTGCGCGATCGCCTGGAGCTCGAAGTCGTCGACGTCGCCGATGTCCTGGACGTGGTCCCAGCGGACATCTCCGGCGGGCACTGCCAGCAGCTTGTCGTCGCCACCGGCCTCATCGGTCATGCGGAACATGCCGACGATGCGGGCGCGGACGATCACGCCGGGGTAGACGGACTCGGGGAGCAACACCATGGCGTCCAACGGATCGCCGTCTTCGCCGAGGGTGTTGTCGATGTATCCGTAGTCGGCGGGATAACCCATCGACGTGTACAGGTACCGGTCGAGATAGATCTTTCCCGACTCGTGGTCCACTTCGTACTTGTTGCGTTGTCCCTTGGGGATCTCAATCGTGACGTCGAAGTCCACGTTGTACTCCTCGTAAGTTCTGCCTACCCAAAGTGTTCTCCGGTAGCCGGTCAGCAAATCGACTCAACGATACTGTGGAGACCTGTGCCCGCCGCGCGCGGCAAGAACTTCGACCGGAGGTAATTCGTGCCAGGCAGTTCGCCCCGCCGCAAGGGACTCCTGTGGACGCTACTTCCGGTGATCGTGCTGATCATCGTTGCGGCAATCGTGCTCGTCATCGCACTGCGGGTGGACGAGGACCACAACAGTCTGCCCGCGGGTGCCTCCGCGCAACCCTCACCGGTGACGCTAAGTCCACAGATCAGTCCCGTGGCCCCCGACGCACCGTTGCCCACCGCGTCCGGAATCGCCACCGCGCTGACGGAGGCGCTGGCGAACCCGGGCCTGGGCGAGTTGTCGGGCGAGGTCTCCGATGCGATCACCGGACAGACGCTCTGGTCGCAGACCCCGAACCGTCCCATGGTTCCGGCATCGACGATCAAGATCCTCACCGCCGCGGCCGCTCTGCTGGCGTTGCCGCATGATCAGCGGATCTCCACCACGGTGGTCGCCGGACCCGACGGACAGGTGATCCTGGTGGGCGCGGGCGATCCGACTCTGTCCGTGCAACCGTACGGGCAGGAGACGTTCTTCACCGACGCCCCGCGGATCGCCTCGCTCGCCGACCAGATCGAGAAGGCCGGCATCGATGTCACCTCGGTGGCGGTCGACACCGGTGCCTTCTCCGGCCCGACGATGGCGTCGAGCTGGGACCCGGTGGACATCGCCGACGGCAACATCACCCCGATCGAATCGCTCATCGCCGATTCCGGACGAATCGATCCGCTGGAGATCGACTCGCCGCGGACACCGACCCCGGCTCTGGCCGCGGGGTCGGCTCTGGCCGCAGCGCTCGGTGTGGACACCCCGGTCGTCCAGGCGACCGCCCCGGCCGCTGGCAGCGTGGTCGCCACCGTGACGTCGGCGCCGCTGGTCACCCGGCTGGGCGACATGATGCGCGCCAGCGACAACGTGCTCGCCGAAACCATGTCCATCGAGATCTCCAAGGCCATCGGCGGTCGGCCGACGTTGGCCGGCGGGATCGAAGCCGTTCGAAAGGTTCTCGGCGACAACGGTTTCAACATGAACGGCACCGAGTTCGGTGACGTCAGCGGGCTGTCCGAGGACAACCGGATCTCGGCCGGGTTGCTCGACAAGGTGACCGGCGCCGGCGCCGGAACTGCGCAGCCGAAACTGCGGCCACTGCTCGACATGCTGCCGGTGGCCGGTGCCACCGGCACCTTGACGGAGCGATTTGTTCTCGAGAATGCCGACGGCGCCGGATGGATCCGCGCGAAGACCGGAACACTTACCGTCGCCAGTGCGTTGGCCGGAGTAGTGCAGACGAAAGAAGGTCGCGTGCTCAGTTTTGCTCTGATGTCCAATGGCACCGGGCCCGCCGAGGCGCGGCCCGCGCTCGACGCCGTCGCCGGCGCCCTGCGGGATTGTGGTTGCCGATGAGTATCGACTGGAAGCTCGCCGCGACGGTGGGCAAGAAGATCGCCCGGCCCGGTCCTCTGACCACCGCATACACGGCCGAAGCGGCCCGCGGTGAGCTGGCGTCCTCGGCCGTCGCGTCCGAAGCGCCGGTCCGTGAGGTCACCGGGTTGGCCGACGGACTTCCGGTGCCCGCGGCGCGGGTCCTCGATCGCGGCGAATGGATCGAGGCGGCGGCGCTCTCGATGTCGGCGATGCTCGATCCCGCCGAACCCGACGACAAACCGGGGATGACGGGACGGATCGCGGGCATGCAGGCCGGTGGACTGCTGGCCGTGATGTCGAGCGCCATCCTCGGTCAGTACGACCCGTTCACCCCGGACCCGGTCAGCGGACACGATGGTGTGCTGATGTTGGTGACCCCGAACATCATCGCGGTCGAACGTGGGTTGCGCGTCGTGCCCGCCGACTTCCGACTCTGGGTCTGCCTGCATGAGGTAACCCACCGCGTGCAGTTCTCGGCGAACCCCTGGCTGCGCGACTACATGCAGTCGAACGTCGAGGCACTCACCGCCGAGGACACCGAGTCCGCCGGTGAGATGGTCTCGCGGATCAGTTCTGCGCTCCGCAGCGAGCTGCCGAGGGAAAAGGGAATCGTCGGGGCGATGCAACTCCTGCAGTCCCCCGAACAGTACGAAGCGTTCAGCCGGATGATGATGCTCGGCACGCTCCTCGAAGGCCACGCCGACCACGTGATGGACGCGGTCGGACCGGCCAGGGTGCCGACCGTCGACCGCATTCGCAGCGCCTTCGACAAGCGTCGGGCCAGGCCGCAGAACCCGGTCCAGCGGCTGCTGCGCGCGCTGATGGGCATGGACGCGAAGATCGCCCAGTACACGCGTGGCAAGGCATTCGTGGACGAAGTGGTCGAGACGGTCGGCATGACCCGTTTCAACGCGATCTGGACCGGGCCGGAGACGATGCCGTTGCCCGCCGAGATCGACACCCCTCGGGCGTGGATCGATCGCGTCTTGTGAGCTCCCCGGCGGTCTCCGAGATCACCAGGGCGGTAAAGGCTTTCGCCGACGAGTATCTGACGGATCCGCAGGTGTGTGTGGGGTTGTCGGGAGGTCCTGATTCGACCGCGCTGACCGCGGCCGCGGTGTTGGCGGGGCTCGATGTGCGGGCACTGATCGTCGACCACCGGTTGCAGGCCGGTTCCGGCGAAGTCGCCGGCGAGGCGGCGACGACGGCCCGGGCGCTGGGTGCGCAGCCGGTCGTTGTCGGGGTGGACGTCGCCGGTGCCGGTGGTCCGGAAGCTGCCGCCCGGCGCGCGCGGTACGCCGCCTTCGAGGCACACCGCGGCGTTCGGCCGGTCCTGCTCGGTCACACACTCGACGACCAGGCCGAAACGGTGTTACTCGGGTTCGCGCGCGGATCGGGGGCCCGGTCGGTGGCCGGGATGCGGCCGTGGGCGCCGCCGTTCGGGCGACCGCTTCTGGGCGTACGACGTGCGGCCACCGTGGATGCCTGCGCCGAACTCGACGTGGCCCCCTACCGGGACCCGCACAACCGGGATGCCCGTTTCACCCGCGTCCGGGTGCGGCATGAGGTGATGCCCTTGCTCGAAGAGGTGCTGCAGGGCGGCGTCGCCGAAGCGTTGGCGCGGACCGCGCAGCAGTTGCAACTCGACATCGACGTGGTCGAAGGTCTGGTCGACGACCATGCGGCAGTCGTCGACGGGGATGAGGTGGATTGTGCCGACCTCGCGGTGCTGCCCGGGGCCATCCGGCTTCGCCTGCTCCGACGCTGGCTGCTGGCCAACGGTGCCACCGAACCCACCGACACCGTCGTGCAGGCCGTCGACGCGCTGGTGATGCGCTGGCGAGGTCAGGGTGCGGTGGCCATCGGGGGCAGGCCACTGTTCCGGACCCAGGTGAGCAGACGCGGCGCCCGACTTGTGGTCGAGCGCCGCGAACGCTGAGGACTTCAGATGGCTACGCCGGGGGCGGCCAGGGTGCGGTGACGGTCGTGAAGTATTCGACGGCAGCGCCGATCAGGGTGGGCCCGCCGACAGCGATGGTGCCGAGGACCCCGCCGATGCCGGCGCCGGTGACGGCACCCGGAAGGCAACCGACTGCGACGGCGGGCAGTCCGGCCACACAACCGATCCCGGCGCCGATGATGGTGCCGACCAGTCCGCCGATCGCCACGGAGACCGACACGTAGGTGCCCAGTTTCTCCAACGCCTGCATGTCGCGTTCTTCCCTGGTGGCGGGCGCGGCGGCCGGCGTGGCGGCGCCCCGGTCGACAACCGGGGTGAGGGTGGCTGTGCGTCCGTCCACGTTCGCCGCGATCGGGAACTGCCGGCTGTCGAGGTTGAAGAAGAGCGGAACGGTGGCGGCCACGTTCCCGCTGGGGTCGACGATCTCGAGTTGTCCGTCACTGGTTCGCAGTGACCCGATGTCGGTCGAGAGGACGATCTTCTCGCCCCCGACGACATCGGCCTGGTAGTTGATGTCGGTGGCCGGTGCGGCGTTTGCCGGTATTGCGGTCAGGAAGCCGGCGGCGGTGACGGCTGCTGCGATCAGTGCGATGAATCCGTTTCTGCGTTTCATGGGGGTTACGTCCTGGGTTTGGGCGGGTGTGAAGCGTCACCCGAAAGTGTTTGATTTCGCCACGTGCCCAGTTTCGATTCAACCGAAAGGTGTCCGACTTTCGCCGATCGCTCTCCCGTAACCGTATTTCGAAACGGCTCGTGGATCTTGGTGTTCGGTTCTCGCGCGCAACCAGTAAAACAAAGCCGGGATTGGGAAAAACTCGCGATGACGGAAATCATCCGTTCGGTGTACTTCGTGATGCTTTGGGGAGTTGTTGCCCCCTGCAATTGTCGTCACGACGTTTGAGGCATGATGTTCCTTGTGACGGCGCAGCGTGATCCATACGGCAATGACATCGAAGCGGTAGTGGTCACGGAGGAGCAGATCCGGCAGCGGACCATCGAACTGGCCGAAAGTGTCGCCTCGCGATACCGCGACGCTCCCGACGACCTGGTTCTGATCGGCGTCCTCAAGGGTGCGGTCATGTTCATGACCGACTTCGCCCGGGCGCTGCCGATCCCTTCGCAGCTCGAGTTCATGGCGGTGAGTTCGTACGGCTCGTCGACGTCCTCATCCGGCGTGGTGCGGATCCTCAAGGACCTGGACCGCGACATCAACGACCGCGACGTCGTGATCGTCGAGGACATCATCGACTCGGGTCTGACCCTGTCCTGGCTGATCAAGAACCTCCGCACCCGCCGCCCGCGGTCGCTGGAGGTGTGCACGCTTCTCCGCAAGCCGGACGCGGTCCGAGCTGATGTCCACGTTGCCGATGTGGGATTCGAGATCCCCAACGAGTTCGTCGTCGGATACGGTCTCGACTATGCCGAGCGTTACCGCGACCTGCCGTACGTCGGCCGCTTGCATCCGTCCGTCTACACAGACTAAAAGGTGATCGATGACTGCAGTCCAGACCGCCGCCGGAGTACGCGCGGGACGGCTTGACCCAGTCGAGATCACCCGCGAGGCGCTGGCCCGGATTGCGCAGCGCGACCGGGAACTCGGTGCTTTTGTGGCGGTCCGCGCCGAGCGGGCTGTTTCCGAAGCCGAGGTTTTGACCGCCCATCCAAAACTCGCTGAATTACCGCTGGCCGGTGTGCCGGTGGCGATCAAGGACAATATTCCGATCGCCGGCGAAATCATGACGGTCGGATCTGCGGCCACCAGCCGCGCACCGCAGCTGAGCAATCACACCGTTGTCCGCAGATTGCGGGCGGCCGGGGCCATTGTCATCGGAACCACCGCAGTTCCGGAATTGTGCCTGTGGGGGACCACGGACAATCAGGCCACCATTACGCGTAATCCATGGAATACCGACCGGACCCCTGGCGGTTCGTCGGGTGGAGCGGCGGCTGCGGTCGCGAGCGGGCAGGTCGACATCGCACACGGCAACGACGGTCTGGGCTCGATCCGGATCCCGGCTGCTGACTGCGGGCTGTTCGGCATCAAACCGGGTCGGGGTGTGGTGCCGTCGGAGTTGGGTGGCAACGACTGGTTCGGTATGAGCGAGAACGGGCCACTGGCCACCACGGTCGCTGATGCTGCACTCATGCTCTCGGTGATGGCCGACCGGCCGGAGCTGGCGAATGCCGCCCTGTCGACGGAGCCGCGGTCGCTGGGGATCGCGGTGGCAGAGAACTTCCCGCTTGCCGTCGGCAAGACCGACAAGCATTGGGCGCAGGCGCAGGAGAGCTGTAGTGCGCTGCTGGCCGACCTCGGTCACCGGGTTCCGCATGCCGACCTGCCGTACCCCGTGAATCCCGCGCCCCTGCTGATGCGCTGGCTCGCCGGGGCGGCCGCCGACGCCGATGACATCGAGGCGGCCGGTGGGGATCTGGCAAGGCTGCAGCGGCGGAGCAAGGTCCACACCTCACTCGGTCGGACCGTGACCCGCTTCGATCTGGTGGACGACAAGCCGGTTGCCAAGCTGGAGAAGAAGGTCCTGGCGTACCTCGACCGCAACAAGGCCGACGTGCTCCTGACCCCGGCATTGGCGACCTCACCGCCGGCGGCGAAGCAATGGAGTTCGAGGAGTTGGGCCGCCAACATGTGGGCCAACGTCGGTTATGCGCCGTTCAACGGGCTCTTCAATCTCCTCGGATGGCCGGCGATGTCGGTACCGTTCGGCGTTCATCCGGTGAGCCGGACCCCGTTGGCCGTCCATTTCGCCGGCCGACCCGGATCCGAAGCGCTCCTGCTGAGCCTGGCTGCCCAGATCGAGGCCACCCGTCCCTGGCAGAGGGTCGCACCCGGATTCTGATCGGCAAACCGGCGGAACCATGACGGCTCCGGCGTTGGCACGGTCGGGGACCTGTCTGGTTTTCAGCTCCTAGGGAACGGCTGACCATGGTGAATCGTTGACGGGTAGCCTGATGACTCAGAGATCCCGACTGGAAGGACGCGCCGAAATCACAGCGAAAGCCATGGACTTGGCTCTCGGTCTCGGCTGACACACCTCAATGAACCGTAAGACTGTCTTTCGCAATCTGGCGATCGTGGCCGTTATCGTGCTCGCGATCTGGGGTTGGACCCTGCTACGGGACAACAATCGTGACTACAAGTCTGTCGACACCTCGGTGGCGATGACGCAGCTCAACACCAAGAACGTGACCGAGGTACAGATCGACGACCGCGAGCAGACGCTGCGGATGACGATCAAGGATCCCAGTCAGACCGACGGTGAAAAGAAGATCTCGGCCAAGTACCCGGCGCAGGCGACCGAAGAGATCTTCAACCGCGTCAACGACACCGGTGCGACGTATCAGACGAACGTGAACAAAGACTCGTTCCTGATGCAGATGCTGATCTTCATCTTGCCGCTGATCCTGCTGTTCGGACTCTTCTTCTTCGTGATGAGCCGGATGCAGGGTGGCGGCAAGGGCGGGGTCATGGGCTTCGGGAAGTCGAAGGCCAAGCAGCTCAGCAAAGACATGCCGACCACCACGTTCGCGGATGTCGCCGGCGCCGATGAGGCCGTCGAAGAGCTGTTCGAGATCAAGGACTTCCTGCAGAACCCGGCCCGTTACCAGGCCCTGGGCGCAAAGATCCCCAGGGGCGTGTTGCTCTACGGCCCACCCGGAACCGGTAAGACGCTGCTCGCCCGTGCGGTTGCCGGCGAGGCCGGTGTCCCGTTCTTCACCATCTCCGGTTCCGACTTCGTCGAGATGTTCGTCGGTGTCGGTGCCTCTCGCGTACGTGACATGTTCGAGCAGGCCAAGAACAACAGTCCCTGCATCATCTTCGTCGACGAGATCGACGCGGTCGGCCGCCAGCGTGGTGCCGGCCTCGGCGGTGGACACGATGAGCGGGAGCAGACCCTCAACCAGTTGCTGGTGGAGATGGACGGATTCGGCGAGCGTTCGGGCGTCATCCTGATCGCGGCGACCAACCGTCCCGACATCCTCGACCCGGCGCTGCTGCGTCCGGGCCGCTTCGACCGCCAGATCCCGGTCGGCAACCCGGACATGGCCGGTCGCCGGGCGATCCTGAACGTCCACGCCCAGGGCAAGCCGATCGACGCCGACGCCGACCTCGACGGTCTGGCCAAGCGCACGCCCGGTATGTCCGGCGCCGACCTGGCGAACGTCATCAACGAGGCCGCGTTGCTGGCCGCCCGGGAGAACCGCACCACGATCACTGCCGAACTCCTCGAAGAGTCCGTGGATCGGGTCATCGGCGGACCTCGCCGCAAGAGCCGGATCATCAGCGAACACGAGAAGAAGATCGTGGCGTACCACGAGGGCGGGCACACGCTCGCGGCGTGGGCGATGCCCGATCTCGACCCGATCTACAAGGTGACGATCCTGGCCCGCGGTCGTACCGGCGGACACGCGTTGGCCGTGCCCGAGCAGGACAAAGACCTGATGACGCGGTCGGAGATGATCGCACGTCTGGTGATGGCGATGGGTGGGCGCGCTGCCGAGGAGTTGGTGTTCCACGAGCCGACCACCGGAGCGTCGTCCGACATCGATCAGGCGACGAAGATCGCCCGCGCGATGGTGACCGAATACGGCATGAGTGCCCGTCTGGGAGCTGTTCGTTATGGCCAGGAACAGGGCGACCCGTTCCTGGGCCGGTCGATGGGCTCACACGCGGATTACTCGCCCGAGGTTGCCAGCGAGATCGACGATGAGGTTCGTCGCCTGATCGAGGCTGCGCACACCGAGGCCTGGGCCATTCTCACCGAGTACCGCGACACTCTCGACGAACTGGCGACACAACTGCTCGAACGCGAGACGCTGACCCGCAAGGACCTCGAGAAGATCTTCGGCAAGGTCGTCAAGCGTCCCCGCATCACCCTGTTCAACGATTTCGGTGAGCGCACGCCCAGCGACAAGCCCCCGGTGAAGACCCCGGGTGAGCTGGCCAAGGAACGTGGTGAGCCGTGGCCGCCCGAGGCACCGAAAACGCCGGAGCTGACCAAGACCGGTTCGCATGCGCAGCCCGCATCGGGTCAGCAGTATCCGCAGCAGCAGGCTCCGCAGCCGGGTGCAACCGCTGGGGGAACCCGTCCTGATTACGGCGCTCCGGCCGGCTGGTCGGCGCCCGGATGGCCCCCCTCGAATGCCGCCGGTGGTGGCGTCCCGTACGGCGGTCAACCGTACGGTCAACCCGGTGGCGGGTACCCCAACGGTGGTTACCCGCAGGCTCCAGGGAATCCTTATGCGCAACCGCAGAACCCGTATGGACAGCCCCCGGCAAACGGACATCAGAATGGTGACGGACATGGCGGCAGGCACAACGGTGGCGGCCAGGGCGATGATGGCCAGAACGGCCAACCGCCCTCAACCGGACAGAATGGACAATGACGTACCGCGAAGACTGCACCGCGATTGCCCCTTTTGATGCTGAGCGTGCCGAGCGCGCTGTTCGAGAACTCCTCATCGCCGTCGGCGAAGACCCGGAACGCGACGGGCTGAAGGAGACTCCGGCCCGGGTGGCCCGCGCCTACCAGGAGATGTTCGGCGGCCTGCACACCGATCCCGACGAGGTCCTCGCGACCACATTCGATGTCGGTCATGACGAACTGGTCCTGGTCAAGGACATCCCGATGTACTCGACCTGTGAACACCACCTGGTCTCGTTCCACGGTGTCGCGCATGTCGGCTACATTCCCGGTGCCAGCGGTCAGGTCACCGGCCTGTCGAAGCTCGCCCGGGTCGTCGACCTGTACGCCCGGCGGCCGCAGGTCCAGGAGCGGCTCACCACGCAGATCGCCGACGCGATCGTCCGGAAGCTCGATCCGCGCGGAGTGATCGTCGTGATCGAGGCCGAGCACCTGTGCATGGCGATGCGCGGTATTCGTAAGCCGGGTGCCACCACGACCACCTCGGCGGTCCGCGGGCAGTTCAAGACCAGTGCGATCTCGCGTGGAGAAGCACTGGATCTGATTTCCCGAAAGAGCTAGTGCTGCAAGACAGTGCCGTCATGAAGGGTTCGGGCGTCGTGAACACGGTCATCATGGGCGTGGTCAATGTGACCGCCGATTCGTTCTCGGATGGTGGCCGCTATCTCGACGTGGACGCGGCCATCGAGCACGGTGTCGCTCTGGTGGCCGACGGCGCGGACATCATCGATGTCGGTGGTGAATCCACCCGTCCGGGCGCCCAGCGAGTCGATCCAGAGGTGGAGATCGCGCGTATCCGGCCGGTCATCGAAGGCCTGTCGGCGCGTGGAATCGTCACGTCGGTCGACACGATGCGGGCCCGGGTCGCAGAAGCCGCGTTGGCGGCCGGTGTGGGCATCATCAACGATGTCTCCGGTGGGCGCGCCGATCCCGAGATGGCGAAGGTCGTTGCGGAATCGGGGTCGCCCTGGATCCTGATGCACTGGCGGCCGACGGACTCCGACTGGGCGCATTCGGGTAGAGCAGCCGGATACGACGATGTGGTGGCCGAGGTCAGGGATGAACTCCTCGAGCAGGTCGACGCCGCGGTCAAGGCCGGTGTGGATCCCGGTGCACTGATCCTGGACCCCGGACTCGGCTTTGCGAAGACCGGCGAACACAACTGGGCGCTGTTGCAGCGGTTACCCGAGCTGACGCAGTTGGGGTTCCCGGTGCTCATCGGGGCTTCCCGCAAGCGATTCCTCGGGACGCTCCTGGCCGACGCCGACGGCAACCCGAGGCCCCCGGCCGGCCGGGAGGTCGCCACTGCAGCACTCAGTGCGCTGGCCGCGGCCCACGGCGCGTGGGGCGTTCGGGTACACGACGTGGCCTCGAGCCGTGATGCAATCGCCGTTGCGAAGGCATGGAACGCCGGCGGTCATCCGTCTGTGAACAACGAAGTCGATACGAAGGAGCGCAATGGCTGACCGAATCGAGTTGTGCGGGTTGAAGGTTCGGGGCAACCATGGCGTGTTCGACCACGAGCGCACCGACGGACAGGACTTCATCGTCGACGTGATCCTGTGGGTCGACTCACGGGTCGCCGCGGCCACCGATGATCTCGCCGACACGGTCGACTACGGCGCACTGGCCCAGACCGCCCACGACATCATCGCCGGAACCCCGCGCAATCTGATCGAGACGGTGGCCGCCGAGATCGCCGACACGGTGATGCTCGAAACCGAGCGGGTCGCGGCGTGTGAGGTCACACTCCACAAACCGTCGGCGCCGATCCCGCTGACGTTCGACGATGTCGCGGTGGTGGCCAGGCGGTCCCGCAAGGGCATGCAATGAGCGGGGGAACGCGGTGAGTCGTGCGGTGCTCTCGATCGGATCCAACATCGGTGATCGGATGGCGCATCTGCAGTCCGTCTGCGATGGGCTCGGCGATGCGGTGGTGGCGAGCTCGGCGGTCTACTCGACTGCCCCCTGGGGTGGTGTGGAACAACAGGACTTCCTCAATGCCGTTGTCGTGGTCGACGATCCGAACCGGGAGGCCGCCGATTGGCTGGCCCTCGGGCAGGAACTCGAGCAGCAGGCCCAGCGTGTCCGGGAACAGCATTGGGGTCCACGAACTCTCGACGTCGACGTCGTCTCGGTGACCAGCGACGGCCACGATGTCATCTCCGATGATCCGGTCCTGACGCTGCCGCACCCGCGGGCGTCGCAGCGCGCATTCGTACTGATCCCGTGGCTGGACGTCGACCCGTCGGCCACCCTGTGGGAGGCCGGCCGGTCGACGCCGGTGACCGAATTGCTTGCGGCACTACCGGACGACGAGCGGTCCGGGGTGCACCGCACCGACCGGCACCTTGTCGTCGCCGGTCGCGACGGGGCGGATACGGGCAGATGAACAGGCAGAATCCGCGGCGGCAACAGCCCGATGACGGCAAGATGGGGCCGACCCAGGTCCGCGATCTGTCGGGGGTGGCCGCCGTGGTCGCCGTGGTGGTGTTCCTACTGGTCCGCGTCAGTTACGGGTCGATGCCTCCGCTACCGCTGCTTGCCGGGGTGGTGCTGTATCTGCTTGCCGCACTTGAGGTGGTGATCGCGTTCGTGGTCCGTTCGCGCGTCCGGGACCACGAGGTCGGGGCGCACCACGGCCAGTTGCATCCGATCACCGCGGCGCGGGTCCTGGCACTGGCCAAGGCGTCGGCGATCCTCGGTGCGATCGCGACGGGGGTGTGGGCCGGGACGCTCGTCTATCTCCTGACCCGGCTCGGTGAGCTGACCGCTGCTCGCGAGGATCTTCCGAGTGCGATCGTCGGGTTGATCGGTGGCATCCTGCTGGCGGTCGCGGCGCTGTGGCTCGAATACTGCTGTCGGGCGCCTGATGATCCGTCCGAGGACCTCCCGGCCTGATCCGCGGTGACGTTCATCATGATCGTCTATAACAGGACTTGCCGGGTGAGATGGCGAATTCGACCGCCGCTGCCCGGTATGTTTGCCCCATGACCACCTCCGCTGGCCGCTCGGCTGACGCCAGAAGGACTCGTCGTGGTCCGGGCCAATGGCTGCTCGGCGCCTTGCTGCTACTCGCGCTCGGTTCGAGCGTGTTCATGATCGTCACCTCGGAGATGAGTGTGGCGGGTTCGCTGGCCGTCATCACCGCGCTGTGGGCCGCGGTCATCGGCGCCATCCTGGTGACCAAGTATCGTCGCGCCGCTGATTCGGCAGACGCCAAGGCCCGGGATCTGCGGCTGGTCTACGAATTGCAGCTCGAGCGCGAGATCACCGCCCGCCGTCAGTACGAACTCGGTGTCGAGACCCAGGTGCGTCGCGAGGTCAGCGCCGAAGCGGGTACCGAACTCGCCGCGCTCAAGACCGAGCTGCAGGGGCTTCGGGAGAGTTTGGAGCAGCTCCTCGGGGAACTGCCGGAAGATCGCATTGCGCTGTTCCGGGAGAAACTGCCCGAGCTGGAGAACGGATCCGGCTGGCTCAATCGCCCCGACGCCGCGTACGCGGCCGGATTCGCCGAGTACCCGAGCGGCCTCGTCGATGACGGCGCGGTTGCCGAACAGGACTTCGCTTCCACGGCACCGCCGGCCGATGAGTCACCGCGGGACGACATGACCGAGGTCTTTCCGGTGATCGCCGCCGAGGAGCCACTGCCCACCGATCCCGAGCCCACCGATCCCGAGCCGGCCGCGCCTGAACCGGCCGAGGTCGAGGTGGAGGTCGAAGAATCCGAACTCGTCGCCGAGGTCGTCGAAGAACCGGTCGAGGACAGCACTGCTGCACCTGCCTCCGAGTCCGATCCCCGCGGCGCCGGCCGACACAAAGGTGGTTCCCGCCGTCGTGCCGACGAGCCCACCGAGGACGCTGCGGAACCCAAAGGCTTCGTCGACGACAACCCGACCGACGAATGGGAGGTCGCCGAATCTCCCGAGGGCGGTATCCCCGATGCGCTGCTGGCCGAGGGCGAAGAGGCATCCGATCACTCGGGGGCTCATGAATCCGGCCGTTCGGTGTCGGAACTGCTGCAAGGCTTTGCGGGTTCTTCTCCCAGCGCGGGGCGCCGTCGCCGCCGTGACTGAGTCCGATCGATCGATGATCTGACGCGCTGTGCGCCGGCCGCATCCCGGTCTGCCCACCACCGGATTCGGTGAGGCCGATCACAGCGGTTGGCGGTTTGGACGCTGCGGGATCTATCCTCGCTGCGAGACGTCTGGTACCCGGATCCGACTCGTCCGACCGTGATTCACACAGGTCGAGCGGGATCGGTGGGACTGGAACGAATGATGGAGGACATCGGTGACCTCGACCGGGATTACCAACTGGCCCGCGCCTGCCCGCCTGACGGTGGGCATCGTGTCGGCGGGCCGTGTGGGCACAGCCATCGGTGAGGCGCTCGAACGCGCCGAGCACGTGGTCGGCGCGGTCGCAGCGTCGTCGCCGCAATCGCGACGTCGAGCCGCCGAGCGCCTCCCCGAATCCGAGATCCTGGCCCCGCGAGAAGTTGCCGCGCGGTGTGAACTGCTGATCCTGGCGGTACCCGACGATCAACTTCCGCTGGTGATCGCAGACCTGGCCGCCTCGGGTGCGGTTCGGCCGGGCACGATCGTCGCCCACACCGCCGGGGCGCAGGGCGTCCGCATCCTCGACCCCCTCACCGACGCCGGCGCTCTGCCGCTGGCCCTGCATCCTGCGATGACGTTCATCGGCACCGGAGAAGACACCGACCGCCTCAGTGACTGCTGCTTCGGGGTCACCGCCGCCGACGAGATCGGCCTGGCCATCGGACAGTCCCTGGTGCTCGAGATGGGCGGGGAGCCGGTCCACGTCAGCGAGGCCGACCGCACGCTCTATCACGCGGCCCTGGCGCACGGGGCCAATCATCTGGTGGCGCTGGTCTGCGACGCGGCGGCGGCACTCCGCAAGGTCCTCGACGGGCAGGACGTGCGGCCCGAAAGACTCCTCGGCCCGTTGTTGACCGCCGCCCTCGACAATGCCCTGCACATCGGACCGGCGGCACTGACCGGCCCGGTGATGCGCGGCGACACCGCGGCGGTGGCGCGGCATCTCGACGCACTGACCGCAGCGGACCCGGCCATCGCCGACGGCTATCGGGCACTGGCCCGCCGCGCCGCCGCGTACACCGATCCGCCCCCTGATCTGATCGAGCTCCTCGGAGGTGAGCGCTGATGCCGAGTACTGACTTGACGTCTGAAAAGCCCTATACGGCAGGTAAATTGACGGTCCATCGTGATCCGGCGATGCTGAACAAGATCAGCCGGGCGTTGCGCTCGACCGGAAAACGCGTGGTGCTGGTCCCGACGATGGGTGCGCTGCACGCCGGACATCTGGAACTCATCCGGGCCGCGAAGGCCAAGGGTGATGCCGTGGTGATCACGTCGATCTTCGTCAATCCGTTGCAATTCTCGGCCGACGAGGACCTCGATGCCTACCCGCGGACCTTCGAGGCGGACTGCGATCTGTTGCGTGCTGCCGGGGTCGAGCTGGTCTTCGCGCCCCGGGTGTCGGACATGTACCCGAACGGGCCCCGGACGACAGTGCACCCGGGACCGCTCGGTGCCGAACTCGAAGGCGCGTCGCGGCCGACGCACTTCGCCGGGATGCTGACGGTGGTGCTCAAGCTGCTCAACATCGCGGCGCCGATGGAGGCGTATTTCGGTGAGAAGGACTACCAGCAGCTGACGTTGATCCGGCAGATGGTCCGCGACCTCGATCTCGACATCCGGATCGTCGGGGTACCGACGGTGCGGGAATCCGACGGGCTGGCGATGTCGTCGCGGAACCGGTACCTCGATCCGGCACAGCGGGAGCTGGCAACGACCCTGTCGGCGGCGCTGGTCGCCGGTGCCTATGCGGCCGCGGGTGGTGTGCCGGCGATCCTGGACACCGCTCGGCAGGTGCTGGCACTGCACCCGGAGATCGAGGTCGACTACCTCGAGGTGCGTGGTCCGGGTTTGGAAGCACCCCCGGACAAGGGTGACGGCAGGCTTTTGATCGCGGCCCGGATCGGCAGCACTCGGCTGATCGACAACGTGGGTGTCGCGATAGGTACGGGATTCGTCGAAAGAGGAGAGAACACACCATGATTCGTACGATGATGACGTCGAAGATCCACCGCGCCACCGTGACGCAGGCGGATCTCCATTACGTCGGTTCGGTGACTGTGGACCAGGATCTCCTCGACGCTGCGGGGTTGCTCGAAGGCGAAAAGGTCTCGATCGTCGACATCACCAACGGCGCACGCCTGGAGACCTACACGATTGCCGGTGAGCGGGGTTCGGGTGTGCTCGGTATCAACGGTGCCGCAGCCCATCTCGTGCATCCGGGCGATCTGGTCATCCTGATCGCCTACGGCGGCCTCGACGAGCGTGAACTGCTCGAGTACAGCCCGCGGGTGGTTTTCGTGGACGAGCAGAACAAGATCCTCGAGCTCGGTGCCGACCCGGCACATGCCCCGGAGGGTAGTGGCCTCCTGGATCCGCGCGAATTGTCTTCCACCCCGTTGTCTTCCGCTACAGCCTGATCATGCTGCTCGCCCTGGACGTCGGTAACACCAACATCCACCTGGGTGTCTACTCCGGGCGGGGCGACCACGCCCGGCTGATCCGGGACTGGCGGATGCGGACCGAGCCGCGGATGACGGCGGACGAACTCGCGTTGAACCTGCGGGGTCTGCTGGGGGCCGACGTTGATCAGGTCACGGCGGTGGTCGGGCTGTCCACGGTGCCGTCGTTGCTGCGTGAGATGCGAGTGATGGTCGGGAAATACTACGGCGCCGGGCCCCATGTCCTGCTCGAACCCGGTGTGCGGACCGGGGTTCCACTGTTGGTCGACAATCCCAAAGAGGTCGGTACCGACCGGGTTGCCAATGCGCTCGCGGCCTACACGGCCTACGGGCGGGCCTGCATCGTCGTCGATTTCGGGACGACGACGCTGGTCGATGTGGTCTCGGCGAAGGGTGAGTTCCTCGGTGGCGCCATCGCGCCCGGCATCGACCTGGCGGTGGAGGCGCTGGCCACCGCGACGGTGACGCTGCGCAAGGTGGAGTTGTTGCCGCCACGCAGTGTGGTCGGCAAGAACACCATCGAGGCGTTGCAGTCGGGGATCCTCTACGGATTCGCGGGCCAGGTCGACGGATTGGTGACGCGGGTGCGGCGGGAGATCCGCGGATTCGGCCCCGCCGACGATGTGGCGGTGGTCGCCACCGGATATCTCGCGCCGCTGGTGTTCGACGAGTGCGAGACCTTGCAGCATCATGAGCGGACGCTGACGTTGGACGGTTTGCGGCTGGTCTACGAGCGGCAACGGGAGAGCCGCAGCAGGTCCCGGTCAGATCGCTGACCCCCCTGGACCCGTGCTGTGATCGGCCCCACTGGTGCGAGCCGAATCGATATGGCAGAATCTCGTCCGTGATGAACCGGAGCTGTCAGGAGTGTTGTCGGGGCTGACGCCTCTCGATGACCCCTACATCCGATTCCGGCGCCCTCGTCGCCGATCACTTTCGAAAGCTCCCATCATGTCTGTGCTCACCGCACCCATCTCTGCTCTCGCTGCTCCCGTGTCCGCTCCGGCGGCGGCGCCACTGTCCATCTCGGCCGATCAGTTCGGGCCCGCCCTGCAGTCCGGCGCGATCGCCGTCGACATCCGGAGCCAGCGGGTCCGCGACGCTGACGGAATCCTTCTGGGTGCGTTGGCTGTTCCCGCCGAGAACGTCCTCGACCGCCTGACCCCCGGTTCGGCTGCGTCTTTGTCGAGTGCCACGACCGATCAGCGCTGGGTCCTGGTCGGTGCGGACGGCCACGACGCGGAGATGTTGACCTGGCATCTGCAGGCGCGAGGTATCGTCGGCGCCCGTTTCGTCGCCGGTGGTCAGCGGGCTCTGTCCGGCAACGCCACTCCGGGTCTGCTCGGGGAGCACACCCGCCGTGAACTGGCTGCCTACTCGGCGCACTGACCCCGGACCGTCGTTGCGGGACCTTCGGTCCGTTTCGGTGTTGACGTGGTTTACGACTGTGGTTTGCGACTGTTTGTCTGCGCTTGGCCTTGGCGAATGGCTCGCGGTGGTGTCCGGCCGATAGGGTCGTTGGCGTGAACGAAGACCGTGGCCAGGGCCGCACCAACAAAGATGCAGACACTGTCGAAGATCAGACGCCAGAGCAGTTGCGTATCCGTCGCGAAAAACGGGATCGGTTGCTCTCGGCAGGGACTGAGCCCTACCCGGTTTCGGTGCCGAGAACGCATTCGCTCGCCGAGGTCCGGGCCAAGTATCCCGATCTCGAGACCGACACGGCCACGGGTGAGCATGTCGGTGTCGCCGGCCGGGTGATCTTCGTCCGCAACACCGGCAAGCTGTGCTTTGCCACCTTGCAAGAGGGTGACGGCACGCAGCTGCAGGCGATGATCAGCCTGAACGGTGTCGGTGAGGAATCCCTCGCGGCGTGGAAGTCCGACGTCGACCTCGGAGACTTCGTCTTTGTGCACGGTGAGGTGATCAGTTCGCGCCGCGGCGAACTCAGTGTCCTGGCCGACAGTTGGCAGATGGCGTCGAAGGCACTGCGCCCGCTCCCGGTCGCGCACAAGGAGATGAGCGAAGAGGCTCGGGTGCGTGCGCGCTACCTCGATCTCATCGTCCGGCCGGAGGCCCGGGCCATGGCGCGGACCCGGGTTGCGGTGATGCGGGAGTTGCGGGCCGCTCTTGAACGCCGGGGATTCCTCGAGGTCGAGACGCCGATGCTGCAGACACTGCACGGCGGCGCCGCGGCCCGGCCGTTCGTGACGCATTCCAATGCCATGGATATCGACCTCTACCTGCGTATTGCGCCGGAGCTCTTCCTGAAGCGGGCCGTGGTCGGCGGTATCGAGAAGGTCTTCGAGATCAACCGGAACTTCCGCAACGAGGGTGCCGACTCCACCCATTCGCCCGAGTTCGCGATGCTCGAGACGTATGAGGCGTACGGCACCTACGACGACTCGGCCACGATGATCCGCGAGATCATCCAAGAGGTCGCGCTCGGTGCCGTGGGCACGTTGCAGCCGGTGATGGCCGATGGAACGGTCAATGACCTGAGCGGTGAATGGACCTCGGTCGAGATGTATCCGTCGCTGTCGAAGGCCCTCGGTGAGGACATCACCCCGGACACCACGGTCGAACACCTGCTGGCGGTCTGCGCCCGGGTGGGGCTCGAGATCCCGGAAGGAAAAGGCTATGGCCATGGGAAACTCGTCGAAGAGTTGTGGGAACACCAGGTGGGGGACACCTTGTCGGGACCTGTTTTCGTCCGGGATTTCCCGGTGGAGACCTCTCCGCTGGTTCGGGAGCACCGGAGCAAGCCCGGTGTCAGTGAGAAATGGGACCTGTACGTTCGCGGCTTCGAATTGGCGACCGGGTATTCAGAATTGATCGACCCGATCATTCAGCGGGAGCGGTTCGTCGATCAGGCCAGACTCGCGCGCGCCGGCGACGACGAGGCAATGGTGCTCGACGAAGAGTTTCTCGCCGCGATGGAGCAGGGCATGCCCCCGACCACGGGTACCGGAATGGGGATTGATCGACTTCTCATGGCGCTTACCGGTCTTGGGATTAGGGAAACGATACTCTTTCCTCTCGTCAAGCCGCAGCATTGATAATTTTCTAAACGCGTTAGCGCGTTATTAGCGCGAACAAGATATTCGCGCTATGCTGTCGGCCAATAGGCGGCCGCATGAATATGCTCTTCCGAGTTGTGTTCAGAGAAACCGTCTTGTATGTCGGGGAGCCATTCAAGAATTGGAGAGTTATGGCTAAGAAGGTTACGGTCACGCTGGTCGACGACGTTGACGACAGCAAAACTGCGGACGAGACCGTCGAGTTCGGTGTGGACGGTGTCACCTATGAGATCGATCTCTCGACCAAGAATGCAGACAAGCTGCGTGACGATGTCGCGCGGTGGGCAGAACATGCACGTCGGGTAGGTGGACGTAAACGTCCCAAGGGACTCAGCGTCGCAGGTAAGGCCCCGGTCGACCGTGAGCAGACTGCGGCGATCCGTGACTGGGCGCGGCGTAACGGTCACCCGGTATCGGCTCGCGGACGTATCGCGGCCGGCGTCGTCGAGGCGTACAACGAAGCGCACTGACGCCAATGGTTTGACTTCGCACACTGTCTTCAAAAGGCGGGCGATCCGAGTTTCGGATCGCCCGCCTTTTTGTTTGCCAGGAGCCATCAGTGAATTGCTACAACTCGCTCCACAGTAAACATTCAGAAAAGAAATGATCTTCGCGATCACTTTTGCACTTTAGTTTATATTTTCTGACCGTCAGCAACATTTAATCGGTGCCCGCGGATTCTGTGGTTTGAAGCGAACGTTTGAAAGCTGCAAAAGGTTCGCATAGCGCACAGATTCTTAAGGGAGTTCGCGCTTGAGGATCTTCCCTGCCGCATTGCGGGGGAACTCTTCGATGAACACCACGGAGCGCGGGATCTTGAAATTCGCGAGTTTCCCTCGGGCGGCGTCCAATACCGAGGATTCGTCCACCGATGCCCCCGGGGCGACCGACACGTAGGCGCGGCCGACCTCACCGAGGCGTTCGTCCGGTACTCCGATCACTGCGGCCTCGGTCACTCCGTCGATCCGGGACAACACCTGCTCGACCTCGGCGGGGTAGACGTTGAAACCGCCGCAGATGTACATGTCCTTCAGGCGGCCGGTGATGGACAGGTTGCCGTTGGCGTCGATGGTGCCGATGTCGCCGGTGTGGAGCCAGCCGTCGGCGTCGATCGCCTCCGCGGTGGACACGGGGTCCTCGAGATAACCGGCCATCACCATCTTCCCCTTCGTCAGCACCTCGCCACTGTCGGACAACCGGATCTCCATGCCCCGGAACGGCCGTCCGCAGGTGTTGGCGACGGTTTCGTCGTCGTCGTCCGGCGTGCAGGTGGTGACGAAGCCACCCGCCTCGGTGAGGCCGTAGGCGGTGATGACGGTGTCGATGCCCAGATCGCGCTGCATGCGCTCGACGAGGACCACCGGGACGATCGCCGCGCCGGTGACGGCCAGGCGAAGGGACGAGAGGTCGAACGACTCGCGACGGGGCGCGTCGAGGATCGTCTGGAAGATGGTGGGCGCTCCGGGGAAGACGGTCGCGCGCCGCTCCTGGACCAGTTGCATCGCGGCGTCGGTCGAGTACACCGCCAGCGGCAGCATGGTCGTCCCGTTGAGGAGACAGGCCAGGATGCCGGCCTTGTAGCCGAACGTGTGGAAGTACGGGTTCGCCATCACGTAGCGGTCGTCGGGCCCGAGGCCGCCGTTGTCGGCCCAGGCACCCGATCCGGCGATGGTCTGCTGATGCTCGGCGAGGACGCCTTTGGACCGTCCGGTGGTGCCGGAGGTGAACAGCACGTCGGAGTAGTCCGTGGGGGCCACTGCGGCGGCCCGGCGATCGGCCTCGCTGTGATCCCGGGCCGCTGCGGCATCGAGGGCGTCGTCCCAGTCGGTGCTGTCGGCCGTGCGGTCGTCGTCGGGCTGCAGGCGGATGCGCACGGTGGCAACGAGGTCTGTTGCCGCCCCCAGGTCGCCGCCGGCCTCGGCGGTGAGTTCATCGAGCCGGTCCGAACCCAGGAATGCTCCGGCGATCACCAGGCCCCGGGCGTGGGTGCGCTGGACGATCTCCAGGGCTTCGCTGGCGGTGTAACGGGTGTTCAACGGAACCAGTGTGGCGCCGGCGTAATGGATGCCGAGGGCGGCGATGGGCCAGTGGTGGCTGTTGGGCGCCCAGATGGCCACGCGGTCGCCGGGGGCGATGCCCTGTTCGGCGAGGGCGGTGGCAAAGGTGCGGACCGTGCTCAACAGCTCCGACCAGGTGAGTGTGACCGTCTGGCCCCACTGATCGTCGATGATGGCGGTCCGGTCCGGCCAGAGCCTTGCTGCGCGGATCAACGCCTGCGGCGTAGTTGTAACTTCTTCGGTCTCCACGGGTGCTGCTGACTGCTGTTGTCCCACTGCCACAATTCCTCTCGGTGCTCTCACCTGCTCAAAAGGCTAATACCTGTGCCGGAGGCAACAGGCGCCGTCGCAAAAACCTAGCACTTGCTTGGGTAGTAAACCGAGCAAGTGCTTGGTCGGCTAGGCTGAGTCGCATGACGGCGATCAAGCTCGCTGACCGAGGCGTGGACCTGGGACGATGGGACGGGACGGCGACCGATTTTTCGGACGCCGTGCGATCCTGGCTCGATGAGCACCTGACTGGTGAGTTCGAGCATCTGAAGTCGCGTGGTGGCCCCGGCAGTGAACACGAATTCTTTGGACCCCGGCTGGCCTGGGATCGGCTGCTGGCGCAGGCAGGATGGACCTGCCTGGGCTGGCCGACCGAGTTCGGCGGCCGCGGGGCCACCATCGAGCAGCGGATCCTGTTCCATCAGGAATACGCGCGCTCCGGAGCTCCGGCCCGGGTGAGTCACGTCGGGGAGGAGCTCCTGGGCCCCACGCTCATCGCGTTCGGCACCCCGGAACAGAAGGAACGGTTCCTCCCGCCGATCACCACGGTCGACGAACTCTGGGCGCAGGGCTATTCGGAGCCCGGGGCCGGTTCCGACCTGGCCAACATCTCGACCACGGCCCGCCTGGAGAACGGCAAGTGGGTGATCAACGGACAGAAGATCTGGACGTCGCTCGCCCATGTGGCGCAGTGGGCGTTCGTCCTGTGCCGCAGCGAACCCGGTTCGACACGGCACAGTGGGCTGAGCTTTCTGCTCGTCCCGCTCGATCAGCCCGGGGTGACGGTCCGGCCCATCCAGCAACTCACCGGCACCTCCGAGTTCAACGAGGTGTTCTTCGACAACGCGACCACCGAGGCGAGCCTCGTGGTCGGTGCGCCCGGCGACGGCTGGAAGGTCGCGATGGGTCTGCTGCAGTTCGAACGTGGTGTGTCCACGCTCGGCCAGCAGGTCGGATTCTCCCGCGAACTGAGCGAGATCGTGGAGATGGCGAAGTCGAACGGGGCGGCGAACGATCCGGTCATCCGGGAGCGGATCGCCCGCGCCTGGCTCGAACTCCGCGTGATGCGGGCCCACGTGCAGCGCACACTGGCCACCGTCGACACCGGCGGGTCCGGCGGCGAGGCCTCGGTGGCAAAACTGCTGTGGGCCAACTGGCATCGCGATCTCGGTGAACTCGCGGTCGCGGTCCAGGGCCCCTCCTCACTGATCGCCCCCGACGCGACGAGCGAGGGCGCGCCGAACAACATCTTCGATCCCGGCCACGTCGAGCTCGACGTATGGCAGCGTCTGTACCTGTTCACCAGGTCGGACACCATCTATGGCGGATCAAATGAAGTGCAGCGCAACATCATTGCCGAGCGCGTGCTCGGATTACCTCGAGAGGCACGATCGTGACAGTTGAACATCGCCCCAGCCCGCTGGCGACGGCCCCGGAAGAGATTCCCGGCCACGGACTCCTGGCCGGCCGCAAGGTGGTCGTCACCGCGGCAGCCGGCACCGGCATCGGATTCTCCACCGCGCGCCGTGCGCTCCTTGAAGGCGCCGACGTGGTGGTCAGTGACTGGCACGAACGCCGACTGGGCGAGACCGCGGACAAACTGCGCGCCGAGTTCGGTGAGCAGACCGTCGGACAGGTCGTCTGCAATGTGCAGGAGACCTCGCAGGTCAACGCGCTGATCGAGGCTGCCGCAAGCGAATTGGGCCGGATCGACATCCTGGTCAACAATGCCGGTCTCGGTGGTGAGACCCCCGTGGTCGACATGGACGACGACGAGTGGGATCGCGTCATCGACATCACCCTGAACGGCACCTTCCGGGCCACCCGCGCGGCACTGCGCTACTTCCGGGATGCGCCCCACGGTGGCGTCATCGTCAACAACGCATCGGTCCTGGGCTGGCGGGCCCAGCACAGCCAGTCCCATTACGCGGCGGCCAAAGCCGGCGTGATGGCGCTGACCCGCTGTGCCGCGATCGAAGCCGCCGAATACGGTGTGCGGATCAACGCGGTGGCACCGTCCATCGCGCGGCACCCGTTCCTGGCCAAGGTCACCAGCGAAGAACTGCTCACCGATCTGGCCTCGCGGGAGGCGTACGGTCGGGCAGCGGAGGTCTGGGAGATCGCAGCGACGATCGCCATGCTCGCGAGTGACTACACCACGTACCTCACCGGCGAGGTCGTCTCGATCTCGAGCCAGCGCGCCTGACCCCCTGACCTTTGGATCGACAAGCAAGGAGCACAGAATGTCTCAACCCCAGGCGTACATCGTCGAGGCCCTGCGGACCCCCGTCGGCAAGCGCAACGGATCACTGGCGAAGGTGCATCCGGCCGACATGGGTGCCCACGTCATCTCCGCCCTCGTCGAGCGCACCGGCATCGATCCGATGACCGTCGACGACGTCATCTTCGGTTGCGTCGATGCCATCGGCCCGCAGGCGGGCAACATCGCCCGCAGCGCCTGGCTGGCCGCCGGCCTGCCGCTGGAGATCCCCGGCACCACCGTCGATCGCCAGTGCGGATCGTCGCAGCAGGCCATCCACTTCGCCGCCCAGGCCGTGATGAGCGGAACCCAGGACGTCGTCGTGGCCGGTGGCGTGCAGAACATGAGTGCCATCCCGATCTCCGCCGCGATGCTCGCCGGCGCCGAATACGGATTCGACAGCCCCTTCCTCGGATCTGTGGGCTGGGACAAGCGGTTCGGTGAGGCAGAGGTCTCCCAGTTCGTCGGCGCCGACATGATGGCCAAGAAATGGGACATCAGCCGCGACGACATGGAGCGCTGGGCACTGCAGTCGCACGAGCGCGCCCGCGCCGCCATCGCAGCAGGCCGCTTCGATGCCGAGACGGTTGCACTCGGCGACTGTGTCGTCGACGAATGCCCCCGCGAGACGTCGCTGGAGAAGATGGCCTCACTGCAGGTCCTGGCCGAGGGCTCGGATCTCACAGCCGCCGTCGCCTCGCAGATCTGCGACGGTGCGTCGGCCACCCTGGTGGTCTCCGAAGCCGCCCTCAAGCAGTACGGCCTCACCCCACGGGCGCGGATCCACCACATCTCGGTCCGCGGCGACGATCCGGTGATGATGCTGTCCGCACCCATCCCGGCCACCAAGTACGCGCTGTCCAAGACCGGACTGACCATCGACGACATCGACGTCATCGAGATCAACGAGGCTTTTGCACCCGTCGTGCTGGCCTGGCTCAAGGAGACCGGTGCCGACCCGGCCAAGGTCAACCCCAACGGCGGCGGCATCGCGCTGGGCCATCCGCTCGGCGCGACCGGGGCGAAACTCTTCGCCACGCTCCTGCACGAACTCGAGCGCACCGGCGGCCGTTACGGCCTGCAGACGATGTGTGAGGGCGGCGGCACTGCCAACGTCACGATCATCGAACGGCTCTGACGGGTTCAGTCAGTTCGCCGCGGTGTGAGGGCGGCGGCACTGCCAACGTCACGATCATCGAGCGGCTCTGACCTCTGGGACCACCCACTCGTTCTTGTGCCGCCCACCTGCAATTGCAGGTGGGCGGCACAAATTCAGGTGGCGGGAGACCGGGCAGTGGCGCCCCCGGTGTGAGGTGGCGCATACTGGTTTGCGACAGACTTGGACTTTCGTTCCAACGTCCCGCAAATGACCGACGGCTCGTGGAGGTTCGCGCAATGACAAAACCAGCAGATGTGGCACAGCAGGTCCGTGATGAGAAGTCGGCGGACACACTGTCGCTGCAGGCGTTGCTCGAACTGCAGCGCGCGGCATTCCTGCGAGACGGGATCCCCGACGCGAAGACCCGGATCGACCGGATCAACCGACTCCAGTCCCTGCTGCTCGACAACGCCGAAGAGATCGCGCAGGCACTCAACGACGATTTCGGTACCCGTCCCCGGGAACTGTCGATGGCGGCGGATGTCGCCGGTTGCATGATCGACCTGGCGCACCAGAAGAAGCACCTCGCCGGCTGGATGAAGACCTCGACGCCGGGCAAGTGGTTGGCCCGCGCCGGTCTGCGGCAAGAACTCCGGCACGACCCCAAGGGTGTTGTCGGGATCATGGGTCCGTGGAACTTCCCGCTGCAGCTCACGATCGTGCCGGCCGGTTCGGCGTTCGCCGCCGGTAACCGCGTGCTGATGCGTCCGTCCTCGGTCACAGCCAAGACCACGGCAGTACTGGCGAAGCACGCACCCAAGTACTTCGACCTCGAGGAGCTGGCCGTGTTGACCAGCGCCCATGGCGGTGGATCCGACTTCGCAAAGCTCGAGGTCGATCACATGTTCTTCACCGGCTCCCCTGAGGTGGGCGCGTCGGTCGCCTCGGAGGCGGGCAAGAACCTGGTGCCGGTGACGCTCGAGCTCGGCGGCAAGAACCCGGTGGTCGTCGACATCGACGCCGATATCGCCAAGGCCGCCAACGGTGTCGCCGATGCGCGGCTGGTCAACGGTGGTCAGGTCTGCCTGTGCCCCGACTACGTGTGGGTGCCCGAATCCAAGGTCGGGGAGTTCACCGACCGGGTGCTGGCGCGCTGGCGCGCCAACCTGCCGACGATCAAGGACAACCCGCACTACACGTCCACGATCAACGAGAAGAACTTCAACCGCATCGTCGGGCTCATCGACGATGCCGAAGCTCTCGGCGCCACCAAACATCAGGTGATCCCGGCGGGGGAGAAGCTGCCCGACGCGCAGGCGCGCAAGATCCCGCCGACACTGCTGACCGGGGTCAAGGCCGGCATGAAGATCGAAGAGGACGAGGTCTTCGGCCCGGTCCTGACCGTCTACCCCTACCGGGAACTCGATGAGGCGATCACCCACATCAGCAGCCATCCCCATCCGCTGACGATGTACTGGTACGGCGACCACAACGACCGGTTCACCAAGCTCGCCGATTCGACCCGCTCGGGTTCGATCAACGGAAATGACTTCGCGGTCAACATGTTCGGTCCGGATCTGCCCTTCGGTGGTGTGGGCCGCAGCGGTATGGGCAACTACCACGGCAAGTTCGGCTTCGACACCTTCTCGCACACGCGGGCCATCGCCTTCTCGTCGCTCAAGATGACCGTGTCGGAGATGATGTCGGCGCCGTTCACCTCGCGCGATGTCAAGACCACGAACTTCCAGCTCAAACTCTGGAACTTCTTGACGAAGCGATCGATCAAGAAGAACAGCAAGTAGCCTCGTAGTCTCGGGCGGACTCCGCCACCTGCCAGCCACACTGTCGACAGCCAGACAACCAAGCGCTTGCTAGGCTATCGATGGAGGTGGTCGCAGGTGGCGGATAGCCGCGGAACGAAGAAGCAGGGCGTCGGCCAGGCGAGAAAGAACGGCGCGGCTGCGGCTGACCCGGTCAACGGTCGTCCGTCCCGGCGTGATGAATTGCTGGCGGTGGCCAGTGGGCTGTTCGCCGAACGTGGCTTGCGGACCACCACCGTCCGCGACATCGCGGATTCGGCGGGCATTCTCTCCGGCAGTCTGTATCACCATTTCGACTCCAAGGAGTCGATGGTCGACGAGATCCTGAGGTCGTTCCTCGACTCGCTCTTCGAGACGTATCACGAGGTGGTCGCGGCCGACATGCCGGCTCGAGAGACGCTGACCGCCTTGGTGATCGCGTCGTTCGAGAGCATCGATCGCGACCATTCGGCGGTCGCCATCTATCAGGATGAGGCCAAGCGGCTCGCCGGTCAGGAACGGTTCGCGTACATCCAGGACCGCAACGTCGAGTTCCGCGCACTGTGGAGCGATGTGCTGGCCAAAGGTGTGGCCGACGGTAGCTTCCGGCCGGATCTCGACATCGAGCTGGTGTACCGCTTCATGCGCGACACGGTCTGGGTCGCCGTCCGCTGGTACCGCCCCGGTGGTGAGCGGACCGCACGCCAGGTCGCCGACCAGTATCTGAGCGTTGTGCTCGACGGGATCGTGCCACGCTGACCGCTTCGCCGGTTCGGCGGGTGTGCCGTGGCAAGCTGTCGACATGCTGCAGATACGGGTCATCGCCCCCGGTGAACACGCAGATCGCATCGTAGAACTTCTCTGCCACGACACTGCTGTCAGCAACGTGACCGTCCATCGTGGTGTGTCGGTCAAGCCCGCAGGTGATGTCATCGAGGCCTACATCGCCCGGGAAGGTGCCAACGAGGTGGTCGACACCTTGCGGGACATGGGTATTCACCGTCTCGGCAGTATTCACCTGGCTCCGGTTCCGACGTGGATCTCGAAGAGCGGCAGGGAAGCCGATCAGCGCACCCCGGGAGCGAGCGCAGATGCGGTCGTCTGGGCCGAGGTCACCCACCAGGCGTACAACGATTCCGAGTTCAACTGGACCTACGCAAGCTTCATGGTTCTGGCGACGGTGTTGTGTGCGGTGGCCATCGTCCTCGATTCGAGTATCCTTCTCGTCGGTGCGATGGTCCTGGGCCCGGAGTTCGGGGCTGTTGCCGCACTCGGGGTCGCGCTGGTACGTCGTCGGATGACGCTGCTCGGACGTGCGGTGGCGACACTGACCGGCGGCTTCCTGCTGGCCATCGTGGCCACGACGGTGGCAGCACTCGTCGCGCGCGGACTGGGCTGGGTGACGGTCGCCGATGTGACCGAGTCCCGGCCGGATACGGACTTCATCTACACCCCGGACAGGTGGTCGTTCATCGTCGCCGTGATCGCGGGGGTCGCCGGGGTGCTGTCGCTGACCTCGGCCCGGCTCGGCGGGTTGTCCGGTGTCTTCATCTCGGTGACGACCATCCCCGCGGCCGGAAATGTGGCACTCGGATTGGCTTTCGGGGTCGGGCAGGCGATCGTCGGCAGCGGTTTCCAACTGGTCATCAACCTCTTCGGGATGGCCATCGCGGGCTGGTTGACGCTGGCGGTGCAGCACATGGTGTGGGTCAAGATCTCGGCGTACCGCGCGACGCTGCCGATCGGTCGAAAACTGAGCGATCGATGGCAGCGCGACGAATGATGAGTGCTGCCGCTTCTATTGCGGCAGTTGCCCGTTCGTCTGTGGTTGGTACCAGCCCCGTCGGGTGCGGGGTAGTCCGGCGGTGCCGTCGTCGCGGGGCCGGACCGCCAGGACCTGGTGAATGGTGAGGCGATGTGCGTCCTCGAATCCGAGTGCACTGGACGCGAGGTAGAGCAGCCATGTGCGGGCTCGCTGGGCGCCGACCAACTCGACGGCCCGGTCCCACGATTGCAGGAGATTGGCGACCCAGGCGCGCAGGGTCAGCGCGTAGTGCTCGCGAAGTGCCTCGCTGTCGCGCACCTCCAGGCCGGAATGTTCCAGTGCATCAATGTTTTTGCTCAGCGGCAGGATCTCCCCGTCGGGGAACACATAACGGTCGATGAAGGTGGCCGACGGTTTCGGGTCCGCGGGCAGGGAGGTGACCCGGGCGATCGCGTGGTTGAGCACGCGTCCGCCGGGCGTGAGCAGTCCGTGCAAGATGTTCGCGTATGTGGGCAGTTGCGAGAGCCCGACATGCTCGGACATCCCGATACTCGAGATCGCATCGTAGGGACCGTCATCGACGTCGCGGTAGTCCTGCAGCCGGATCTCGACCCGGTCGGTGAGCCCGGCTTCGGCCACCCTGCCCTTCGCCAGTTCGACCTGCTGCCGGCTCAGCGAGACACCGACCACGTCGACCCCGTATGTCTTCGCGGCGTGGATGGCCATCGTGCCCCACCCGCAACCCACATCGAGTAGACGCATCCCGGGCCGCAGATCGAGCTTCCGGCAGACCAGGTCGCATTTGGCGATCTGGGCCGCATCGAGGTCGGCGACATCGTCGTCCCAGTATGCGCAGGAGTACACCATGCAGCGCTCGAGGAACAGGCGGTAGAACTCGTTGCCGACGTCATAGTGGTGCGATATCGCGGCGGAGTCACGCGACCGGCTGTGCAGCGGCCCGCGTCTGCGCCGAATCTCCACTGCCGGCGGCTTCGGCGGCGGGCCGAGGGCACCGAGCCTGATCAGGGAGACCGCAGCGCGGCGGATCGTGCCGGGCGTCATCGCGCGGTTGCGGTGTTCGCCGATCCGGGAGATGAGGTCGGGGACCTCGAGGAGGGCGAAGATGTCACCGTCGACCTCGAGGTCGCCTGCCACGAATGCGCGGACCAGGCCGAGCTCGCCGGGGGACCACAAGATGCGGCGCAGTGCGGTGCGATTGCGGAAGACGACTCGCGCGGGGCTGTTCGGCGGACCGGCTTCGGAGCCGTCCCAACATTGCACGTGGATCGGGAGCTCGGCCCCGACGAGTTCCCCGAAGGTCGAGAGCAAGCGCTCTGCGGCTGAACTCATCGACGCACCTCCCTGCACGAACGGTCAGCTGCTTCGAAAAGCTAGCACTTTCGTTCGGGTGGAGTGGGCCGAAGTCGCAGAGCCGGCCACTGGCGGACGATCCCGCCCCGTGCAAGGCTTTGCGTCCGCGCACCGGCACTGCAACACCGGCGTGCGTTCGCAAAACCCTGCACGGTTGGGGGGATCAGAACTTGCGCAGATGGTCCAGGCGTTCGCGGGCCTGGGTCATGATCGACTGGATGAGTTCGTCACAACTGGGCAGGTCGTCGATCATGCCGACCACCTGACCCGAGGCCAGGACGCCGGCCTCGGTATTGCCCTCGACCAGTCCGGCGCGCAACAACATCGGGGTGTTGCCCGCCATGATGATCTGCTGCCAGGACCGTTCGCCCGATTTGCGCATGGTGCGACCGTCTTTGAGCATGGTCGACCATTTCATCCCGGTCATCCGCTTGAACTTGTTGGCGTTCTTGGCCGCGGCGCCCAGAGCTGTCACCGCACTGCCGGATTCCAGCTTGTCGACCAGATCGGTGCGCAGCACCCGGTGGGGCATGCCGTCGACCTTCGTCGAGACGACGGTGTCACCGAGTCCACGTTCGAGGTACTGCGCCTTGACCGAGTTGGGCACGGCGCTGTCGCTGGTCAACAGGAACCGGGTTCCCATCGCGACGCCCTCGGCGCCGTACGACAACGCGGCAACCAGTCCACGGCCGTCGAAGAACCCGCCGGCCGCGACCACCGGGATCCCGTCCGGTCCGAGTGCGTCGAGCACACTCGGCAGCAACAGGGTGGTGGCCACCGGACCGGTGTGCCCACCGCCCTCACCGCCCTGGACGATGACGGCGTCGGCCCCCCAGGAGGCGACCTTCACCGCGTGCTTGGCCGCCCCGATCGACGGGATGACCACGATGCCATGGTCTTTCAGCTTTGCGATCAGCTCCTTCTTGGGAGCCAGCGCAAACGAGGCGACCTTCACCTTTTCGCGGATGAGCAGGTCGATCCGCTCGGGTGCGTCGGTGGCATCGGCACGCATGTTGACACCAAAAGGCTTGGTGGTCAGCGACTTCGTCTTCTTGATGGCCGCTTCGAGCTCCGGATAGGTCATCGTCGCCGATGCCAGGATGCCCAGACCACCGGCGTTCGAGGTCGCCGCGGTCAGTGACGGCCCCGACACCCAGCCCATGCCGGTCTGCACGATCGGGTAGTCGATGCCGACCAGGTCGGTGAACCGGGTGGCCAGAGGTGCAGCGGTCATCGGGTGGCTCCCACGGGCTTGACTTCCTTCTCCCGCAGGCCCTTCGGGTCGAGGACCTCGCGGATCAGGCGCAACTCTTCGGCGGACGGCGTGCGGGTGACCCCGGCGTCGGCCAGGCCGGCGACCTCGAAGCCGGTGTTCTCGGCGACCTCCGCGGCGTCGACGCCGGGGTGCAGCGAGACCGCGCGCATGGTGTGGTCGGGACCTTCGAAGTCGAAGACGCCGAGGTTGGTGACCACCCGGGGGATGTTCAGGTACTTGAACGCCGGGTTGTCGGGGTCGATCTTGTCGTAGCCGACACCGGAGACGACGTCGACCACACCGCCGAAGACCCGCGCGGAGTGCTTGGCCACCCAGTAGCTGGTCGGGTGGTTGATGGTGTTGCCCGGAGCGCCGCGCACTCCGAACATCTGCCGGGTGGGCTGCTGCAAGGGACCGAACGACGACAGGTTCTGGTTGCCGTAACGGTCGATCTGGTTGGCGCCCATCACCACATGGCGCCGGCCCGATGCGACGACATCGAACACCTTGCGGAACGGCATCCATCCCTCGATGGCGCCGGAGCGTCCGACAGCCGG
This sequence comes from Williamsia sp. z71, assembly GCF_059553375.1. Taxonomy (NCBI): domain Bacteria; kingdom Bacillati; phylum Actinomycetota; class Actinomycetes; order Mycobacteriales; family Nocardiaceae; genus Williamsia; species Williamsia sp. z71. The sequence goes on from NZ_JCANWX010000001.1 coordinate 385,335, forward strand.
GGTGTCGGCGAAGATCAGCGCCTCACCGTCGGTGATCAGAAGGTCGGGTTCGGTGGTCAATCGGGCCAGGCGGGCACCGATCAACGGCGTGGTGGCCATCGGTGAGGCCATGGTTTCGCCTGCGCCGGTGAAGATCTCGGCGCACGCGATCACGCAGTATTCGGCGCGGGTGACATCTGCTGCGGTATCGGGGGTGGTCCCTGCGTGTCCTGTGGTCACTGTGTCGCCTCTCGCTCGGTGTTCCATTTCTCGACCTCGGACTGATAGACGTCTTCGGGCACGGTCAGGAACCGGTCGGAGAACGCTTGCCAGGCTTCGGGTGTTTTGGCCGACTCGGCGTAGAACCGCTGGAAGGCCTCGTCGCGCCCGTAGTCACCGGCAAAGGTGAAGTGCGCGCCGTTCGGGGTGTGCACCACCCGGTCGACATTGAGCCGGTTGAGCAGAAGACGCTGCACCGGAACCTTTTCCACCAGCTCTTCGGTGGTCACCAGACGGTCTGTCTCGAGGTAGCGGCGCTTGGCCGCAGCGCAGTACAGGTCGTCGAAGTACGGGTCGATGCCGGTGTATGCGGCGTTGCCGTGCTTGTCGGCGATGTCGAGGTGGACGAACGCGGCGTCGAGTTCCAGTGCCGGCATCGCGATCAGGGTCTGGTGGCGACCGTCTTCGTCGGGGTACGGCGAGGTGACGGTACGCAGTTCGCCCTCCCAGAAGTTCGGGACGTCGGAGCCCAGTCCGGCGCGAACCGGCAGGAAGGGCAGGCGTGCCGCGGCGGCCTCGAGGCCGCACTTGACCATGCCCTCGTCCATCTCGCGGACCGTGATGGCCCCGGTGGTCCGCGCGTGGGCGAACCACGGGTCGTAGAACGGGGGTGAGTCCAGGGAGACGAAGCCGTAGTAGGCCTTGCTCACTTTGCCTGCGGCACAGAGCAAACCGAGATCCGGTCCGCCATAGGTGACCACGGTCAGGTCGGTGACGCTCGAACGGGCCAGGGCCCGTACGAGTGCCATCGGCTTACGTCGCGAACCCCAACCACCGATACCGATGGTCATGCCGCTGGAGATCTCGCCGATGATCTCGTCGAGGGTGCTGGTCTTGTCGGTTGCCATCTGGGCTCAAGCCCCCTTACTGGTTGCGGTTTTCGGCTTGCCTGTTTCGACGAATGCGTCGCGGTGCTCGTCCGCCACACCGGCAAGGTTCAGCTCGAAGGTGTAGCCCTGTTCGAGGCGGTAACTGGTCTTGACGTCGACCGGATCGATGCCGTTGATGGCTTCCTTGGCCGCCCGGATCACCCGGGTGTCCTTCGCCGCGATCTTGCGGGCGATCTCCAGTGCGGTTTCGTCGAGTTCGGCGCGCGGCACCACGGCCTGCACCGAACCGAAGTGCAGCAGCTGCTGGGCGGTGACGTTCTGTGCGGTGAAGTACAGCGTGCGCATCGTGTGCTGCGGGACGAGGCGGGCCAGGTGGGTGGCGGCGCCGAGGGCTCCGCGGTCGACCTCGGGTAGCCCGAAGACGGCGTCGTCGGAGGCAACGATCACGTCGGCGTTGCCGACCAGACCGATGCCGCCGCCCACGCAGAAGCCGTTCACCGCGACGATGACGGGCACCGCACAGTCGTAGACCGCGGCAAAGGCCGCGGCGCAACCGCGGTTGGCGGCGATCAGGGCGTCGTAACCCTCGGTGGCCTGCATTTCCTTGATGTCGACGCCCGCGTTGAATCCGCGGCCCTCGGCTCGCAGGATCACAACATGGGTGTCAGGCGCCTGACCGGCGGCGATGATCGCCTCGCCGAGTTCGAACCATGCCGCTGACGGCAAGGCGTTGACCGGTGGGTAGTCGACGGTGACCGTGACGACTCCCGGTTCAACAGTGGATGTGGTGATCGGCATCAATGCTCCTCGCGTACTGTCCTGGTGTAGACCAACCAAGCAATTGCTTGGTACCTTAACACTCAAATTGCAGACTCGGAACGGAGCGTGGATGGACCTCGGCTTGCAAGGCCAGGTGGTGCTGGTGACCGGTGGCGTCAGAGGAGTCGGTGCCGGCATCAGTGCGGTACTGGCAGACCTGGGAGCCACCGTGGTGGCGTGTGCGCGGCGGCCCGCCGACGTGGCCGACCCGCGGGTGGACTTCGTCAGCTGCGATATTCGCGATGCCGACGCGGTCACCGCGATGGTCGAAGAGATCGTCACGCGTCACGGCAGCCTCGACGGGGCGGTGAACAATGCCGGCGGTGCACCATTTGCCCTCGCCGCCGACGCGTCACCGCGCTATCACTCGAAGATCGTCGAGCTGAACATGCTCGCGCCCCTCATCATTTCGCAGGCGGCGCAGAAGATCATGCGTGAGCAGCCGGGCGGTGGCTCGATCGTGAACGTCTCGAGCATGAGCGGGCATCGGCCGTCGCCCGGAACCGCCGCCTATGGCGCGGCCAAGGCCGGGCTCGATTCGCTGACCGGATCGCTCGCCGCCGAATGGGCGCCGACGGTGCGGATCAACTCGGTCGTCGCCGGGGCGGTGCGCACCGAGCTGGCCGAGCTGCACTACGGCGACCAGGCCGGGGTGGACGCCGTCGGCAAGACCATCCCGATGGGCCGGCTGGCCTCACCCGAAGATGTGGGCAACGCGGTGGCATTCCTGTTGTCGCCGTTGGCTTCCTACATCACCGGATCGACACTGACCGTGCACGGCGGCGGAGAGAAGCTGGCGTTCCTGGACGCCGCCACCGCCGCGAACTCGGTCACCCCTACCAACACCTGAACCTGAGGAGATAACTGATGAGTGGAATTGTTGACGGACGCGTTGTCATCGTGACCGGCGCCGGCCGGGGGATCGGCCGCGAACATGCGCTGGCCTTTGCCCGTGAAGGCGCGAAAGTGGTGGTCAACGACATCGGGGCCGGCCTCGACGGCACCGCGACGGGTGAGTCTCCCGCCGAGCAGGTCGTCGCCGAGATCATCGCCGCCGGTGGCGAAGCGGTCGTCAACGGCGACGACGTCGCCGACTGGGCCGGTGCTCAGAACGTGGTGGCGACCGCGATCAAGGAGTTCGGCGGGCTCGATGTGCTGGTCAACAACGCCGGGTTCCTGCGCGACAAGATGCTCGTGATGATGAGTGAAGAGGACTGGGACAACGTCATCCGCGTCCACCTCAAGGGGCACTTCGCGATGCTGCGTCACGCCGCCGCGTACTGGCGGACCGAGTCGAAGGCCGGCAACACCCGGGCGGCGCGGGTCATCAACACCTCGTCGGGTGCCGGCCTCTACGGCTCGGTCGGACAGGGCAACTACTCCGCGGCCAAGGCCGCGATCGCCGAACTCACCATCCAGGCCGCGGCCGAGATGAAGGGTTACGGTGTGACGGTGAATGCCATTGCGCCGTCGGCTCGTACCCGCATGACCACCGGTTCCGGTGAGGCGATGGCCGCGCAGATGGCGGCGCCCGAAGACGGCTCGTTCGACGCGATGGATCCGGCGAACGTGTCCCCGCTCGTGGTGTGGCTCGGTTCCGAGGAGTCGGCCGAGGTCAGCGGTCGGGTCTTCGAGGTCGAGGGCGGAACCATCTCGGTCAGCGACGGCTGGCAGCGAAGCGCCAAGCGCGACAAGGGCGCCAAGTGGGATCCGGCCGAACTCGGCCCGGTCGTGAAGGACATCCTCGAAGAGGCCCCGACCCCGATGCCGGTCTACGGGGCACGATGACCGCTGCACCTTCCGATGGCGAGCTGATCAGCGCGGCGAAGTCGTATGTCGACGCGCTGGTCAGCCATGACCCATCGGGGGTGCCGTTTCATCCGGATTGTGTCCGGATCGAGATGGGCCTCAAGACCGGTCGCAACGGAGATCATCTGCGTCGCAGCCTGTCCCGCGGTCCGCAGTTCCGGCTGATCCACGCGATCGGTGACTTCGAGGCCACGATCCCGACGCGGGGCGTCGTCCACGCGACGTTCTACGTGCACGTGCATCCGAAGCCACTGCGGCTGCGGGCGTTGGTGACCGAGAGTTTCGAGTTCGACGAGTCGGGCGCGATCATCAAGATCGTTGCGAAGTTCGGGGTCCCGCACCGCCACTGACCCGCACCGCCCCCGTTGACCGTGCCGAAATCACCGTTGACCGTGCCGAAGTTGCACGGGGGCAACAGATTAAGGCACGCTCGACGGTCGGTTGGGCACGCTCGACGGTAGGTCGGGCACGCTGAATTGAGAACGAAGACGCTCCACAAATATGTGGAGCGTCTTCGCATATGTGGAGCAGTTGAGGGTCAAGCGATGGGAGCGCGGACCACCATCGGGACGCCGGGGAAGTACGCGGCGAGTTCGGAGCGGCAGCGACGGAGTGCGGCGGTGCCGTAGCCCCGCTTGCGGTGCTCCGGGGCGATCCAGATCCGCACGTCGACCTCTCCGTCGGCCAATTCGCCGAAGACGATGCCGACCTTCTCCTCGCCTTCGACGGCGACGAGCCACACGGCCTCTTCGTTATCCATCCGGCTGTTGGCCGAGGAGATCTCTTCGCTGATGTCGGCGGCGGGTGTGCCGCTGCCGTCACCGGCCGCGCCCACATCGGCGGTCCGGGCGGCGAACAGGTCGGCGTCGCTGTCTTTGAATGCCCGCAGGGTGAGCGTCTCGGCGGTCGCGGCCGGGCGGTCGGTCTGGGTGAATGTGAGCTTGCTGTTGAGATCCTCGAGTTCGGCGGCGTTGGCGCGTCGGGCCGATACCGTCAGGCGATCGAACGACATACCGAGAACGGCCTCGGCGCCGATGGCAGGTACCGAGAGCAGGTCGGCGATGGCGGCCACGGCTGCGGGACGGTCTTCGGCCTCGACGATGGCGTCGAGTACGGCATGGCGTTGTTCGAAGGCGGCTTCGAGTGCGGCGGTGATGTCGCGGCGGACTGCCGCGCGGTCTGGATCAGTCATGGTGTGAGTCTATTGCGAATGTGCTCGGGGGGCCGATTGACCCCGGCTCAGCCGGAGTAGACCTTCCCGAAGGCCTGGGTCGGGGTTCCGCTCGCCAGGTCGACGGTGAAGACCTTCAGGTCGACGGCCGATTCGGTGATGTCCATGGTCATGAATCCTCGGCTCGAGTAGTTCTCGTACAGCGCCGGGGTCTGTTTGGACGATCTGTCTTCGACGGACTTGGACGCCGCGCCCGACACGAGCTGGCGGGTGCCCTTCGACAGCGTTGTCGGGTCGAACACCTGCAGTGAGTGATCGTGTCCGGACAGGAAGAACTGCGCACGACCGGCGATCTCCTGTTCGAAGAAGTCCTTCACCAGGATCCCGTTGATCGGGGGGATCGGGATGCCGTCGTAGTGTCCGGCGCTGCCGTGGGGTCCGTTGTTGAGATACGGGTGGTGTGTTCCGACGATTTTCCACCGCGCCTTGGACTCGGCGAGCGCTTTGCGTAGCCACTGACGCTGCTGAGTCATGTACGTGCCCTGCGGTTCCCAATACGGTGCCAGGAACGGCGGGATGTATGCCGCGATGGGATTGAGGTCAAGAATGAAGAACTCGACCAGCGGGGTCTGTTGCGGCACCGCCACCGAGAAGTAACGTCTGGGCATGTACCAGCGCGGCGACCGCGAGTGGTAGGCCACCTCGGCATCGCCGCGCAGCAGCCAACCGCCGTCACCGGGGAACACCGCCGAATTGTCGTGGTTGCCCAGGGCCATCACCCACGGGAAATCGAGGCCGGTGTTGGGCTTTTCGAACTTCTCGGCGAACTGATGGTCGTCGGGCCCGTTGGGACCGGTCTCATAGATGTTGTCGCCCAGCCCGACTGCCATTCCGAACGGGTTCTGGGCGTGCAGTGCCCGGGCTGCCTTCGTCACGGCGTACTGCGGCGCCTCGCCGGTCCCGGCGTCGCCGGTGATCAGAATCCGTGCCGTCGAACCGGTCTGGGGAAACGGGAAACGTCCGTTGCCTGCGGGTGCGGCATGCGAGGCGCCGGCCAGGGCGATCCCGGCGCCGGCCGCAGCCGCGGTCCCGGCGAGGAACGTACGCCGGCGGATTCCGGAACGGGACGGGGTGGGTTGCTCACTCATGGTCGGTCATCTTTCTGGGATCAACGAGCTGGTCGGGAGGCAGGATGAACTTGCTTGGCGCCGTTCGGTACCCGCCAGGATTGGGCGTATCGCTGACCGGAGCGCGGATCGTCGCGGTTGTCGATGAAGTACCAATCCATCTGTGTGGCAGCCGGGGTCACGGTCAGGACCGCGTACCCGTGGGCGTCGGTGTCGACCCAGCGCAGGTGGTGATTGACGTTGGTGAGCGCGGCGGATGCGGCCGTACCCGCGGTGTATTCGGGGACCCCGACGATGTCGTCGACGTTGTTGGAGGTCACCGAGGTGACCACCAGTTCGGTGCCCACGGTGCCCGCACCGGGATAGTTGGCGGCGTCGACGGGCAGCTCGCAGGCGAACGACATGTGGATGTCGCCGGTGATGAACACCGCGTTGTCGATGTCGTTGTCGCTCAGCGCCTGATAGAGCCGCCTGCGGTCGGCGGTGTAGCCGTCCCAGGCGTCGGCGTTCAGGGGGACACCGGCCTGCGGGACACCGAGCAGTTCGGTCAGCGCCTCGGTGGTGCGGGGTTCGAGCGGCGGGATCAGGATGGGACTGATCATCACGGGGTTACCGATGATCTGCCAGGTGGTCGGCGACGAGATGACGCCATTGGTCAGCCAGGACATCTGCGCCGCGCCGGTGATGGTCGCGGCCGGACTGTCGGTCTTTGCCGACGTCATCGACTGCTGTGCGCTGCGGTACGTCCGCAGATCCAGCATCGACAGTTCCAGCAGGTTGCCGAAACGCAGACGGCGATAGAGATGGCGTCCGCCGGCGTCGACTTCGGGCCGGACCGGCATCCATTCGTAGTAGGCCTGCTCGGAGGCTGCCTTGCGGGCCGGCCAATCACCCTGCGCCGCACTGTGATTCTCGGCCCCCGACGCGTAGGCGTCGTTGGCCGATTCGTGGTCGTCCCAGGTGCAGATCCATGGCAGGTTCAGGTGGGCGCCCTGCAGATCGGCGTCGGACTTGTACTGGCCGTGACGAATTCGGTAATCGGCGAGGGAGACGATGTCGTGCGGTGGTTGATGTGCCCGGACCGACCCGTCGTGCCCGCCGTATTCGCCGACACCGTACTCGTAGATGTAGTCGCCGAGGTGGACGATCGCGTCGAGGTCGGGTTGGGCGGCCAGGTGCCGGTAGGCGCTGAAATAACCGGCCTCCCAGTTGGAACAGGAGGCAACGCCGAATCGCGCCTCGGCCACCTCCGCGGTCGTCGAGGGTGCTGTCTTCGTCCGCCCGGTCGGGGAGACGGCACCTGCGGCGGGTCCGCCCAGAACCCGGAAACGATAGTGGTAGCGGGTATTCGGTGCCAGGCCACCGGCATCGACCTTGACGGTGAGGTCGCGGTCCGGTCCGGTGTCGGTGGTTCCGGACGAGACCACCGAGGTGAAGCCGGAATCGGTTGCGACCTCCCAGGCCACCGAGGTGGCCCCGCCGCGCCCGGACCCCGGTGTGGCGTCGGCGATCGGAGTGATGCGGGTCCACAGGATCACGCGGTCGGGCAGCGGATCACCCGAGGCGATGCCGTGCCCGAACACCGCTCCGGGTGCCGCGGGATCAGCGGCTGCGCGCCCGCCGTAGACCGACGCGAGGACCCCGGCGGTCCCCACGGCGGCGCCGCCGAGAAAGGCGCGACGTGACGGTTGAATCCAGGAGGGCACTGACTCCGCCGGCTGGGAATCTGGAGTAATTGTCATGGCGCACAAATCCTGGCATACCCAGGCACTTCAGGGATGTGAACTGATGACCTTCGCAAAGAATTCTTTCCGACCCGTCGGTGAACTCTTGGCGTTGTGCTCGGCGGCGCCCTCCGGGCGTCAACTCATTTCGGTTCGCAGATGACCACCGGGATCTTGCGGTCGGTCCACCCCTGATAGGTGTCGAAGTCGGCGTAGATCCCCACCAGCTCGGGCCAGAGCCGTTCGCGCTCTTCGTCGGTGGCCTCGCGGGCCCGCATCACGGTGGTGTGCTTGCCCTCCTGGATGGTGACGTCGGGGTTGTCTCTGAGATTGAGGTACCAGGCCGGATTCGATGCCATACCGCCCTGGGACGCGACCACCACGACGTTGGCGCCGTCGCGCAGATAGACCAGCGGCACCGTGCGCGGCTTCCCGGATTTGCGGCCGATGGTGGTCAGCAGGATGACCGGGACCGGCTTCTTGAAACCGGCCCCGACCCGCCAGCTCGCCCCGACCTTGCCGCCGCTCATCTTGTAGATCCGCGTGTTGAGGCGAGAGGCGACCTTGACGATCTTGCTGACGGCTTTGGAGTTGAGCGCCTTGGGCGTTTCTTGGGGTAACACGCGACCTCAGATCCGTTCGATGATGGTTCCGGTGGAGAGTGCTCCACCCGCGCACATCGTAATCAGGGCGGTGGACGAATCGGAACGCTCCAATTCGTGCAGCGCGGTGGTGATCAGGCGCGATCCGGTGGAGCCCACCGGATGGCCGAGCGCGATCGCACCGCCGTTGACGTTGACCTTGTCCATGTCGGGGTTGTGCACGGCGGCCCAGGACAGCAGTACGGAGGCGAATGCCTCGTTGACCTCGAAACGATCGATGTCGGAGATGGACATCCCGGCCTTGGTCAGGACCTTCTCGGTGGCCTGAACGGGTCCGTCGAGGTGATAGTACGGTTCGGCGCCGACCAATGCCTGTGCGACGAAACGCGCACGAGGCTTGAGCCCCAACGCCTTTGCCTTGTCTTCGTCCATGATCAGGACAGCCGCGGCGCCGTCGGAGACCTGCGACGACGTACCGGCGGTGTGGATGCCGCCGTCGACGACCGGCTTGAGCCTGGCCAGCGACTCGAGAGTGGTCTCGCGCAGACCCTGATCGCGCGCGACGTCGAGGATGTTGCCGGTCAGCTCGCCTTCCTTGGTCCGCTCGGGCGCCTTCAGCGAGAAGATCTCCCGGTCGAAGCGACCTTCGTCCCAGGCCGCCTTGGCGAGCTGCTGGCTGCGCAGACCGAGCGCGTCGACATCGGCGCGGGTGATCCCGCGGCGGTCCGCGATACGTTCGGCGGCCCCGAACTGATCGGGCATGTCGATATCCCATGACTCTGGGCGTCGTTTGCCCGCACCTTCGAGCATGACGTTGGCGCCGAGGGGCACCGCCGTCATCGACTCCACACCGCAGGCGATGCCGACATCGATGGTGCCGGTCGCGATCAGGCCGGCGATCAGGTGATTGGCCTGCTGGGCGGAACCGCACTGGCAATCGACGGTGGTCGCGCCGGTCTGCCAGGGAAGCCCGGCGTGCAGCCACGCCGTGCGGGTCACGTTGTTCGATTGGGCACCCACCTGCATCACGCAGCCGCCGATGACCTGCTCGACCTCGTTGGGGTCGATTCCGGCGCGTTCCACCAGAGCTTTCTGCGTCGCTCCGAGCAGTTCTGCCGGATGGAGCCCGGAGAGCCACCCCGCTCGCTTACCGATCGGGGATCGGGTCGCCTCGACGATCACCGGTGTTCCCATGTCATTTCCTTTCGTGCGGTGAAAAAGGTCGTTGTCCATACGAAACTAGAACAAGTTGCCAACTGGACACAAGTCCTATTACAGCAGGTAGTGGCCTTGCAGACCATTGTGCTCTACGATCGACTAGAACACGTTCATGCAGAGGATTGAGGGGAATGCAATGACGCAGGCCGAGCAGGTGTGCCCGTTCGTGAAGGGGTTCGACTTCACCAGTCCTGACCTGTTAGAGCAGGGTATCCCGGTCCGGGAATTCGCGGAATTGCGCAAGACCGCCCCCGTCTGGTGGAACGCTCAGGAAGAGGGCAAGGGCGGGGGCTTCCACGATGGGGGCTACTGGGTTGTCAGCAAGCACGAGCACATTCGGGCGGTGTCGAAGAACAACGACGACTGGTCCACCAACGAAAACGGTGTGATCATGCGGTTCGACGACGAGATGACCACCGAGCAACTCGACATCACCAAGGCTCTGCTGATCAACCACGATCCGCCGGAGCACACCCGTCTGCGCAAGCTCGTGGCGAAGCTCTTCACGCCCAAGGCCGTGCATGCGTTGGAGGAGTCCCTCGAAGAAGCCGCTCAGAAGATCGCCCGCGATGCCGCCGCCAAGGGGGAAGGCGACTTCGTCGAGGATGTCGCGGTCAATCTCCCGCTGATGGCCATCGCCGACCTGCTCGGCGTTCCGGCCGAAGACCGGGAGCGACTGTTCCACTGGTCGAACACGATGATGAACACCGACGATCCCGAGTTCAACGAGCCCGTCGAGGGTGCAGAGCTCAGTCCGGCGCAGATCGCCTCCGCCGAACTGCTCGGGTACGCCTACACGATGGCCGAGGAGCGCAAGAACTCCCCGAAGGAGGACATCGTGACGGCGCTCGTCAACGCCGACATCGACGGGCAGTCCCTCGAGGAGATCGAGTTCGGCTACTTCGTGCTGCTGCTCGCGGTGGCCGGCAACGAGACCACCCGGAACGCGATCAGCCATGGCATGAACGCCTTCATCGACAACCCGGATCAGTGGGAGTTGTACAAGCGGGAACGTCCGGCGACCACGGCTGATGAGATCGTCCGCTGGGCCACGCCGGTGAACTGCTTCCAGCGCACCGCCCGCCACGATCTTGTTCTCGGCGATGTCGAGATCAAGAAGGGCCAGCGTGTCGGGATGTTCTACGGATCGGCGAACTTCGATGAGGATGTCTTCGAGAATCCCTTCGAGTTCAACATCCTCCGGGACCCCAACCCGCACGTCGGATTCGGTGGTCACGGCGCGCACTACTGCGTCGGTGCAAACCTGGCCCGCATGGAGATCAACCTGATCTTCAACGCCATCGCCGACCACATGCCAGACATCACCAAGGTCGCCGAGCCGCGCCGCCTACGGTCCGGCTGGATCAACGGGGTCAAGGAGATGACGGTCAACTACGGAACCGGTTGCCCCGTCGCACACTAGTCTCGAACAGCCAATGTGGCCTCGTCCCCGGAAAGGGACGGGGCCACATTGCTGTCCGCACCCTCCGGCCCCGCCGCCAACAAAACCGCCGACCGTGCCGAAACAACCGCCGACCGTGCCGAAATTGCAGTCAGGTCAGCAACTTTGGCACGGTCGACGGTGATAAGGGCACGGTCGGCGGCGTTATCGGCACGCTCGACGGGGAGTGGATCAGGCCTTACGGACCGAGTTGATCGTCTTCTCGACTTCCCAGAAAGCGCGCAGCGCAGCGATTTTGCCGTCAGGATTGGCGCGGTAGGTGAACACGCCCCGGGCTTCGGAGACATGTCCGGCGATGTGGGTGACGATCTTGCCGATGTACGCGACCTCGTTGCCGCAGATGATCTCCTCGTCGAAGAGGAACTCGATCTGTTCGGTCGCGCCGATCGACATGTCCCAGAACTGGCCGATGCGCTCGTGCCCGGTGAAGCCGATACCTTCTTCGTCGAACATCGACGGGCCGACGGGATCCTGCACGATCCCGTCGGGCGCAAACAGGTTCACCCAGGCGGCCTTGTTGCGCGACCCCACATACTCACGCGACAACCGGCCGGCAACCACCGCTGGGTTGTTGGCGCGGTCGATGTTCATGTAGGCCGGTTGTGCCTTCGTCATGATGTCTCCGTCGTGTCGGTGGTCGCGTTCGATGTCAGTGCGTGGGCTTGTCGGCTCCCACGAGCCACATCGAAAAGTACTGTGATCCACCACCGTATGCATGGCCGAGTGCCTTGCGCGCGCCGGCCACCTGGTGATCGCCGGCTTTGCCCTGGACCTGGATGGCGGCCTCGGCGAAACGGATCATCCCCGAGGCACCGATCGGGTTCGACGACAGCACTCCGCCGGACGGATTCACCGGCAACTTCCCGCCGATCGCGGTGTCACCGGCCTCGGTCAGTTTCCAGCCCTCACCTTCGGGTGTGAAGCCGAGGTTCTCGAGCCACATCGGTTCGAACCAGGAGAAGGGGACATAGATCTCGGCGACGTCGATCTCTTCGAGCGGATTGGAGATCCCGCCGGCCTTCCACAGCGCGGCGGCGGCATCCCGGCCCGCCTGCGGACTGACGGTGTCGCGGTGGGAGTACGAGAGCGGCTCGGTGCGCATCGCCGATGCGTGGATCCAGGCCACCGGAATGCCCTGGGCCACGGCGTTGTCGGCGGATGCCTCGTCGCCGATGACCACAGCGCAGGCGCCGTCGGACGAGGGGCAGGTCTCGTCGTAACGGATGGGATCCCACAGCATCTGCGAACTCATCACCTTCTCGACGGTGATGTCGGGCTGGTGCAGATGTGCGAGGGGATTGAGGGCGCCGTTCTGCCGGTCCTTGGCCGCGACGATCGCCCCGATGTGGTCGGGGGCCCCGGAGCGGCGGATGTACGAGCGGACGTGCGGTGCGAAGAAGCCGCCGGCACCGGCGCCGACCGGCATGGTGAACGGAATCGGAATCGACAACGCCCACATGGCATTCGACTCGGACTGCTTCTCCCAGGCGATGGCCAGCACGCGTTGGTGCACCCCCGAGGTGATCAGCGACGCCCCGACGTTGGCCGTGGATCCGCCGACGGATCCGGCCGTGTGGACGCGGATCATCCGCTTGCCTTCGGCGCCGAGCGACTGCGCCAGCGCCAGCTCGGGCATCATCGCACCCTCGAAGAAGTCGGGTGCCTTGCCGATGACGATCGCGTCGATGTCGTCCATCGACACCTGTGCGTCGGCGAGCGCTTTGTCGATCGCCTCGCGGCACAGGCCTGCCATCGACACATCATGGCGTTTGGCAACGTATTTGGTCTGCCCGGTGCCGAGCACCGCGGCGCGATAACGGCCCATCAGCTCTTGCCTTCCCTGTCGGTCGTGCCGCTCAGGGCGACGACCATGTTCTGCTGCAGTAGCGGACCGCTGGTGGCGTGCGCCAGGGCGGTGTCGGCGTTGCCGTTCAGGATCGTGGTCGCCGCGTATCCGATGCGTTCGAGTCCGGCCGAGAACAGCGGATTGGCGGCGAGTGCGCCGCCGGACGGATTGATGACCACCGAATCATCCAGTCCGAGTGCGGACTTGAGGATCAATTCCTGGTGGCTGTACGGTGCGTGCAATTCGGCGACGTCGACCTTGCGATTGTTGCCGAGCGCGGTGTCGGCGGCGAGTGTCGTCGACGGCGACTTCGTCAGATCGCGGGCCCCGAAGTTCGGGGTGTCGATGCGGTGGTCCCAGCCGGTGATCCAGGCCGGACGCGCAACGAGTTGCCGGGCCCGGTGTTCGCTGGCCAGGATGATGGCCGCAGCGCCGTCGGTGTAGCGACAGACGTCATGGGCGCGCAGCGGGTCGGCGACGTACTCGGACTTGAGCAGCTCGTCCACCGAGGCCCCGGAACCCCGGGCGGCCACCGCGGCCATATCGGCTTCGGTCCACGCGCCGGAGTCGAGGCCGGCGCGGGCCTGCAGTGCGGCGAGGGAGCGGGCGTCGGGCCACAGCGGTGCGACGGTGTGCGGGTCGGTCTGCAGCGCGAGCACCTGATCGGTGTTGGAAGCCGACGGCTTCCCGAATCCGTAGGCGAGGGCGACGTCGACCTCGCCGGTGGCGATCTTCACCCAGGCCTCGTAGAGGGCCCAGGCGGCATCCATTTCGACATGCGATTCGTTGATCGGCGGGACCGCTCCGATCGAGTCGATCGCCGAGATGAACGAAAATGCGCGACCGGCAAGGTAATCGGAGGATCCGGAGCACCAGAAGTCGATGTCGGTGCGGCTGATTCCGAGGTCGGCGTAGAGCTTCTGGAAACACGGCACCAGCATCTCGACGCCGTTGGTAGTGCCGAACGTCGCATCGACGTGGGGGCTGTGCGCAAAACCGATCACGGCGATCGGTGGTATCTCGCGGTATGTGCTCACAGGTGATCCTTGTAGGAGTCGTAGTCGGCGTCGGGCTCACCGGACGGACGGAAATGGCTGATGTTGCGCAACGTGTGATCCCACTCCTCGCGCGGGCGCCAGACGGCTTCGACCCGCATGCCCATGTGGACGTCAGCGGCCTCGGTGTCGAGGATGAGGTGCAGGAACGGGATGTCGGAACCATCGAGCAGGACGTAGGCCGCGACATACGGCGGTTTGATCTGCTGCCCGAGGAACGGCACGTTGACGATGCAGAACGTGGTCACCACGCCTTTGTCGGAGAGTTCGACCTTCTCGTTGGTCGGCTTGCCGTTGGTCGGATCCGCCCCGCGCGGCGGGAAGTAGACGGGTTCGCCCGGGGCGGTCCGCCCGCCGTAGAGCTTGCCCTCCTTGAGTCCCTGTAGATACCAGGTCTCCTCGATGGAGGCGGTGTGGTCGATGGTCAGGTCGATCGGCGTCGTGATCATGACGCCATCGGATGCGGTGGGCTCGGAGGTGTTGGGGGATACCGGGTTCGGTGTCTCGCCGAGCTCGAAGTGGTCGATGTCGTCGATCCGGCCGGTGCGCGCCGGCTTCCAGACCGCGCGGACGCGGGCTCCGGTGCGCAAGTCGGCGGGTCCGTCGGCGGCGACTGCGTGCAGTAGGGCGGTGTCTGCCCCGTCGAGTCGGATCAGGGCCCACGCGAACGGGTTCGACAACGGCTGGCCGTCGATGGGCTCTGCCATCCAGGTCCACGACGTCACCGTCCCCACGGGCGAGACCTCGACGAAGTCGTCGATCTGGCCCCGGGTGACGGGGTCGAACTCGACCGGAGGGGCATACACGGTCCCATCGGCACTGCGACCGCCGACGACCTTTCCGTCCAGCAGACCCTGGGCAAAACGTCCGAGAACCGGCCCGAGCGAACGGGTGTAGTCGAACGCGTTGTGCAGCGGTGCGGACAGAACGGGGTCGTCGGGATTCTCGATCGGGGCGACTACGGCGGCAAATCCTGCGGATATCTGGCTCACGGTCACGGAATCGAGTAGAACAGGTTCTAGATTGTCACGCAAGGACTAGGCCGAACGGGAGGTCGCCAGGCATGAGGCTCGGTCTGCAATTGGGGTACTGGGGTGCTTCGCCGATCGCGGATGCGCCGGCTTTGATCGCCGCCGCGGAGGCGGCGGGCTACGAGGCCGTGTTCACCGCGGAATCCTGGGGCTCGGATGCCTACACACCGCTGGCCTGGTGGGGCTCACAGACGTCGACGATCAAGCTCGGTACCGGTATCGCTCAGCTCTCTGCGCGACCGCCGACGTCGGCGGCGATGGCGGCGCTGACACTCGATCATCTGTCCGGTGGCCGGCACATCCTGGGGCTCGGGGTGTCCGGGCCCCAGGTCGTCGAGGGCTGGTACGGCCAGCCCTTTGCCAAGCCGCTGGCGCGGACCCGCGAATACGTCCGCGTGATCCGCGATGTCCTGGCCCGCGAAGAGCGGGTGACCAACGCCGGACCGCATTACCCGTTGCCCTATCCGCCGCAGGCCGCCGGGTCTACCGGACTCGGCAAATCGCTCAAGCCGATCACCCATCCGCTGCGCGCTGACCTGCCCATCTGGCTCGGTGCCGAGGGACCGAAGAACGTCGCGTTGACCGCGGAGATCGCCGATGGCTGGCTGGCGATCTACTACACGCCGCGACTGTCGGACATGTATGAGTCGTGGCTTGCCGAAGGCTTCGCGCGGCCCGGGGCGCGCCGCACCCGCGACACGTTCGAGGTCGCCGCGACCGTACAGGTCGAGATCACCGACGACGTCCCGGCGGTCATCGACGCCTACCGACCGTCCACCGCGCTATACGTCGGCGGGATGGGGGCCAAGGACCAGAACTTCCACGCCCAGGTCTACACCCGGATGGGGTACGGCGAGGTGGTCCGGGAGATCGGTGAGAAGTTCCTCTCCGGGCGCAAGGACGAGGCGATCGCGGCAGTGCCCGACGAGATGGTCCTGGAGACGATGATCGTGGGTGACGAGGACGAGGTGCGGCGTCAGATCAAGCGGTGGGAACAAGCCGGGGTCACCATGCTGATGGTGACCAATCGCGACCCCGACCAGATCGCGCGACTGGGCCGGCTGGTGTAGGCGAACATGTTCTAAATCCGGTCGGCATGGCGAAGTGGTCGACGATCGAGGTCGGTGATGCGTAAAGTCCCGTCCGTGTCGGACACGTCCGCAGGTCCCGAGCCGCCCGGCGGCGCAGATGCGGCGCGGCAGGTCGGTGCCCGGATCGGGCGGGGCCAGAAGATCGGCCGGGTGGTGGCCGGGCATGCAGTCCGGACCGCGACCGGCAAGCTGACCGGACCGGCGGCAGATGCCCAGGCCCGCGCTCGCAAGCAGGACGAGCAGGTGCTCCGGTTCGCCGACGAACTGGTCACCGTCGTCGGGAGTATGAAGGGCGCGGCGCTCAAGCTCGGACAGATGCTGGCCATGTTCGATCTGGGCCTGAGCTCGGAGGCGACGCGGGCGGAGTTCGCGGCCAGGCTGGCCCCGCTGTTCGACCGTGCCCCGGCTGTCGACAACAGGTCGATGATGGCGGTTTTGGAGTCGTCGTTGGGACCGACCCGGATGGCCCGCCTGGACATCGAGCCGACACCGATCGCGGCCGCATCCATCGGCCAGGTCTACCGGGCCACCCTCGACGGCGACCGGGTGGCGGTCAAAGTTCAGTATCCACACGTGAAATCGGCGGTCCGCGCGGATCTGAAGAATCTTGCCCTGGTGGTCAGGATGGGTCGTGGCCGGCTGCCGGGTGCCAACCTGGACGACGTGGTGGCCGAGGTTTCACGGCAGGTGCTGGCAGAGCTGGACTACAAGGCCGAACTCGCCAATCATCAACGGGTGCATGACTTCTACCTCGATCATCCGGTCTGGACCATTCCGCGGCCGTACGCCGGGTTCAGCACCGACCAGGTCCTGGTCACCGAATACCTGGATGGGATGCCGCTGGCCGCGGCCTGCGCACTGCCGGCGGCGGATCGGGACCGGATCGGGGAGGCGGTGTACCGCTTCTACTGTGGCGGGGTCTACGAGCGCGGCGAATTCTGTGCGGACCCCCATCCCGGAAATGTGCTGGTGCTGGCCGACGGTAAGGTCGGATTTCTGGACTTCGGTCTGTACCTGACCATGGGGGAGTCGGATATAGCGTTGCAGCGCAAAGTCTTTCGTGCCCTGCTCGAGAACCGGGACGAGGAGGTCTACCGGTTGGCGATCGACGCCGGATTCATCCCCGACGAAGACGCGATGTCGATGGAACAGGTCGCGGATTACACGCGCAAGGTGGCCGGATGGCATATGTCGCCGGACCGGTCGACGGTCACCCGGGAGGTGGCGCGGCGGGCCTTCGCCGGCGCGGTACTGCCCGGCTCCGGACACTATCGTCAGATCCGGCATCAGGACCTGGTGGAGACGCACGTGTTCTCGCGGCGCACCGAACTCGGTGTGTGCGAACTCCTCGGCCGACTGGAGGCGACCGCGCCGTGGGGTTCGATCGTCCGGGAATGGATCTACGACGATGTCGCGCCGGCGACTCCGATGGGCGCCGCGATTGCGAACTGGCACCGGATCCGCGGCGGTGAAGGTGCGGGGGGTACGACGAGATGATCCCGGCGATGTTCAGAGAACGCCTGTCCTGGGTAAGAGGTCGATAGTGTTGTTAACAACGAAAGGCAACGAATGACAA
This sequence comes from Williamsia sp. z71, assembly GCF_059553375.1. Classification (NCBI taxonomy): domain Bacteria; kingdom Bacillati; phylum Actinomycetota; class Actinomycetes; order Mycobacteriales; family Nocardiaceae; genus Williamsia; species Williamsia sp. z71. The sequence goes on from NZ_JCANWX010000001.1 coordinate 402,954, forward strand.
TCGTGCTCGCGCGGGTGCTGAAAAAGTCTGCTGGTGCGGGTCTGTCCGCGGCCCGCGGGTCAAAGGACTCCGAACAAGATACCGACACCGGCTCTCGGGACGCGGTCCTGCCGCGGGTGGCCGGGCTCGGCCTGGCCGCGACCGGGGTGGCGCACTTCATCACTCCGAAGACTTTTGAGCCGATCACCAAGCCGGCGTTTCCGGAGGACACCACGAAGTGGACCTATTCCAACGGTGCCACCGAAACCCTGGTCGGGCTGGCGATCGCGAACAAGCGGACGCGCAAGCTCGGCTACCTGGGATTGATCGGGTACATCGGATTCCTCGCCAGCCGTGTCCTGAAGGCGTGACCGTCGGGCGATGACATCTGATGCTCCCGTGCGCCGTCGCCGCGGACGGCCCAAAGTCGAAGGGCTGGCCGATCACCGGCGTACCCAGATCGTCGAGGCGGCCTATGCCGTATTGACCGAAAAAGGCTACGACGGAACGAGTATCGCGGAGATCGCGCAGCGTGCAGGCATCGGGCAGGGGACGGTCTACCGCTACGTCAACAGCAAACGGGAACTGCTGGACATGGTTTTCGACTGGGCGGTGGAGCGGATCTTCGCAACCGTTGATCCCAACGTGCTGCTCGCGTCCGAAGCCCAGACGGCGCAGGAGATGGCCCTGCACATCCGGGTCATCGGCGAACGGCTCCACCGGATGGTCGACGACGATCCGGCGATGCTCAAGCTGATCGGGGTGCAGGCCAGCGCAATCGACAAAGAACTCAAGGCGCGGGTGGTCGGGCTCGAGTTCATGATCAACTCCCTGGTGGTCAAGACGCTGACCCGGGCGGTCGAGAACGAATGGTTCACCCTGACCGGGCCGCAGCGCCAGATCGTCGCCCGGTTGCTGATGATGCTGGCGCTGCCCGGGTTGGTCCTGTCGCTCCGGTCGGAAGACGATCCGGAGAAGCGTGAGCGGTTCGTCAGGGGCGCAGCCGATCTGGCCTTCCATGGAATGATGAAACGGCCGCCGGCGAAGGATGGGGAGTGATGGTCCAACCGACAGCTCGCCAGGACACCCGGCGGACCCGGCTTCGACGAGGTCAACTGCTCGATGCCGCACTGGGCACGTTCATCGACAGCGGTTACAGCGATGTCGGTGTCGCCGAGATCGTCGCCCGGATCGGCTGTAGCCACGGCACGTTCTACAACTATTTCGACAACAAACGCGATGCCCTGGACGCAGTACTGGCCCGGGAACTCGCCGAGCTCACCGCGATAGCCGAGTTGCACCGCCCCCGACCGCGCGACGCGGGCGAATTCATCACGGCGATGGAGTCTTTGGTCCGCCGATTGGTCGACCATGTGAACGAGCACCCCGAAGCGCTGACGTTTGTCATGCTGGAGGCGCCCGGTATAGACGAGGCGTCGCTCGAGCTGCTGACCGGCAGCTACGTTCAGCTCGGGCAGCTGTGTGAACAATACTTCCGACACGGGGTGGCCGACGGATACCTACGCGAGGACCTCGACGTGGAGTTCGCCGGCGAAGCGATGGTGTCGTGCCTTCTCGGCGCGGTACTGCCGCGAATGCTCGACAACTCCGCCGAACTCGACGTCGAGGAGACGGTCAGGACCGTGGTCGGATTCCTCTGCTACGGCACGCCGACCGTCTGAGCAACCCACGCCGCACGAGCTCGGGCGTCGGCCGCTACTTGCCGGTGAAGTCGGGGATCGTCTTTTCCGCGAACGCCTTCGGGCCGATCTTGGCGTCGTCGCTGACGAAGACCTTGATGCCCTGATCGGCGTCGATCTTGAACGCGTCCTGTTCGTGCATGCCTTCGGTGTCGCGGATGGTCTTGAGAATTGCCTGGACCGCGAGCGGACCGTTCGCGCTGATCTGATCGGCGAGTTCGATGGCCTTGTCGAGCGCGGTGCCGTCGGGGACGACATGCCCGATGAGGCCGTAATCGCGTGCTTCGGGGGCGGTGATGTGGCGTCCGGTGAGCAGGATGTCGGCGGCAACGGTGTACGGGATCTGCCGGACCAGCCGGACCGCCGACCCGCCCAGCGGGTAGAGGCCCCATTTTGCCTCGGACACACCGAATTTGGCGCTTTGCCCGGCGACCCGGATGTCGGTGCCCTGCAGGATCTCGGTTCCACCGGCGATGGCCGGGCCCTCGACGGCTGCGATCAGGGGCTTGGTCAGGCGACGACCTTTGAGGAGGGCGTCGAGCATCTTCGGGTCGAAGCCACCCTTTTTGAAGGAGTCACCGGGGGCCTTCTTGTTCATGCTCTTGAGATCGGCACCCGCGCAGAAGTAGCCGCCGGCGCCGGTGAGGATCGCAACCCGGATATCGGGATCGGAATCGACCTGATCCCAGGCCTCGTTCATGATCGCGAGCATCTCGCCCGAGAGTGCATTACGCGCCTCGGGCCGATTCATCGTGACGATCAAGGTGTGCCCGCGCTTGGAGACAAGACAGTGGGGGGCAGCGTCCGACATGATTTGCTCCTGTTTTCTCGCATGACAAGTCGCGCGTGGGCGCGGCGTGACCTGTATCTCCGTGGGCCTTGCCATCAAACGGTAACACGTTCTAGTTTTGTCGGTATGGCTTACAACATTGCCGACCTCGTCGAGCATGCCGTCGACACGATGGGTGACCGGGTGGCGCTGGAAACCGACGGGCGCAGCGAGACCTATACCGAACTCGACCAGCGCGCCAACGGGCTGGCGCACACCCTGCGTGAACTGGGCGTCGCTCCGGGCGATTCTGTGGGCTTGTACAGCAGAAACGGTATCGAGGCCGTCGAATCGATGGTGGCGATCTTCAAGGCCAGGGCGGTGATGGTCAACGTCAATTTCCGGTACGTCGAGAGCGAACTCGAGCACATCTTCACCGACTCCGACATGAAGGCGCTGATCGTGGAGCGTCAGTACGTCGGCAAGGTGGCGAACGTGTTACCGAAGGCGCCCGAATTGTGGTCCGTGATCGTGATCGAGGACGGCTCCGACCTGGATATCTCGGCGGTGAACGGAATCCCCTACGAACAGGCGGTTGCCGACGGCGGGATCGACCGCGACTTCGAGCCGCGCTCCGACGACGACCTCTACATGCTCTACACCGGTGGCACCACCGGGAACCCGAAGGGTGTGGTCTGGCGGCAGGAGGACGTGTTCCGGGTCCTCGGCGGCGGAATCGACTGGTACACCGGCGAAGCGGTCACCGATGAGTGGCATTTTGCCAAGACCGGGGCCGCGGGTGGCCAGTTGGTGAGGTTCCCGATCCCACCGTTCATCCACGGTGGATCCCAGTGGGCGGTCTTCCAGGCGTTGTTCGCCGGCGGCAAGGCCATCGTCTACCCCGAGTTCGGTGCCCATCAGACGTGGGAGATCGTGGAGCGCCACCAGGTGAACGTCATCTTCATCACCGGAGATGCCATGGGGCGCCCGATGATCGACGCGCTGGAGCAAAAGGACTACGACGTCAGCTCGGTGTTCTCGGTTGCGTCGTCGGCGGCGCTGTTCTCGGCCTCGGTCAAGGACCAGTTCGTCGAGAAGTTCCCGAACGCGGTCATCATCGACGCCATCGGCTCGTCGGAGACCGGTTTCTCGGGGATGGGTGTCATCTCGAAGGAGACGTCGCACAGTGGTGGTGGCCCGCGGGTCAAGGCGGACCTGTCGACAGTTGTGCTGCGCGAGGATGGTTCGGTGATCGAGCCCGGCAACGGTGAGGTGGGGATCCTGGCCCGGACCGGGCACATCCCGCTGCGGTACTACAACGACCCGGTCAAGACCGAGAAGACCTTCAAGACCTACCGCGGCGTCCGGTATTCCATCCCGGGGGATCAGGCGCGCGTCGAGGACGACGGCACGGTGACCATGCTCGGGCGTGGTTCGGTGAGTATCAATTCCGGGGGCGAGAAGATCCATCCCGAGGAGGTCGAGTCGGCGCTCAAGGCCCACCCCGACATCTTCGACACCGTGGTCGTCGGGGTGCCCGACGAACGGTACGGGCAGCGGGTCGCCGCGGTCATCGCGACCCGGGACGGCGCCCGACCCACGCTCGATGAGATCAATGCCGTTGCCCGGCAGGACATCGCCGGCTACAAGTGTCCGCGGGCGGTGTGGTTCGTCGACGAGATCAAACGTTCCCCGGCAGGCAAGCCCAACTATCGCTGGGCGGCGGACATCGCCGAATCCCGGCCTGCCGACCAAAATCTGACAACCAGTTCACGAAAGGCCTGACGCCGGTGCGTACTTCACTGTCCGACGAGTTCGGAATCCAATACCCGATTTTCGGGTTCACCCCGTCCGAGCATGTGGCCGCGGCGATCAGCCGGGCCGGTGGCCTCGGTGTGCTGGGCTGTGTGCGGTTCAACGAGGCGTCCGAACTCGACGCCACCCTCGATTGGATGCGCGAGAACACCGACGGCAAACCGTTCGGTGTCGATGTGGTGATGCCGGCCAAGATCCCCACCGAGGGTTCGCAGATCGACCTCGACGCGATGATCCCGCCGGAACATCGTGCGTTCGTCGAGCGCACGCTCGATGACCTCGGCGTGCCACCTCTGCCAGAGGGTGATCGGGTCAACGCCGGTGTCCTGGGATGGCTGCATTCGGTCGCCCGGTCCCACGTCGATGTGGCCATGACACACGCCGACAAGTACGGACAGATCAAACTCATCGCCAACGCGCTGGGTTCACCCCCGGACGACGTGATCGCCAACGTGCACGCGCACGGCGTGAAGGTCGCGGCACTGGCCGGCGCGAAAGAGCATGCGTTGCGGCATGTCGCCGCCGGGGTGGATCTGGTGATCGCGCAGGGCTATGAGGCCGGCGGTCACACCGGGGAGGTCACGTCGATGATCCTGTGGCCGGAAATTGTTGATGCCGTGGGGGATACGGCGCATGTGCTCGCGGCCGGAGGGGTCGGCAGCGGTCGTCAGATCGCTGCCGCATTGGCCATGGGCACCAGCGGGGTCTGGATGGGGACCTATTGGCTCACCGCAGCCGAATACCAGCTCGGTGTTCGCGGTGCGGGTCCGTCGGTGGTGCAGCAGGCGATCCTGAACGCCACCTCGAAGGACACTGTGCGTCGGCGGATCTACTCCGGTAAGCCCGCCCGTCTGCTCAAGACCAAGTGGACGGACGCCTGGGACGCGGCCAATGCCCCGGAGGCCTTGCCGATGCCCCTGCAGAACATCCTGGTCGCCGAGGCCCATGCGCGGATCTCGGCCGCCGACGATCCCGGCGTCGTGGCGATGCCGGCCGGACAGATCGTCGGGCGGATGAACGCGATCACCCCCACGGCCGACCTGATCGACGACCTGGTCAGCGAGTACGACGTGGCCGTCGACCGGTTGCAGAAGGCCCGTTAGGCCCGCGCAGGATTATTTTGCCGACGGCTGTGATCAGATATGGTCACAGCCGTCGAGCAAATTCTCGAAAGGGCGGGAGGTGGGGGCATGGCCGAGCAGGATACGAACGTGGTGCTCACGGCGCGGGTCGAGACCGAGTCGGGCGGAACCGTCGTGGTGGTCACGCTCAACCGTCCGGAGGCACGTAATGCCCTGACCGGAGAGGTCGTCCGGGCCCTGCGTGCCGCCCTGGCCGCTGCCGATGCGGACGACTCCGTGGGTGCGGTGGTGCTGACCGGTTCTGATCCGGCATTCTCGGCGGGTGTCGACCTCAAAGCACTGGGATCCGAGGGTGGCTGGGACGACGTGAACGTCCCCGGCGTGCCGACCGGGTACCCGTGGATTCCACTGCGCAAGCCGGTCATCGGTGCGATCAACGGCGCCGCGGTCACCGGCGGACTCGAGTTGGCACTGGCCTGTGATTTCCTGATCGCCTCCGATCTGGCTCGTTTTGCCGATACCCACGCCCGGGTCGGGATGGTCCCGGCGTGGGGTCTGACCGGACGATTGTCCGCGGCGGTGGGTTGGGGCTTCGCCCGTCGGATGAGCCTGACCGGCAACTTCATCGACGCCAGGAAGGCCCTGGAGGTAGGTCTGGTCACGCAGGTCGTCGCGCATGACGCGCTGATGCCGACCGCCATGGCGCTGGCCGCGGACATCGCCGGCAACAACACCCCGGCCGTCGCGGCGCTGCTCGCCTCGTACCGCGAGGCCCAGCAACACGTCCTCGGTCCGGTACTGGACACCGAGGCAACGCATTCCGCCGCCTGGATGGCCTCGTTCGATCCGTCCTCCGTCGCACAGGCTCGGGACAACGTCATGGATCGCGGCCGCAAGCAGATGAAGTGAGGGACAAGATGGGGAAGTCGGGAAATCTGCGGGCGGTGGTGCGGAGTCGTAAGGGTGCGGAAGTGTCGTTGCGGGACAAGGTGGTTGTGATCACCGGCGGCGCGCGCGGTATCGGGCTCGCCACCGCGGCCGAGCTGCAGGCAAAGGGCGCCAAGGTGGTACTCGGCGACATCGACGAGGAAGTTGTCGCCAAGGCGGCGGCCAACCTCGGCTGCGAGGGCTACCCCCTCGATGTCACCAGCGACGAATCGTTCGCCGCCTTCCTCGACCGGGTCGATGCCGAGTTCGGCAGGTTCGACGTGCTGATCAACAACGCCGGGATCATGCCGACCGGACCGTTCCTCGACTTCTCCGATGCGGTCATCGCCCGGAACTTCGAGATCGATCTGCTCGCGGTGGTGCGTGGCACGCGGTTGGCCGCCCGGCGGATGGTGGCGCGGGGTTCGGGCCAGATCCTGAATGTCTCCTCGGTTGCCGGGCTCGTTCCCCTTCCGGGACTGAGCATCTACAGCGCGGCCAAGGCCGGCGTGATCGCGTTCTCCGAGGCGCTGGACGGTGAATTGAGCTCCCGCGGTGTGCGGGTCCTGGCAGTGATGCCGAACTTCACCAAGACCGGACTCATCGACGGCCTGCAGACCACCAAGATGATGCCGCCCATCGAACCCGATGATGTTGCGCGCGAGATCGTCCGGAGTATCGAGACCAACCGAGACCGGGTGGTGATCCCGCGGCAGAGCATGTCCGTCCTCGGCTGGATGGTGACACCGCGGTTTCTGAAGAACCTCTACGGCAAGTACTTCGGCTTCGACATGATGTTCCTGGAGTTCGACGAGTCCGAGCGGGCCAAGTACCTCGCCCGGGTCAACCGCAGCTGACCCCGCCCCCCGATGATGTGCCCTTTTGGCGACTAAAAGCCCAGGTGGGCACCGCAAAAAGGGCACACTATCGGGGTGGGGGGACGTATTCGAGGGTGCGGTCACGGCGGATCCAGGTGGGTGCGGTGGTGTCGGCGGCCAGCGTCCGTTTGAGGATCTTGAAGGTGTCGGTCCGGGGGAGGTCATCGACCAACCGGATACTGTGCGGCCACTGCTTGGGACCCAGGTCTGGTTGTGCCGACAGGAAATCCGTGAGCTGCTCGGCGGTCAGATCAGGGGCGATGAGGGCTGCGGCGAGTTCGTCACCGACCTCCGCCCGGACCCCGTAGACCGCGGCCATCGCGATCGACGGATGCCGCAGGAGCACCCGTTCGATGGGGTCGGTACCCATGTTCTCCCCATCCACGCGGACCCAATCGCCCAGGCGCCCGGCGAAATACACGTATCCGCGTTCGTCGACGTATCCGAGGTCGCCGGTGTGGTAGATACCGCCGCGCATCCGCTGCGCGTCGGCGGCCGGATTGCGGTAGTAGCCGGTGAACAGACCACCGCCGGAGCTGTTGACTATTTCGCCGACGGCTTCGTCGGCGTTGGTGAGCCGTCCCGACTCGTCGAAGCGGGCGACGGCACAGACCTCGCCCGTCTCGGGATTGCGGACCTCGTTCGGCGGCACCAATGGGCCGAGGGCCTCTGGTGGGGTATCGGCCGTGCGGGTGATGGCGACGCCACCTTCGGTGGAACCGAAGCCGTCGACCACCCGGACATCAAAACGTGTTGTAGTGGCGGCGATGTCGGCCGCGGACGCCTCGTTTCCGTACAGGATCCGCAGGGGATTGTCGGAGTCGTCGGCTCGCGGCGGTGTGGCCAGCACATAGGACAACGGTTTGCCGACGTAGTTGGCGTAGGTGGCGCGGTACCGGCGGACGTCGTCGATGAAGGCACCTGCCGAGAACTTGCGCCGCAATGCCACCGACGAACCCCCGGCGACCGCCACCATCCATCCGGCGATGATCGCGTTGGAGTGGAACAGCGGCATCGACAGGTAGGCAACGTCGTCGGGGCCCAGTTCGAACCGCGTGGAGAGCATCACGCCGCTGGCCGCCAGCTTCCGGTGACTGCACTGGACGGCTTTGGGGTCACCGCTCGTGCCGGAGGTGAAGATCAACATCAGCAGCGTGTCGGGATCGCCGGTACCGAAGCGGGGCTCGGCGTCCCGGTGCGGGACCAGCAGCTGTTCCCACTGGGGGTCCTCGACGTTGAGTACCAGGACATTCGGTGCATCGAGGTCATCGATCAGGTGCGCCGTCGCGTTCTCGACGATCACCAGCTGGCAATCGGCGGTGTCGATGTCTGCGGCCAGGGCCGATCCGCGTCGTGTCGGGTTGAGCCCGACCAGCACGAGGTCTCCGAGGACGGCGGCTCCCAACATATAACTGAACTCGGGAATGTTCTCCAGCAGCAGGGCCACATGTGGGGGACGGGCTGGGTCGATCAGACCGCGCAACGCTGCCGACCGGATCGCCGACAGCTTCAAATGGTCTCGCCAGCAGATGAATTCGTCTTCGAAGTACAGGCCGGAGTCGACGGAGTCGGCCAGCGGTGACAGCAGGGCGCCGACCGTACCCGGTACCGGCGTGAGGTGCTCCAGGGTGGTCATCGGCTCAGGCGGGTTCGGTGGCAAGTGCCGACCCGATCCGCCGCAACTGAACCGGTGCCGACCCCAGGTCGAACTCGTTTTGCTTGGCGCGCAGGAAATATCGGTGCACGGGATGGTCGATGTCGATACCGACACCACCGTGGATGTGGACGGCGGTGTGGGCGACCCGGTGGCCGGCATCGGCAGCCCAGAACTTGGCGGTGGCCAGTTCTTTGCCGGCCTCGAGGCCCTCGGACAACAGCCAGCCGGCCTGCAGGGTGGTCAGCCGCAGACCCCGGACATCGATGTACGCGTCGGCAAGTCGTTGTGCGACCGCCTGGAATGAGCCGATCTTGCGGTCGAATTGTTCACGCTCCCGGCCATATTCGGCGGTCAACTCCAGGGCGCGCTCGAGGATTCCGGTCTGTTCGGCGCACAGGGCCAGGGTCATCCGGTCGCGGAGAAAGTCGATCACGTCGGTGCCCCCGTCGCCCAATTGATCCTCTGCGGTGACTGCGACCCCGTCGAGTTCGACGAGTGCGGCGGGCGCCTGTCCCGTCGAGAGGGCCGGGGTGATGGTGAGGCCGGCGCGGTCGGTGGGCACGATGAACACCACCGGTCCTTGTGGCCCCGCGACGTTCACGATGATGGCGTCGGCGTATTGGCCATACGGCACATTGAGTTTCGCGCCGGAGAGCGCCCATCCGTCATCGGTGGGCGTGGCGCTCGCCACCGGGGCCAGTGGATCGTCGGCCAGGTCCTCGTCGAGCCCGACGGTGATGATCGAGGTGCCCTCGGACAAACCCGGGAGCCGGCGCGCCCTGATCGCCTCGGTCCCGAAGCGCGCGATGGCCGGTACCGCGGTGAAGGAGACCGGGCCGAACGGGACGAGCGCCAGGGCCCGGCCCAGCTCCTCGGCGATCGCCAGATTCTCGAGCACCGTCAGGTCGTCGTCGAGCTCGAGGGCAAGGAGTCCGGAAGCGGCGAGCTGGGCCCACAATTCGGGATCAAAGCTCCCCTGCTGGGCGCCGGGTGCGCTGCCGCGATGCTCGAGGGCCTCGAGTCGGTCCGTGGTGACCAGCTTCTTGGTGATGTCGCGGGTGAGGCCGGCGAGGTCGGCGGTCTGCTCGCTGCGGTGAAAGTCCATGGTGAAGGTTCCTTTGGTCCGTGAACAGCGGGCGGGAGATCAGCGTCGGGCAGCGGGTTGGCCCAGGGCGAGCATCGCGATGATGTCCCGCTGGACTTCGTTGGTGCCGCCGCCGAAGGTCAGGATCAGGGACGACCGGTGGAAACGCTCGAGGCGACCTCGCAGATGAACGCCGGGGCTGCCCGGACGCAGGGTGGCCGCGGGGCCGAGCACCTCCATCAGCAACCGGTAGGCCTCGGTGGCGAACTCGGTACCGAAGACCTTGGTGGCGGACGCGTCGGCCGGTGACGGGGATCCACCGCCGGTTGCTTCCGACGCGATGTTCCAGTTGATCAGCTTCAGGAACTCGACCTTGGCGTGGACCCGGGCCAGGTTCATCTGGACCCACTCGGAATCGATGACCCGTGCCCCCCGGGCGTTTTTGGTGTTCTGCGCCCATTCGATCGTCTCGCGCAACGCCGTCTGGATCGGCGCCGCGCTACACAGGGACACCCGTTCGTTGTTGAGCTGGTTGGTCACCAGCGGCCAGCCCCCGTTGAGCTCGCCCACCAGCGAGTCGGCGGGTACGCGGACGTCCTGGTAATAGGTGGCGCTGGTGTCGACACTCGACATCGTGTGCACCGGTGTGTACGAGAACCCCTCGACATCGGTCGGCACGATCAGCATCGAGATGCCCTTGTGCTTCTTCGCGGTGGGATCGGTGCGGCACGCGAGCCAGATGTAGTCCGCGTACTGGATCAGGCTGGTCCACATCTTCTGGCCGTTGATGACGAAATCGTCACCATCGCGGACCGCGGTCGTGCGCAACGACGCCAGATCGGTACCGGCGCCGGGCTCGGAATACCCGATGGAGAAGTGGACGTCGCCGGATGCGATGGCGGGCAGGTACTTTGCCTTCTGCTCATCGGTACCGAAGTGCATGATCGTCGGCGCGACGGAGTTGATCGTGAGGAACGGGACCGGCGCACCGGCGATGGCTGCCTCGTCGGTGAAGATCAGCTGATCCATCATCGACCGCTCTTGTCCGCCGTACTCCCTGGGCCAGCCGAGCGCGAGCCAGCCGTCGCGGCCCATCTGGCTCACGACCTCGCGATAGACGTTGCCCTCGCCGACCTCTCCACTGGTGGAAGACAGTGCCAATCGACGTTCCGGCGTGATCAAATGGGAGAAGTACGCCCGGAGTTCGCGCCGAAGCTCTTGTTGCTGGTCGGTATAAGCGATGCGCATCGGTGCTCCAGGGGGTTCGGGTGACAGGAGGGGCTGCGGCCGAGGGGTTCCGCGTCGCATTCCTTCTATAACACGTTCTAACGTGTTGGTAGGTGTCCGTCAATACTGGGGCCGCCTGTGGCGGCAAGGGAAGGGAGCTCGTGGCGATGAAGATCAAGGCTGATTTCGACCTATGTGAGTCCAATGGTGTCTGCGTGGGCATGGCACCGGACGTGTTCGATCTCGATGACGACGACTACCTGGTCATATTGCAGGAAGACGTGCCCGAAGAGCGACGCGAGGAGATGCGTCAGGTGGTCAGCAGCTGCCCCAAGTCGGCATTGTCCGTCGAGGAGTGAGGGCGGCGATCCGGTGCGTCGATGGGCGGCGCACCGGAGGTCCGAACCTGAGATTGCAGATCCGATAGTTGCCCTAAATCGAGAACACGTTCTACATTTGTCTCGACACGTCCCGCGTGGCCCCCTGAGGCTCCGCCGGGGTTGGTGACATCGAGTGGAGGATCTGTGAGCGCAATCTCGAAGACGCAGCCGAAGGCGGAGCTCGACCAGGATGCGAAGACGCAGCTCGACCGGGATGCGAAGACGCAGCCGAAGGCGGAGCTCGACCGGGATGCGCCGCCCGGGCCGGAACTCGCCGGGAAAGTCGCGGTGGTGACCGGTGCCGGAGCCGGATTGGGGCGAGCCGAAGCGATCGGGCTCGGCGCCCTCGGTGCGACCGTGATCGTCAACGATCTCGCCGGTGCACTCGATTCCAGTGATGTCGTCGCGGAGATCGAGGCGGCCGGCGGCGTCGGGGTCCCGGTGGCCGGCGACATCTCGGACTCGGCCACCACCACCGAGATCATGCGCGTCGCCACCGAAACGCACGGTGGCCTGCACGTGGTGATGAACAATGCGGGCCTGGTCCGCGACAAGATGCTCTTCAACATGACCGACGATGAGTGGGATCTGGTGATCCGGGTCCATCTGCGCGGTCATTTCCTGATGTGCCGCAATGCCGCAGCGTATTGGCGGTCGCAGTCGAAATCGGTTGGGGGGCCGGTGTTCGGTCGTCTGATCAACACATCCAGCGAGGCCGGCCTGACCGGTCCGGTGGGGCAGGCGAACTATGGCGCGGCGAAGGCCGGGATCACATCGCTGACACTGACCGCCGCGCGCGGCCTGGCCGCCTATGGCGTGCGCGCGAACGCGATCTGCCCGCGGGCCCGCACGGCGATGACCGAGGGGACCTTCGGCGACGCGCCCCAGGGTTCGATCGATCCGCTCTCGACCGACCATGTCGTCACGCTGGTGCAGTTCCTGGCGAGTCCCGAATCGGACGGCGTCAACGGTCAGGTCTTCGTGGTCTACGGACCCAAGGTGACATTGATGGCGGCGCCGACGGTCGAGCAGAGCTTTGTCGCGGGCGGTGACGCCTGGGATCGCGGAGATCTCACCAAGAACCTGACCGAATACTTCGTCGACCGCGATCCGGCGCAGACGTTCTCTGCCGGTAAAGCCCTGTTCGGGTAGCCATTTCGAGACCTTGGTCTTGGTCGTTTCTTCCCATTGAGTGAACTGGACGTGTGATAAGTTCGCGGTCAAACTGCCAGGCCTCCGTCGGGGGAGCGTAGGGCGGGGCAGGTGTGGAACGTGTTTCAATATGAAAGCTGTGGGATGGACGCCGATGGTGGAAAGTTCCAGCTGGCAACTAGTGCGAATCACCGAAATCAGAACTAGAACACGTTATGATCAGACAGCTCAGTCGGGTCCGGGGGAAAGTCTTTTGCTGAAGGAGAGTTGGTGAACCGCAGACTGGCAGGTCCGTTCGAGGGCGTGGGGGACTTTGTTGCCATGAGCGTCAGTGCGGCACGAGAGCTCTTCCGGGCGCCATTTCAGTGGCGCGAGACGGTCGAGCAGTCGTGGGCCATCGCCCGGGTGTCGATGGTTCCCACCGTTCTCGTCGCCATCCCGTTCACCGTTCTGGTCAGCTTCACCCTCAACATCCTCCTTCGCGAACTCGGAGCCCAGGATCTCTCGGGCGCCGGCGCCGCGCTGGGCACCATCACCCAGATCGGCCCGATCGTCACCGTGCTGATTGTCGCCGGAGCCGGCGCGACGGCCATCTGTGCCGACCTCGGTGCCCGGACGATCCGGGAGGAGATCGACGCCCTGCAGGTCCTCGGCATCGACCCGATCCACCGGCTGGTGGTTCCCCGGGTCATCGCCTCGACGCTCGTCGCAATCCTCCTCAACAGCCTGGTGTGCACCATCGGTATCGGTGGCGGCTTCGTGTTCTCGGTCTATCTGCAGGACGTGAACCCGGGCGCATTCATCGCGAATCTGACTCTGCTGACCGGTTTTCCCGAATTGATGATCTCGATGGTGAAGGCCGCGCTGTTCGGCCTCGCCGCGGGCCTGGTCGGCTGCTACCGCGGCCTTCACGTGGCCGGCGGCGCCAAAGGCGTCGGTGATGCCGTCAACGAAACCGTGGTCTATTCGTTCATGGCGCTGTTCGTCGTGAACGTCGTGGTCACCGCGGTCGGCCTCAAAGCGACTGCAGGGTAGCGCGAATGATCCTTCCTCATACCGTCCGACTACGCTCAACGCGTGTGGCGTTCAAACGAGCCGGTTCCGGCTGGGATCGCATAGGTGATCAGGCATTCTTCTACTGGGACAGTCTCATCAACATCCCGCGCGCGGTGCGGGCGTACAAAAAAGAGACGCTGCGGCTGATCGCTGAGATCAGCATGGGCTCGGGCGCACTCGCCATGATCGGTGGCACCGTCGTGGTCGTCGGCTTCCTGACGCTCTTCACCGGCGGCACCATCGCCGTCCAGGGCTACAGCTCCTTGTCGAACATCGGCGTCGAGGCACTCACCGGATTCTTCTCGGCCTTCATCAATGTCCGAATCGCGGTTCCCGTCATCGCCGGCATCGGCCTGGCGGCCACGATCGGGGCCGGTGCCACGGCACAGCTCGGTGCGATGCGGGTGAGCGAGGAGATCGACGCCCTCGAGGCGATGGCGATCAAATCCATTCCGTACCTGGTCAGTACCCGGATCGTGGCCGGTCTGATCGCGATCATCCCGCTGTACTCTCTGGCGTCCGTGGCCTCATTTCTGGCCAGTCGCTTTGCAACGGTGTTCCTCTACGGCCAGTCGTCCGGCGTGTACGACCACTACTTCTCGACCTTCCTCATCCCCACCGACATCCTGTGGTCGTTCGTCCAGGCGATCTGTATGGCGGTGGCGGTCATGATGATCCACACGTACTACGGGTTCAACGCCTCGGGCGGTCCGGTGGGTGTCGGTATCGCGGTCGGCAACGCCGTGCGGGCGTCGCTGGTGGTCGTCGTCGTGATCACCCTGCTGACCTCACTGGCCATCTACGGCGTCGACGGAAAGTTCAACCTCTCGGGGTAGGCCATGTCACAGAGAACAGAACGCCCCACCTGGGCGAAGAAGCTTGCGGCCACCGTGCTGGTGATGTCGCTGATACTGGCCTGCGCGTTGGCCTCCCTGCAGTTCCTCGGCTCGTTCGCGTCGACGGTGCCGGTGACACTGACCGCCGACCGGGCCGGACTCGTGATGAGCCCGGATGCGAAGGTCCGGTTGCGTGGCGTGGTGGTCGGTCGCGTCGGTGCGATCACCGAATCGGAGAACGGGGTAGAACTCGTCCTCGACATGAATCCGGACCAGCTCCAGTACATTCCGGCCAACGTCCGGGCAGACATCAAATCCAACACGGTGTTCGGTGCCAAGTCGGTCAACCTCGAGATCCCGGAGGATCCGAGCCAGGAGACCCTGCGCAGCGGCTCGACCATCGACACCGATCGTGTTGTGGTCGAACTGAACACGATCTATCAGCGCCTGGTCGGTGTGCTGGCCGCGGTCCAGCCCGAGAAACTCAACGCCACCATCAGTGCCCTCGACACCGCGCTGTCCGGACGGGGTGATCAGATCGGTCAGGGGTTTGCCGACCTGTCGGATCTGCTGGGCAAGGTCAATCCGCACATGGACGAACTGAGCCGCGACATCGAGGCCACCGCCGAGTTCACCAATGTCTATGCCGACGTGATGCCCGACCTGCTCAAGATCGTCGACAACTTCACGGCCACCGGTAATACATTGGTGGACAATTCGTCCGACCTCGACGCGCTGCTGGTGAACGTCACGGGCATGGCCGACACCATCAACGGTGTCATCGCGCCGTCCAAGGCGAACATCATCTCGACATTGGCGAACCTCAACCCGACCGCAACACTGCTCGGATACCAGGCCCCGGGTCTGGCCTGCTTCATCACGGCCACGGCCAGTGCCGGTCAGAAAGCGTTGCCGGTGTTCGGTGTCGACGACGCGCGAGTGCATCTGAACGCGGGTTTGCTGCCGGGTAAAGAACCGTATCGCTACCCCGAGGACCTGCCCAGGGTGAACATGGACGGACCGCCCACCTGTGAATACGGGCTCAGTGATCCGAATAGTCGTGAGCACGCCGGGTTCTACGTCGGCGACAATGCCGCGGTCCCGTACCAACCGAGAACCACACGCAAGGTGGATGCGTCCAAATTGTTCGACGTGATGTTCGGGCCGGCGCCGCGTGGATGAGGAACAACCGATGAACAGTCAGCCAAGGGAGGTGTGAGATGGCAGTGTCCAGAGAGCGCGCGTTTCGCGCCACCGTCATCAAACTCGGCGCGTTCGCCGTGGTGATGCTGCTCATCTTCGTGGGCCTGGTGGTCGTGTTCAGCCAGTACCGCAGTGGTTCGAGCCTGGCCTACAAGGCGACGTTCACCAGTGCCTCGCAATTGAAGTCGGGCAGCAAGGTCCGGATCGCCGGCGTCGAGGTCGGCAAGGTCGGCTCGGTCGGCCTGAACCCCGACAACAAGGCGGTTGTCGAGTTCGACGTCAACGAGAAGTATCGCCTGCCCACCTCTGTGCAAGCGCTGATCCGTTACGAAAACCTCACCGGTGACCGTTTTCTCGAGCTGCAAGAAGGCGCCGGTGAGCCGGGCGTATTGCTCAAGGACAACGGGTCGATCCCGATCACCCAGACCGAACCGGCGCTGGATCTGGACAACCTCCTCGGTGGTTTCAAGCCACTGTTCCGCACACTCGACCCCAAAGAGGTCAACGAGCTGTCGGCGTCCCTGGTCAAGGTGTTCCAGGGTCAGGGGCCGGCGCTGAGTGAACTACTCAGCAACACAGCCACTTTCACTGATTCGCTCGCCGACCGCGACCAGTTGATCGGCCAGGTCATCGACAACCTCAACACCACCGTGGGCACCATCGAGGCCGACGACGAGGGATTGGACACCTCGCTTGATCAACTGCAGAAGCTGATCTCGGGTCTCGACTCGCAGCGCGACGTGATCGGTGAGGCCATCACCAACACCTCCGAGGTGACCAATGACCTCAACGATGTGCTGGCCGAGAACCAGTCCGATCTGACGTCGCTGATCACCGCCACCGGACAGGTCTCCGAAGAAGTACTCAAGGGCGAGGACTATGTGCGGGGTCTGCTCGGTCGTCTGCCGTCGGACTTCAAGGCACTGTCCAACCTCGGCAGCTATGGTGCGTGGCTGCAGATCTGGCTCTGCCAGGTCAATCTCATGTTCACCGGCCCCGACGGGCAGGAGATCGTCTGGAAGTCGACAGACGCGACCGGATCGAACACCAACCCCGGAGGGAGGTGTAACCCGCTGTGATGTCTGCACTGTTCAAGGGTGAGCGAACCGCCACCGACCAGGCCGACGAGGCCCGGCGCCACAAGCGTGGTGAACCCGACCGCGCCCGGGTGGGTTTCATCGGTGTGGTGATCGCGGTATTGGTGGTGATCGTGGCCCTGCAGATGGACAAGCTCCCGTTCCTGTCGAACGGCAGCGTTTACACCGCACTCTTCGACGATGCCGGTGGTCTGTCCACCGGTGACATCGTGGTGGTCTCCGGGGTGAATGTCGGTACCGTCCAGGGGATCTCGCTGGCCGACACCGACAACGGAACCAAGGCGAAGGTCACGTTCAACATGGCCGACACAGCCCGTCTCGGAGACGCCAGCACGGCCATCATCAAGACCGAGACCGTGCTCGGCCGCCGCAATCTGACCCTGGTGTCCGAGGGCACCGGAAAGCTGATGCCGGGGGATACCGTCGAGCGGACCGTGGCGCCGTATTCGCTGATCGATGCCCTGGAAGGGGCCACCGACACGATCGGTGAAACCGATACCGATCAGCTCAACGATGCACTGAACACGTTGTCCGCCACCTTTTCCGACACCCCGGAATCGGTGCGGTCGGCCGTCGACGGGGTCGCGCGGTTGTCCAAGGCGATCGCCGATCGCGACGAGTCCCTCTCGCAATTGCTCGACCGTGCCGGCAGCGTCACCGATGTGGTGGCCAAGCGCAGCGGCCAGATCAACAGCCTGCTCGTCGACGCGAACTCCCTGCTCGGTGAGGTCCAGGCCCGCCGATATGCGTTGGAGCAGTTGATCACCGGAACCGAGAACGTCACCGCGCAGATCAGTTTGTTCATCGACAACAACAATGCGCAGCTGAAGCCGGTGCTCGATCAATTGAACGGAGTACTCGCGATTCTGGTCGACAACCAGGAAAACCTGGGGCTGACCCTGGACGAACTCGGTCCGTACGCAAACGTGCTGGGAGAGGCGGTCTCGAGCGGACCCTACTTCTCCTCGCTGGTCGGCCTGACCACCTTCGGTGACCTCACCGCGACGTTCCTGAGGGTGTTCCAGCAGAAGTACCCCGAAGCCTTCGAGGCATTCACCAAGTACGCGTTCAAGATTCCGCCGGACATCACGACCCGCCCGGACATGGCGAACTCGCCCGACTCGAACAAACCGGCACCGGCACCGTCGTATCCGACCGGACCGGCGGGGGGATGATGATGGGACGGTTGAGCAAGAGGTTCTGGCAGGTCACCGCGATCGTCGTGGCCGCCATCGTGGCGGTCGTGGCGGTGTACTACGGCTTTCAGAAGGTCAACTACAAGACCTATACCGCGTACTTCTCGAACACCAATGCCCTGTACGAGGGTGATGCGGTGAAGATCCTCGGAGTCGATGTGGGCTCGGTCGGATCGATCACCCCGCGGGACAACGATGTCCGGGTCGAGCTCAAGATCGACCGCGACCGGAAACTGCCCGAGGGTGTCGAGGCGATCGTGGTCGCGCAGTCCCTGGTCTCGGGACGTTTCATCCAGTTGACCCCGGTGTACGACGGTGGTCCGACGCTCGGCGGCGGTGGGGACATCCCGATGGAGCGCACCGCGGTGCCGGTCGAGTGGGATGAGATCAAGGCGGAGCTGAGCAGGTTGACCGAGGCGGTCGGCCCCCAGGGCGCCGACCCCGGCTCGGTTGCCCGCTCGGTCGATGTCTTCGATCAGAACCTCGACGGCAACGGCACGGCCATCCGCCAGGCCATCCAGCAACTGTCGGACGTCACCGGCACGCTGGCCGGTGGCAGCGACGATCTGTTCAAGTCGATTCGCAACCTGCAGACACTGACCGAGGCGCTGTCGCAGAGCCATGAGCAGTTGGTGCAGTTCAACGGCCGTATCGCGTCGGTGAGTCAGGTGCTCGCCGACAACACCGACAATCTGAACGGCGCACTGACCAACCTCAACACCGCGATGACCGACATCCGGACGTTCATCGACGCCAATGGGGCGACACTCAGCGAGTCGGTCGGCGATCTCTCCGAAGCCACCAACGTGCTCGCCCAGAAAGATGAAGAGATCCGGGGTCTGCTGCATTCCGGGCCGACGCAGCTGTCGAACTTCTATAACATCTACAACCCTCTGCAGGGGTCGTTGTCGGGCATTTTCGGTCTGGGCATGGGCGGCAACCTGATCAATCTCCTCTGTGGCTCGATGGCCGGTGCTGCCCGTCCGGGCCAGGAAGACCTGGTCGAGCAGTGTGTTGATGTCCTGGGTCCGATCTTCGGAGCGATCGGGGTGAACTACCCGCCGTTCCTGACGAATCCGGTGTCGGGCATCAACGCCACGCCCGATCAGATCTCGTATCAGAACTCGGGCGTGAAAGCGCGTGCGCAGCAAGGCATTCGCGATCAGGACGCCGCGACCCGCTCCCAGTACAAGAATCCCGGTTTGGCCGA
The DNA here is from genome assembly GCF_059553375.1 of Williamsia sp. z71. NCBI lineage: Bacteria > Bacillati > Actinomycetota > Actinomycetes > Mycobacteriales > Nocardiaceae > Williamsia > Williamsia sp. z71. Next base: position 422,202 of record NZ_JCANWX010000001.1, read on the forward strand.
GCTGCTGGTGCCGTTCGGAGGTGAGGGCTGATGCGTGCAAATCTGAGGCGAAAAGCCCTCGGCCGCAACATCCTCGGCGCTACCGTGATCAGTTCGGCGCTGGTGGCGTCGGGCTGTGGCTTCGAGGGGCTCAACTCGATGCCGATCCCCGGCGCGGACGGTACCGGCCGAGGTTCCTACGAGCTGACAACGATGATTCCGAACGCCGCCAACCTGGTTCAGAACGCGCCGGTCATGATCAACGACGCCACCGTCGGCAGCGTCGGGAAGATCTCGGTGAAGGACTGGCAGGCGCAACTGACGCTGCGGCTCAACAAGGGGACCCAGGTGCCGGTCGGATCTCACGTGATGGTCGGGATGACCAGCGTGCTCGGTTCGCTGCACCTCGAGATCGTCCAGCCGGAGAACGCCGATGCGGGCACCCTGCAGACGGGCGACGAGATCCCGGCGGCCGGTTGTCCTGAGGCGGAGAACATCGCCGAGCCGGAGAACCAGCAGCCCATACCCGACATCAACTCGGCGCAGCAGGTGGCCGCCTGCACCTATCCGACCACCGAGCAGGTACTCAGCTCGTTGTCGGTGGTGCTCAACGGCGGTGGTCTGGCGCAGGTCGGTGACATCATCACCGAGCTCAACAACTCGATGGCCGGACGCGAAGACATCCTGCGCGAACTGATTCCGCGACTCGACACGCTGGTCGACGAGCTCAGCGGTCAGCGGGCCAACATCATTCGCGCCATGGAGGGCCTGGATCGGATGACCGCGCGTATCAACGAGCAGACACCGGTGGTGGAGAAGGCGCTGGCCGACGGCCCCAAGATCCTGTCGCTGCTGTCCGATCAACGGGTCCAGTTCACCGACGCGCTGGGTTCGCTCAGTGCCCTGAGCCGCACCACCGATGACATCTTGAACGCGAGTTCGGAGGACATCACGGTGCTGGTCAACAATCTGGTGCCGGTGCTCGACCAGCTCCAGTCCACCGGCCCGGCCCTGACCCAGTCGCTCGGCATCCTGCTGACGTTCCCGTTCGCCGAGGAGGTCATCCCACAGGTGGTCCGGGGCGACTATCTCAACGGTGAGATCAACCTCGACCTCACATTCGGTCGTCTCGAGCGAGGTGCGCTGGCCAGTCTCGGTGGGCAGAGTCGGCTCTACGGCCCCGAGGGTCTCCTCGGCGCGCCGGCCGGTGCGGCGGCCCGCGGCAGCGATCCGTTCACCGGTCCGCTGACCGCGGAGATGCCGGTCGACAACAATCAGCCCTCACCGATGCCGAACGCGGAGGGAGGCTCATGAGCATCACACCGTTCGTCCGCATGCAGCTGATCATCTTCACCATCATCACGGTGGTCTCGATGCTCGCCGTCGCGGTCTTTTACATCCGGGTTCCGGCGATGGTCGGGATCGGGGAGTACACGGTCAAGGTGGACCTGCCCAGTACCGGTGGTCTCTATCAGAACGGCAACGTCAGCTTCCGCGGCGTCGACGTCGGCAAGGTTCAGACGGTGGCCCTGACCGAGACGGGTGTGTTGGCGACGGTGTCCATCAAGAGCGATACCGAGATCCCGAACAATTCGATCGCCGCGGTGCGCAGTGTCTCGGCGGTCGGTGAGCAGTACATCGAGTTCACACCCGATCCCCAGACGCCGGCGACCGGCAATCTCAAGGACGGCTCGGTGGTCGAGAACGGGACGGTTCCGGTCGAGGTCGGGACGCTGCTCGATCAGGCCGATGCCCTGCTCGAACAGATCCAGGACACGAAGTTGCGCCGGGTGATGGACGAGGCGTTCAACGCGTTCAACGGCACCGGCGAAGACCTGCAACGACTGCTCGATTCGATGACCCTGCTGGTGGGTGACGCCAACGAGAACTCGGAGGCGATCGTCAAGCTGATCGATCAAGCGGCTCCGCTGCTCGAGACGCAGACCGCCACGGTGGACGACATCCGCGCGTGGACGGCGAATCTCGTGCAGGTCACCGACCAGCTCCGGGCGAACGACCCGCAGATCCAGGGCATCCTGGATCAGGGTCCGGGCGTTGCGCAGCAGAGCCAAGAGCTGTTCGCCTCGATGAATCAGTCTCTGCCGTTGCTGTTCTCGAATCTCAACACCACCGCCCGAACGCTGGCGATCTACCATCCCAACCTGCAGCAGATCGTGGTGATCTACCCGCGCCTGATCGCGGCGCTGATCACCGCACTCAACAGCGAGGACTACCGCAACGGTGCCAACGTCGACTTCGCCCTGGGGTTCCAGGATCCCGGCACCTGCACCGTCGGCTTCATGCCGATGACACCGGAGCGTGACGCGTCGGCGCAGACCCCGCGTGACCTCCCGCCGGGCATGTTGTGCCGCGTCCCGCAGGATTCCAACGTCGCGGTCCGCGGAACCCGCAACTTCCCCTGCATGGAGATCCCCGGGCGCCGCGCATCGACCCCGGCCGAATGCCGGACCGGCTACGAACCGATCGGCGAGAACGTGCCGTTCCCGAACGGGCTTCCGGGAGTCGACCTGCCACAGGGCTTTTTGACCACCGGCGCACCCGGCGCGGACGACGGCAGTCCCGCCGTCTACGCCACCACCTACGACCCGGTCAGCGGTGACTACATCGGCCCGGACGGCAAGACGTACAACGCCGGCACCGCGGTACCGTCGGGCACATCTGGTACAGGTGGTAGCGGACAGCAGCAGAAAGACAACAGTCAATGGCAGAGCCTGATCACGGGGACCGTCCAGTGACGGCCCAGACACCAACTGGACAGACACCGACCGAACAGACACCGACCGAACAGACAGCCGAAGCGCCGAAACCTGCACCACAGAAGCCTCGGCGTCGCCGGGCCAGCCGACCGGCCGGTCCGCCACCGGATGCGCCCGAGTCGTCGCCGAGCGGTACCGCGCCGAGCGGCAAGGTCCGCAAGAACGCGGGTATCCCGGTGAAGTCGTCGCCGCTGGGCCGCAAGCCGAAGCCGAGGCCGACCGTCGCGTCGGCAAGCCCTCCGGTGGATCTGGGCAAGCCGGAGCCCGAGGCCGACGAGGCCGACGAGGCCAACACCGCGCCGGCCGCGACAGAGGCCGAGGCCGAGACCGACTCTGGTTCGGTGCAGTCCTTCGGGTCTGCGTCGGTGACCGGAGGCGTGTCGTACCGGGATCGGCGCGGGGGTGGCCGAAAGTCCGATCCGCGGAGGCGCCGGGTTCGCCTGGGCCGGTCCGGTGACAGGAGCTCGTCCGACACCGGTGGTTCGCGGCGTGGCCGCGGGAATCTGCGTGGACTGGGCATCGTGCTGGCGGCCGTTGTATCGATCGGTCTGATCGCGGGCATGGTCGTCGCGTCGACGCTGTTCATCCTGGGGACGGACAAGATCGATGAGCGCAACGAGTTGCGCGCCGAGTACTCGGCGTTCGCCCGTCAGATGATCATCAACCTGACAACGCTGAACCCCGAGAACGTCGACGGCGCCATCAAGTCTTTTCAGGACAGCACCAGTGGCAAGGCCATGGAGCAGTCGGGCCAAGCGATCGAGCAGTCCGTCAACATGATCAAGGCCGACAACGTGTCCACGAAGGGCACCGTCATTTCGGACGCTGTCACCGCCAGTGACGCAGACTCTGGCACGGTGATGGTCGTGTACAGCTGGGAGATGAACCAGCCCAACGTTCCCGAGCAGCAGACCGTGTTGCAGACGTTCCGGGTGAAGGTCGAGATGACCCGCATCAACGGGCAACTCAAGCTGACCAACTTCGAGTGGGTGACGTAGATGTCCCGCAAGTTCTGGTGGTGGACGGTGTCGGTACTGACCGTCGTGATCCTGGTTGCCGGGGTGGTCATCACGACGATCGCCGGTCTCGACTACCGCGACGCCAAGCTGACGGAGGATGCCCGCGGTGAAGCGCTGGACGCCGGAACCCATACGGCATCGGTGATGTTCGGATACGACCCGGGTAACGTCGCGCAGCAGGTGGAGCAGGCCAAGACGCTGGTCTCCGGCGCAGCTGCCAAGGAGTACGACCAGATCGTCACCGACTCGAATCTGGTTGCCTCCGTGAAAGATCAGCAGGTCAAATCCCAGGTGACGATCCAGGAGGCCGGAGTCGTCACCAACACCCGCGACACGGCACTGGTCCTGATCTTCATGAACCAGTCGGTGACCAAGGGCGGCAAAGACGTGGTGGCGATCAATCCCAGCCGGCTCCAGTATTCGATGGAGCGCTCGGGCGACCGGTGGCTGGTCACCAACATCGACATCATCACCGACGATTCGGTGAAGGCCGAGCTCGCCACCGAGGCCGACAAGGCCGGTGCCTCCACCATCCCGGTTCCCGCGCCCACGGAGTCGTCGGTGCCGGCGCCCGCGCCGACCCCCTGACCCCCTCCCGCAAACGAGCCACAAACACGAAGACGAGCCGCAAATATGTGGCTCGTCTTCGTGTTTGTGGCTCGTTTGCGGGGGAGAGGGAGCCTAGGCGGTGGGGTCGTAGCCCATCGGCAGGATGACGGACTTGTGCTCGACGTACGACTCGAGGCCCTCGGTGCCGTTCTCGCGGCCGATGCCGGAGTTCTTGTAGCCGCCGAACGGCGACCCCGGATCGATGGCGTACCAGTTCACGCCGTAGGTACCGGTCCGGATCTGGGCAGCGATCTCGAGACCACGTTCGACGTCGGCCGTCCACACCGTCCCGGCCAGACCGTAGTCGGAGTCGTTGGCGATGGCGATGGCCTCGTCCTCGGTGTCGTAGTCGATGACCGAGATCACCGGGCCGAAGATCTCCTCACGCGCGATGGTCATGTCGTTGGTGACGCCGGTGAAGATGGTGGGGCTCAGGTAGTACCCCGACTCCAGACCCTCCGGGCGGGCGCTCTCGAGGACCGCCGTGGCGCCGGCATCCTTGCCCTGCTGGATGTAGTCCTCGACCTTGGCGCGCTGCTTCTCGGTGATCAGCGGTCCGAGCTGGGCCTCCGGGTCGTCGGGCAGACCCGGCTTGAGGAGTTTGGCGGCCTCGACCATGGCGTCGACGATCTCGTCGCGCTTGGCGCTCGGGACCAGGACGCGGGTCTGGGCGACGCAGGCCTGGCCGGTGTTCATCAGGCCGGTGAAGGTGAGCATTCCGGCGATCTCGGCCGGGTTCGCGTCGGCGAGCACGATGGCCGCGGACTTGCCGCCGAGTTCGAGTGAACAGCGCTTGAGTTGCTCACCACAGGCGGCTGCGATCGAGCGCCCGGCCGCGGTCGAACCGGTGAAGGTGATCTTGTCGACGTCGGGGTGGGCGACGAGCGCTTTTCCGGTCTCCGGTCCGCCGGGAACCACCGACAACACTCCCTCGGGCAATCCGGCTTCGGTGAACAGCTCGGCGATGTAGTTGGCCGAGAGCGGGGTCTCCGGCGCGGGCTTGAGGACCACCGAACATCCGGCGGACAGGGCCGGGCCGAGTTTGTTGCAGATCAGGAACAGGGGCACGTTCCAGGCGGTGATCGCACCGACCACACCCACGGGTTCACGCGTGATCTGGGACTTGCCGAACAATCCGTCGCGGTACTCGAGCCAGTTGTAATTGACTGCGGCCTTGGCGTATTCGCGGAGCACACCGGTCGCGGGCAGCTGCTGCAACGTGCTCACCGCGATCGGTGGTGCACCCATCTCGGATGCGACCAGGTCGGCGATCTCTGCGCCCCGTTCGTCGATCAGATCGGCGACCTTGGCGACGACGGCGGCACGGTCTTCGGGGGAGGTGTTGCGCCAGACACCCGAATCGAATGCGGCCCGCGCGGCCTTGACCGCGGTGTCGACGTCGGTGACGTCGGCCAGCGGCGTGCTGCCCACACGCTGACCGGTGGCCGGCGAGAAGACCTCGAGTGTGTCTGCGGAGTGGGCGGGGGTCCAGCGTCCGCCGATCAGCAGTTCGCTGTAGTCGCGGGAAGTGGGTGGTGCCGCGTGGGCGGTGTCCGTCATTGGTCCTCCAGTTGGTGGTTGCCTCTGGTGGCCAATGGTAGAACACGTTCCAGTTTTGCGGCAGGAGTATGGGGCTCGTCAGTCGAGCGCGACGCCGGGAACTGCGGAAATCACGTGATCGACGTGGTTCCCGCAGTCACCGGTACGAAGTTCTATGTGGAGGGGCGGGCGTCGATGACAACCTCGAATTCGAGGAGGCTCGCGCCCGAGGCCACCGGGTTCTTGCTCTCGCCCGCATGCGCCTCGCGGGCCGGTCCACCCGCCCAGGCCGCGAAGTCTTCTTCGGTCTCCCACTGGGTGACCACGAAGTAGCGGTCCTCGCCCTTCACCGGGCGCAGCAGCTGGAACCCGAGGAAGCCCTTCGAGCCGTCGACGGTGTGTGCGCGCTGGGCGAACCGCTTCTCCAGTTCGGGGCCGGCGCCTTCGGGGACAGAAATCGCGTTGATCTTCACAATTGCCATGTCGCTCACCCTACTGCCGTCGATCGCGCCGGTGAACCCCGTGAACATGCGGTCGGCCGCCTGCGGCAAGCGGCACTTCCGGATATCCCGGGCAAGGTGGTTTTCGCAGCTACTGTTCTACTTCGTGAGCGCTGACATCGGATTCATCGACTACGGCGGAAGGCCGGACGGGGCGCCGATAGTCCTGTTGCACGGACTCATGGGCCGGGGCCGGACCTGGCGGCGGCAGATCCCGTGGTTGCGCGGCCATGGCCGGGTCTTCACCTACGACGCGGCCGGTCATCGCGGCGCCGACGAGGCGTTGCCGAGCGGTCCCGAGGAGCTGTGCACGGAACGCTTCGTCGCCGACCTGGCCGAGGTCCTGACCTGGATCGACATGGGGCCTGCGGTTCTGATCGGCCATTCGATGGGTGGGCTGCATGCGTGGTGCACGGCGGCGGAGTACCCGGAATTGGTGGCGGCGTTGGTGATCGAGGACATGGCCCCCGACTTCCGAGGCCGAACCACGGCCGGCTGGGAACCGTGGTTCTCGTCCTGGCCGGACCGTTTCGATTCACTCGACCAGGCGCAGGAGATGTTCGGTGAGGTCGCGGGCCGGTACTTCTACGAGGCGTTCGACGACGGTGTGCTGCACGGCCGGCTGACGGTGTGGGCCGACATCGCCGAAGAGTGGGGGCGGCGCGATTTCTGGGAGCAGTGGCGGGCCGTGCAGGCCCCGACCCTGTTGATCGAGGCCCAGAACAGTGTCACGCCGGACGGTCAGATGGCGAAGATGGCTGCCGCGGTGGAGGGTTCGATCCTGCTGCAGGTGGCCGGGTCCGACCATCTGGTCCATGACAGCGCACCCGACGAGTACCGGGGCGCGGTGGAGGCGTTCCTCTGTGGTCTGCAGAGCACGGTGATCGGCCGGCTCCCGGGCGTTCAGGTCCCTTCGCCCGCAAGGGCGTAGCGGCCATCTGAGGTGATCTCCGCCAGGCCGTCGACAAGAAGCGAGTCGAGGGCCCGGTCGCGCTGGGCGGTGTCGGTGGTCCAGACGATGTCGAGTGCGGTGCGTGGCACCGGAATGGTGCTGTCGCGCAACACGTCCAGTAACAGCCCGCGGACCTGACGGTCGGTGCCCGCGAACTTCTGGACCTTGCGCACCGGGCCGGTGTGGGCGGGCGAGCCGGTGGCCACCCAGAGGCATTCGGTCAGTGGGCAGCTTTCGCATCTCGGATTCTTGGCGACGCACACCAGTGCACCCAGCTCCATCAGGGCTGCCGAAAACCTCGGTGCGCGAGCGTCGTCGGGAAGCAGTGCCTGCGCATCGGCCAGATCCGATCGCGCTGGATTTCCCGGTTCGGCGCGCCCGTGCACCGCCCTGGCGATGACCCGGCGGACATTGGTGTCGACCACCGGCACCGACTGCCCGTATGCGAAGCACGCGATCGCGCGGGCCGTGTAGTCCCCGATGCCGGGCAAGCTCAGCAGCACGTCGACGTCGGCGGGCACGATGTCCCCGTGTTCGGCGGCCAGCACGGCCGAGCAGGCGTGCAGTCGCATCGCGCGACGCGGGTAGCCGAGCTTGCCCCAGGCCCGCACCACCTCACCGACCGGCGTCGCGGCCATCGCCGACGGAACCGGCCACCTGCTCACCCACTGCTCCCAGATCGGGGCGACCCTGGACACCGGGGTCTGTTGCAGCATGATTTCGCTGATCAGGATGTGCCAGGCGCTCACGTCGGGCGCTCGCCAGGGGAGGTCTCGTTCGGCCTGATCGAACCAGGAAAGGAGCTTGCCTGGCGGCACCGAACCGGACAAGGGCAGAATGTCGGTCATGTCCTCAACATCTCCGGCTCAAGCATGGAAGAACCTGCGCGAAGGCAACGACCGTTTCGTGGCGGGCAAGGCGAATCATCCCAGTCAGGGTATCGAGGACCGCGCGCGTCTGGCTGCCGGGCAGCACCCGCAGGCGGTCCTCTTCGGATGCGCTGACTCTCGCGTCGCTGCAGAGATCATCTTCGATCAGGGCCTGGGCTCGATGTTCGTCGTCCGGACGGCCGGGCACGTGATCGACTCCGCGGTCCTCGGTTCCATCGAATACGCCGTCGAGGTGCTCGACGTGCCCCTGATCGCCATCCTCGGTCACGACAGCTGTGGTGCGGTCCAGGCCACCCTCGACGCGCTCGACGACCTGCAGATCCCGGGCGGCTTCATCCGGGACGTGGTGGAACGGGTCACCCCCAGCATCCTGGCCGGTCGCAGCGAAGGGCTCACCCGCGTCGACGAGTTCGAGGCACGCCACGTCAAGGAGACCGGTCGTCTGCTGATGCAGCGCAGCCGGATCATCTCCGAAAGGGTCCAGGCCGGACGGCTCGGCATCGTCGGACTCACCTACGAGCTCGCCGAGGGCGCGGTCAGCGTGCGGGGCACATTGGGCGAGATCGGCGACGACCCGGCCATGCCCAGCCTCGCCTCCTGAGCAGCGGCCGGCGGTCAACTGAGACCTCGCGCACAGCATCGTCTCGCGACACGCCGCCCGAGGTCGGACAGCCGGTGGCACACTCCCATTAGCGTCGGGGTGTGTTGGATCCTCAGGGCCCCCTGCCACCGGAAATTTATTGGCGCCGACGTGCACTGGCAGTCGGTGTGCTGGTGGTTGTGCTCGCGGTCATCGTGGGTCTGGTGTTCTGGGTGACCGGCGGCGAAGACAGCAACAAGAACACCGCCAACGGCACCGACCTCACCAGCTCGTCGAGCTACGCCCTGCCGTCGGCCTACAGCGATTCGGGTTCGGAATCGGCCAGTCCGAGTGCGGGCGGGGTTTCCGGCGGCGGCGGCGGTGGTGGTGGCGAAGCCGCACCGGGCAGACCAGATGGCTCCCCGGCTCCCGGTGACCCGGCGGTCGCCGGCGCGCCCGGTGAGACCCCGGCTCCGGTGCCGGCCAGCGGCCTGTGTCCCGACCAGAACATCTCGGTGGTCCTCTACACCGACAAGCCTGCGTACACCGAGGGCGAACAGCCGATCTTCACGATCGCGGTGACCAATGCCGGACTCTCCGAGTGCACGCGGGACGTCGGCAAGGCGATGCAGAGCGTGACCGTGCTGAACCTCGCCGGTGATCGGCGGATCTGGGCGTCGGGTGACTGTGCTCCGGTCGCCGGGGTCAACAACCAGCTCCTCAAGCCGGGCCAGCAGGTGCAGGACACCATCCAGTGGTCCGGCACCACGAGCACCCCGGGTTGCCAGACCCCGCGCGAGCCGGTGGTTCCGGGTGCCTACCAGGCGGTGGCCAAGATCGGCGAGAAAGCCAGCGCACCGATCACGTTCAACATCGATCGGGTCAACGTCCAGTAGCCTGCGGCGAATCCGCCCGGTGGTCAGTCGAACAGACGCCGGAAGACGTTGGTGTCGGCCAGATCCATCACCTCGTCGCCCCGCCCCGACAGGATGGTGCGCAGCGCGTACAGGGTGAAGCCCTTCGCCTGGGCGGCAGTCACGGTCGGTGGTATCGACAACTCCTGGCGGGCGGTCACCACATCGAGTAACGCCGGTCCGTCATGGGCGAGGGCTTCCTTGACCGCGGCCTCGAGGTCTTCGGGCGCCTCGACCCGGACGCCGTGGATGCCCAGCGCCCGGGCGAGTTCGGCGAAGTCCGGATTGTCCAGCTCGGTCCCGAAGTTCACGATGCCGGCGGCCTTCATCTCCAACTCCACGAAGTTGAGTGACGAGTTGTTGAAGACCACGATCTTGATGGGCAACCTGTGCTGGCGGATCGTCAGCAGCTCCCCGAGCAGCATGGCCAGGCCGCCGTCACCGGAGAACGTGATCACCTGCCGCCCCGGGAAAGCGCACTGGGCGCCGATCGCGTGGGGAACCGAGTTGGCCATCGTGCCGTGGGCGAACGAACCGATGAGGCGGCGACGCCCGTTCATCGTCAGATAGCGCGCCGCCCAGACCACCGGTGACCCGACGTCGGGTATGAACACGGCGTCCTCGGCCGCGTTGTCGTCCACCAGCTTCGCCAGATACTGCGGATGTATCGGCCGACGGTTGCGGTCGTTGGTCGCGAGGGCGTCCAAATCGGAGCGGGCCTTGCGATAGTGGGCGACGGAAGCGTCGAGGTGCTCGGTGTCGGCGTGCTCGGCGAGCATCGGCAGCAGGGCGTCGATGGTGTCCTCGACGCTGCCGACCAGTCCACAGTCGAGCGGGGCACGTCGACCGAGTTGCTCACCGCGGATGTCGACCTGGATGATCTTGGCCTTGTCGGGGAGGAACTGCTGGTACGGGAAGTCGGTGCCCAGCATCAGCAGGGCGTCACATTTCTCCATCGCACGATAGCCCGAGGCGAACCCCAGCAGACCGGTCATACCCACGTCGTACGGGTTGTCGTATTCGATGAACTCCTTGCCGCGCAGGGCATGGACGATCGGGGCCTGCAGTCTCTGGGCGATGGCGAGCAACTGCTCGTGCGCACCCTCGACCCCGGCACCTGCGAGGATGGTCACCCGGTCGGCGGAGTTCAGGATGGCGGCCGCGTCGCGGAGCTGATCGTCGGTCGGACGGGTGATGCGGGGGATGTGGCGGATCGGGGACGAACGCCGGCGACCGGAGCTCTTCTTCAGGAAGATCTCGCCGGGGATGACGACAACCGCGACGCCGCGCTTCTCGATGGCGGTCCGCATCGCGATCTCCAGCACCCGGGGCAACTGCTCCGGCACGCTGATGAGTTCGTTGTAGACGCTGCACTCGTTGAAGAGCTGCTCGGGGTGCGTCTCCTGGAAGTAGGTGCTGCCGATCTCGGCGGCCGGTATCTGGGCCGCGATGGCCAGCACCGGTACGCGGCTCCGGTTCGCGTCGAACAGCCCATTGATCAGGTGGAGGTTGCCGGGCCCGCAGCTACCCGCGCAGACCGCCAACTCGCCGGTCAGTGCGGCGTCGGCCGCCGCCGCGAACGCCGCTGCCTCTTCGTGGCGTACGTGCTTCCACTCGACGCTGCCGGCGCGCCGGATGGCGTCGGTGAGCCCGTTGAGCGAGTCGCCAGGCAGGCCGTAGACCCGCTCGACGCCTGCAGAGTGGATGACGTCGACGATTGTGTCTGCGATGGTGGCCATGGACCCAGGGTAGGTGTCCAAGCGGGTTTGGGTTCAGTCGAAACGTTCGATGCTCGACTCGGCCAGCCGGGACAGACCCTCGCGGATGTGCCGGGCCCAGATGCTCCCGATACCTTCGACGGCCTGCAGGTCCGCCGCAGTCGCCGCGAGAAGCGCCTGCAGGGTGCCGTAGCTGCGCACGAGTCGATCGATGTGGGCGAACTGCAGTCGGGGGATCCGGGCCAGCAGCCGGTAGCCGCGTGGACTCATCGCGGTGTCCTGGGCGTCGACGGTGTCCGGGTAGCCGAATGCGCGGGCCAGCGCGGTCAGGTCGAGCAGGTCGGCGTCGGTGAGCTTCTCGATGGCCGCAAGCGCCTGCTCGACCTCTTGGGTGCTCGCCGGTTCCGGGGTCGCGAAGTAGTCGCGAACCACCAGTTCGCGCGCAGAGTCGTTGTCGCCCACCAGTTCTTCGAGCTGCAGGCTGAGCTGTCGGCCGTTCACGCCGAGCTCGACGACGTAGTATTTGATCTCTTCGGAGACGCGGCGGACCATCTCGAGCCGCTGGACCACGGTCATCGCATCGCGCAGGGTGACGTAATCCTCGATCTCCGAGCGCGAGAGCTGGGCGCTGACCTCGTCCAGGCGGGTCTTGTACCGCTCGAGCGTTGCCACCGCCAGGTTCGCGCGCGAGAGGATGGCATCCGAACCCTCCACGACGTACCGGATTCCATCGACGTACACGGACACGATTGACATGGACGCGCTCACGGAGATCACCGGGTACCCCGTCTGGATGGCGGTCCGCTCGGCGCTGCGGTGCCGGGTACCGGATTCCTCGGTGGGGATCGACGGGTCCGGAACCAGCTGCACATTGGCCCGGACGATCCGGGCACCATCGGTCGACAGGACCACCGCGCCGTCCATCTTCGACAGCTCCCGCAGCCGGGTCGGCCCGAATGCCACGTCCAGATCGAAGCCGCCCGCACAGATGCTCTCGACCTCGGGATCGTGCCCGAGGACGATGAGGGCGCCGGTCCGTCCGCGCAGGATGCGTTCGAGGCCATCGCGGAGGGGAGTGCCGGGTGCGAGCCGGGCGATCGTGGTGCGGAGCAGATCGGAGGCCGGTACCTCTGGCATGAGGCGCCTTTCTGTAGTAACGCAGGTGGTGACTAGATTAGCTGTCTGTGAAAACCTCTTTTGTTTTGCCCGATGAGCTCGTCGCCGCGGTCCGGTCGCCCCGCGCTCCGGCGTTCGGCGAGAAGCTGCGCGCTCATTACCCCATGTGCTTCGGCTGCAGCGAGACGGTGCCGCACGGGTTGCACATGGTGGCCACTGCGGGCGAGGGTGCCGCGGTCACCGCACGCATGCGGGTCGAGCCCCGATTCGAGGGTGGCCCCGGCGTGATCCACGGTGGCATCCTGTCGGCCGCGTTCGACGAGGCGCTCGGTATGACGCACTGGATGGTGGGATGCGCCGCGGTGACCGCGCATCTGGAGATCGACTTCGCCAAGCCCATCCCGCTGGGCAGCGAACTGCGGATCGAGGCGGTGGCCCACGGGACCGTGCGGCGCAAGATCTACACCAGCGGCATCGCGTATCTCGGCGACAACACCGAGCCGGTCGCGGCCGCGCACGCGATCTACGTCCGGATCGACCCCGCCGAGCACTTCAAGGACAGTGCCGCCAACAGCGGCGCCGCCGACCAATTCGCCGAGAGCCTGGCTCGCAAGGAGGAGCGCAGGCGCCGGGCCGAATCCTCAGAATGAGAACGGACCGGCCGGGCCCTTGAGTGCCGCGCGCATCGCCGTCTGAAGGTCGGCGACCTGGGTGATCTTGATGCCCGACGGCAGATCCAGGGACCCGGCCGGAACGATTGCGTGTTTGAAGCCCAACCGCTTTGCCTCTGCCACCCGCCTGCCGACCCCGGCCACCCGGCGCACCTCGCCGGCCAGACCGATCTCGCCGAGCGCCACCATCGAACCGGGCAGCGAACGTTGGGCGAGGATGGAACTCAGTGCCAGTGCCACCGACAGGTCGGCGGCGGGCTCGCTGATCTTCATGCCGCCGACGGTGGCGACGTAGACGTCCTGGTCGTAGGTCGGCAGGTTGGCCCGGGCGGCGCAGACGGCCAGAATCATTGCCACCCTGGCCGAATCGAGCCCGACCACGGCGCGGCGCGGGTTGGCCAGGCTCGATTTCGACACCAGCGCCTGGACTTCACCGAGCAGCGGCCGCTTCCCGTCCATCGCCACGGTGATGGCGGTGCCCGCGACCCCGATGTCGCGGTGATGCAAGAACAGTTCGGACGGGTCGGTGACCTCGTGGATGCCGTCTTCGCGTTGCTCGAAGCAGCCCACCTCGTCGGCCGATCCGAAGCGGTTCTTGATTCCCCGGACCATGCGCAGCGGGGAGTGCTTGTCACCCTCGAAGGACAGGACGACGTCGACGAGGTGTTCCAGTGAGCGGGGACCGGCCACGGTGCCGTCCTTGGTGACGTGGCCGACGAGGATGACGGCGATGCCGGCGTTCTTGGCCAGCGACGTCAATGCCGTTGTCACCGCGCGAATCTGGGTGACACCGCCGTTCACGCCGTCGACGTTCTGGGCGATCATCGTCTGCACGGAGTCGACCACCATCAGCGACGGCATCACCGCCTCGGCGTGGCCGAGTACCGCGCCGAGGTCGGTTTCGGCGGCGAGGTAGATCTCGTCGTGGACGGCGCCGGTGCGTTCGGCGCGGAGTCGCACCTGCCCGGCGGACTCCTCGCCGGTGACGTACAGCGCCCGGCGGCCTTGCAGCGCCCACTGTTTGACGGCTTCGAGCAGCAGGGTGGATTTGCCGACACCGGGTTCTCCGGCGAGGAGCAGGACCGAACCGGGGACGATACCCTTGCCCAGCACCCGGTCGAATTCGCCGATGCCGGTGGGGAATGCGGCCGCGTTGGTCGCGTCGATCTGGGTCATGGGACGAGCCGGCTGGCTGGGAATGGTTGCGACGGTGGCGGATTTACCCCCACCGATCCCGGAGCTGCCCACGGTTGCCAGGGCAGCTTCGCTCACCGAACCCCATTCACCACATTCCGGGCAACGGCCAACCCACTTGGCGACCTGGTATCCACAGGCGCTGCACCGATATGTCGACTTCTGTTTGGCCACCGGCTGACTCTAGCCAGCGGGTCCGACAGCGCTGTGCCGACCCGCGCACGAGAGAGGGGCCACGGCGATTGCCGTGGCCCCTCTCTCGGGTTCTTGTGGTGACCGGATGCTAGTGGTGCCCGCCCACTTCGACGTGGTCGGCGTCGATGCCCCGCGGCTTGTCCTGGCGCGGCAGGATGGGTCCGGCGTCGATCGGGACGTCGATGGTGGTCTCGCCGGCCTTCTCGAACTTGAAGACCAACGGGAAGGTCAGGCCGGGGGTGAGTTTGTTCGGCTCACCCTGCACGGTCACCTCGACCCACTTCTCTTTCGGGTTGATCGGGTCGAGGGTGGTGTTGTGCACCACGTCGCGGTCACCCGCGCGAAGCACGCCGAGGGGATCGATCTCGGTCTCGCCCTCGACGGTGACCTTGCCCTTGCCGTCGGGGAAGGTGATGCTCTCGAGTTTGTCCGGGGTGTCGGGCGACTCGTTGGCGATGAGGAATGCCAACTGGAGCGGTCCGCCGTTGACGAACTCCTCGGTGCTGCCGCCCTTGGGGTAGACGATGTGCACGTTGCGCAATGCCATGGCCCCGGCGTCGATCTCGTTGCCGTTGATGGCCGGCGCCTGATCGGGGGTCTGGGCGATCTGGCCGGCGCCGCACGCGGTGGTGCCGATCAGCAGGCCTGCGGCGATGGCTGCGGTGGCGAGGATCGTTCCCACTCGACCACGCCGGGCCGATTCTTTGTGCACTGACACCGGTTTTCCTCCGAGATAGGTCCTGATGCGACGCGCGCCTTGTGTGGCGGCCGCGCAGATACTCACCGGCGCCCACCAAAATCCACAACGCGTGCACTACGCAGCGTAGTGGGCGAGTGTCGGCAAATTCCGATCGGGTCGCAAAAACGGTCCGTTTCGCATCGCCCACCAAACTGGCATGATGATTCTCATGAGTGAGAATCTGATTTCCACCTCGCGTCCGGCCCAGGTCGGCGGACGGCCGGGGATGGTGTTGCCGGGTCCGGTGTCGTTCGCGTCGGACTTCGGGCTGACGTCGTTCCAGCCGTCCCCGCAACGATCCGTGGTCCGGGCCACGCTGACCGACAAACTCCGGGACGCCGGCGGGTCGGCCTCGACCGGGGTCCTGATGACCGTGGTCGACATCGTCGCCTCGGACCCCGCGCTGATCGCCGCCTCCCCGGACTGGACCGCGACCCAGGATCTGTCGCTGTACGCCGCCGACCCGATCACCCGCGGGCCGATCGTCGCCGACGCCAGGCTGGTCCGGGCGGGTAAGAAGGTCGTCGTCATCTCGGTCGACATCTACGACGGATGTGGGGTCACCGATCTGCGGGTGCTGACCGACGACATCGATCGCGGAGCCCATGGACTCACGCACGCCGGGCGGGCGCTGGTCGTGTTCGCCCGGATCCCGCGCACCGCGGCGGTCGATGCCGATCTGTATTCGCCCGCGAAGACCGTCGGCACGATCCGGGAACGCACGCCGATACCGGTCGAGGGGTCCGTCTATACGCGGCTTGGCATGCGGGTCGTCGATGCGGGTTCCGGTGTCCTGGAACTCGACCTCACCTCCTTCGTCGTCAACCAGATCGGCACGATCCAGGGAGGGGCGCTGGCGGTGCTCGCCGAATCCGCCGCCTGTGCCATGCGGCCGGGAATGGTGGCCTGCGACATGCAGATCCACTATCTGTCGCAGGTCCGGGTCGGGCCCGCCCGGGCCAGTGGTGAGGTCGTCCGCGATGCCGGCGACCACAGTGTCGTGGATGTCCGGTTGGTCGACGCCGGTGCCGGTGACACGGTGCTGGCGCTCACGACGGTCACACTTCGGCATCAATTGATGTCGTAGCGATCCGACGGGGTCGCGCGGGCCCGGAACGGTCCCGTTCGCGGCGGTCTGAAGCGGTCGCCAAAATCGGTTGTCGGGCGGGGCCTTCGAGTGCTGTGGCCCCCTGGGTTGAGGTGGTGCGCCAGCACACATTTCGGGCGTCGTCAAGACTTCGAATCCGGCCGCTATGCCGCTGACCTGCGCAGTTGGCTGATGGCGCGGAACGCACCGTGCTAGACTGGTGAAATCGAAAGGGGCATGGAACATTGAATTTCAAAGTTGGTGACACCGTTGTCTACCCCCATCACGGTGCCGCACTGGTCGAAGACATTGTGACCCGAACCATCAAGGGCGAGGCCGTAGAGTACCTCGTTTTGAAGGTGGCCGATGGTGACATGACAGTTCAGATCCCGTCTACGAAGCTCGAGTACGTCGGAGTCCGTGACGTAGTCGGAGAAGAAGGTCTGGGCAAGGTATTCGACGTCCTCCGGGCGCCCCACACCGAGGAGCCCACCAACTGGGCTCGCCGGTTCAAGGCGAACCAGGAAAAGCTGATCTCCGGCGACATCATCAAGGTTGCCGAAATCGTTCGCGACCTCTGGCGTCGTGAACAGGATCGTGGACTCTCCGCAGGTGAGAAGCGAATGCTCACCCGTGCGCGTCGCGTCCTGGTCGACGAGCTCTCGCTGGCACAGAACACCAACGACGAGAAGGCTTCGATCATTCTCGACGAGGTTCTCGCCGCCGCTTCCTGAGCGCGTCGCTTGATTCACTGAATGTCTACGGTTGCATTGATCCCGGCCGCAGGTCGCGGAGAGCGACTCGGCATGGGTTTACCCAAAGCGTTTGTCGATCTCGCAGGTCAGAGCATGTTGCACCACTGCGTGCAGGGTGCGCTGGCCGGCGGGGTCGTCGATCGTATCGTCATCTCGGTTCCCGTCGATCTGGTTGACCAGGTCCGGTCCGAGTTCCCCGAGGTCACCGTGGTGGCCGGGGGTTCAAAACGTTCGGACTCGGTGAAGGCCGCATTGTCGGCCGCGCCGTCCGATACTGAAGTGGTGCTGGTGCACGACGCCGCCCGCTGCCTCACACCCGCATCGTTGTTCGCCGACGTCGTCGACGCTGTCCGATCGGGCGCGTCCGCGGTTGTCCCCACCCTCCCGGTGGCGGACACGATCAAATCCGTCGACTCCACCGGCCTCGTGACCGGGACCGTCGACCGCTCCTCGCTGCGTGCGGTGCAGACCCCGCAAGGATTCGATTACGCCGTGCTCACCGCTGCCTACGCCGCCGCGGAGACCGATTTCACAGATGACGCCGGTCTCGTCGAATCGCAGGGCATCGCCGTGCAGACCATCCCCGGCGACCCGCTCGCCTTCAAGATCACCACCGCCTGGGATCTGAATCTGGCCACCTGGTTGCTCACCGATCGGGCGCGCGCATGAGAGTCGGGATCGGAACCGACGTCCATCCCGTCGAAATCGGCAGACCTTGCTGGATGGCCGGATTGCTCTTCACGGACGCAGACGGATGCGCCGGGCACTCGGACGGCGATGTGGCCGTTCATGCGCTCTGCGACGCACTCCTGTCCGCAGCGGGCCTCGGAGATCTCGGCTCGGTGTTCGGAACCGGACAACCGCAGTGGGAGGGCGTCAGCGGCGCCCGGATGCTCACGCATGTCCGCGAACTCTACGAAGCCCAGGGATTCGTCGTCGGCAATGCCGCCGTCCAGGTGATCGGCAACCGGCCCAAGATCGGGCCGCGCCGCGCGGAGGCCCAGCAGGTACTCGGTGATCTGCTCGGCGGGCCGGTCTCGGTCTCCGCCACCACCACGGACGGTCTCGGATTGACCGGACGGGGCGAGGGCGTTGCTGCCGTCGCCACTGCACTGTTGCTTGACCAGTAGGATTGCCGATCGTGACCCTGCGCCTTTACGACACTGCCGCCCGAGATCTGCGTGAATTCACGCCGATCCGTCCCGGACACGCCTCTGTGTATCTGTGTGGCGCCACCGTCCAGGGTGTGCCGCACATCGGCCACGTCCGCAGCGGTATCGCCTTCGACATCCTGCGGCGCTGGCTGGCCTACAAGGGCCTTGATGTGGCGTTTGTGCGCAACGTGACCGACATCGACGACAAGATCCTGCGCAAGGCGGCCGATGCCGGTCGTCCCTGGTGGGAATGGGCCGCCACCCACGAGCGAGAGTTCACCAAGGCCTACGACCAGCTCGGGGTGCTGCCGCCCTCGGCCGAACCCCGCGCCACCGGCTTCATCACGCAGATGGTGGAGTACATGCAGCGGCTGATCGAGCGCGGGCACGCCTACGCCGCCGACGGCAACGTGTACTTCGATGTGCTGAGCCTGCCCGACTACGGCTCGCTGTCGGGACATCGTCTCGACGACGTCCATCAGGGTGAGAGCGCCGGCACCGGCAAGCGCGATCCGCGCGACTTCACGCTGTGGAAGTGCGCCAAGCCCGGCGAGCCGTCCTGGCCGACCCCGTGGGGCCGCGGGCGTCCGGGCTGGCATCTGGAATGCTCGGCGATGGTCACCTCGCTGCTGGGTTCGGAGTTCGATATCCATTGCGGCGGAATGGATCTGATCTTCCCGCATCACGAGAACGAGCAGGCGCAGAGCCATGGCGCCGGCGACCCGTTCGCGCGGTACTGGATGCACAACGGCTGGGTCACCATGGGTGGCGAGAAGATGTCGAAGTCGCTCGGCAACGTGGTCGCCATCCCGGCGATGCTGCAGCGGGTGCGGGCCGTCGAACTGCGCTACTACCTGGGCAGCGCGCACTACCGGTCGATGCTCGAATACTCCGAGGGCGCACTGCAGGAGGCCGCCGCCGGATACCGACGGGTGGAATCCTTTGTGCACCGGACGGTTTCGCGGGCCGGTTCAGTACCGATCGGTGAGATCACCGACGCGTTCGCCGCGGCGCTCGACGACGACCTCGGCGTGCCGTCGGCCCTTGCCGAGATCCATGGTGCGGTCCGGGTCGGGAACACGGCACTGGAGTCGGGCGACCATCAGGCCGCCGTGGAAGCGGCCGCATCGGTGCGCGCGATGATGGGCGTGCTCGGCGTCGACCCGTTGGCGCCGAACTGGGCGGCTTCCGGGCCGGACGCCGAGACCAAGGCCGCGCTCGACGTGCTCGTCCGGGCCGAGCTGCAACGCCGGACCACGGCCCGTGCCGAGAAGGACTGGGCCACCGCAGACGAAGTTCGTGATCGGTTGGCGCGCGCCGGGATCGAAGTGACAGATACACCGGACGGCCCGCAGTGGTCGATGTCCGAAACAAGAGAATCCGTGGAGACGGACCGATGAACGCGGTGCCGGGTAAACCGGTCACCGGGGATTACAGCGCATTTCGCGTAAGGTGGGTGGCCTGATGGCCGGCAATTCAAAACGTAAGGGTGCAGTCCGCAAGGGCGGCAGCAAAAAAGGACAGACCGTGGGTTCGGGCGGACAACGCCGCCGTGGACTCGAGGCCCGGGGCGCAACCCCGAAGGCGACTGAGCGCACGTACCACGCGGCGCACAAGAAGGCGAAGGCCGCGGCCAAGCGTTCGGGTGGAACCACCGGCGGACGCGTGCCGCGCGGCAAGCCGACCACAGATGGTCCCGAGTACGTACTCGGTCGCAACCCCGTCGTGGAGTGCCTGCGTGCCGGGGTTCCGGCCACCGCGCTCTACGTGGTCCTCGGTGGCGAGGCGGACGAACGGGTCACCGAGTCGGTGCAGCTGGCCGCCAACGCCGGTATCTCGATCCTCGAGGTACAGCGTCCCGAACTGGACCGGATGAGTGCCAACGGCATGCACCAGGGCCTGGCCCTGCAGGTCCCGCCGTACCGGTACGCCCACCCCAGCGACCTGATGCAGCAGGCGATCGACAGTGGTCGTCCGCCGTTGCTGGTCGCGCTCGACAACATCACCGACCCGCGCAACCTCGGTGCGGTGATCCGCTCGGTGGCCGCATTCGGTGGCCACGGTGTGGTGATCCCGGCCCGACGCAGTGCGTCGGTCACCGCGGTGGCATGGCGTACCAGTGCCGGTGCCGCAGCGCGTCTGCCCGTCGCGCAGGCCACGAATCTGACCCGGACACTGAAGGATTGGGCCGAGTCGGGTGTACAGCTCGTCGGTCTCGACGCCGATGGTGACGTGACCCTCGACGAGTACGACGGCTCCGGACCCACCGTGATCGTGGTGGGCTCCGAGGGCAAGGGCCTCTCGCGCCTGGTGCGCGAATCGTGTGACTCGATCCTGTCGATCCCGATGGCCGGGGATGTCGAGAGCCTCAACGCCTCGGTCGCCGCCGGTGTCGTGCTCGCCGAGTTCGCTCGCCAACGCCGCTCCTGAACCCGATGATGTGCCCTTTTGGCGAACAAAACCCCAGGTGGGCGACGCCAAAAGGGCACATCATCGGGGTGCGGGGGAGGACTGGCTCAGGGTAGGAGCTTGTCCACGGCAACGCGTCCCACGATGCCCACGGCGATGACGATCAGACTCACCACGGTCGTGAGCGCATCGGTGATCAGACCGGCGACACCGGTGACGATCACGAACAGCGGGACCCAGCCCAGAAGATGCATGAGCGACGGTGGACTCACATCTTCGCCGGCTTCCCGGGCCGCGTGGGCAGTCGCGTAATCGGGGTAGAACTCCGTGAAGGCGACGGCAAAGAACGTACCGGCGAGCTGGATGATCCAGCCGGTCCAGAAATTGTTGTTGTTGTCCAGGACTGCATCACCGATGAACCCGGCGACCGCAGCCACGCCGAACCCGAACACCCAGGCCCAGGTGATCACGTAGTTGATCCGCAGGAACAGCGGCTGGGTCCAGAGTTCTTCCGGGGTGCCTTCTTTGGCGTACTGCAAGGTGAACGGCTGCCGGATGAGGATCGATCCGAACGCGAACGCCACCAGGGCGATATTGGTCATCTCGCCGCCCCAGTGCTCCAGCCACTTCACGACGTCGGCCGAGGCGAACTGCGCCAGTACCACCATTGCGGCGAAGTAGGTGAGGTCGAAAACCTCGAGGAACTTCAGCTTGCTGCCGCGCCGATGACTACCGAGGACCAGCAGGAGTGAGAGACCGAATGCAGCGGCCGCGGCCTCTTCGAACCGTCCCGGACCCACGATGAGCGCCATCAGAATCCACGGCGACATTCCGGCGAATGGGGAGTTCAGAAATGCGGTCAGTATCCGCCGGGTTTTCGACAGCTCGACGACGGCAGGGGTGATCGCCGTGTCATCTGAATTGTTTGTCACGAAATGCCAATCTATTGTCGGCGGAATATGCTCCGTGATCCTAACCGCTGATTGACTGTGCCACACGAGAAATCGATCGCTGAATCAATTCCCCGGAGTATTAACGATCGCTGACATTCTCGGCGATATGACAGAACGGTGTGTTCAAACGCGGCAATGAACGATCACGCGGGATCGCCCCGGAGGAAATTGATGATCACCGAATTGACCACGTCCGGCGTCTCGATCGGGATGAGATGTGTCCCGGGCAGCACCGCCAGCCGGGCGTGAGGAAGCTGATCCACGATCGCCAGAGTGTGCTCGATGAGCACCTCGTCGTGATCGCCCTGCATCACCAGCGTCGGGGCGGTCACCGCGGTCAGCTCGGACAGGTCCAACTCGGGTTCGTTCGCGATCATCGCGGTGGTCTTCTCGAACACCACCGGGAAATGGTCGTCGCCATCCGGTGAGGCCGACGCGTAGTCGGCTCGCAGGAACTGCACGATCTCGGAGTCGATGTCGCCGATGGCCTCCAGCATCCCGCCCGCCGCCCGGCCGGAGGAGTTCAGGTACTGGCCGAGCACAACCATGCGATCGACCAGATCCGGGCGCCGCAGGGCCACCAGGAATGCGATGACGGCACCGTCGCTCCATCCGACGAGATGAGCGAGACCGCCCACCACCTCGTCGAGGTAGACGATGGTCTCCTGGGCCATCGTCTCGTAGTGGAACTCGGCGGTGACATCGGCGCTGTGTCCATGACCGTGGCGCTCAGGGGCATAGACCCTGAATCCGGCGTCCACACACGGACCGAACTGCCCGCCCCAGTCCGCCGCACTCGAGAACGCGCCGTGCAGTAGCACCACGGGTTCGCCCTCGCCGGCGACCTGGTGCCAGATCGCTGCGCCGGGTTCGGGATGGCTGATGTCTACATATCCGGTGAAGTCCGTGGTCATGGCCACGAGGATCCCAGATGGACCGCGACCGGACGCGGTGAATCGCACCGATGGCGGGCGAGCGTCCGCTACCGGCCGCTAGGGTCGGGAACATGGCCAGTGCAAACACAACAGTGACACTTTCCGACGGTGTTGTCGCCGGCGTTCGGGACGGGGACATCATCCGATGGCGGGGGATTCCCTACGCCGCGCCGCCGGTGGGCGACCTGAGGTTGCGCGCTCCGCAGCCCGCCGTCGGGTGGACGGGGGTGCTGCAGGCGAACAGCTTTGGCAATGCGGCACCGCAGAATCCGAAATACGCACTCGTCGAGCGCGGCAAAAAGCAGCCGGTCAGTGAGGATTCGCTGATCGTCAATGTGGTGGCGCCGGAGCAGGCCTCGACCGAACCTCGGCCGGTGATGGTGTTCATCCACGGCGGCGCATACATTCTCGGATCGACCGCCACGCCGCTCTATTACGGTCACGACCTCGTCCGCCGCGGAGACGTCATCTTCGTCTCGATGAATTATCGGCTCGGGCCACTGGGATACGGAGATTTCACCGAACTCTCCACCCCGCAGCGGCCGTTCGAATCGAATCTCGGATTGCGCGATCAGGTTGCCGCACTGCAGTGGGTCCGGGACAACATCGCCGAATTCGGCGGAGATCCCGGCAATGTCACCATCTTCGGTGAGAGCGCCGGCGGAAATGCCGTCACCACCTTGATGGCCACACCCGCGGCCGGTGGCCTGTTCCACCGCGCGATCGCCGAGAGTTCGGCACCGATCCTCACGCTGCATCGGCATTTCGCGCGGAAGTGGGGCCACAAACTCACCGAACTGCTGTGCGCCGACATGGGAGTCGACGATCCGGCCCGGGCGCTGGTCGATGCCTCGCTCGCCGAGATCGGTCGCGCCGGACATCGTCTGGCCCGCTGGGTGACCACGGATACCCCGGGGCTGCTGCCGTTCGGGCCGGTGGTCGACGGCGATTATCTGCCACTGGCGCCGGTCGATGCCTTCACGCAGGGGACCGCGCACCGGGTCCCGATGATCATCGGGACCAACCGCAACGAAGGCACACTGTTCAAGCGGTTGCCGCAAGGGATGCTGTCGACCGAGGAATCGATCACGGCGATGTTCGCGGCCACCGAACCCGACGCGCAGGAGCGGATCGCCGGTGCGTACGGCGGCTTGTCCAAGCCGAGGTCGATGGTGAAGTTCGGCGGCGACTACATCTTCCTGGTCGGCACCATCGCGGCGACCGAGGGCCATGCGCAGCATGCACCCACCTATGCCTACCGATACGACTACGCCCCACGCCTGCTGAAGTTGTTGGGCCTGGGCGCAACACACGCGACCGAGTTGTTCGCCGTCTTCGGTGTCTATCGCGGAAAGGCCGGTCTGCTGCTCGCGCGGGGCAGTGATCGTCGCAGCGCACTGCGCGTCACGGACGAGATCCAGGATCAGTGGTTGGCATTCGCCAAAACCGGTGAGCCACTGGAATCCTGGCCGCGCTACACTCCGAAGGTCCGCGCCACCAGGATCTTCGACAAGCATTCTTATGTGGAAATCGACCCCTATCGCGCCCGTCGTGAGGCGTGGGCCGGATTCGGTGATTATGTGGCCACGATTCCGGGAGCGGAGCCGGCCACGGAGACGATGGAGAAGGTATGAAGCGAGTTTTCACTTCGGTTGCCGATGTGCTCGGGGCGGTCGGATCGGAGGTCGGCAAAAGCGATTGGCTCGAGATCACGCAGGATCGCGTCGACCTGTTCGCGGACGCAACCGGCGACCACCAGTGGATTCACGTCGACGTCGAACGGGCCAAGTCGAGCCCGTTCGGGGGAACGATCGCGCACGGTTTCCTGTCCCTGTCATTGCTCCCGATGCTCGGCGCCCAGATCTACGGTTTCGAGAACGTGAAGATGGCATTGAACTACGGCAGCAACAAGGTTCGTTTCCCGACGCCGGTGCTGGTCGGTTCGAAGGTGCAGTTGACCACCACCCTCGCCGATGCCACCGAGCTGCCCAACGGAGGTGTCCAGGTCGTCTTCGGTCACAGCCTGGCGATCGAGGGCGGTACCAAGCCCGCCCTGGTCGCGGAAATGGTTGTCCGGGTTCTTTTTTGACAGTCACACATACGGCCACTGCATGGTGCCGCGCAGCAGCAGGGATCCTGGTGGCCGCGGCACTGCTCGTCGGTTGCTCCGACTCCGGGGGTGAATCTTCCGGCGATGGCGGGGCGCCGGCGACCCGGCCGAGTACCACCGCACCGACAACGACGGGGGTGACGTCGGTCGAGACGACACCGACGTCGGCCTACCTACCGCCGTTCATCGGCCGGGTGGAGTGGGCGCAGACCGAGCAGGGCCCGAGCCTGCAGGTGTTTCCCACCCAGGCCGGCCGGTACGTGCCCGGGGAAGGCGAACTCGATGTGGCCTGGGCCGAGGTGGTTGCGCTGGACCGGACCGCCGACAGTCCGGGGATGCGTGATCAATTCGCCTGTCACTGGCGATTTGCCAGGCTCGTCGAGCCGGAGAAGACCAGCTGGAATCTCGAGCCGTGGCGGCCGGTGGTCTCCGGGGCCGAGATGATCGCAGACCGGTGCAATCCCGGTGGAGCGGAAGAAACGATCCCGTGACAACCCCTTCGCTCCGGGCCGTATTGATCAGGCCGGGGCCGGGATCCGGACGACCTGACCGACCCTGAGCACACCGGCCGGATCATGGCGGTCGGCCAACGCGCCGAGCCAGACAAGGGTGTCTTCGTCGTAACAGCGAGCCAATCGCTCCGGGCTGCTGCCCGGGTCGAAGTTCGGTAGCTGCCCGAGGGCCCACGGTGCCATCGCATCGATGACGGCTGCGGCATGCGGAGCCACGTGTTCGGCGACCGGCGGCACCAGCGCCCCGACCACGAACAGGTGGTACGGCGCATTTCGATGACAGAACGCGCTGCGGTGCGCTGCCGGGGCGGACATCGCACCGCCGAACCGGCGGATTTCGACAACCACCTGAGGGGACTGTGAACCGGGGCCGGTCAGCGAGAGCAGATCGCCCAATGCCGTGTCGTTCAGTTCACCGAGCAGGGTGCCGGCTTCGAATGACGGCATCGGATCAACCGGGTCCGCGTGGATCGCGCCCATTGCGGCATAAGGCATCACCGAAACGGCATCGATGAGCGGGGTGGCCAGTGCGCGCATGGGTGCGAAGAGTGCCTCTGCCTCGGCCGGATCCGCCAGGGATGCGTACCGGACCGCGACGGTGAGTTTGCCGGCGAGTGGCGGCGGGACCTCCGGGAGGGGTGGCAGCCGGAGCAGCGCGATGGAGGTGTTGGCGTGCTCCGGCAGGTCGATGCTCCAGTCCCGCCAGGCGCGAAGGATCTGTGCTGCGTCGGCTCCGTCGAAATAGACTGCGCCACCGTAGAACTCGACGATGGGCAGCAGGTCGATCTCCACCGAGGTCACGATGCCGAGGGTGGCCTTGCCCCCGCGTAGGCCCCAGAAGAGTTCTGCATGGTTCTCCGGTGTGACGTGCAGGATCTCGCCCTGGCCGGTCACCAACTCGAACGAACGCACATGATCCGAGGACAGACCGACGGTTCGGACGAATGGTCCGATGCCGCAGCCGGTGATGAATCCGACCACCCCGACATCGGGTGCCGAACCGGCCAGCCCGGCCAGCCCGTGCGGTGCGGCCTCCTCGATCACCCGTTGCCACTTCACGCCGGCGCCGACGTGCGCCGTACGGGCCTGCGGGTCGATCACCAGATCCGACAGCGCACCGGTCTGCACCAGGATGCTGCCCTGGTCGAGGGGAAGTGCACCGTGGCCGGTGGCGTGGACGGCAACGGTCAGGCCGTGCTGTGCGGCGATCCGGAGTGTGGCTGCGACGTCGGCCGGTGACTCCACGAACACGGCCGCACGGGGGTTCGTCGAGGCGGCGACATTCCATGGGATGGCGCGTTCGAACCCGGGCTCACCCGGACGGACGACCAGGCCCGCGACGGCTGCCCGCAGGTCCGCGACCGGGTCGGTACCTGTGCTGCTGGGGGTGGTGACGGTCATCGTGTTTGGTTCCTTCGCTCGAGGTCCGTAACTGATGACGCCAGCGTGCGCGCGGGCACTTGGGAGGTTCTTGGTGTCGATGTTCAAGAATGTTTCAAGAATCGCCCGGCCGTCCGACTGCGCGTGAACTAGCGCGCGGTGCGCAGGCGCTGCACGTCGTTCTTCACCCCGGCCATGCCCAGTAGCGTGGCCTGCTCTTCGATGCTGTCGAGTTCGGCCGGACCCTGCTCGTCCGAGGCGCGCAATTGCCAATCGAGAACCCGGCACCGCAACACTGTGGGCAGTCCGCCGGTTCGCGCCGCGATGCCCGCTGCCAACGATACTGATTCCCTTGCCGCGGTCCGGTTTCCGGTGAGCATGTGCAACCGACCCAACGCCAGGGCCACCGGCCCGATGTTGCCCAGCTGGCCGATCAGGCCGATCCGGTCGGTGAACGGTTCGAGTTCGGTGATGAATTCGGCTGCGTATTCGGTCAATTCGAAGTCCGCCACCACATGCGCCAAAGCGACTGCGTGGCCGAGGGTGTGCCAGACGTGTGCGCCGCAGGTGGCCTGTCGCTGCGCGACCAGGGCGGCCGCGAGGGTCCGATCCACCGGCGCCCCGGGTATGCCTGCGGTACCGGCGGCGATCACTCCGCGCATGTTCGTGTCCTCGGGGCTCGCCGCAACGCCGGTGATCCACTCCCGGGCGCGGACGGTCCCGATGTCGTTGAGGCTGCCGAGTTCTCGGCTCAACGACATCAGCGACATGTCGGCCTGCCCGGTCTCGTACAGCTCGGTCTGTTCGTGGACACGCTTGGCGATCGCCTGATGTTGTTGTGCCCGCGCGAAATCGCCCGTCCAGACGGCGACCACGACCTCCATCCAGCGAAGCTGGGCACGCAAGATCGGCAGGTTCAGTTCTTCGCTGCCCGCGATGGCTTGCCGGAGGTGGTGTTCGGCGGCCCCGACGTCACCGAGCGTGAAGGTCGCCATTGTTCCGATCGAATGCGCGATGACCGCGTCGAAGCGGGCCTGGCGATGATTCAGTGCCAGCAGTTCGTTGATCAGCACGACGGATTCCCTGGCGTGCGTGGCGACGCCGGAGAACGTGATCAGCCGGGCCATCTTCACCTCGGCGATGATGTCGGGATCGCCGGTTGACGTCGCGAATTCTTCTGCGCGCCTGATCAATTCCGGTGCCAGCGTGGGGTCCGGATGGTAACTGTGTCCGACGCTGAGTGCGCCGAGGACCTGTGCGCGTTCGGCGGGTTCGTCGGCCACGGCCAGCTCGGCGCGAGCCAGTAGGGCCAACAGCGGTGCCGGATCCGATGCCGGCGACACCCACGGCCAGCCGCCCCCGGAGCGGAGCAGTGATCCGGCGAGTTTGCCCACCGTGGAGGGCTTCTCGGCGCGAACTGCGGCGGACAGTGCTGCTTCCACGGTTTCCAGGACGGTCTGGCCGCGGCCGGCCCGTGACAACGCCTCGAGCAGCGATACGGTCAGCTCGTCGCGGCGTTCGTCGATCTGTTCGGCGGCCGGCAGCAATGCGTAGGCGGTGAGGGCGTGCTGCCACCAGTAGGCGGCCGCCTCCGAATTCCAGCGGTCGACAAAGTCTTCCGCAGCAGCGGTACAGGCCGCCACCGCCTGCTCGGGCTCGACGAGCGGCAGGGCCGCCATCAGATGATGAGCGCGCCACCCGAGCGCTTCGGCCCGGTCGGTGTGGCCGAGGATCTCGGCGACCCTGGCGTGTGTCCGCTTGCGTCGCATCGCGGGCAGTTGAGCCAGGATCTCTTCGCGGAGCAGGCCGTGTGCAAACGCGTAACCGTCGGTACCCGGTGCCGCGGTGATGATGCGGTCATCCGCGGCGGCGTCGAGGTGGTCGGCGATCGCATCGATGTCGAGGCCGGTGGTGCGTGCCAGCAATGCGATGTCGATGGTGTCGCCGATGACCGCTGCCGTCCGGAGTGTCTGCAGGACAGCGGGTTCGAGGCCGGCCAGACGCAGGCCGAGGACTGATCGCACGGCGACCGGGAGTTCGCCGGAGCTGCGCTCGTCGGCCGGCAGCCGGGCGTATTCGGAGACGAACAGCGGATTTCCGCCGGTGCGTTTGTCGAGTGTCTCGACCTCGGCGTCGTTCAGTGCCTCGGTGGCGATCTCGTTTGCCAGGACCGCGACCCCATCCCTGTCGAGTGCGGGGACCAGGATCTGGCGATTGCCGGTACCGCGGGCGACGGCACTGAGGAGGCGGGCCAGCGCCGGAGGGTGTTCGCCGTCCCGGAGGGTGATGACGAACGCGACCGCATGGTGGTGCAGTGCGGTGGCCATCGAGGCCAGCGCGCCGACCGACATCGAATCAGCCCACTGCACGTCGTCGACGACCACCGCGATCGGTTGTGAGGTACTGGCGTGTTCGATGAGGAGTTGCACGCGGTCGTAGACGGTGAACCGGGCGGTATCGGCATCGACGTCGCCGGTGGTGACCAGCACCTCGCCGGGTTGCCCGCCGAGGGCATTGACCAGCTGACGGATCGGCCACCACGACGGTGCGCCTTCTTCGGGGTTGCGGGCCCAGAGTGCGTGTCCACCCTGCGACCGCAGGATGTGGGCGGCCTCGTCGGCAAGTCGGGTCTTGCCGATACCGGGAGGGCCGATGAACACCAGCCAGCGCGTCTGCCCGGCAATGACCTCGTCGAGCACCTTGCCGATGTCGGCGAGTTCCCGGACGCGACCGACCAGGCCGCGCTGTGCCGGGACCTCGGCGCCGGCCGGAACCTGCACCACCGGTGGGTGTTCCGGGGTGCGGAGCTCGCCCGCGCCGGACCAGATCGGTTTGCGTGGCCAGGCGGCCAGTTCCGGATCGTGGCGCAGGATCGCGCCCTGCAGATCACGGATCTCGACGCTCGGTTCGAGACCGAGGTCGGTGTCGAGACGCCGGGTGTGGTCGGCGAACACCTCGAGTGCTTCCGCGGACCGCCCGGCCCGGTGCAGCGCGAGCATGTGCAGCCAGCAGCCGTGGTCCCGGTACGGCTGCGCATTGCGCAGCGACACGACGTCCGCCAACGCCGGCGCCAGCCGGCCCAGCGCGAGCAACGCGGTGATCCGATTCTCCAGAGCGCCGCTACGGATCTCCTCGAGTCCGGCTGCTTCGGTCCGCACCCAGTCCTCGTCGCCCTGTCCGTCGAGCAGTTCACCGCGCCACAGAGTCAGGGCCTGGTCGGCGGTCTCGAGCACGGCGGTCCAGGCCTCGTTGTCGGCGTGCTGACGGGATGCGTTGGCGAGATCGAGGAACTCGCTGACGTCCACGTCGGAGTCGGCCACATCGAGGATGTACCCGGTGGACTGTCGCCGGATCGGTGACGTGCCCGCCTCGTTGCGCAGGGCCCGTCGCAGGTTGGAGATGTAGGCCTGCAGACTCGATGTCGCGCTCGGTGGTGCCTGCTCACCCCAGAGCGCGTCACACAGGCGGTCCGTCGAGACCACTTTGCCGCGGTGGATCAGCAGGATCGCGAGGATGGTCCGCTGCTTGGGGGAGCCGAGATCGATCCGGGCACCGGCGTCACCGCTCTCGTCCCGGACCACCGTGAGCGGCCCGAGTAGCTGGTAGCGCATGACCCCGCCCGCCCTTCACCTCTGGCTGAAGTTTCCGGATGGCCGCGGGCGATCGAACAACGGGGATCGGAACGCAGCGGCTGGATCAGAGCCTAGGTGACGTGGGCGGTCGAAGGGAACGGCCGATCGGCCTACTTTCCGGGGGTCGGGGCGGGTACGCGTTCGGTATTCGCCTGCGTTGTGCTCCGGCCGGCGTTGCGGGATCGTCGTGTGCCGACCACCCGGCAGACCATATAAATCGCAAACGAGATCGAGGTGACGAACACCGATGGAGGCAGTCCGGGTGCCAGCGACAGGACGATTCCGGCGATCGCCGCGATTTCCGCGAACAGGATCGACAGCCCGAGGACAGCCGTGGGATTCGATGACACCCGCATCGCGGCGGCGGCCGGTGTGATGATCAGCGACATCACCAGCAGTGCACCGATGATCTGGACGCTCTGTGCCACCGCGGCACCGAGCAGGACGGCAAAGACCACCGACAGCAACCGCATCGGCACGCCGCGGGCCTCGGCGACCCGGGGGTCGGTGCTGGCGAACAGCAGCGGACGGTAGATGATCGCCATCACGACAACCACGACGATCGTGGTGATGACAACGGCCGCGACCCCCTGGGCTCCGGCGGTCACCGCCTGCCCGGTGAGCAGGTTGAAGCCCGCGCCGGTGCGGCCGTAGAGGGCGATGAACAACACACCCAATCCCAGTCCGAAGGCCATCACCACGCCGATGACCGAATCGCGTTCTCGGACCCGGTTGCCCAGGAGCCCGAAGATCATCGAGGCGATGATGGCGCCGATCAGTCCGCCGAGGTTCACGCTGATCCCCAGCAACAGGGCGGCGGCCGCGCCGGTGAATGTCAGTTCGGCGGTACCGTGCACGGCGAACGCCATCTGGCGGCTGACCACCATCGGCCCCAGGACCCCGCCGAGGATGCCGAGCAGCGCGGTGGCGAGCAATGCCTGCTGCACGAAGTCGTAGGAGAGCAGATTGGCGGTCTCGGCGAAATCGAACAGGTCGGACCAGCTGGTGCTCACTCGGATACCTCGGTTGACGGTGTGGACGAATGGTCACCGTGGCAGGCCGATTCATCGGCGCCGACGACAACGAGCCGGTCCTGGACGCGTAGGACGTCGACCCGGGTCTGGTACAGCTCGCTCAGTGTTTCGGACGTCATGACCTCGGCCGGTGTGCCGATCCGGAAGCGGCCGTCGACGAGGTACACCACCCGGTCGACATACGGCAGGATGGGGTTGATCTCGTGCGTCACGAACAGCACCGCGGTGCCGTGATCGCGGCGGCGACGGTCGATGAGTGCGGCGACGCGACTCTGGTTGGCCGGATCCAGGCTCAGCAACGGTTCGTCGCAGAGCAGGACCGCGGGGTTGCCCGACAATGCCTGCGCGACGCGAAGGCGCTGCTGTTCACCACCACTGAGCAGGCCCAGCGGTGCATCGGCGAAGTCGCGGGCGTCGACCTGCGCGATGGCGTCGTCGACAAGTGCGTTGCGCCGCTTGCGATTGCGAAATCCCAGACCCCAGGCCTGGCCGTCGACACCGAGACCGACGAGGTCCCGGCCGCGCAGCGGCACGCCCTCGTCGTGGGTCTGTTGCTGGGGGATGTAGCCGACTCTGCTGTCACCACTGCGCAGTCCGCGACCCTCGACGGTGACCGTTCCGGCATCCAAAGTGTATTTGCCGAGAAGGGTTTTCAGGAGCGAGGTCTTACCCGAGCCGTTGGGGCCGAGGATGGCGATGAACTCGCCGCGCGCCACCGTGAGGTCGAAGTGATCCCACAGGACCCGCTGCCCGAACGACAAACGCGCACCTGTGATCGTGACCGCCGCACCCCGGCCTGCGGTTTGATGCACGGTTTTCAGGCCGTCGGCAACGCGTTGATCGGCTACTCGGGGCGGTGGCGCGGATGCCGGTTCGGGCTGGGTCATGTGATCGATTGCCTCATCGAGAAGTGCTGGTTGCGCCGGCCGCCAGGGCCGACGACAGTGCCTCAACATTAGCCCGCTGCCATTCGACGTAATCCGTCGTGCCGGTCGGGAAGGTCTCGGTGATGTCGACGACGGGAACACCTGCCTTCTCGGCTATGGCCAGCAAGGCTTTTGTTCCGTCATCCACGGCCTGGGTGTTGTAGATCAGGACACGTGCCTGGCGGTCGGCGATCAATTCCTGGGTCGCGGCGACGTCGCGGGCCGACGGGGACTGCCCGGCCTCGACCGCATCCTGCAATCCGGCGGGGGTGATGTCGTCGAGTCCGGCCTCGGCCAGCAGGTACCCGGCCAGTGGTTCGGTCTGGACCACTTTCGCACCGGGGTCCGCGGCCTTGATCGCGGCCAGTTCGCCGCGCAGCCCGTCGATCTGGTCGTTGAATGCCGCGGCGTTGTCGCGGAAGTACTGGGTATTGGCACTGTCCTTCTCGGACAACGCATTTGCAATGCTGTCGGCGACCTGTCCGACGACGGTCAGGTTGTAGAAGACATGTTCGTTCACCGCGCCGGGAGCGTGGCTGTGATCATCTTCGGCGTGGTCGCCGCCGTGGTCATCCGCGGAGTGATCGTCGCTTGCGTGTTCATCGCCTTCCATGATGTCGAAGGCGTTGACCACGATCGCTTTCGAGTTCTTGGCCGCGGCCTCCATGTAGGCGTCGTAGTGACCGCCGTTGAGGACCACGACACCGGCGTCGGCAACCTTGGCGGTGTCCTTGGCGCTCGCCTCGAACTCGTGCGGATCGCCGTCGGGTGAGGTGTAGAGCGAGGTGACCTCGGCGTGCTCACCGCCGACGGCCTGCGCCACCGAACCCCAGACGTTGGTCGATGCCACCACGGAGACCTTGCCGTCCGCGGTGGTTCCACCGTCGTCCGAGGAACATCCGGCGGCCACGCCGACGGCGAGGGTCAGGGCGGTGGTGACCCCTAGGAGTCGGGACCAAGTTGCCATCACGGGACCTTTCGCATCAATGGACGGTGTTCCGCGCAGGGCTGATGTGCGCGGGGACCATCTAACAGATGTTAATGATAACCGTTACCGACAACTTGTGAAAATCAGTATCGATTGACGATCGCTGGCGTGACGAACCGTTCGACGATCTCGCGTTCCTCGTCGGCGTCGGCACCTGGCGTGGTCAGCAGGGAGATCACGATTCGGACGATGAACCGGGCCTGCAGGGCGACCTCGGCCTCGGATGAGGATGTCTCCCCGGCCAGCATTTCGACGGCGGTCTGATTGACGAGTTCGGATTCGGCGCCCATCGCGCCGGCCAGTCCGGCGGCCTCCGGACTGAACCAGCTGTACATGACCGGGTCGGCGCGGACCGCTTCCACCGAGGTCAGGATGGCTTCGGTGATGCGTTCGCCGACGTCGTCCAGGTCGGCGATGCGTGCGGCCACCGCTGCCGAGATCGCGCGGGCCCCGCGTTCGACATAGGCCAGGAGCAGGTCGGAACGGGACGCGAAGTAGCGGTAGAGGGTGGCCCTGGAGCAGCCGGCGGCGGCTGCGATCTGGTTCATGTTCACCGCGGCGATCCCGCGGGTGACGAACAGATCACTCGCGACATCGAGGATGCGGGCCGCGGCGGCCTCGGTGCGGCTGGGACCGAGCCAATCCGGACTCGGGGTCGTCTCGGGATGTCGAGTGGTTTCGGGAGACTTGCGGCTCATGGGCCGACGGTCAGGTGCATGGTGGTCGGCCGGCGCACGTAGTTGCCGGTGGCGTAGGAAATCGATCCGGGATCGACGGTGAACTCGGGACAACGGGCGAGCAGTTCGGTCAGTGCCACCCGGCTCTGCATCCGCGCCGCGGCAGCCCCGAGACAGTAATGGGCGCCACGGCTGAACGTCAGGATTTGGCGTGGACGACGCGCGATGTCGAGACGGTCCGCGTCGTCGCCGAATGCTCGTGGATCCCGGTTGGCAGAGCCGTAACAGAGCAGAACCTTGCGACCCGCCGGGATGGTGTGGTCACCGAACACGGCGTCGGTGGTGGTGGTGCGGGCCAGGCCCTGCACCGGTGAGGTCAGACGCAGGAACTCGTCGACCGCATCGTCGACGAGGTCCGGGTTCTCGACCAGTGCCGCCCGCTGATCCGGATGCTCGGCGAGCAATTCCGTTGCGCCACCGAGAACTCCGGTGGTGGTGTCGTTGCCGCCGGCAACCATGGTGAAGGTGAAGGCGAGGATCGACAGCAACCCCTCAGTGCTGTCGTCCCCGCCTACGCCTGCATCCACCAGGTGGGAGATGGTGTCATCTCCGGGGTGTGTGCGCCGGTATGAGATGAGCGTGCCGAAATAGGCCATCATCTCCAGTACTGCGGCGGTGGCGGTCTCGCCGGCCTTGCTCAGGTCGGACGTGTCGACGCCGACGATCGCCTCGGTCCATCCGTCGAATGCCTTCCGGTCCGATTCGGGAACTCCGAGGTAGTGCGCAACAACCATGGACGGCAACGGTTTGTAGAGATCGGCGACGATGTCGCCGCCGCCGGATTCGGCCAGCGCATCGATCCTGGACCGGACGAATTCCCGCACCGCCGGTTCGATCTCGTGCACCTGTTTGGGTGTGAACCCGCGGGACACCAGCTTGCGGAAATCGGTGTGGATCGGCGGATCCTGCATCACCATCGGTGGATTGTCGGTCAGCCCGATGCTATCCAGCTCGCCGTAGGTCGTCGTCAGACCGCCGGTGGAGGTGAACGTCCGCCAGTCGTCGGCGGCCTGCCAGACGTCCGCGTGGCGGGTCAGCACCCAGAAATCGCGGCCGGGATCGGCTGATCGAACGCGATGGACGGGGTCGTGGTCGCGGAGGTCGGCATACATCGACCAGGGGTCGCGCCAGGTGTCGCCGGAGCGCGGCACGAACGTCGCCGCGTGCGACACTTTGGTGGACATGTCTCAAGCGTGAGACATCCTGCGCCTTGTGTCAACCATCAATCGACATGTTGGCTATTTCGGACTCACGTTGTCGGCTGTCCGTTCAGTGTGGTGATGGCCGTCTGGAGTTTCACCGTCGCTTCCCGGGCGACCGGCTCGAGGTCGGCGTCGCCGGACACCTCGACCATCAGGTTCGGGTTCATCGCCTCGATGATCGTGGACGACGGGTCGCCGGGGTGTGCGCGCACGACGACGTTGCACGGCAACAGCAATCCGATCTGACGGTCGACTCCGAGGGCCCGGTGGGCCAGCGTCGGATTGCACGAGCCCAGGATCAGGTAGTCCTCCATGTCCTCGTCGAGTTTGGTCTTCATGGTCGCTTTGACGTTGATCTCGGTGAGGATGCCGAAGCCCTGTTCGGCCAGGGCTTGACGGGTCTTGGTGACGGCTTCTTCGAACGGAACCTTCAGAACGGTTGAGATGGCAAGTGACACAGTGATTCTCCTATCAGGATGGATGGGGGGGAGGTTGCTCAACGCAGTTCGCACTGTCGGGGGAGTCCCAGGCGGTGCATGATCAGGCTCGCCGGGCACCAGCCCACGATGCTGTAGAGCAACAGATTCACCGCTACGAATGCGGTCAGGAGCAGCCACCACGTCGAGAGGGCGGTTGCCAGAACCAGGCTCACCAGGACCACGGTCCCGGCAAGCAGCGGGACCACTCGTTCGATGGTCCATGGCCGGCTGGGTGACGTCTGGATGTTCATCGTTGATTCCTTTCGTTTCGTTCAGTGGGAGAACGAAATCGAGGGCAGGACCCGCCGAAGCCAGGCCGGTGACCACCAGGCCGCGCGTCCGGTCAATCGGAGCAGGGCCGGCAGCAGCATCAGCCGGATCAGGACTGCGTCGAGAAGTACCGCCACACCCAGGATGATCCCCATTTCTTTGGGTGGCAAAGGTTCTGCGAACGCGAATGTGAAGAACACTGCGACCATGACCGCCGCCGCGGCCAGAATGATGCGGCCGGAGTGCGCCATCCCGTCGATCTGAGCGGTGTCGGGGTCACCGGTGCGCTCGAAGTGCTCCTTGGCGGTGGCGAGCAGGAAGACGGTGTAGTCCATGGCGATGGCGAAGATCATCGCGAAGAAGAACACCGGTCCCCAGCCGTCGAGGAACCCCTGCGGTGTGAAGCCGAGCAGGTCGGAGAGGTGTCCGTCCTGGAAGATCAGCTTCGCGACACCGAATGCGGCTGCGGTGGACAGGAGACTGACCAGGGTGCCGATCACGGCGATCAGCGGTGCCTGCAACGCAACCAGCAGGAGCACGAACCCCAGGACCAGGATGACGCCGACGATCAGGGGGAAGTAGTCGTTCAGGGCCTGTTGCAGATCGAGATTCTCTGCCGGCGCGCCACCGACGAGGGCATCTGCGGGCAGTGCGTCGCGTAGGTCGGACACGATTGTCGACATCTGTGCGTCTGAGGGGTCCACTGAGGGCAGTGCCTGCAGCATCACGCGGTCGGCGCCGTCCGATGCCGGTTGCGGGGGAGTGACCATGTCGATTCCCGCGGTCTCGGTCGCAGCCGTCGTCACCTCCTCTGCCGCGGCCGCCGGCGCGATGATCTGCAGCATGCCGGGTGCGCCCTCACCCATCTGCTGCTGAACCAGCTCGTAGCCCTGTCGCACCGGCGCATCCTCGGGCACCACCGCGATCGATGGCATCGCGACCTTGAGTCCGATCACCGGTATCGCCAGCGCGATGAGTATCGCCAGCGAGCCCAGTGCAAAAGGCCAGGGATGATCATGCAGGGTCTTGCCCCAGCGAGCGAACAACGGTGAACGGTGTTGCTGGCGTTTGGCATACGGCAGTGACGCGGCATTGACCTTGAGGCCGAGTGCGCCCAGCGTGGCGGGCAGCAGGGTCAGGGTCGCCGCGAGGACAAACGTCACGGCGAGCATGATCCCGATGGCCATCGTCCGGACCGCAGGCGCGGGTACCAGCAAGACCGCGGACAGACTCACCAGGACGGTGATGCCGGACAGGACAACGGCTTTGCCCGCGGTGTCCATCGTTTCGGCAACAGCCTGCGCCTTCGTCGAATGATGTTTGAGCGCGTCGCGGAACCGGGACACGATGAACAGTGCGTAGTCGATACCCAGCGCTAGTGCGAACATCATCGCAAAGTTCATGGCCCACACCGAGATCGGCGTGATCTGGTTGAGAAGGACCAGACCTCCGGCCGACGCGACCAGGCCGGCAATGGTCAACAGCAAGGGCAATCCGGCCGCCACGAGCGACCCGAACGCGAGGACCATGATGGCCAGGGTCACCGGCCAGGAGAACAATTCGGCCTTGATCATCGCGTCGTGGTTGGCCTTGTTGAAATCGCTCCACAATGCCGACGCGCCGGTGGGGTAGACCTCGATACCGTCACCCGACAAACTCGTCAGTTCTTCCTTGACGTCATCGACCGCCCGGACCATGTCGTCCGTGTTCGCGTTCGCGCCGGCGAGCAGGATGCCGGTGTGCTGATCCGGGCTGATGGTCATGCCCGGCGCGGGCGGGATGATCTCTCCGAACCGCGAGTCGCCGTGGAAGACCGCGGTGGCCTCGGAGATCGTGTTCTGCATGGTCGGACTGTCGATGGTCTCGCGGTCGGAGTGGATGACGACCTGGACCGCGGCCGAGGAATTCCCGCCGAAATGCTGCTGCGCCAGTTCGCGTACCTGCACCGACTCCGAACCGTTCGCCTGCCATCCGGCGCCGGCCAGGGAAGAGAACACCGTTGGCGCCGCTGCACCCAGTCCGATCAGCACCACCAGCCAGACGCCGAAGACCAGGCGGGATCGGCCCGCCATCGCCGCGCCCCAGCGCCCGAGTACGCCGGCGGGCCGGGTCGGTGGTGAGTCAGATTTGTTGTCGGTGGGTGTGGTGCCGGTCATCCTGCGAAAACTCCTTCGGCCCGGGAAGCAGATACCCCCATGGGTATCTTGGGACTGCGCTCGAACATACCCAAGGGGGTATGGTTGGTCAACCGCGCACCCTGCTCGACCGGTACCCCCTGGGGTATCGTGTGATAGGGGCAACAGAAGAAGGACGTGAAACGTGATCGGTGACGAAGAGACGATGGCGGCAGTGTTGAACCGTCTGCGCAGGGCGCAGGGTCAACTGGCCGGGGTGATCACCATGATCGAGGCCGGCCGTGACTGCAAAGATGTGGTCACCCAGCTCGCAGCGGTCTCCCGCGCCCTCGATCGTGCCGGC
This sequence comes from Williamsia sp. z71, assembly GCF_059553375.1. Classification (NCBI taxonomy): domain Bacteria; kingdom Bacillati; phylum Actinomycetota; class Actinomycetes; order Mycobacteriales; family Nocardiaceae; genus Williamsia; species Williamsia sp. z71. Next base: position 460,635 of record NZ_JCANWX010000001.1, read on the forward strand.
TTCAAGATCGTCGCATCGGGGATGCGACAGTGCATCAACGCCGAAGATGGCACCCAGGCGCCACTGACCGAGGCTGAGCTCGAAAAACTCTTTCTCACCCTGGCGTAGGGATCGCCGGCACCGACTCGGACGGTGAGCCGATCACCCGAGCGGCCCAAGCGGCCCGGTTTGACCGTGTGAGATTCTCTACCCCTTCAGGCGATTCGGTTGTTAGCAATTGGATCGAGCAGTGGCACCATGTGTGGATGAACATGGGGTGGGGTGCGACCAGGGTCGCCGGCGTGCTGGTGGTAACAGCGGTAGCGGTCAGCGCAATGTCCGGCTGCGGGGAGGTTGAAGTCGGCGAATACGAGATCGGCGAGAGTGACGCTCAAGACGCGCTCAACGAAACCGGAGTCACGATTCCCGAGGAGTACCGGTTCGGACAAATGATCGAGGATCGGGTCGGCTTCAGCGGGAAGAATACCTATTTCGGCCGATATGACGGGGCCAACGGTGACTTGGCCAATGTCGAAGCCCTGGCAGACGCCAATCCAGACTTCCCTGCCTTTCGCAGCATGGACTGTGGCGAAGCATCTTTCGAAGGTGGGGGTCGCCTTCAGGACGTGGGATTCGCATGCTCAGATGCCACCCAAGTTCTGTACAGCATCAACACAGCCCTCGATCTCGACGACTACGCCGGGCTGCCGCCGGACAGTGAAACGCTTGTGTTGGCAAACGATGGCAACCGGAGTCGACTCTTCGTCGTGTTGATGGGTCACTGACTCCGCAACGCTCAGCGCGACCGGGAAGGATTGCTGCAGAAGTCGAATGTCCCCAATCTGCCAGTGGACTGAGAGTTATTGGCGCAGAGAACTTTCGACCCGAGATCCCCCAATACTTGGGCAGAACTGTTCCGGGCTCCGTGCGAAGAGTTTGGGCACGTTGCAATTGACCCACGCCAAGCCGCAGATCAAACCAATTTGACAAATTGCTTGCGAACATGCGTTCGAATCGGTATGGTGGAGTCAATCGGCCACACGCATCACGTATCTGACGCCTTCCCCGCAGAGACACTCCGGTCGACACCCCCAGTTTTGTGTTCTCTCCTTGGAAGGTGCTGTGCCATGCGACTTATCGAGATGGTCGACGATCTCGTCGACTTGCCGATACCCGACGACGCCAACGCAGCGCTGGGTGTGGTGAAGGATCTGATCACGCTGCGCAACGCCACTGAGCATCAGCTGGCGGTGTGTGCGGCGGTGATCGATGAGTCCGGTATTGCCCGTACGGCCGGGTCGACAACGGCAAAGTTGTTGCAGGCCAACGGTGCAGCGCCGGCATCGGCGTATCGGTGGTTAAGGATCGGGTCGGGCCTCGCGGGTCTGGATCGTACGGCCGGGTATTCACGGGATGGCTTCTTGTCCTCCGAGCATGTCGATGCGGTGGTCAAGGGGGTGGCACATGTCGTTGGCCGGTCTGAGGATCCGGTCACCGCCGAACAAAATGTTGAGTTCGAGCGGAAGCTGTTGAACCACGCCATCTCCGGAGCGCCGCCGGCGGAGATCAGCGCCGCAGCCCGAGCATTGGGCAACGAGATTGCCGAGGACACCGGTGGGCCGCCGCCGGCCGAGGACCGGTCGTTGAACAGTCTCGAATACAAAGTCCGTGAGGGCCGTTGTGTCGGGACGTTCGATGTGGATGCGGTGATCGGAGAAAAGTTGTTCTCCGCGTTGGACTTCTGGACCAGAGCTCGTCCTGAACCGGATGGTTCCGATGATCCGCGATCTCCGACCCAGCGTCGCGCTGACGCGTTGCATCAGTTGTTGGATTGCGGTGGGGGCGGACAGACCTTGGTGTCGGCGCCGCGGACCGAGGTGAACGTGACTGTTCCTGCTGATCATCCCGAGGCTGCGTCGCTGGCGTGGATGGGTCCGATTACCGAGGCGACTGCCGCGATGTTGGCGTGTGATTCGTCGATCACGTCGGTCACCCTCGATGGGCAGGAAGTCCCGGTCGATTTGAGTCCGCCAAAGCGACTGTTCAAGGGATTGGTGCGCAAAGCGATCATCATCCGTGACACCTGCTGCATCAAGTGTGGTGCCCAGGCCGGCTGGTCGGACTGCCATCACATCGTGCACTTCGTCGACGGTGGTGCCACCACGTTGGAGAACGGGTGTTTGTTGTGCCGCACCTGTCATATGGCGGTGCACAACACCGACTGGGACGTGATCATGGGATCGGACGGCCATCCGTGGATGATCCCGCCCGCGGGTATAGATCCGCAGCGAAAACCTTTACCGGCCTACAATCGGCGAACTCTCACTCTCGCAGCCTGATCTGAGATCACTGTCTTCCCTTGGCGCACCCGAGCTCTCGTCGGGACCGCGCATGCAAATTGACAACTCCATAGTGTGAAACGTGTGGTGCTGTCGCCCGTTCCAGTTGATTGGTGGAACAGGCGGCAGCACCACGGGGCGCCTGGTTTTGCTCGAACCGTTTCCGGCCACTTGGTCACTGCGGCCGGGAATGGGTGGTCTCCGTCAGGGCGGTGTCGAGGATGTCGATTCCGCGATCGAGGTCGCTGTCGCTGATGGTCAGTGGTGGCGCCAGCCGGAAGATGCCACCCATTCCGGGGAGCTGGACGATGTTCATGTGCAGCCCGTGGGCGAGGCAGGCGTCGGTGACGGCCTGACCCAGTTGCTCGGCGGGCGCCTTGGTGGTTCGGTCGGCGACGAGTTCGATGCCCCAGAACAGCCCTCGCCCGCGGACGTCGCCGATCACGTCGTGTCGCGACTGCAGTTCCAAGAGGTGGCCACGTAGGCGCCTGCCTGCGGTTTCGGCACGCGAGACGAGGTCGTCGCGCAGCACGATGTTCAGGACGGTCCCGGCCACGGCTGCCGCCAGGGGATCGGACACGTGGGTGGTGAAGAAGAGAAAACCGCGCTCGTGGCAACAGGATTCGATCTCGTCGGAGGTGATCACCGCTGCCACCGGAAGTCCGGCGCCGAGTGTCTTCGACAGCGTCAGGATGTCGGGCACCGCCCCGTCGCGTTCGAAGGCGTACATCATGCCGGTGCGGCCGAGTCCGGTCTGCGCCTCGTCGGCGATCAGAAGCATGCCCCGCTCACCACATTTGGCCTTGAGTGCGGTCAGGTAGCCGACCGGCAGATCGATGAGTCCGCCGGACGAGACGATGGGTTCGACGATGCAGGCGGCAAGGCTGCCGGTGGACTGCTGATCGATGAGGGAGAAGCCGTAGTCGAGCTCGGCCTGCCAGTCATGGTCACCGCGCGGTGTGCGGAAAACCGAGCGGTACGCGTTAGGTGTCGGCAGAGTGAAGTTTCCGGGTACCGGCGGTCCGTAGCCCTTGCGGCCGGCCGAGTAGGTGGCAGCGGCGGCGCCGGAGGTCATCCCGTGCCACGATCGGTCGAACGAGACGATCTCGTACTTGCCGGTGTGGAGCTTGGCGATCTTCAGTGCCGCCTCGTTCGATTCGGCACCGGTCGACAACAGCATCACCTTGTCCAGGCCGGTCGGCAGCGTGTCCGACAGAGCGCCGGCGAACTCCACAACCGGGCGGCTGAGCATGCCGCTGAAGAGGTGATCGAGGCCGTTCATCGCAGTGGCCACCGTTGCGGCGACCTCTGGATGGCAGTGTCCCAGGACGGAACTCATCTGGCCGGACGTGAAATCGAGGATGGCGTTGCCGTCGCTGTCGTACACGTAACTGCCATGTGCGCGCTCGATGATCCGCGGTGTGAACGCCCCTCCGTAACGGATGAGGTGTTTGTCGACCGCCGGCCAGAATTCCGAGTCGTTCACGGTGACGTCCTTCCTGGTGGCCGGGTGCAGCACGAAATCGTGGAACCCGAGGTTTCGGGTTCCACGATCTCATCGGTACGTCAGTTCTGTTGGCCGACCGAGGTGTGCGGCATCAGCGCGCCGGGCGGGATCTGACCGAACTTGCCCGCGTTGAAATCGTCCATCGCCTCGATCAGCTGCGCCTTGGTGTTCATCACGAACGGCCCGTACTGGAACACCGGTTCACGGATCGGACGCCCGCCGAGCAGCAACACCTCGAGCGCGGGCCGGTTCGAATCCTGATGTGCTGCTGCCGAGATGGAGATCCGGTCGCCGGGTCCGAGGACGGCCAGTTGGCCCTGCTGGATCGGGTTGTCGACCGGGCCCACGGTCCCACGCCCGGACAATACGTACACCAGGGCGTTGAAGTCTCGGTTCCACGGTAGATCGAGCTCGGCGCCCGGCTCGATGGTGGCGTGCGCCAACGTGATCGGCGTGCGGGTCGAGCCCGGACCGCGATGGCCGTCGATGTCGCCGGCGATGATGCGCACCAGGGCACCACCATCTGCCGAGCTGAGCAGCGTTGCCTGCTTGCCCTCGATCGACTGGTACCCCGGATCGGACATCTTCTCGGCTGCGGGCAGATTCACCCACAGCTGGACGCCGTGGAACAGACCACCGCTTTCCACCAGCTCGGCCGGTGGGGTCTCGATGTGCAGGATGCCCGAGCCGGCGGTCATCCACTGGGTGGCGCCGTCCGAGATCAAACCGCCGCCGCCGTGCGAGTCCTGGTGCTGGAAACGCCCGTCGATCATGTAGGTCACGGTCTCGAAGCCGCGGTGGGGATGCCAGTTCGTGCCGCGCGGTTCGCCGGGCTGGTACTCGACCTCGCCCATCTGGTCCATGTGCACAAACGGGTCGAGGTCGGTCTTCGAGGCGCCGGCAAACGCCCGGACGACGGGGAACCCTTCGCCCTCGTATCCGCGGGGGCCGGTGGTCACCGACCGAACGGGACGTTCGGTGTCGACCGCGGTGGGGCCGGCGATGCGGGGCAGGTTCAAGGTGTCTGCGGTCACGGCTGGCATGGCTGGCTCCTTCGAAGCAGGTGGACGATACGTACGATATAACCGGACTGCGGTCCGGATCATTCCCTGGATGAGATTTGCGGGTGTCCAGGTATCGCGTACACCTCCAGGCCGCTTTCATGCTGATTCGATATCTGTCAATATTGACGCATGTCGAATCAAGGTTCGCCCGATGATGCCTGTTGTTCCCCGCTGGTGCGCGAACCGCTCACCGCGGACTGGGCCACCGACCTCGCCCGGATGTTCAAGGCACTCGGCGATCCTGTCCGGTTGCGACTGTTGTCGCTGATCGCCTCCCACGCCGGGGGAGAGGCCTGCGTCTGTGACATCTCCGGGTCGTTCGAGCTGTCACAGCCGACCATCTCGCATCACCTGAAGGTGCTCCGCGAGGCCGGGCTGCTCGACTGCGAGCGGCGCGGGACGTGGGTCTACTACCGGGTGATCTCCTCCGCGCTGTCGCAGTTGTCCTCGGTCCTGCTCGCCGACGTCGAGCCCGCATTGCCGTCATCGGTGTGCGCGGAGGTCACAGCATGAGCGAGACCCGAACCGCCTCGCCCGCCGTTGTCGGCAAGCTCTCCACGCTCGACCGCTACCTGCCGGTGTGGATCGGCGTCGCGATGGTTGCCGGACTGCTGCTCGGCCGGATGATTCCCGGCCTGGACGACGTGCTCGGCGCGGTGGAGATCGACGGCATCTCCCTGCCGATCGCCCTCGGTCTGCTGATCATGATGTATCCGGTCCTGGCGAAGGTTCGCTATGACCGCCTCGACTCCGTCACCGGCGACCGCAAACTCCTTCTCGGTTCGCTGGCGCTGAACTGGATCCTCGGTCCGGCCCTGATGTTCGCGCTGGCCTGGATCTTCCTGTCCGACCTGCCCGAATATCGAACCGGACTGATCATCGTCGGCCTGGCCCGCTGCATCGCGATGGTCATCATCTGGAACGACTTGGCCTGCGGCGACCGGGAGGCCGCCGCGGTTCTGGTCGCGATCAACTCGGCGTTCCAGGTCGTCATGTTCGCCGTGCTCGGCTGGTTCTATCTGTCGGTGCTGCCCGGTTGGCTGGGTTTGGAGCAGACCAACCTCGACACCTCACCGTGGCAGATCGCCAAATCGGTGCTGATCTTCCTCGGCATCCCACTGTTGGCGGGGTTCCTCACCCGCCGCTACGGCGAGAAGGCCAAGGGCCGCGACTGGTACGAGTCGAGGTTCCTGCCCCGCATCGGGCCATGGGCGCTGTACGGATTGCTGTTCACGATCGTGATCCTCTTCGCGCTGCAGGGTGAACAGATCACCTCGAAGCCGGTCGACGTCGTCCGGATCGCGATCCCGCTTCTGGTCTACTTCGCGATCATGTGGGGCGGCGGCTTCCTCCTCGGGGCGGCCATCGGACTGGGCTACGAGCGGACCACCACGCTCGCGTTCACCGCGGCGGGCAACAACTTCGAGCTCGCCATCGCCGTCGCGATCGCCACCTACGGCGCCGCCTCCGGGCAGGCCCTCGCGGGCGTGGTCGGGCCGCTGATCGAGGTGCCGGTGCTCGTCGGCCTCGTGTACGTCTCGCTCGTCCTGCGAAAGCGCTTCAGACCCACGATCTCTGCCCCACAGAAAGGCCGCTGAATGTCGATGTCGAGTGTGCTGTTCGTCTGCGTCCACAACGCCGGCCGATCCCAGATGGCCGCCGGATTCCTCACGGCGCTCACCGGTGACCGGATCGAGGTCCGCTCCGCGGGTAGCGCCCCTGCCGACCGGATCAACCCGGCCGCGGTCGCGGCGATGGCCGAGGTGGGTATCGACATCTCCGCGCAGCAGCCGAAGATCCTCACCGCCGATGCCGCGGAGGCGTCCGACGTGGTGATCACCATGGGCTGCGGCGATACCTGCCCGATCTTCCCCGGCACGAGCTACCGCGACTGGGTCCTCGACGATCCGGCCGGGCAGGGCCTCGACGCCGTTCGCCCCATCCGCGACGAGATCCGGGCGAAGGTGGAGGCCCTCGTCGCCGAACTCACCTCGTAACTCGCCTCCACAGTCGGACAAACTCCGGAGCGCGTCGGCGGGCGGAACCCTGTCCTGCCCACACGATTAGTGTGGACCCATGGGTACTTCCACGGGTCAGGTCCGGGCGGGCGACGGCACGCAGATCAGCTACCGCACGGCCGGCTCGTCGGGCAACGACAATGCCCCGGTGGTGGTGCTGATCCACGGGTGGGCGCAGTCATCTCGATCGTGGGGGGACGCGCTGGTCGACGACCTGTCCGCGGACTACCGGGTCATCGCGATCGACCTGCGTGGCCACGGGGATTCCGCGGTGCCCACAGACGACCACCTGACCGCCGAAGACTTCGGCGGCGACATCGCCGCCGTTCTCGATGCCGAGGTGACCGGCGATCAGCAGGTCTTCCTGCTCGGCTGGTCGTACGGCGGGCTGGTGATCGGTGACTACCTGAACTACCGCGCCGAGCAGGATTCCGCTGCGACTGATCCGGCCGGGCTGATCCTGGTCGGCGCGATCACCTCGATGGGGCGCGGTGAAGCCGGTGGCCGGGTCGGGCCTGCGATGCGGGCGGCACTGCCCGCCGCCTTCTCCGAGGACGCCCCCGTCGCCACCGCGGCGCTGTTGGCCTTTGTCGACGGGCTCGTCCCGGCGGAGCAGGGTGCGCTCGCGCAACAGTTCCTCGGCACATCGCTGACCGTCCCAGCGGCGGTCCGGGCCGGACTGTTCGGGCGCAGCGCCTCCTACGACGACGTGATCGCCGGCTACGACGGCCAGGTGCTCCTCATCCACGGCACCGCCGACCCGGTCGTCGACATCTCCTGCGCCCAGCACGTCGAAACCCTGGTGCCCGGTGCGCACACCCGGTATTGGGACGGCGCGAAACACGCGCCCTTCGTCGAAGACCCGGCACGCTTTGCCTCGCAGGTGCGCGAGTTCGTGACCGCCACCGCGGGAGCGCTCCGGTGAACGCCCACAACGATTTACCCGTCCCGCATCGGGTGGCGCTGATCTCCGTGCACACCTCGCCGCTGGCCCAGCCCGGTGTCGGTGACGCCGGTGGGATGAACGTCTACGTCTGGCAGACCGCCAAACGTCTCGCGCAACGTGGTGTCGAGGTCGAGATCTTCACCCGGGCAACATCTTCCGCGGATGAGCCGATGGTGTTGGCGGCACCCGGTGTGACCGTCCGCAACGTGGTGGCCGGACCGTTCGAAGGCCTCGACAAGCGGGATCTGCCCACCCAGCTGTGCGCTTTCACCGCCGGGGTGCTGCGCGCCGAGGCCGGACGTCCGGCCGGATACTACGACCTGGTGCACTCGCACTACTGGTTGTCCGGGCAGGTGGGCTGGCTGGCGCGCGACCGGTGGGCGGTACCGCTGGTGCACACCGCACACACGCTCGCCGCGGTGAAGAACGCCTCCCTCGCCGATGGGGACACCCCGGAACCGCCGTTGCGGCAGGTCGGCGAACAGCAGGTCGTCGACGAGGCGGATCGTCTCATCGTCAACACCGAAACCGAAGCGCAGCAACTCGTTTCGATCCATCACGCGGATCGTTCGCGCATCGACGTGGTGACACCCGGCGCGGACCTCGACTGCTACACCCCGGGATCGCGGACCGAGGCCCGGCTGTCCCTCGGGCTCGATCCCGAAGAGGTCGTCGTGACGTTCGTCGGCCGGATCCAACCGCTCAAGGCGCCGGACATCCTGGTGCGCGCGGCTGCGCCGCTGATCCGCCGGGGTCTGGCGGGCGGTCGCAAACTCCGGGTCCTGATCGCAGGCGGGCCGTCGGGTTCGGGGCTGCAGCGGCCGACCTTGCTCATCGAATTGGCCCGCGAGCTGGGTGTGGAAGCGTCGGTGACGTTCATCCCGCCGCAGTCGCCCGAGCGTCTTGCCGGCGTGTATCGGGCATCGGATCTGGTTGCGGTGCCGAGCTATTCGGAAAGCTTCGGTCTTGTCGCGATCGAGGCGCAGGCGGTCGGCGTGCCGGTTATCGCCGCCGACGTCGGTGGTCTGGGTGTCGCGGTGCACAACGGTGTCACCGGCGTTCTGGTCTCCGGGCACGACGTCGATCACTGGAGCGCGGAACTCGGACGGCTGCTCGATGATCCGGAGTTGCTGACCCGGATGGGTGCGGCCGCCCACGTCCACGCACAGAAATTCTCGTGGGACCACACCGCGGATCAGCTACTCGACAGCTACAGCCGAGCCATCGGCACATTCCGTGGGCAGTATCCGTTGGCGCCACGCGGCGCCGCGGGCGTTGCAGAAACCGACGCCCGGCCGCTTTCCCGGATTGCCCGCCGCTTTGCCGGACGACGAAATGGAGTGCGCGCATGACCGCAGATGTCACCTCTGACCTGAGCCTGCTCGTTGAGGACTTTCTCAAGGGCCGCGAGTTCACCTATGGCCGAAAGGATTCCGGTGGCAGCGGGGCCGACCACTTTGTGGTCGAACTGCCGGGGGAGAAGAAACTCAAGACCACGGTGCTCCTCACGACCGGGTCGCACGGCCTGCGTTTGGAGGCGTTCGTCTGCCGGAAGCCCGACGAGAACCACGAGGGCGTCTATCGGTGGATGCTCAAGCGCAACCGCCGCCTGTACGGGATGGCGTACACCCTGGACAACGCCGGCGACATCTATCTGGTTGGCAGGCATTCGGCAGAATCGATCACCCCGGACGAACTGGACCGGCTACTCGGCCAGGCGCTCGAGGCCGCCGACGGCGATTTCAACGTGCTGCTGGAAATCGGGTTCATCACCTCGATCCGCCGCGAATGGGCGTGGCGGGTGTCGCGGGGTGAGTCGCTGAAGAATCTGCAGGCCTTCGAGCACCTCATCCGGGAGGAAGACCTGGCCGAGGGTGGGTCCGGCGACCACCGGGATCCGGCGATTGTCGCAGAACCTTCGGATCGGCAACTATTCGGATCAGTCGAAGGCTGACAAGAAACATTGGTAGGTTGTCTACCGCCAGGTAACACACTGCGCCGGGTAACACACTGCGGAGGTCGCACAGATCATGAGTTTCAAGAGCCCCTATCCCCCTGTCGAGATCTCGGATACCTCGGTCTATGACACGTTGTTCGGGTCGATCAGCGAGGAAGACCTCGATCGGGTTGCTGCGATCGACGCCGGTGCCACCGAAGGCACCACCTACCGCGAGTTGATCGCGCGAATCAACGGATTCGCCGGAGCCCTGGCGGCCCGCGGTATCGGCATCGGTGACGTGGTGGCCCTGCACTCGGCCAACACCTCGGCGTTTGCCTTTGTCTTCCACGGGATCCTGCGCTCGGGTGCCACGGCGACGACCGTCAATGCGCTGTTCACAGCCAAGGACATCGTCAAGCAGCTCAAGGACTCGGGCGCGAAGATGCTGATCACCATCTCGCAGCTCGAAGAGCAGGCGAAGGCCGCCGCTGCCGAGGTCGGTCTGCCCGACAGTGCGGTGATCGTTCTCAACGGCCCGGGCGAGAAGGACAGCCCGAACCCCAACGCAATCGACCTGCTGTCCGCAGGTCTGCCTGCGCCCGATGTCAGCTTCGACCCGGCCACCCATCTCGCGGTGCTGCCGTACAGCTCGGGCACCACCGGCAACCCCAAGGGTGTGATGCTCACCCATCGCAACCTCGTCGCCAACGTCCTGCAGATCCAGCCGCTGCTCAAGATGCAGGCCAGCGACGCGGTGCTCGCGGTGCTGCCGTTCTTCCACATCTACGGAATGACGGTGTTGCTCAACGCCGCACTGCTCAATCGCGCGAAACTCGTTGTGATGGCGCGGTTCGACCTCGAACAGTTCCTGTCGTCGATCCAGAACTACAAGTGCAGCTACATCTTCATCGCGCCGCCGGTCGCCGTTGCGCTGGCCAAGCATCCGATGGTCGACGAATACGACCTCTCGTCGGTCAAGACCATCATGTCCGGTGCCGCGCCGCTCGACGAGCACCTCGGCCAGGCCGTTGCCAAACGTCTTGGCACACAGGTCATCCAGGGTTACGGCATGAGCGAGCTCAGCCCGGTCAGCCATGTCATCGCGGCCGGCGAGACCGACGGCCCGCAGGCGCCGCTCAGCTCATGCGGCTGGCCGGTTCCCAACACGATCAACAAGATCGTCGACCCCGTGACCGGCGAGGACATCGACATTCCCGCCGAGGGTGTCAGTGAGCCGGGCGAATTGTGGGTGGCCGGTCCCAACGTGATGGTCGGCTATCTGAACAACGAGGCCGAAACCGCGAATACGATCGACGCCGACGGATTCCTGCACACCGGTGACATGGCCGTCGTCGACTCCAATGGCTTCGTCTACATCGTCGACCGGCTCAAAGAGCTGATCAAGTACAAGGGCTACCAGGTACCGCCCGCCGAACTCGAAGCGCTGCTGCTGACCCACCCCGACGTCGTCGACGTGGCGGTCATCGGTGTCATCGAGCCCGAGAGCGGCGAGGAGATCCCCAAGGCGTTCGTCGTCAAGCGTGAGGGCAGCGACCTCACCGGCGAGCAGATCATGGAGTTCGTCGGATCGCAGGTGGCCCCGCACAAGAAGGTGCGCGCCGTCGAGTTCATCGAGTCGATCCCGAAGAGTGCGGCCGGCAAGATCCTGCGCAAGGATCTGCGGAAGTAGACCGTCACGAAACGCTCCACCAATACGAAGACGCTCCGCATATATGCGGAGCGTCTTCGTATATCCGGAGCGTTTGCGGTGGGGAGGCTAGACCTTTTCCTTTGCCACGATCGGTTCGACCGCCCTCTGCCGCGTGAACTTGTACGGGATGCACAGCGCGAGCACGGCCGCGAGCAAAGCCGCGGCACTGCCGACGATGAAGACCAGCCGGAACGCCGACTCGGCCGGGACCGGGAAGCCGATACCGATGTCGACCGTCGACGTGGTGAGCATCGTTGCCAGCAATGCCGACGCGATCGCCGTCCCGATCGAGCGCATCAGCGAGTTCAGGCTGTTGGCCGCGGCCATCTGATGCAGGGGTGCGGCCGACATGATCAACGCGGGCATCGCCGAATACCCGATGCCGACGCCGGTGCTGACGACCAGATTGCACACCAGGATCTGCCAGGGCTCGAACATCAGGAAGACCGACATCACGTAACCGAGCGTGATGAACAGGGCGCCGATGAGCAGGGTGAACTTGGGTCCGATGTTGATGTTCAACCGCGCGGAGACCGGCGAGAGGAACATCATCATCAGACCGCCCGGGGCGAGGATCAGGCCCGTCGCGATCAGGGACTGGCCCATGCCGTAGTCGGTCAATCCGGGAATGTGCGGGATCTGCAACAGCTGTGGCGCCGACAGGCCGATCGCCATGAGGGAGAAACCGAAGAGCACCGACGCGGCGTTGGTGACGGCGATGACGGGCTGGGCTGAGACACGAAGATCGACCAGGGGTGATTTCGTGCGCAGCTCGAACCAGCCCCACACCACCAGGACGACCACACCGACTGCGGCCAGGCCGAGCGTCAGTCCGCTGGTCCATCCCCACGTCGAGCCCTTCGACACGGCGAGCAACAGGCTGACCAGGGCCACGGTCAGACCCACGGCGCCGATCACGTCGAATGTTCCGGGGGAGCGGGTCTCGGACTCGGTGACGAAGACGAACACCAGCAGGAACGTGATGATCGCGAGCACCCCGGACGTCCAGAACAGGACGTGCCAGTCATAGGTCTGGGTGATCCACGCGGCAACGGGCATCCCGATCGCGCCGCCGACGCCGAGGGTGGCCGACATCGTTGCGATGGCACCGGGCACCCGGGCGGGTGGCAGTTTCTCGCGGAGCAAGCTGATGCCACACGGGATGATGCCCATCGCCAGCCCCTGTAGCCCGCGGCCGATGATCATCGGGAGCACCATGCTGGTCGCCGCGCAGACCGCCGAACCGACCACCATCGCGCCGATGGAGAACAGGATCACGCGTCGTTTGCCGAACATGTCGGCCAGCCGGCCGGCGATCGGCATCGCGACGGCGGCGGTCAACAGGGTGGACGTGATGACCCAGGAGGCGTTGTCGGGACTGGTGTCGAGGTATCCCGGGAGCCGGCCGACGATCGGTACGACCAGGGTCTGCATGAACGACGCGAGCAGGCCGCCGAAGCACAACACCGCGATCAGGACGTGTGGCTGCACCGGCTTGCTGTCTCTGCTGTTCATTACTTGCATCATGCATGCATGTGGGAGCTACAAACAAGTCAGACAGTGATTCCGATCACGGCCGGTCGGCGGGGGAGGAACTCAGACGAGCAGGCGGTTGCGCAGCGCCGCGACCTCGGCGTCGCCGACCTGGCATGCCGAGAGGTAGTCGGGGAGCGAGCCGAAGGCGTCGGTCATCGCCGCGTAGGCGGTGTCCAGGAACTCTTCGCGAACGCCGAGCAGGTCCGCGGAGATCTCGAACGGCTCACCGTCCTTTGAGTCGGCGCCGTACACCCGCATCAGGTGCGCGCGGAGGGCTTCGATGTCGTTGTTGCTGGCCAGGTAGTCGGTGAAGATCTCCTCGCGGCGCACGCCCAGGGTGTCGAGCACGACGGCGGTGACCCAACCGGTGCGATCTTTGCCGGCCGCACAGTGGGTCAGCAGACGCCGATCGGGGTCGGCGAGGATCCTGATGGCCGACCCGACGGCGCTCATCGCACCCGGCAATGCCGGCATCATCCGGTAGACGTCGAGCATGTACTGGCCGCGGGCAGCGCTGTATTCGGCCGAGGTCATCTCGTGCGGCGCCTTGCCGTCGCGTCGGCTCAATCCGAACGGCAGCGCGTGTACCTGCACGCCGTCGGGTACCCGGTCGAATCCGCTGCGCTGCGCCTCGGGCAGATCGCGCAGGTCGAACACGTCGGTCACACCCAGTTCGGAGAGCTTTCGGACACCGCTGTCCTCCAGACCGCTGAGCTCGGAACTGCGGAACAGGAAACCCGCACCGACGCAACGCCCTTCGTAGGTTTTGAGGTCGGATACATCGCGAAAGTTCCAGGCGCCGGGGAGCATGGCGTCAGTGTAAATGGTCACTGCCGCAAGGTGATGGGTGTCGAAGAGGCGAGGCTGTGGAAAACTAGTGCCTCATGAGCAACGGAACCCTGATCCTGATGCGCCACGGCGAGAGCGTGTGGAACGCCTCCAACCAGTTCACCGGTTGGGTCGATGTCGCCTTGACCGAGAAGGGCGAGGCCGAAGCCGTCCGCGCCGGCGAGCTGCTCGTCGAGCACGACCTGCTCCCGGACGTGCTCTACACCTCGCTGCTGCGCCGCGCGATCTCCACCGCGCAGATCGCCCTCGACACCGCGGATCGGCACTGGATCCCGGTGGTCCGCGACTGGCGGCTCAACGAGCGCCACTACGGCGCGCTGCAGGGTCTGAACAAGGCCGAGACCAAGGAGAAGTTCGGCAACGAGCAGTTCATGCTCTGGCGCCGCAGCTATGACGTGCCGCCGCCGCCCATCGAAAAGGGCAGCGAATACAGCCAGGACGGCGATGTGCGGTACACCGACCTGCCCGCGGTCCCGTTGACCGAATGTCTCAAAGACGTTGTGGTGCGGCTCATCCCGTACTTCGAGGAGACCATCGCCGCCGACTTGCGGGCCGGTAAGACGGTGCTGGTGGCCGCGCACGGCAACTCCCTGCGCGCCCTGGTCAAATACCTCGACGGCATCTCCGACGCGGACATCGCCGGGCTCAACATCCCGACCGGCAACCCCCTGCGGTACGACCTCGACGAGAACCTCAAACCACTCAATCCCGGTGGCGACTACCTCGACCCCGAGGCCGCCAAGGCCGGTGCCGCCGCGGTGGCGGCCCAGGGCAACAAGTAGCGAGTGTTTCGACCAACCGCAGGGGAAGTAATTCCCCTGTGGTTGTCGTAAAACCGGGACTCAGATTTCCGGGTGGGGTCTACTCTGGGTCCATGGTGGGCAAAAACACATCAGAGGTCGGGGAAGATACGCGCACGCCCAAAATCAGCGTGTTGCATTCAGTCCCTCAAGAGCGTTATGAAATGTATGTCGGCGACATGTACGTCGGCTATCTGGACTATGTCAACGAACCCGATCAGGTGGTGTTGACCCATACCGTCGTGCTCGATCAATACAGCGGCCAGGGTTACGCTGCGCACCTGGTCAAGTATGTTCTCGACGACATCGCCAAGACCGGGAAAGACGTGGTTCCGCTCTGTTCCTACGTCGGCTATTTCATCGAACGGCACCCCGAATATGCGGCAATGGCCACCGAGGTCACGCGCTGACCGGTAGGTGACCTGTTTTCGTCGGAGTTCGACGGGTGTGAAAGTCGCCGGGGCGACTTTCGGATGAACAACGATCGAACACTCGCGGCAAGACTTGTTATCGACCGTGGATGGCGAGCATTCTGCAGAGGTGTTGTGCCGCGCTGCCCGTAAGATTTGCCTGTGACCGTAATTGTTGTCGCAGGAGTGGCCATCCTGGCACTTCTCATCAGTGGGGCGGCCGGATGGTTCCTCGGCCGACGCCGAACAACTCCTCGTGACCTGCCCTCGCCCGGCCCTTCGCCGACGCGGTCGTCGCCGGAATCGACGCCGCCGGCGACGAGCACCGACAACCTGCCGATGACCCGCGCGACCCTGCTCGACCTCATCATCGAGGGCGGTGAGACCGGACTGGCAGTGGTCGACGTGGTCCGCGACGTCGTCTTCTACAACGAGCGGGCGGTCTATCTCGGGATGGTTCGAGAGCATCTGCTCGACGACGACGTCTGGGAGCACGCCCGGGTCACCCTGGAAACCGGCGCGGTCGAGCAGTTCAGCTTCGTTCCGCCACAGGGCTCCGGCGGCTTCGTCTCGACCGGGCGCAGTCCCGGCCGCAAGGTCCATGCGGTGTCCTGCCGCATCGGCCTGGTCACCGACGGCAAGGAACGCTACGCGGTGGTCTACGGACAGGACGACACCGAGAACGCCCGGGTCGAGGAGACCCGACGCGACTTCGTGGCCAATGTGTCCCACGAGCTCAAGACACCCGTCGCCGCGATCGGGCTGCTGGCCGAGGCGCTGATGGAATCGTCCGACGACCCGTACTCGGTCGAGCATTTCGCAGAGCGCGTGCACATCGAGTCGCAGCGTCTGGGCAACATGGTCTCCGAACTGATCGCGCTCTCGCGCCTGCAGGGTGCCGAACGGCTGCCCGACCTCGACGACCTCGAAGTCGATCCGCTGATCGACGACGTCCTCGACCGGGCCCAGATCAACGCCGAGGCCGCCGGGATCAGCCTGACCGCCGATGACGATTCCGGGCTGCACGTCCACGGTGACCACACGTTGCTGCTGACCGCCCTGAACAACCTCGTCGCCAACGCCATCGCCTATTCACCCAGCGGAACCGCGGTGTCGGTCAGTCGCCGGGTGGTGACCGTCGGAGACCAAAAGATGGTGGCGATCGCGGTGACGGACCGCGGCATCGGCATCGCACCCGAGAATCAGAAGCGGGTTTTCGAACGCTTCTTCCGGGTGGACAAGGCCCGGTCCCGTAAGACCGGCGGCACCGGCCTCGGGCTCGCGATCGTCAAACACGTCGCCTCCAATCACGGCGGCGCCATCGACCTGTGGAGCAAGCCCGGAACCGGCTCCACCTTCACGCTCACCATTCCCCTCGTCACCGAGCCGTCCCTGTCGGAGGGCCGGCAGACACCCGCGATCACCAAGTCCCAACCGGCGCCGGTGGTCTTCGAAGAGAAAGAGCTGAGCCTTTGACACACGTGCTGATCGTCGAGGATGAGATCTCCTTGGCCGACCCGCTTGCATTTCTGCTCCGTAAGGAAGGGTTCGAGGCCACGATCGTCACCGACGGGGCCAGCGCGTTGCCGGAGTTCGAACGGGTGGGGCCGGACATCGTCCTGCTCGACGTGATGCTCCCCGGCGCCTCGGGCACCGAGGTCTGCAAGGCCATCCGCGCGCGTTCCTCCGTGCCGGTGATCATGGTGACCGCCCGCGACAGCGAGATCGACAAGGTGGTCGGTCTCGAGCTCGGCGCCGACGACTACGTGACCAAACCGTATTCGGCGCGTGAGCTGATCGCCCGGATCCGGGCGGTACTGCGACGCGGTGGTGTCGAGGGCGAGAGCGTCGACCTCGACGGTGGACTGATCGAGGCCGGGCCGGTGTCCATGGACGTCGAACGGCACACGGTGTCGGCCGGTGGAAATCCGATCACGTTGCCGCTCAAGGAGTTCGACCTTCTCGAATACCTGCTCCGCAACGCCGGACGGGTCCTGACCAGAGGGCAGCTGATCGATCGGGTCTGGGGAGCCGACTACGTCGGGGACACCAAGACCCTCGACGTCCACGTCAAGCGGTTGCGGTCCAAGATCGAAGCGGACCCGGGCAACCCGAAACACCTCGTGACGGTCCGGGGGCTGGGCTACAAGTTCGAGCCCTGATCACACGTCCCGGCGCTCAGGCGTGTTCTTCGGGATGCTGGGCGTACTTGATGTCGCCTTCCTGGCGCTTGGTCGCGGCCGCGGTGGCCGGATGGATGGCGATGAGCCCCAGCGCGCTGCGCCGCGAGCAGATCTTGGCCAGTTCGTCGTAGGCGGGCTCACCGATCAGCGCGATCAGCTCCGGCCGGTAGGACTGCCAGACCTGCTTTTCGCCGATGTGCGCGTCGGGTGACCCCGAGCAGTACCACTTGAGATCGGCGCCGCCGGAGCCCCAGCCACGCCGGTCGAACTCGGTGATCGTGGTCTTGAGTACTTCATCGCCATCGGGGCGCTCGACCCACTGTTGTTCGCGCCGGACCGGCAGCTGCCAGCACACCTCGGGCTTGACCTCGAGCGGTTCGATGCCCTTGCGCAATGCCATCGAGTGCAGCGCGCAACCCTGGCCGCCGGCGAATCCGGGACGGTTGAGGAAGATGCACGCACCTTTGTACTTGCGGGTCTTGAGGGCGGGCTCGCCGTCGAGATCGTCCTCTTCGAGATAGCCGCGCTTGCCCAAAGGGTTTTTGCCAGAACCCTTTTCGTAGAACTGCCAGTCGGCGGGGGTCAGCTGCGCCATGCCCTTGGCCAGGATCTCGCGGTCGTCGTCGTCCGAGAGATAGGCGCCATGACTGCAGCACCCGTCGTTCTCGCGGCCCTCGATGATGCCCTGGCAGGCGGGGGTCCCGAAGACGCAGGTCCAGTGCGACAACAGCCACGTCAGGTCTGCGTTGATCAGATGTTCGGGGTTCGAGGGGTCGACGAACTCGTACCACTCGCGTGGGAAGTCGAGAGGAACTTCGGGTTTCGGC
Source organism: Williamsia sp. z71 (assembly GCF_059553375.1). Classification (NCBI taxonomy): domain Bacteria; kingdom Bacillati; phylum Actinomycetota; class Actinomycetes; order Mycobacteriales; family Nocardiaceae; genus Williamsia; species Williamsia sp. z71. The sequence continues at coordinate 478,743 of NZ_JCANWX010000001.1, forward strand.
GCGATTTTGGAGGCTGCGTGCACAATTGCCAACGGTAGACGCATTAGGTTGTAGAGCGTGCGTTTAGGAGTGCTAGATGTCGGGAGCAACACAGTCCACCTTTTGGTGGTCGATGCACATCGTGGCGGTCACCCGACCCCGATGAGTTCGACCAAGTCGACCTTACGACTCGCCGAGCAGATCGACGGCGACGGTCGGCTGACCCGTCGTGGCGCCGACACCCTCGTCGACGCGGTCGACGAGTTCACCAAGATCGCCTACACCTCGGGTTGCGAGCAGGTCATGGCCTTCGCCACCTCCGCGGTCCGGGACGCCACGAACTCCGACGAGGTGCTCGAGCGGGTCCAGGCGCAGACCGGTGTCCGCGTGACGGTGCTCTCCGGGGTCGATGAGGCCCGTCTGACGTCGCTGGCGGTCCGCCGCTGGTACGGCTGGGGTGCCGGTCGGATCCTGGCCGTCGACATCGGTGGTGGCTCGTTGGAGCTGTCCAACGGTGTGGACGAGGAACCGGACGTCGCGCTGTCGCTGCCGCTCGGCGCCGGACGGCTGACCCGGGAGTGGCTGTCGGAGGATCCGCCGGGGCGTCGACGGGTGGCCGTGCTCCGCGATTGGCTCGATGCCGAGTTGGCCGTGGCATCCAAACAGCTGATCGCCGCGGGACGACCGGACATGGCCGTCGGCACCTCCAAGACGTTCCGGTCGTTGGCGCGACTCACCGGGGCGGCGCCTTCCAGTGCTGGACCCCGGGTTAAGAGGACACTGACCAGTGATGGTCTTCGACAGCTGATCGCGTTCATCTCACGGATGACCACATCGGACCGGGCAGAGCTGGAGGGAGTGAGTGTGGACCGAGCTGGACAGCTGGTGGCCGGCGCACTCGTGGCCGAGTCCACCATGCGGGCTCTGTCGGTCGATACCCTGGAGATATGCCCGTGGGCCCTCCGAGAAGGCGTGATCCTACGCAGGCTGGACCTGGAGTCCAGTGATGCCGAATTGCCGGCGGGCCAACGCTAAGGATGGTGAAGTAACTCATGGCCAGAGGAATGGATCCCGAATCGCGTCCGATCTCGGTCGCCGAGCTGTTGGCCCGTGCCAAAGAGCAGGGTGCCGACGATGTGGTCTCGGCGGTCGGTAATTCGCCGGCTGCGACCGGGCGTCGTCGTCGTGGTGGGAAAGACTCGGTGTCGGTTGCGGAGTTGACCGGCGAGATCCCCCGGGTGACCGCCCAGCCGAAGGCTGCCGACGCGTCCCAGCCGAAGGCTGCCGACAGATCACAGTCGAAGAGCAACGACAAGCCCCGGCCGAAGGCTGCGGAAGGGACTGAGTCGAAGGCGGATTCGCCGTCGACGTTGCCGCCGACCCGGGACTTCAGCACCGCGGAGGTCTCGAAGCGGGCTTCGGCCGCGCAGGCCGGGGTGAAGCCGACACCCGGTGCACCTGATCGGCCGGCGCCACTGGGTGCGAAGCCGTCGACCGCGCAATCGGGGCCGGCCCAGAAATCCGACCCCGGTGATGCTGCCGCGGACGCGGCGTCAAAGGCGGGTGCGTCCGAACAGGATTCGGCGCGCACTCGATCGAGCGCAGGCGGTCCCGACGAGGAAACCACCGGTGTCATCCCGTCGATGCAGGCGTACTCGCAGGTGGACGACAGTGGTGACGACGACCATCACGTCCTCAGTGCTGCGGAGCGGGAACGAGAGTTCGAGCGGTACCGCAACTTCGAAGACGTCGAGACCGGTGCGGACACTGCCACCGCATCCTCGGGTGTCAAGAAGAAGCGGGGTCTGTTCGGGTTCGGCCGCAAAGCCGCGACCGAGACGAGGTCCGAGGCCGACCATGATGGTGATGGCCACGCGGATCGGACTGTGACACAGTTCATCCCGAAGGTGGCCGAATCCGGATCGTCGTCCGGGGCCTCGACGCCCGAACCGGAACCGGAACGTGCATCCGAGCCGGCAACGCAATCGTTGCCGATGTCGCGGGCGCAGGCGGCGAAGTCCGCAGATCGTTATCTCCGTTTCGACGCAGATCCCGACGCCACCGCTGCCGCCCCCGCCATCACCGCTGCCGACGACGAAGACGAAGACGACGACACGGCGAAGCCGGTTGAGGTCGCGGACGAATCCCCGACGTCAGAGATCGGGCGCGTTCGCGGGACCGATACCTCTCTCGCCGCGACCGCGGGTCCCGACGCCGGCGATGCCGCCGACAAACCGCCCGCGGACAAGACCGTCAAGCCATCGTTGATCAAAAATGTTCCCGAACCCACGGATTCAGGACGCGGCTTGACCCCGGCCCCCTCGGGCGGCGCAGAAGAACAATCCCCGACGGTCCAATGGGCGGTGCTGATCGGTCAGGTACTGGCCGGGCTCGCCGTCGGCGTGGCCTTGTTCTGGGGTTTCACCGAATTGTGGCGCTGGAACGTCCTGTTCGCGTTGATCCTGTCGGTGGCGGTGATCTTCGGGCTGGTGACGATGGTTCACGTCGTGCGGCGGAGCAACGATCTGATCAGCACCTTGCTGGCGATGGGTGTGGGATTGCTGGTGACGATCGGTCCGCTTGTCCTGTTGTTGATTGCGGGGGACTGACTCCAGGTGCCGGCGAGTCCGGAATCCCCACCGGGGGACATCTCAGCACGGCTGCCCGACGTGGGCCCGAGTCGTGAGCTCCTGCGGGGCGACATCTCGGTCGGACTGTCGACGGCCTCTGTCTATCCGCAGAACACCGAAGCCGCATTCCAGTACGCCGCCGACCTGGGATATGACGGCATCGAGTTGATGGTCTGGGCGGACGCGGCGAGTCAGGACATCACCCGGGTCGCGCGGCTGTCCGAGCGCTACCAACTACCCGTCTTATCCGTGCACGCGCCGTGTTTGCTGATCTCGCAACGGGTCTGGGGACGTGATCCGGCCGCGAAACTGGCCCGTTCGGTGGCTGCCGCCGAGGATCTCGGCGCCAAGACCGTGGTCGTCCATCCGCCGTTCCGGTGGCAGCGGAAGTACGCAAACGGATTTCGTGATCTGGTGCAGATCCTCGAGGACGACTCCGATGTGGCCATCGCGGTGGAGAACATGTTCCCGATCCGCACCGACCGGTTCTTCGGCAAGTACGAGGAGGCGGCGGACCGGATGCTGCGGCGCGGTGGGGGACCGGGCACCTCGGTGTCCGCGTTTGCCACCTCGATCGATCCGACCGACGACGGCTTCGCGCACTACACGCTCGACCTGTCCCATTCGTCGACCGCCGGGATCGATGCGATCGAGATGCTCGAACGGATGGGTACCGGCCTGCGTCATCTGCATCTGGCCGATGGTTCGGGCGCCGCGGTCGACGAACACTTGGTCCCCGGTGAAGGTTCTCAACCCTGTGTGGAAGTGTGTAGTCGACTGGCCGAGGGCGACTTCTCCGGTTCGGTCATCTTGGAAGTCAGCAGCAGTGCGGTGAACACCAAAGCTGAGCGTCGCGAGATCCTTTCCCGCTCACTGGATTTCGCAAGAACAAACCTCGAGCGGGCATAACCACAGGAGTATTTGTAAGTTGTCTGTGCCCAACCTTGACATCGTCAACACCCTGCAGCAGGTCGGTGATCCGGAATCGGACCGGATCGAGTACACCGCGCAGATCGACCCCGTCTTCACCATCGGCCCCAAGGTTCACGGCGGCACCCTGCAGATGCTCACCGCCAACGCGGCGCTGGCCGGGTTCATCGCCACCGCTGACCCGGAAAGGCCCGCGGCCCAGGGGCTGGCGCCGATGGCGATCGCCACGAACTTCCTCGGAGCACCCGATCCCGCCGAGATCACCCTCGCGGTTTGGGTACGCAAGCGCGGGCGCCGGGTGTCGCTGGTCGACGTCGAGGTTCATCAGAACGGGCGCAACCTGGTTCATTCGACCGTGACGATCGGTACCCCCGACACCGAAAGCCACTACTCGGCACCCTCGTCGTTGCGGGATATGCCCGCCGAGCCCGGCGACGACGTGATCTACATCCAGGACAGCCCGATGGCCGAGATCATGCATCTGGGCGCGGTCCTCGACATCGCCATCGAGGAGAAGTCGGTCGCGTTCGTGCGCGGCCAGAAGGCCGACCCGGTCTTCCGGATGTGGGCCCGCCCGAAGACCACCGCGCCCGACGGACTCTTTGCCGTACTCGCCGGTGATCTGAGCGCTCCGGTGGTGATGAACCTGCACCTGTTCGGATGGGCTCCGACCATGCAGCTGACCACTTACCTGCGCCGCAATCCGGCGCCGGGCTGGCTGCGGATCGAGTCGTCGAGCACCGAGGTCGGGCACGGCTGGTTCGAAGAGGACCACGTGGTCATCGACTCGGCCGGCAACGTTGTCGTGCAGTCCCGCCAGCTCGCCCTGGTCCCGGACGCCACCTGATCCCCGACCCCCCGACGCACACCTCCATCAATCTTCAGCGTGAGAAAGTGACTTCATGACCCAGCGAATCGCAATCGTCGGCGGCGGCAACATCGGCGAGGCCCTGTTGGCCGGGCTGATCCGGACCGGCAAGCCCGTCAAAGACCTCGTCGTGGCCGAGAAATTCGCCGCCCGGGCAAAAGAGCTGACCGATGACTACGGCGTCCGCGTCACGGACATCGCCGACGCGGTGGAAGGTGCCGCGATCGTCGTCCTGGCCATCAAGCCGGGCGACGTCGACTCGGTGCTGTCGGTGATCGCCGAGATCGAGGACATGGGTGAGAAGGAACGGCTGACCGTGACCCTGGTCAGCGGATTGCCCACCGCGAAGTACGAGAACGCGTTGCCCGCCGGCGCACCGGTCGTCCGGGTCATGCCCAACACCCCGATGCTCGTCGGCGAGGCGATGTGCGGTGTGTCCGGTGGCCGGTATGCCACCGAGGAGCACGTCGCGACCGTGGTGACGTTGCTCGAGACCGTCGGCAAGGTTGTCGTCGTCCCGGAAAAGCAGATGGACGCCATCACCGCGCTGTCTGGGTCCGGTCCGGCGTACATGTTCCTGATGGCCGAGGCGATGGCCGATGCCGGTGTCAGCCTGGGCTTGACCCGGGCGATGGCGACCGAGCTCGCCGCCCAGACCATCCGCGGCGCCGGTGTGCTGCTCACGGACTCCGGGGTCTCCCCGGTGGATCTGCGGGCCGCGGTCACCTCACCGGCCGGGACCACCGCGGCCGCGGTGCGGGAGTTCGAGCGGTACGGACTGCGGCATGCGGTCTCGGAGGCGGTCCTGGCCAGCGCGGCCAAGAGTGAGCAGATCGGCAAGGCCGTGCTTTCGGCGATCGAAACCGACTGACACGGAGATCTCATAGAGAGACTGCGAACTGCCGCGGCGGTCGTATCCGGGAGCCTGTCTCCCGGATGCGACCGCCGTCGGTGTTTACCGGGACACGACCACGATCGATCGGCGCCAATTAGGAACAATTGCCCACTCGCGTCGCACTGACCCCACCCGCCACGCTAAGCTGCCTACAGCACGTGCGTGTCTGGAGTCCGCAGGAGGGGAAGCCTGCGGCCGCGACGCGTGCACCGGAGGTATGAAATTTTCATGGCATCTGCAAACAAGTCAGGTGACAACGCCGGTGGTGGAACCCAGTTCCTCACCGTCGCCGAGGTCGCAACATTGATGCGGGTCTCCAAGATGACGGTGTATCGCCTGGTGCACAACGGCGAGTTGCCTGCAGTTCGTGTGGGTCGCTCGTTCCGCGTGCACGCGAAGGCGGTTCACGACTATCTCGAGACGTCGTACTTCGACGCCGGTTAGGCCCGGCGCCGGCAAACGCCCCGCCACGGGCCGTGGACGAACATCCACGGGCCGGGCGGTGCTGACCTGCCAACATGTCGGCACCGGCCAGTGGTCGCCGGTCTTCGATCCGGGGTGGATTTCGCCACGGGTCGCTGTGCCGGTAAGGTTTGCAGGCGACCCGTTCGCCGGTGTTCTGGCGCGCGAAGTAAGTGAGCCACCCTGTGTGGACGGCCAAAACCTGTAGGACCATCAGGTCAGATCGTGAGGAAGTTCCCAGATGGGTTCAGTGATCAAGAAGCGCCGCAAGCGCATGTCGAAGAAGAAGCACCGCAAGTTGCTGCGTCGCACGCGAGTGCAGCGCAGGAAACTCGGTAAGTGAGTATTCTCGCCCGATGACAGAACCCGCCGCATTGTCGGCGGGTTTCGTCATTTTCGGAGCCCGTCGGATCGTGATCGTGACGATCTGAAGTCGTTGGTTCGGATTATCAAGATGTTAACCCGCGACTCTCTGGTTAAATCCGAAACAAGTTCCGTACGCTGGGCGCATGACCGAGCATCGGGACGGGGCGGCGGCTGCGCCGGCAGTCGTGTTGGTGACCGGTGCCTCGACGTTCCTCGGCGGCTATCTCACCACCCGGCTGGCCCAGAATCCGGCCATCGACCGGGTGATCGCGGTCGATTCGCTGGTGCCGTCGAAAGACATGCAGCGACGCTTCGGCCGGGCCGAGTTCATCCGTACCGACATCCGTCGGACCAGCATCGCCAAGATCATCGACCAGGCCGGGGTCGACACGATCGTGCACGCCGCGACATCGGTGATGGATGCCGTCGGCCATTCGGCGGCGATCAAAGAGTTCAACGTCATCGGCACCATGCAGCTGTGCGCGGCCGCTCAGCGCAGCCCGACGGTCAAGCGGTTCATCGTCCGGTCGGCCGGGCTCATCTACGGGTCGAGTTCAGCGGATCCGGCGCATTTCTCTGAGGAGACCGCCGCCCGCGTCGAACCCACCAACGGATACGCCCGCGACCTCATCGACGTCGAGGGGTATGCCCGGGGGCTGGGGCGTCGGCGTCCGGACATGACCGTCACCATCCTGAGGTTGTCCGCGATGCTCGGCCCGAAGATCTCGACCCGGATGAGCAAATACTTCTCGTCGTCGGTGATCCCGGTCGTGATCGGACATGAACCGCGGTTCCAGTTCCTGCACGAGGAGGACGCGTTGTCCGCCCTCGAGCACGCCACGTTGGCGGGCCGGCCCGGGATCTTCAACGTGGCCGCCGACGGGGTGATGACGCTGACCCAGGCGGTCCGCCGGGCCGGCCGGATCGGTATGCCCGTCCCGGCGGCGATGCTCGGAACCGTGGCGGGGGTGTACCGGGGCATGCGCGTGACGGCGATGCAGCTCGACCAGGTCGATTACGTGACCTTCGGCCGGGTCCTGGACACCACCCGGATGCGGACCGAACTCGGTTTCGTACCCACGTATACGAGCATCGAGACGTTCGACGATTTTCTGTCGCGGAAACCTCTGGAACCGGTGATCTCGCCGGAGGCCTGGTATCGCATGGAGCGATGGGCACGTAGGGCTGCGATGCAATTGACGTGAACCAGCAGGCAATTTGTCATCGGAAACCAGATGGGGTGGCGCGAAAGCCGTCGAGGCGGGGACAATCAAGATGTTGTGGCGTGAATGCGACATCCAGGGGTGGCAAGCGTTGAGCTTGAGGGAGGTGTGTGCTGGTGCCGGGTCGGGACCGAACAACTGATGCGCGGACGGCGAAGGTGATCGAGCTCTATTCGAGTTCACCGGGGCCGAACGGGCGTGCGCGACGGCGACATCCTTCCCAGGCGACCCCGGGTGGGGTGAAAGTTGATCCGCCGCAACAGAATTCGACCAACAATGCCCGCCCGGCCAACGGTCATCCCAACACCGACGACTTTCATCAGGCGCCGGTCACGCCGATCACCGCCGATGTCGGGGCGAAATTGGCGGCGGGGGAGTTCGCCGAACCCGAGTCGTCGTCGCTGCTCGGACTCGACGCCGTCCGCGGCGCGGTGGCCCACTCGATCACCGGTGCCGCGGGATACCTGCGGCAGCGGGTCACCGGCGACTACGAGGTCGACGACTTCGGCTTCGATCAGCACTTCACCGAATCGGTGTGGTTGCCCGCGATGCGGGTGCTGTTCGACATGTGGTTCCGCGTCGAGGTCAGCGGCATCGAGAACCTGCCGCTCGACGGCGGGGGACTGCTGGTCGCCAATCACGCCGGCACCATCCCCATCGACGCGCTGATGACGTCGGTGGCGGTGCACGACCACCATCCGACCAACCGGCACCTGCGGGTGCTCGCGGCCGACCTCGTCTTCGACACCCCGTTCATCAGCGAGATCGCCCGGCGCACCGGTTCGACGCTGGCCTGCACCGCCGACGCGCAGCGGCTGTTGCGGGGTGGTGAGCTCACCGCGGTCTGGCCCGAAGGTTTCAAGGGCATCGGCAAGCTCTACAAAGACCGCTACAAGCTGCAGCGCTTCGGTCGCGGCGGGTTCGTCACCACCGCGCTGCGGGCGGGCGTCCCGATCATCCCGGTGTCGATCGTCGGCTCCGAAGAGATCTATCCGATGCTCAGTGACCTCAAGCCGATCGCCCGATTGCTGGGTCTGCCGTATCTCCCGGTCACCCCGACGTTCCCGCTGCTCGGTCCGTTGGGACTGGTGCCGTTGCCGTCGAAGTGGAAGATCCATTTCGGGACGCCGATCGAGACCGGTCACTTCGACGAGCAGGCCGCCGACGATCCGATGGTCGTGTTCGACCTCACCGACCACGTTCGGGAAGAGATCCAGCAAACCCTCTTCAAGATGCTCAGTCGTCGCGGGAGCATCTACTTCGGCTGACCCCGCCCCCCGATAATGTGCCCTTTTGGCGAACAAAACCCCAGGTCGGGTGCGCCAAAAGGGCACATCATCGGGGGTTTGGGTCAGCGGCGGAGGTGTTTGACGGCGGCGGCGGCACCACCGCCGGCAGCGCCGAGGAGCACCGCCGTCGGCACACCGATCCTCGCGGCCTTGCGGGCCGTGCGGTAATCCCTGATCTGCCAGCCGCGGACCCGGGCGACATCTCGGAGATCGGCGTCCGGGTTGATGGCCACCGCGGTGCCACAGAGCGAGAGCATGGGCACATCGTTGTGCGAATCCGAGTACGCGGTGCAGCGCTTGAGGTTGAGCCCTTCGCGGATCGCCAGGGTGCGTACGGCGTGGGCCTTGCCGAGGCCGTGCAGGATGTCGCCGACGAGCCGGCCGGTGAACACGCCGTCGACGCTCTCGGCGACGGTGCCCAGCGCTCCGGTCAGGCCGAGCCGGTCGGCGATCGTCTGCGCCAGCTCGACCGGTGTCGCGGTGACCAACCAGACCTGCTGGCCGGCATCGATGTGCATCTGGGCCAGGGACGCGGTCCCCGGCCAGATCTTGTCGGCGATGAACTCGTCGAAGATCTCCTCGCCCAGGCGCACCAGCTCTGCGGTCTCGCGTCCGGCGATGAACGAGAGGGCCTTCTCCCGGCCCTGCGCGACGTCCCCGGAGTTCTCGCGGCCGGTGATACGGAACTTCGCCTGGGCCCAGACGAACTCCATGACGTCGCGGTAGCTGAAGTAGTCGCGGGCGGCCAGGCCCCGGGCGAAGTGGATCATCGAAGCGCCCTGCACCAGGGTGTTGTCGACGTCGAAGAAGGCGGCGGCGGTCAGATCCGGCGGGACCTCGGTCGGTACACCCGGCTCGTCGACCTCGATGGTGGCGACGGTGCCCTCGTTCGGAACGCGCAGGGAACGTTCCCGGAGCTTGGAATGCGCGGCTTGCGCGCTGGCCTCACCGGCCAGTGACTGGCGCAGTTCGGCAGCGGACTGACGAAACCGGCCGACCCGGCTCGCCAGTGGCGACAGCGGACCCGACGGGGTGGCCGGTTTCCCGGGGACCTCGTCGTCGTCGTCGTCGACCGCGTCATCGTCGTGTTCGACGTCGCGGGCATCGTCGTGGGTCCTGCGGTGGGCCTGTTCGGGCCCTGATCCTGCCCCGGTCGCGTCGTCGACGTTGTCTTCGATGCGGGAGTCGGTCTCGGAATCATCGCCGCCGGTGTCCCCGTCGCCTGGAGTTCGTGTCACTCCTCTTCGCCTCCCTGATCGGTCCGCTTCAAGCGTAGTCGGTGCGCAGTGGGAGACTGTCGGTGTGACGATCACGCTGCTATCCCGGGCGGGTTGTGCCGCCTGCGCCCGTGCTGTTGCCGATCTGCAACCGATCCTCGACGAGTTCGGGGTCGAGTTCGAAGAGATCGATGTCGACGCGGCCGCGGCGACCGACCCCTCTCTGCGCGCCGAATACGGTGACCGGTTGCCGGTCGTCCTGCTCGACGGTCGTGAGCATAGCTATTGGGATGTTGATATCCCCAGGTTGGAAGCCGATTTGCGGACGTCTGCTGGACACTAGTCCAGACTCCCGGCCAGAAATTCACGATTTCTGTGGTAGCCGAGTTTGTGAATGCATTCACAAGCGGTACCGTGGACCGTCGAGTGGTTACGTTCGCGTAAACCGAAGTGTTCGGGAGCGGACTTTTGTCCGTGCTCCACGAACAACGCAGCCCAGATGAGGAAGACGGTCGGCATGGCGAAAAGTCCCGCGTTGGGGCAGCCGGACATCCCGGGTGCCTCGGTGGCCCGGCTTGCCACGTACCTGCACGTATTGCGCTCGATCAGTGAGAGCGGCGCCCTGGTCGTCTCGTCCAATCAACTCGCCACCGCTGCCGGGGTGAACCCCGCGATCCTCCGCAAAGACCTCTCGCATGTGGGATCCGGCGGCGTGCGCGGCGTCGGCTACGACGTCAGCCGGCTGATCGCGCGTATCGCCCTGACCCTCGGTGTCGAGAACAACCACAACGTCGTGCTCGCCGGGGCCGGACATCTGGGCCGGGCGCTGGTCAGCCGGGCCGGGTTCGACCGCCGGGGCATCAAGATCGTCGCGCTGGTCGATGCCGATCCCGACCTCGTCGGGACCGTCGTCGCGGGCAACGACAGCGAGATGCTGGTCGGCGATCTGGACGAGGTCCCCGCGATCTGTGTCGAACACGGCGTGGAGATCGCGGTGCTCGCCACCGCCGACGACTACGCGCAGGTCACCTGCGACGCCTTCGTGGCGGCCGGGGTGCAACAGATCCTGAACTTCACCGCCGTCACCCTGCAGGTCCCCGAGCACATCTTCGTGCGACCGGTCGACCTCGCGCTGGAGCTGCAGGTGATGGCATTCAATGCAGCACGCAGACACAGTGCGGAAAACGAAGCGGAGCAACCTAATTCGTTGCCGCGCGGTCGGGCGCCGAAACCCCGGGCGCGATCCAACAAGAGGTCGGTGGGCGTGTGAGTATTTTCCTGTTCGGCGTATCGCATCGCAGTGCGCCGGTGCCGATCCTGGAGCAGCTGGCGGTCACCGAATTCGACCGGCCCAAGCTCATCGACGAACTCCTCGAGAGCTCGCAGATCAGCGAGGCCATGATCGTCTCGACCTGCAACCGGGTCGAGATCTACGCCGTCGTCGATGCCTTCCACCCGGCTCTGGAGGCCGTGGGCGAGGTGATGGGCAGGCACTCGGGCATGTCGGTGAACGAGATGACCAAGTACGCCTACGTCCGCTACTCCGAAGCCGTCGTCGAGCACCTGTTCTCGGTCGCGGCGGGCCTCGACTCGATGGTGGTCGGCGAACAACAGATCCTCGGCCAGATCCGGTCGTCGTACGCCAGTGCCGACGCCAACCGTTCCGCCGGACGGGTACTCCACGAGTTCGCCCAGCAGGCCCTGCGGGTGGGCAAACGGGTGCACAGTGAGACCGGACTCGATCGGGCCGGCGCCTCCGTGGTGTCGGTGTCCCTGGATCGGGCCCGTTCGGTTCTGGGACGCGACATCTCCTCGGCCGTCGTGCTCGGCGCCGGTGCGATGGGCGGACTGGCCGCCGCACACCTGGCCCGCGCCGGTGTGTCGGATCTCGCACTGGTCAACCGGACCCATGAGAAAGCCCGCCATCTGGCCGGCAATGTGACCAAGAACCACGGCATCAACGCGCATGCGGTCCCCATGGACGAGCTGACCGAGGCGCTGGCCGATGCCGACGTCCTGGTCACCTGTACGGGCACGATCGGCGCCGTGGTGGGGGTCGGGCAGGTGCACTCTGCGCTCGCCAGACGGACCTCTGTGAGCCCGCTGGTGATCTGTGATCTTGGTCTCCCTCGCAACGTCGATCCGGCGGCCGCGCGGCTGCCGAATGTGCACATCATCGACATCGAAGGTCTGCGCGGCGACGAGGCCACCAAGGCCGCCGACGCCGATGAGACCGCGGCCCGGGAGATCGTCCTGGCCGAGCTCGCCGACTACATGACCCACCAGCGGCAGGCCGAGGTGACGCCCACCGTGACGGCCCTGCGGCAGCGCGCGGCCGAGGTCGTCGAAGGGGAGATCCTGCGGCTGGAAAGCCGGCTCCCGGGCCTCGACGACCCGCAGCGTGACGAGGTCGCGAAGACCGTCCGCCGGGTGGTCGACAAACTTCTGCACGCGCCCACGGTGCGTGTCAAACAACTTGCGAGTACTCCGCAGGGTGATCAATATGCCGAGGCGCTACGTGAGCTTTTCGAGCTCAAACCTGGTGCCGCAGAATCGGTTTCAACCCCCGAAGTCGGTCTCGGTGAGACCGACGCACCCCGAAAGGGTCTTTGAGAAATTGAGTTCTGACACACGCCGCAATCCGATCCGGATCGGCACCCGGGGTTCCTTGCTGGCCACCACCCAGGCGGGCACGGTGCGTGATGCGCTGATCGCTGCCGGGCATCCGGCGGAGCTGGTCATCATCAAGACCGCAGGCGACCTGTCGGCCGCGCCGGTGCAGGAGATCGGGGTCGGGGTGTTCACCACCGCGATCCGCCAGTCGTTGACCGCGGGCGAAGTCGACGTCGCGATCCACTCCTACAAAGATCTCCCGACCGCACCCGAGCCGGGCCTGGTCATCGCGGCCATCCCGACCCGTGAAGATCCCCGAGATGCGCTGGTCGCAGCGGGTGGCAAGGTGCTCGGCGAGCTGCTGCCCGGTGCCACCGTCGGCACCTCGGCCCCGCGACGGGCCGCGCAGCTTAGGGCATTGGGTCTCGGTTTGGAAATCCGCCCCCTTCGAGGCAATCTAGATTCTCGGTTGGGCAAAGTCGCCAGCGGTGAACTCGACGCGGTGGTGGTGGCCAGGGCCGGACTGGTACGTATCGGACGGGCTGATGAGGTCACCGAAGCGTTGGATCCGGTCCAGGTGCTACCGGCGCCTGCACAGGGAGCTTTGGCCGTGGAGTGCCGTGAAGACGATGCCCAACTGGTGAGCATTCTCGCCGAGTTGGATGATCCGTCCACCCGTGCGGCGATTGACGCCGAGCGTGCGGTACTCACGGCCCTCGAGGCCGGGTGCACCGCGCCGGTCGGTGCGATGGCCGAAGTGGTCGAGTCGATCGACGAGAGCGGGCGCATTTTCACCGAACTGTCGCTCCGCGCGACGGTGGTGGCCGAGGACGGATCTGATGCCGTCCGGGCCTCGGTGGTGGGCCCGGTCTCGAGAGCGACCGAACTAGGCCGAGAACTTGCCGCAGAACTGCTGGAACTGGGAGCGAAAACGCTCCTCTAGGACCGGCGGGCCGAGCTACAGCCCCGAGCGGGGCAGGAGAGCAACATGAGCCGAACCAAAAAGGTCATCACGCCTGGACGAATCCTCTTCGTCGGGGCAGGACCCGGCGATCCCGGGTTGCTGACCGTCCGCGCCCGCACTGCGATCGAGAACGCCGTCACGGTGTTCATCGACCCCGACGTGCCGTCCGCGGTCGTCGCGCAGATCGGTGCCGGATCCGGTGAGCCGACCGCGTCGAAGACGTCTCGTTCGGGTGCCACAAAACCGAGCAAGCAAGACATTAGCGCCGCGCCCGAGGGTGCGGATCAGCAGGGTGCGCAACAGCCCGACGCCGACGCTGCCGATGACGACAACACCCAGGTCAGCAACGTACGGCCGGCCCTTGGTGACCCCAATGAGGTCGCCAAGACGTTGGTCGCCACCGCGCGGGAGGGCCACGATGTGGTCCGTCTGGTCGCCGGTGACCCGCTGACCACCGATTCGGTCCTGGCCGAGGTCAATGCGGTGGCCCGCACGCAGGTACAGTTCGAGGTCATCCCGGGATTGCCCGCCACAGCCGCTGTGCCGAGCTACGCGGGTATGCCGCTGGGTTCGGCCCATGCCGTGGCCGATGTCCGCGGAGAGGTCGATTGGGCGGCTCTGGCCGCTGCTCCCGGACCGCTCGTGCTGCACGCGACGTCGGGACATCTGGCCGAGACCGCGAGCGCGCTGACCGAGAACGGCCTGGCGCCGCAGACGCCGGCCGCGATCACCGTCAACGGCACCACCTGCCAGCAGCGCACCATCGAGGCCACACTGGCGACCCTGAACGAGAGCGGCAGCGCCCTGACCGGGCCGCTGATCGTGACCATCGGCAAGGTCGTCGCACAGCGCGCCAAGCTGAACTGGTGGGAGTCGCGGTCGCTGTACGGCTGGACCGTCCTCGTGCCGCGCACCAAGGACCAGGCCGGCGACATGTCGGAACGGCTCGTCACCCACGGCGCCATCCCGATGGAGGTCCCGACGATCGCAGTCGAACCGCCCCGGAGCCCGGCTCAGATGGAGCGCGCGGTCAAGGGTCTGGTCGACGGCCGCTACCAGTGGGTGGTCTTCACCTCCACCAACGCGGTGCGCGCGGTCTGGGACAAGTTCGCCGAATTCGGTTTGGATGCAAGGGCTTTCAGCGGCGTCAAGATCGCCTGTGTGGGCGAGGCCACCGCTGAGAAGGTGCGCAGCTTCGGAATCAACCCGGAACTGCTGCCCACCGGCGAGCAGTCGTCGCTGGGGTTGCTCGAAGACTTCCCGCCGTACGACGACGTCTTCGATCCGGTGAACCGGATCCTGTTGCCGCGCGCCGACATCGCCACCGAAACCCTGTCCGAGGGCCTGCGTGGCCGCGGCTGGGAGATCGATGACGTGACCGCGTACCGCACCGTTCGGGCAGCGCCGCCGCCGGCCGAGACCCGCGAGATGATCAAGACCGGCGGTTTCGACGCGGTCTGCTTCACCTCGAGTTCGACGGTCCGCAACCTCGTCGGTATCGCCGGGAAGCCGCATGCGCGCACGATCGTCGCCTGCATCGGCCCGAAGACCGCCGAAACCGCGACCGAGTTCGGTCTGCGTGTGGACGTGCGTCCGGAGAATGCCTCGGTGCCGGAGCTGGTCGATGCGCTCGCCGAACACGCTGCACGTCTGCGTGCCGAGGGCGCACTGCCCCCGCCGCGTAAGAAGGCCCGGCGCTCGCGCTCGTAGGCTGGGGTCCATGACCGCACATCTCTACCGTCCGATCTCCGATCGACCCCGTCGGCTACGCAACACCCCGGCCATGCGCCGGCTTGTTGCCGAGACATCACTCGAGGCGCGCCATCTGGTGTTGCCGATGTTCGTGGCCGACGGGCTCGACGAGCCCCGTCCAATCAGTTCGATGCCGGGGGTGCAGCAGCACACCGTCGAGTCGCTCCGGAAGGCCGCCGACGCGGCGGTCGCGGCCGGTGTTGGGGGCCTGATGCTGTTCGGCGTCCCGACGCCGGAGGACAAGGATGCCGTCGGTACCGCCGGCACCGACCCCGACGGCATCCTCAACGTCGCGCTGCGGCAGCTGCGGAGCGATCTCGGTGATTCGACCGTGATCATGGTCGACACCTGTCTCGACGAGTTCACCGATCACGGCCACTGCGGTGTGGTGCGTCCCGATGGCGTGGTGGACAACGACGCCACACTCGCGCGCTACACAGAGATGGCCGTCGTGCAGGCACAGTCCGGAGCCCACATGGTCGGGCCCAGCGGAATGATGGACGGCCAGGTGGCCGCGATTCGCAGTGCCCTCGACGATGCCGGATTCATCGACACCGGGATCCTGGCGTACACCGCGAAGTACTCCTCGGCGTTCTACGGCCCGTTCCGGGAGGCGGTCGGCTCGTCGCTGCAGGGTGATCGCAAGTCGTATCAGCAGAACCCGGCCAACCTGCGGGAGGCCGCCCGCGAACTGCACCTGGATCTGGCCGAGGGCGCCGACATCGTGATGGTCAAGCCGGCGATGCTGTATCTCGACGTACTCCGTCGGATCGCCGACGAATCCGATGTTCCGGTGGCCGCGTACCAGATCTCCGGTGAGTACTCGATGATCACGGCCGCCGCCGAACGGGGATGGATCGATCGGGATGCGGCCATCGCCGAGTCGCTGCTCGCCATCCGGCGCGCCGGAGCTGACATCGTCCTCACTTATTGGGCGCATGAGGTTGCATCTGCGCTACATTGACAAGCGCAAACAATAAGTGATTGCCCGTCGGGGGTGGGGCCTGATGGTGACCGGGGTGCTGGGGGCAGCTGTGTCGGATCAACCGAGTCGTCTTGAAGTGGCATTTGCCAGCTCCATCGAACGCAGGCGAGGGATCGCCGGGCCGTTCCGCGGCCGAGATGACCTGTACGACTTCGTGAGTCAGCTTCGGCTCGAAGGTATCCCGGTCGAGGCGTCGGCCGCCGTCCTCGACTTCGACCCGATGGATTTTCGGCGGTGGCTCGACAGGGACACGGTGGTTCAATGCCCGCCGGGTGATGGCCGCAACGGTTCGGCGCAGGTACTCGCGCTCGGTGGCGTCTCGCGTCCGATGCCCAAACGGGGTCGTCAGGAACCCGTGCCGAGTGACGAACTGCGTCGCGCATTTGACGTGCCGGTCCGAAAACGGGCATCCGAGCTCTTTTCTGAGCCCCCTCTCGACGAAGCGGGCTGGTTTCCGCTGGTGCGGTTGCTGGCCGGCGAAGGGGTGCCGGTGGATGTGAGCACCGCGATCCTCGGGGTGGACCTCGATGCCTACCGTTTCTGGATGGCCGATGGCCGAGGGCAGATCACCAGCGCCGTCGGCGACTCGGAAAGGCCCGCCTGAGCGGCGCCAACTAGGCTGGGACGCATGTCCGTGCCCCCCACGTCCCCTGGCCACAACCCATACGGTGGGCCCCCGGCCGCCCAGAGTCCCGGCGCCGCGACGGAGCCCACATCGAACAAACCGGCCATCCCGAACGCCACGGCGATCGCGACCGAGCTGTGGATCCTGGTGATCATTGCCCAATGCGTCATCTTCGGGTCGCAATACCGGCAGTTCTTCGACACCGCCGACGATGTCGCCAAGGACAATCCGGATGCGCAGTTGCCCGACGGCGTGATCTGGGCGGTCATCGCGGTCACGGGCCTGGTCCTGGCGGTGGTTTTTGCCGGGCTCACCTGGCTGGCCCGGATCGGCTACAACTGGGCACGACTGGCCCTGGGATTCTTCAGCTTCTTCCTCGTCGTGCAAACGGTGTCGGCATTCTTCGCCGACAGTTCGGACACCTGGGTGATGATCCCGACCGTGATCGGCGGAGTGGCGGCCCTCGGTGCCGGCGTGCTGCTCATGCATCGGGACTCTGACAAGTACTGCAGGGACATGACGCGGTGGCGCAAAGACAAGAAGCAGCGGCCGCCGTCGTACTACAACTCCCAGAACCACTACACCCCGCAGTACAACGCGCCGTATCCGCCGCAGCAGTACGGGCAGTACGGGCAGCAGCCCCAGCAGTGGCAGCAACCCCATGGACAGGATCAGCCGAGCCCCCAGGCGCCCCGTTACGGCGGCGAGGCCGGGGATCGTCCCGAGGGATACCAACCACACGCCGGTCCCGATGACTACAGTCCAGAAGACAACAGATCTGAGCCAGGAGACCGAACGTGAGCAGCAAGCCTGTCGAACCGGCCGCACCGCCGACCCTGGTCACTCGCGCCTACTGGCTGTGGACGATCAGCGGTGCGCTGATGGGCCTCTACGGGGTCGGGCTGATCGTCGCGAGCCTGATCGAGGGTATCGGCGGGTTCGTGGCCCTCGGGGTCTTCTTCACGGCCATCGGGGCCGCGTTGCTGTTCGCGGCGCGTAAGGCGTTCCCCGGCGATCCGCGGTGGCGGTCGGCGGTGGCCGTGTTCACCCTGATGTTGGTCGCACTCGGGATCATGGCGTCGTTCCTGATCAAGGGCGCTGCCGCGCTGCCCCTGCTGTTCAGCGTCATCGCGCTCATCGGATCGATGATGGCGTTCCGGCCCTCCTCGGATCCCTGGTTCGAAGACGAAAAATGAGCGGCGATCGCGAGTGGGATCCGGCAGAGGGCGAGACCCTGTTCTATGAGCCCGGCGGTGCCTGGTGGGTGGTGGCCATCGGCCCGGTGCTCTGTCTGATCGTGCTCATCACGGAGATCGTCGGCGGCGGTCAGCTGCATTGGCCCGCGCTGCTGGCCTTCGCGGTACTCATCGGCGGTTTCTCTCTGCTCCAGGTTTATGCGGCGCGCACCCATGTCAGCGTCCGGCTCACCGAGTCATCACTGCGGCAGGGTGCACAGACCATCCGCCTCGACGAGATCGAAGAGATCTTTCCGGAGAATCACGGCCACGAGCACGCGAAGTGGGAGAGTGCACCGGCGCTCGGCGAGCTGTCCGCGGTGCCCCGACGCCGGGGCGGTGTCGGCGTGAAACTGAGCGGCGGCCGCCTGGCGCAGGCCTGGGCCCGGGACGTCGACCGCTTCCGTTCCGAGCTGGTCCAGGCCCATCAGGCTGTGCAGATGGGCCTGGGACCGAAACGTCGCCCCGGCGACACGCCCGACTGACCACCGTCCCCGTCGAGCGTGCCGAACCGACCGTCGAGCGTGCCGTTGTTGCCGTTGGTCAGGCCGTCTGGTCGTCGATCATCGCTGTTCGCAGCAGTTCCTCGGGCACCGCGAACCCGTCGACGAGCGTGCGGGCGTGGGGACGCAGGCTCAGGCACAGTTCGTTGACACCGCGCCGGATGGCCTTGGCCCGTTCGACGGAGACGTGCCGGTGCATCAGGAACCAGTCGAGGTCGGCTTCGAGCGTCGAGTAGACGAACAGGTCGCAGACCTTGCCGAGCAACTCGGTGCCGGCCTTGCTGTCGCAGCGGTCGATCGCCTCGATGAATGCCTCGAGCACCACCCGCTCGGTGTGTGCGGTGCCGACCTTCAGCAGGTGATCCTGTGCGCTGTTGAAGACCTCGAACGGGTCGTTGCCCTCGTCGGTGGCGCGGCGCAGCCGGTTGGCGCAGGTTCGCAGGAGATGATCCTCACGGTTGCGCAGAAGCCGGATCTGCGTGCCGCGGTTGGTCAGATCGGACTGTTCGGGATCCTCGTCGCTGCCGTCCATCAGCGTTTGCACGACCTGGCGGGCCGCGGACTTCTCGAGGAAGACGTCGCGGGCCATCCCGGCGATGAACCGGGCCCAGCCCACGGCGTTGAGGCCGCGCACGTCGTCGGCGTATGCCGAGAGCAATTCCTTGGCCACCAGTTGGGTCAGGACCGTGTTGTCGCCCTCGAACGTGGTGAAGACGTCGATGTCACCACGCAGGATCGACAGCTGGTTCTCGTCGAGGTAACCCGCGCCGCCGCAGGCCTCGCGGCAGACGTTGATGGTGTTGGAGGCATGCCAAGTGGTCATCGCCTTCAAACCGGCTGCGGCGGTTTCCAATTCGCGTTGCCGATCCTCGTCGGCGGCCTCCGCGGACTGGACCTCGTGGAGTTCTTCGATGATCTCGTTCTGGGCGAAGGCGAGCGCGTACGACTTCGCGATCAGCGGCAGGAGCTTGCGCTGATGACCCAGGTAGTCCATGACGGTGATCTCGTCGGTGGAGTCGGGGGACTCGAACTGCTTGCGCTCCAGGCCGTATCGGGTGGCGATGGTGAGCGCTTTACGGCTCGCCGCCCCCGCGGTGGCGGCGACGCTGACCCGGCCGCGGATGAGGGTGCCGAGCATCGTGAAGAAGCGACGGTTCTGGTTCTCGATCGGGGACGTGTAGGTGCCGTCGGCCGTGACGTCGGCGTAACGGTTGAGGAGGTTCTCGCGCGGGACGCGGACGTGGTCGAACGTGATGCGCCCGTTGTCGACTCCGGGGAGTCCGCCCTTGTAGCCGCAGTCGCTCGTGGTGACTCCGGGCAGATCGTTGCCGTCGGCATCCCGGATCGGAACGACGAGACAGTGCACACCGCGACCGGTGGGCTCTTCGCCGGGACCACCGGTGATCAACTGGGCGAACACCGCCGCGACCCTGGCGTGCTGCGCGGCGCCGCCGATGTAGTCCTTGCGGGCCAGATGCGTGGGCGAATGGACGATGAACTCGTCGGTCGCCGGGTCGTAGGTGGCGGTGGTCTGCAACGCCTGCACATTGGAACCGTGCCCGGTCTCGGTCATGGCAAAGCAACCGAGGACGTCGAGGTTGATCAGGCCCTCGACATACTTCTTGTGATGCCGCTCGGTGCCCAGGTTCTCGATCGCGCCGCCGAACAGACCCCATTGGACGCCGGCTTTGACCATCAACGACAGATCGGCGTAGCCGAGCAGTTCGATCGCAGTGATCGATGCGCCGATGTCACCGGTGCCGCCATGATGTTCCTGGAAACCGGCTCGGGCGAATCCGGCCTCGGTCAGCTCACCCATGACCTCGAGCATCCGGGCGCGCGCCTGCCCCAGGGAGCGAGAGGGGTCGGGCAGCAGGTCGGCTCGGTTCAGTTGTTCGCGAACGTGTTCCCGGGTAGTTCGCCACCGACCATCCAGTGCGAGCCGGAGATTGTCGACGAGCAACGCTTCGTCAGCTTCTGGGGTTTCCGTTCCCGGAAGGTCGGCCGAGATGTCGTCTGAGCTGGCTTCGATGGCAGTCATGATTTCGAGCCTACCCAGCGGAGGCGACGCTCAATCCGCCATCACGTCGATGGGACGACGGTGATGGCGTCGAGACGTTCGAGGATGAAATCGCCCGAGGTCACCGGTGGGCGGCCGGCCTCTGCGCCGATGGGTGGTTCGAGCGGCGTGACCACTGCATCGTGATTGGCCTCATAGAAGAAGATCAGTGAGACGAGGTCCTCATCGGGGGTATCGGCCTGCGGCGGCAGGACACGGTGACGTCCGGCGGGCCACCGACCGCCGGTCCAGTATTCGAGGAGATCGCCGATGTTGATCGTCAACGCCGCCGGATCGTAGGGGGCATCGGCCCATCCGCCTTCGGTGCTGTAGACCTGCAGCCCACCGGCACCGGGCTCGCGGTCGAGCACGGTCACGGTCCCGAAGTCGGTATGGGGTCCGATCCGGTACTGGCCGTCTTCGACCGGCCCGGTCTCGGTGATCGCGGGGTAGTGGTTGATGTTCGCGGTCCAGGTTGCGAGATCGGTCAGGCCGAGAAAGGGATTGGCCTGCCCGGCCAGGCCCAGCGATGCCGCCATCAGATCGAGCAGATCGTCGGACAGGGACTTCATCTGGCTGCAGTATTCGACGAACAACCCATGCAGGTGCGGGACCTCCTGCGGCCAGACGTCCGGCGGGAACCACAGGGCGTCGACCTCCGGATCGCCGACCGGGGTCTGCGCGCCGCAGTTGTAGGTCTCCTTGAGGTCCGGTGGTGTCTCGGTGCCTTCGGCGTATCCGTTGGCCTCCATGCCCGGACCGATCCAGCCGCGCCCACCCACCGCGACGGCGTACTTTTGCTTCACTTCGGTTGGCAGCGCGAAGAATTCGCGTGCCGCCGACCGCAATGCGGCAGGTAGCTGCGGGTCGACGCCGTGTCCGGTGACCAGGAGGAATCCGGCCTGCTGCAGGCTCTTGTCCACGGCCGCACACAGAGCCTCCGCCGCCTCACCTCCGGCGCGCCACTGCGAGATGTCAACGGTCAGAATGGGACTGCTCACGACGTGCTCTCCTTCGGGGTCTCGGTGTCCACGGCGACACCGATGTCCTCGTTCCACAGCAGTGGATTGAGGTCGACGAACTCCGACATCATCGAGGCGCACAGGGGGTCGTCGAGCACGGTCACCGAGACGCCGTTCTCGATGAGCCAATCCTCGCCGCCGCGGAATGTGGTGTTCTCGCCGATGATCACGGTCCCGATGTTGAACTGACGGATCAGTCCACAGCAGTACCAGCACGGCGAGAGTGTGGTGACCATGATCGTGGACCGGTAGTCGGTCTGCCTGCCGGCGTTGCGGAACGCATCGGTTTCGCCGTGGACGCAGGGATCGTCGTTCTGTACCCGCCGATTGTGACCGCGTCCGAGGAGCGTGCCGTCGGCGGCGAACAGCGCCGCGCCGATGGGGATCCCGCCCTCGGCCAGGCTCTGCCTGGCTTCGGCGTAGGCGATCTCGAGCAGAGTGGTCGGGGAAACATCGAGGGATGTCGTCATGCCAGCAACGGTGCCCGGGATGCGGACTCGCGGCAACCGACATAGTGTCCCGGTAGCGATGCTGGCCGGCGTGCATTCCGTCCGGTCCCTGACGTCGATCGGTGAGAAGGGGACGCCATGGTCCTGACATTGCGGAACGTGCTCGACCGGCATCTCGCGGCCGCTGATCCGCAGGTCCTGAGCGGGTACGACGGCCTCGACAACGAGGTTCGGTGGGTGCATTCGAGCGAGATCTTCGAGATCGGGCCGCTGCTGTCGGGCGGTGAACTGCTGCTGACCACCGGACTCGGGTTGGCCGGGGTCGATGCGGGGACGAGGCGGCACTACATTCGGGAACTCGCGCAGCGCAAGGTTGCGGGGGTGGCCATCGAGATGGGCCGGACCTTCGACCAGGTGCCGGACGAAATGGTGCGCGAGGCCTCGGCCGTGCACTTCCCGTTGATCGTGCTGCGCACGGTGATCCCGTTCATCGATTTGTGCCGGTCGGCCAACACTGATCTGGTGTCGGGCGAGGTTGCGCTGCTGCGTCGGCGAGGTGAACTCGGTACGGAACTGCACGCAGAGATGGCGGCGGGCAACGGTGCGCCTGCGATGCTGAAACGTATTGCAGCCGCGACTGGTTGCCCGCTCGTGCTCGTGGGGAGCGGTAACGCGTTGATGGCGGCCGAGGGCGTCGACGACGATCATTCGGCGTGGCAGGCCGTGGATGCGCAGGTGGCGGCGGTGCCGGTGGGGATGCGCGGAGAGGTCATCGCAAGGTTGATCGCCGGCCCGGGATCGCCGCTTGATCGGGCCGGGTTGATCAGCATGCTCGAGGTCGGGGCCGGGCCGCTCGGGGTGACACTATCGTTGTCGCGGGAGCTCGGCGGACTTCCGCATCGGGCTGCGTCGGCGTTGGTCTCGGATCTGCTCGAGGCCCGTATCGATCGTCGGTCCGATCTGATGATGCGGTTGGGGGCAGCGGGTTTTCGGCCGTCGGCGTCCGCGAGGATCGTTCCGGTCGCGGTTGATGTGCCGACACCGCGGATGGCCACGCAGCTCAGCGCCTCTGCTGCCAAACGGATCTCGGCGCAGTCGATGCACGCGCAGGTACATGCGACCGCGTTTGCCCTGATCGCGCCGTCGAGGCTCGACCGCGACGACGTGACCGAGATAGTCGGTGCCTACGCGGGTGGTTCGGGTGCCGCGACGGTGGTGGTGGGCGATCCGTGTCGCCTTGACGCGCATGAACTCTCATCGGCGCTGGTGCGGGTACGTCACGCGCTGTCGCTCGCGGTGGCCGATCGGCGGTCGGGTTCACACGCGGATGCGGTCACCTCGGTCCGGGCGCTGGCCGCGGACCTGGCAGTGGAGACCTTGCCGGATAACGTGCGATCCGAGTTGGCGGCCGCAGCGCTCGGACCGGTGATCACCTGGGACAACGCCCACGGCTCGGAGTTGATCCACACCCTCGAAGTCCATCTGCGGAACGGGTGCAGCGCCACCCGGTCGGCAGCGGCGCTGAATCTGGGGCGGCAGAGTCTGTATCAGCGTCTGGAACGGATCCGTGGATTGATCGGCTTCGATTTCACTGCACCGCAATCCTATCCGGGACTGCTGATGGCCCTGTGCGCTCATCGCGCACAGGGCCGTCGCAGAGCCGACTGATCAGAACCACTTGTGGAGCAGTCCGAGGGGTGATCAGTCGGGCTCGGGTCATCGGCCGCAGATCAACGGATGGTTGATCAGACCGACCGGTAGTCCTTGTTGATCTTCTTGCCGCACAACAGGAGGTAGCCGACGAAAGCGATGACGAACCCGACGAAGAAGGCGATGTCGCCCAGCTCGGGCACCGTTTCGGCGACATAGCCGACCCAGCGTTCCTGATTGCCGAACAGCAGTACGGAGACCACCAGCCCGACCAGGAACGAGATGAGTCCGCCCCAGTTGGAGTACTTGGGGTTGTAAAGGAATTCGGCGATCGGCCGGTTCCGGCGCAGCAGTTGGTCGGCGAACATGATGCCCAACCACGGTCCGATCCAATAGGCCACGATCAGTAGGAAGGTCTCATAGTTCGCGGCCGCGTCGGCCAGGGCCCACCAGGCCACCAGGAATCCGACCACACCGAAGACTGCGGTGACCAGGGCCCGCTGGATTCCGACGGAGAACTTGAATCCCATTGTCACAAAGGCCATGGCGCCGGAGTAGAGGTTGATCGCGTTCGCCGCCACGGCGCCGATGGCAATCGCCAGCAAGGTGAGGTTGGCGACGACGGAAGGCATCGACGAGGTGAATGCGTCGGTGTAGTTCAAGTCGGGGTCGAAGCCGATCGTGACCGATGCCGCGCCGATCGCCATCAGAACGGTGGTGGAGATGAACAGGCCACTGGATGCGAAGAACCCGGTCTGGAGCTTGGAGACATCCCTCGGGAGGTAGCGGGTGAAGTCGGCGGCGTAGGGCGTCCAACCGGCGGTGTACCCGAAGGCTGCACCGACCGTCAGCAGGAATCCGCCGAGTGTGCCGCCACTTTCGCCCAACGACGGCATCGAAAGGTCTGCTTCGCTGAAGATGAAGATGCCGGCGATCACGAAGATGATCGCGAGGACCGGTGCGGCGGCCCGTTCGAAGCTCTGAACCAGGTTGTGCCCGAAGAACGCAAAGCCCGTCTGCAAGACCACGACGATGAGCAGCGCGATCGCGGACGGCACACCGATGAGCGTGTTGAGGGCCAGCGCGCCGCTGACGCTGTTGGTCGCAAACCACCCGACACCACACATCACGGCCATGAAGGTCGCCGGGACGATGTTGCCTCGGTACCCGAAACCCAAGCGGCCGAGCACCATCTGTGGCACACCGTGAAGCGGGCCGCGCGCGGACAACAGGAAGTGGGCAGCGGCACCGAGCAGATTGCCCAGGGCCATCGCGGCGACGGCCTGCCAGAAGGTCAGGCCGAAGTAGAGGACTGCGAGGATGCCAAGGAAGATCGTGGCGAATTCGAGGTTGGGGGCAGTCCAGGTCCAGAACAGGCCGCGGGGCTTACCGTGGCGTGCATCGAGCGGAATGAACTCGTTACCACCCGGTTCCACTGCGAGAACTTTGTCGCCGTAGGTGCCCGATGCAGTCTCCGGTTCCGGAGTGGCGCGGGGCGTCGTGGATGTCATTGCGCAACAATCTCCCGCGCAGCACCATGCTGCAACTGACATTTCGTCGGTTGGGATCGCCGATTCGGTGGTCGAATTGTCCGAATCGGCCACTGAACGGCAGGCCGGTTGCCGTGATGCTGCCGCCGGAGCCCGTCGGTCCTGCTTGAACGGGCTTTCGCGGGCGGCAGCATCACGCACTTTCACACTGTGGAGTTGTCAATTTTCATGCGCGGTCCCGACGGCGAGATCGGGTGCGCGAAGGGAAGTCGGTGAGGTCTGATCAGGCGGCGACGGGGTCAGGCGGCCAGGGTCAGGGTGCGTCGGTTGTAGGCCGGTAGACGTTTTCGTTGCGGGTCGATGTCGGCCGGCGGGATCAGCCAAGGATGTCCATCGGAACCCATGATCACGTCCCAGCCGGTGTTATGAACCGCCATATGACAGGTCCGACAGAGCAAGCATCCGTTCTCCAACGTGGTCAGACCGCCGTCCACGAAGTGCACGATGTGGTGACAATCCGACCAGCTGGCATGCCCACCGCACTTCACACAGCAGACGTCGCGGATGATGATCGCCTTACGCACCAGGCCGGTGAACAAACGTTTCGGTGGACTCAGATCAACCGGGACTTCTTGACCATCAAGGGTGACGGAGGTGATCGACGAATCACAGGCCAACGCAGCAGCAGTCGCTTCGGTCACCGGACCCATCCACGGCAGGGTCGCGGCCTCGGGATGATCTGCGGGCACGGTCACCATCACCTCGGTCCGCGGCGCCGACACCAACGTTTGCCCACCACCGCCGCAGTCCAACAATTGATGCAGCGCATCAGCGCGGCGTTGGGTCGGGGACCGCGGATCATCCGAGCCGTCGGGTTCGGGACGTGCCCGGGACCAGCGATCCAACGCCGAGTGCAACTTCTCTCCGATCACCGCATCCACATCGAACGTGCCGACACAGCGGCCCTCACGAACTTTGTATTCGAGACTGTTCAACGACCGGTCTTCTGCCGGCGGCGGCCCACCGGTATCTGCGGCGACCTCGTTGCCCAGTGCCCGGGCTGCGGCGCTGATCTCCGCCGGTGGTGCTCCGGAGATGGCCTGGTTCAACAGTTTTCGCTCGAACTCAATATTTTGTTCGGCGGTGATCGGATCCTCGGACCGCCCGACAACATGGGCGACACCTTTGACCACCGCGTCCACGTGCTCGGACGACAGGAATCCATCGCGCGAATATCCGGCCGTACGATCCAGGCCGGCCAAGCCAGACCCGATGCGCAACCACCGATACGCCGATGCCGGCGCCGCACCATTGGCCTGCAACAACTTTGATGTCGTCGACCCGGGCATACGGGCGATCCCCGACTCGTCGATCACCGCCGCACACACTGCAAGTTGATGCTCCGTGGCGTTGCGCAGCGTGATCAGATCCTTCACCACCCCCAACACGACATCCGCGTCGTCGGGTATCGGCAGGTCAACCAGATCGTCGACCATCTCGAGTAGTCGCATGGCACAGCACCTTCCAGCGGGAACACGAACCGGGAACGTCGACCGGAGTGTGTCTGCGGGGAAGGCGTCAGATACATGATGCGTGTGGTCGATTGACTCCACTGTACCTATTCGAACGCATGTTCGCAAGGGGTAATTCTGACCAAACGTAGTCAGCCTCAACCCCTTTCGATAGCATGACGAAATAGTTCGGTCAGACGGGCGTGTGCACCGCTTGGTTTCTCATCCAAGGGCTAGGTCAGCGCGATGTATTTCGTGGTCAGGTACTCGTAGATGCCCTCGGAGCCGCCTTCACGTCCTATCCCGGACTGCTTGACGCCACCGAACGGCGCGGCGACATCGGAGATGACGCCCCGGTTGATGCCGACCATGCCTGATTCGATCTTGTCGGCGACACGCAGCGCCCGGTCGAGGTCGGTCGTGTAAAGGTATGCGGCCAAGCCGTATTCAGTGGAGTTCGCGGCATCTATTGCCTGCTGCTCGGTGGAGAAGGTGCTGATCACGGCGACGGGACCGAAGATCTCATTCCTGACGATCTCGGCATCGGCGGCGACCTGGTCCAGCACGGTGGCCGGGTAGAAGCATCCGGCGTCATCGGAGGGGTCGGCGCCGAGGCGTACGCGCGCTCCGCCGGCCACCGCGTCGGATACGGCCGCGGCGATGGACTCCTGTTGTTTGCGGTTGACCATCGGGCCCAGGGTGGTCTTCGGGTCGTAACCCGGTCCGAGCACCAGGGCCTCCATCTTGTCCGCCAGGGCCGAGGTGAACTCTTCGGCGATGTCTTCGTGAACCAGAAAGCGATTGGCCGCGGTGCAGGCCTCTCCGCCGTTGCGGGTCTTGGCCGCAAAAGCGCCCTCGATCGCAAGGTCGAGGTTGGCATCGGAGAAGACCAGGAACGGTGCGTTGCCGCCGAGTTCCATGGAGGTCCGTTGTACGTTCGCGGCGGCATCGCCGAGTAGTGTGCGACCCACCTCGGTCGACCCGGTGAAGCTGATCTTGCGGACCCGCGGGTCGGCGATCAGGGGTTCGGTGACATCGGTTGCCTTGCTGGTCGGCAGCACCGCGAGGACGCCGTCGGGCAATCCGGCCTCGCTCAGAAGCTTCGCGAGGTACAACATCGTGAGCGGGGTTTCTTTTGCCGGTTTGACCAGCATCGTGCAGCCGGCGGCGAGCGCGGGACCGATCTTGCGGGTTCCCATGGCCAGCGGGAAGTTCCACGGTGTGATCGCCAGTGCGACGCCGACGGGCGCGTGCTTCACCAGGATGTTGCCGGTACCGGCGGGCGACTGGGTGAATCGTCCGGCGATCCGGACCGCTTCTTCGGAGAACCAACGCAAGAACTCACCACCGTAGTTGATCTCGGCCTTCGAGTCGGGTAGTGCCTTGCCCATTTCCAGTGTCATGATCATCGCCATGTCGTCGGCGTTCTCGCGGATCAACTCGAAGGTCGATCGCAGGATCTCCGAGCGGACCCGCGGCGCGGTGCCTGCCCACTCGTCAGCGACCGAGAGTGCGCTTTCCAAAGCGGTTTTGGCGTCCTGCGGGGTGGCGTCGGCGATCTGCAGCAGCGAAGTCCCGGTGGCTGGGTCGTAGACCGGGAAGGTTTCATTGTTGGCCGAGTCGACGGACTTGCCGTTGATCCACAGGCCGGCCGGAACGGTGTCCAGCAGGTCCCGGTAATCGGTGACCGGATCGGTGGTGTTCTCAGTCATGGCAGTTGCCTCCTGTGGTTTCGGTTGAGCAGTGCGAGCTCGGGTTTGGTTGGACGTCCAGTGACGGGTTGCGGTCGAAGAAGCCAAAGGGTTTGAGCCAGAACGACACCGTGTCGACCGGCATGATGGGCCAGTCTTCTGGCCGGGTGATGTGGTGGATACCGAAGGTGTACCAGAGGACCACGTCGGTGTTGTCGATGCTGCGGTTGGCCTTGGTCCATTCACCGAGTCCGGTGTCGGTGGCGGACTGGTTCACGAACTCGCCTGCCGGCCAACGCTCGTCGGGATGGTTGGGCGTCACCCACACGGTGTGCCCGATGACCTGTGCGCGCCCGAAGATCGGGGAGGCGGGATCGAACATGGCCGGGATGGCATCGCCGGGAACGAGCTTGTACGACGGATGGGTTCCCAAACCGTTGGTGGTGTTGGTGTTCACCACCTTCCAGGCGCGCTGCGTCGCCCAGTTCATGTCCTGTTTGCCCTCCTGTTCGGTGCGCAATGGGGTGTTGCGTTGCACCAACGACAGGCCGTACGGATTGCCGGGACCCATGGGTTCGATCTCGGTTTCGCTGGCATAGACGGTGTTCTCGGTGCCGTCGACGTCGAGGTCGAGCCTGGCGGTGAGGAAATGTTGGTGGAATGGCGCGTAGGTCCGATCGTCCACGAGAGTGCCGTTGGGGTGGGCGGCGCCGGGCGCGATCGGTGTGGTCACCATGATCCCGGTGGCGCGGACCTCGCATTCGATGTTGCCGTCCTGGTAAAAGCGCCAGTAGACGAGGTATTCGTAGTTCGCCACCGTGACATGGAACGAGACGGTGAGCCGGCGCATCCGTCGGACCTCGGCGCCGGCGTCGTGGTCGACGTGCTTCCACAGCACGGCGTTGTCTTCTTCGTGGATGCAGATGGCGTTCTTGATGGTGTACGGCTCGCCCTTGCTGTTGTGCAGGACCGCGTCGAGGTAGCGGATCTCACCGAGGCAGTCGCAGCCGAGTTCGAGCGATGTGGTCATGAACCCCAGGCCCCACTCGCCGATGTCGAATGCTGTTCTACGGTAGTGGTCTTCGGACGGGTCCCGGTAGGGGACCATCATCTCGGCGAACGACAGTCGATGTGCCACCGACCGCTCGCGACCACAATCGTTGTAACTGATCGTGTGCAGCGTCATTCCTTCGCGATGGTTGAAACCGACTCGTAGAGACCAGTTCTGCCAGGTCAGCAGGTTCCCGTCGAGGGTGAACGACGGTCCCTCGGGCTGGGTGATCTCCAGCGGTTTGAGTGGTTCCCGAGTTGACTTGGCCCGGATGCGCTCCGGGATCCGGGCCGGGACGTATTCACCCATGACCTCGGGCGGATCCACGGCGCCGGTGTCCTCGATCTCGAGCAGTTCCATCGTGTTGAGGTCGATGACACAGTGCAGCCCGCTGACCGGATGCGCATAGGGGTTGGCGCCGGGTTCGCCTTTGACCCAGGTGTCCGACCATCCGATCCGCCGGTCCCGATACTTCTCGGGCGCCACCGCGTCGCCGTAGGTCCAGGTGTCCATGAAGACCAGGTCGAGGTCGGTGATGCCGCGACCGGCCAGTGCCGCGATCACATCGGGATGCCTGCGTAGAACCTCATCACATTCCTCGAACTCGTCGACGGTGAAGTTCGGCTGCGCACCTGGGATGTGGGTGAACGATTCGACGGTGTCGTCGGTCAGCGAGACCACCGCCTTGTAGGTGGTGTTGCGGCCGCTGTCCAGGCAGGTGACGAGGGCCTTACGTGCGGGGACCGGGCCACCGACGGCGTGGTCGGCGAGTTCGGCCTTGCCGGGTTCGAGGAGCTCGATGGAGGTGAACCGCCAGCCATCGCCGACACCCTGATCACGTTGCAACAGGGCTGCGGTGGCCCGGAACTCGTCTTCGCGTAGGGGATCGAGCGGATGGAGCGCTGATGTCGTGGGCACGCACTGCTCCTAGGGGCCGGTGAGTTCGTTCAACGCGTCCTCGATGACATCGAGGCCGTCG
Source organism: Williamsia sp. z71 (assembly GCF_059553375.1). Classification (NCBI taxonomy): domain Bacteria; kingdom Bacillati; phylum Actinomycetota; class Actinomycetes; order Mycobacteriales; family Nocardiaceae; genus Williamsia; species Williamsia sp. z71. The sequence continues at coordinate 509,181 of NZ_JCANWX010000001.1, forward strand.
TGCAGGAGTTCGTCACCGATCACCAGTGGCGGGAGAAGTCGGATCACGTTGCCGTAGGTGCCACACGAGAGCACCACCACCCCCTTGGCCAGGCAGGCGGCGACCAGATCTTTGGCCAGGCGCGGATTCGGTTTCTTGCCGTCGCGGTGGACGAGTTCGATGGCCAGCATCGCACCGCGTCCGCGGACCTCTCCGATTTCTTCGGTCACCGATGCCATTGCCTGCAAACGGCTTCCGGCGATGGCCTCGATGTCGCGTGCTCGACCGGGCAGATCCAGATCGGACATCACGTCGAGGGTCGCGAGCGCCGCTGCGCAGGCCACCGGATTACCGCCGTACGTGCCGCCGAGACCACCGACATGCACGGCGTCGAGCAGATCGGCGCGACCGGTCAACGCGGACAGCGGCATACCGCCGGCGATGCCCTTGGCCATCGTGACCAGATCGGGGACAAGCCCTTCGTGCTCGCTGGCGAACCAGGCGCCGGTCCGGGCGAATCCGCTCTGCACTTCATCGGCGATGAACACGATCCCGTTCGCCCTGGCCCAGTCCGCGATCGCGGGAAGGAAACCCGTTGCGGGGACGATGAATCCGCCCTCGCCCATCACGGGTTCGATGATGATCGCGGCGATCTGATCGGCCCCGATCTGGCTCTCCATCTGCGAGATCGACCGCGCGGCCGCGGTCGGTCCGTCGAGTTCGTCGCGGTACGGATACGACGTCGGCACTCGGTAGATCTCCGGCGGGAACGGGCCGAAACCGTGTTTGTAGGGCACGGTCTTGGCGGTCAAGCCCATCGTCAGGCTGGTGCGACCGTGGTAGGCATGGTCGAATGCGACCACGGCATCGCGACCGGTTGCCAACCGTGCCACCTTGATTGCGTTCTCGACGGCCTCAGCGCCGGAATTGAAGAGCACCGTGCGCTTTTGGTGATCCCCCGGCGTCAGGTGATTGAGGCGTTCGGCCACCGCGACGTATCCCTCATACGGGGTGATCATGAAGCAGGTGTGCGTGAAGTGTCCGGCCTGTTCGGCGACGGCGGCGGAGACCGCAGAGTTGCTGGCACCGACCGTTGTCACGGCGATGCCGGAGCCGAAGTCGATGAACGAGTTGCCGTCGATGTCGACGATCACCCCGCCGTCGGCATCGGCGGCGTACACCGGCACGGTCGAACCCACACCACCGGCCACCGCCATCGCCCGGCGGCCTTGCAGTGCGGCGGATTTCGGACCGGGTATCGAGGTGACGATGTTGCGTTCCTGGGGCAGGCGGTAGTTGACGCTCACTGTTGTCATCCTCATTCCACCGAACTCATGACGTGCTTGATGCGGGTGTAGTCCTCGACCCCGTAGCTGGAGAGATCTTTGCCGTAACCGGAACTCTTGAATCCGCCGTGCGGCATCTCTGCGACGAGCGGGATGTGGCAGTTGACCCAGACGCAGCCGAAGTCGAGTCCGGCGCTCATTCGGCCGACGGTGGCGTTGTCGGTTGTCCACACGCTGGAGGCCAGGCCGTAGCTCACGTCATTGGACATTTCGAGGGCCTGTTCTTCGGAGTCGAAGGCCTGCACCGTCACCACCGGTCCGAACGTCTCCTCCTGGACGAGGGAGTCCGTCTGTTCCACACCGGTGATCACCGTGGGTTCGACGTAGAAGCCTTTGTCGCCCTTCCGTTTACCGCCGGTGGCCACCGTGGCGTGCGGTGGCACCGAATCGAGGATCGACGTCACCTTCGTGAAGTGGTTGATGTTGTTGAGTGGGGGAACCGTTGTGCCGTTGGCCTTGTCGACGAGGGCATCGACGAACTTGTCGTGGATCGACGAGTGGACCAGGATGCGGGTGACCGCCGTGCAGTCCTGGCCTGCGTTGAAGAACGACGCTTCACCGATACCGTCGACGGCCTTGTCCAGATCTGCGTCTGCGAAGACCACCGCCGGGGCTTTTCCGCCGAGTTCGAGGTGGGCTCGTTTGAGGTTCTGCGCCGCAGAGACCGCGACCGCGATCCCGGCCCGCACCGAACCGGTGATCGAGACCATGCTCGGAGTCCGGTGTCCGACGATCTCGGCGCCGGTGGTGCCGTCACCGAGGATCACGTTCAACACACCGTCGGGCAGGATGCCCTTGGAGATCTCGGCGAGGACCAGCGTGGATTCGGGTGTGGTGTCGGACGGTTTGAGGACCACGGTGTTGCCGGCGGCGATCGCGGGCCCGATCTTCCACAGCGCCATCATCAGTGGGTAGTTCCACGGCGTGACCTGTGCGATCACCCCGACCGGCTCGCGACGCACGTACGAGGTGAAGCCATCCATGTATTCGCCCGCGGACTTACCTTCGAGGAGTCGTGCGGCACCGGCGAAGAACCGGATCTGATCGGCACCGACGGTGACTTCTTCGTCGGCGATCTGTTCGTCGGGCTGTCCGGTGTTGCGGGCCTGCGCGGCCACGAGTGCATCCGAGTTCGCCTCGATGGCGTCTGCCAGTGCCAGGAGCGCCTTCTGGCGGACCTTGGGGGTGGTCTTGCCCCACGATTTGAAGGCCAGTGCGGCGGCGGCCATCGCGGCATCGATGTCGGATCGGGTCGAGATCGGCGACACCCCGACCACGGACTCATCGGTGGGATTGATCAGATCGATGGTCGCGGTCGAATCCGAGGCGACGAAGACGCCGTTGATGTAGTTCTTCAGGGGCTCGTGTGCCATGACACCAGGTCACTTTCGGTTGCGGGTGGATGGAAACTCCTACCGCCACCCAGTCTTCGCCGCGGGGCCGCAAACCGGATCCTGACAGTTTGTCCAACACCGGGTCACCAACCTGCCACTCTGTACAATCGACTGAAGGTCATCCCAGGTCTGGGCCATTCCGTAGCAGGTGAACTCAGGGGGTAGCGGCAGTGAGCACAACGGTTCGTTGGCTGCTCGCCCAGCGCGACCTCGGCCTGACGTTGCTCGGTGGCCGCGCCGGGATCGACCGGGACATCGATTGCGCGTTGCCGTCGGAACTCCCGGCGCCACAGGAATGGCTGGCCGGGGGCGAACTGCTACTCACCACCGGACTACGACTGCCGGAGTCGCGGGAGGGACGTCTCGACTATCTGCGCGGACTCGGTGAGGCCGGTATCGCCGGCGTCGGGTTCGGTGTGGGCCTCGGTTTCGACCACGTCCCCCGGGATCTCATCGAGGCGGCCGACGATTGTGGCATCCCACTGGTCGAGGTGCCGCTGCCGGTGCCGTTCTCGGCGATCGCCCGGGCGGTGCTCGATCGGATCGCCGAACAGCGATACGACCAATTCGTTCGCGCGTCCCATACCCAACCGCGGATCACGAGGGCAGTGATATCCGGTGGGATGCCCGCGGTCGTCCGCGAGTTGGGGGAGGCGATCGATGCCGTTGTCGTGTTGCTCGATCATGAACGCGAACTGGTGAGTTCACGGCCCGCTGTTGTCGGTGCCGAACAGATCGAGATGGTGCGCGGTGAGGTCACGCGTGATCCCAATGCGGCAAGTGGTGTCACGATGACCGAAGAGCACACGGTCACGATCCAGCGGATCAGCGTCGGCGGCAGCGTATTCGGTTACCTCGCAGTGCTCAGTGCGTCACCGCTGGGCGACCTCGAGCGGGTCCTACTGGGGCATGCGACCTCGCTGCTCGGTCTGGAGCACGCCAAACCCCTTCAGGTGCAGCGTGATCAACAAGCCTTGCATGCTGATGCCCTGATGATGGCGGTGGCCGGTCCGCCACCGGCGGCCGCACGCAACATCGTGCTGCGGGCGGCTGATCGGGACGGCCGGGTTCGCGTTGCCACCGCGACATTCAGCAGTGTTGCGGCGGCGCAGCAGGCAGCGATCGCGGCGGCCGTCGAACTTCGATCGCGGTGGCGACCGGTGTTCGTGCACCACCTGGGACAGGAGATCGTGGTTCTGCTGCGTGGGGAAGACCAGCGGCGCGTTGCGGAATCCGTCCTCGGCGTCGTCGGGATCGGTGGTTGTCGCGGTGGATTGGGTTCGGTTGTGGCCGTTGATGGGATCGCCGAGTCCGCCCGCCATGCCAGGCTGGCCGCGGATGTGGCGGCGGAGGGTGAAGTGGTCGATCTCTTGGCGCAACGGTCGCTGCTGGCGCTCGATCCGGTCCGGAAGGCGCTGCGCGGGGCCCGGGTCTCGCGGCTCGGTCCGCTGGTGGACCAGGACCGCGAGCAGGGGAGCGATCTTGTCGAAACCTTGCAGGCCTACCTGCAGGCCAACGGTCAGTGGGATCCGGCGGCCCTGGCAGTCGGGGTTCATCGACACACACTTCGCAATCGGATCGACCGCATCGAGCGCCTACTACGCATCGATCTCACCGATGCCCGGACGCGAGCCGAACTGCTGCTGATCCTGTTGTCCGATCCAGACTGAACGCAACCTCACTGAACACACCATCACAGCCCGATTCGGACATGCCGGACGCGGGCAGGCTCGGTTCGGCCCGATCGTCGTGAATTGCTGTCCGATCGAAAATTTTGATGTCAGAACACGGAGTATTCCGCCGCCGACCGTGGTTGAAACCCTCATGGAAGCAGCCGGTCTGATCGTGCCGCGCTGGGCGCGGGTCTCGGCGGCAACGGCCCCGGTCTTGTTGCTCGTCACCGCGACCGCGGCGGATGAGCTGACCACGGCCGGCCACAACCCGATCCGTCAGACACTGAGCGTGCTGGCTGCATCGGACCGCGCCGAATGGGTCATGTCCCTCGGGATCGCGCTCAGTGCTGGTTGCCTGATCGCGGTGGGTCTGGGTTTGTTCATGGTGCGGCCGATCGCCCGTGTTGTTCTCGTTGCCGGTGGTGCCAGCGGTGTGGCGGTCGCAGCGCTTCCGATCACGCTGACAGCGACCCTGCATCTCACGGCAACCTGCGTCTCGGCATTCCTGCTGGCGCTGTGGCCCGCGCTCGCGGTATCCCGGTCGAGGGCGGCGCCGGCCGCGCTCCGGATCCCCGCTGCGACCGCGGCGTCGGGCACACTCTTTCTTCTGCTTGCCTGGACCGCCTACGAAACCCAGGGCGGGGCACTGCTCGGGCTCGCCGAACGCGTGACCGTGGTCGCCGAACTGGTGTGGCCGGCAGTCGTGGTCGCCTCTGCACGATTGCGGCGGCCATCCGACGCGCTTGCCCTGGGTCGAGGTGACCCAGATGCACCTGGTTCGATCCGGAGCACAGAGATCCACGTCGCACCGTCGGGTCTGGGTGCCCGGTTCCGCTGAACTCGCAAGATCCTGGTTCGGGCAGCGAAGACCAGCGCGAGCAAAAGGGCAGGTCAGAGTCGCCGGAGCCCGCCATTTTCGGTTGTCGGGTCGGCGTTTGCCACACTGGAGGTCGTGTCGCATGCCACCGATAAGTCAGCGCAGCTCTTCGAGCGCGCATCCCGTGCCATCCCAGGCGGAGTGAACTCGCCGGTTCGAGCCTTCAATTCCGTCGGCGGAACCCCGCGGTTCATCTCCAGCGCATCCGGTTATCGGATGACCGACGCCGACGGCAACAGCTACGTCGACCTGGTCTCCAGCTGGGGCCCGATGATCCTGGGCCACGCCCACCCGGCGGTGGTCGAGGCGGTGCAGAAGGCGGCGACCACGGGTCTGTCGTTCGGCGCGCCGACCGAGGCCGAGATCGAGCTGGCCGAAGAGATCATCAAGCGGGTTTCCCCGGTCGAGCAGGTCCGGCTGGTGAACTCGGGCACCGAGGCGACGATGTCGGCGGTGCGGCTGGCCCGGGGATTCACCGGTCGCAGCAAGATCATCAAGTTCTCCGGCTGCTACCACGGCCACGTCGACGCCTTGCTCGCCGACGCCGGTTCGGGTGTGGCCACGCTGGGCCTGCCGACCTCACCCGGTGTCACCGGCGCGCAGGCCCAGGACACCATCGTCCTGCCGTACAACGACCTGGCCGCCGTCCGCGAGACATTTGCGGCATACCCCGGGCAGATCGCTGCGATCATCACCGAGGCCGCAGCCGGGAACATGGGCGCGGTCGCCCCGGTCGAAGGCTTCAATCAGGGTCTCAAGGACGTCACCAGCGCGGATGGTGCACTTCTCATCATCGACGAGGTCATGACCGGTTTCCGGGTGAGCAAGGCCGGCTGGTTCGGTCTCGAAGGCGTTGCCGGTGATCTCTACACCTTCGGCAAGGTCATGAGCGGTGGACTCCCGGCCGCAGCATTCGGCGGACGCGCCGACATCATGGCGTACCTGGCCCCGGCCGGTCCTGTCTACCAAGCCGGCACCCTGTCCGGAAATCCGGTCGCGGTCGCTGCCGGGTTGGCGACCCTGCGGCACGCGGATGACGCCGTCTACGCCGCGCTCGACGCCAACTCGAAACAGCTCGGAACCCTCATCGGGGATGCACTGAACACTGCGGGTGTGGGCCACCGCGTGCAGTACGCGGGCAACCTCGTGAGCGTGTTCTTCACCGCAGATACCGATACCCCCATCACCGACTATGCGGCGGTGAAAAACACCGAGACCTGGCGTTTTGCGCCATTCTTCCACGCCCTGCTCGATGCCGGCGTCTACCCGCCGCCGAGTGCATTCGAAGCCTGGTTTGTATCCGCGGCCTTGGACGGGGATGCTTTCGGTGTTATAGCCGGGGCACTCCCGGCTGCTGCGACCGCCGCTGCCCGGGCCCTGAAGGAGAACTGATGCGCACAATCGTGCACATGATGCGACACGGGGAAGTCCATAACCCCGACGGCATCCTCTATGGCCGACTGCCGGGCTATCACCTGTCCGAGCTCGGCGCGAAACAGGCGCAGACGGTCGCCGACGCCCTGGCCGATCACGACATCACCCACGTGTTCGCCTCCCCGCTGCAGCGGGCGCAGGAAACCGCGACCCCGATCGCGGACGCCCACGGACTGAAGATCATCACCGACGAGGGCCTCATCGAGGCCGACAACACCTTCGAGGGCCTGCGGGTCTCGGTGGGTGACGGCGCATTGCGGCGCCCCCGGCACTGGATCAAACTGCGCGACCCGTTCACCCCGAGCTGGGGCGAGCCGTACATCCAGCTGGCGCACCGCATGCTCGCAGTCGCCAACAAGGCCCGCGAAGAGGCCAAGGGGCATGAGGCAGTCTGCGTCAGTCACCAGCTACCGGTGTACACGTTGCGGAGATTCCTTGAAGGGCAACGACTTTGGCACGATCCGCGGAAGCGTCAGTGCTCGTTGGCGTCGCTGACGAGCTTGATGTACGACGGGGATGCGTTGGTGGACATCGTTTATTCGGAACCTGCCGGTGCTTCTGACCCCCTTGCCACGGGAGCCTGAGGTAGCGACACAGTGATGGAGCCAGGCCCTGAGCGTAGGAGGACCCGCATACTGGCGCCGCTGGGTTGGCGGCTGGTCACGTTGTGCATCCTCGGAATCGCGACGTTGCTGGTGATCGCCGGCTGCGGCACCGGCGACGACGCCGTGGCGCAAGGCGAGAACTTCGAATTCGTCTCTCCCGGTGGCAAAACCGTGATCTTCTACGATCCGCCGGCCGAACGTGGCAAGGTCTCGAACCTCACCGGACCAGACCTGCTGTCCGACGACAAGACCCTCAGTCTCTCCGATTTCGAGAATCAGGTCGTGGTCATCAACGTGTGGGGTTCGTGGTGCGGCCCGTGCCGCGGCGAGGCGACCGCCCTCGAAGAGGTCTACGAGAACACCAAGGATTCGGGTGTTGCGTTCTTGGGCATCGACTTTCGCGACCGCAAGGATTCGGCCCGCGACTTCGTCGTCGATCGCGCGGTGACGTACCCGTCGATCTACGACTACGACGGACGCACCCTGTCGAAGCTGACCACCCCGACCTCGGTGGTCCCGACCACACTGGTGCTCGATCGTCAGCATCGCGCCGCGGCGGTGTTCCTCAAAGCCGTCACCGCCGACGAACTGCAGCCTGTCGTCGAGCGGATCGCCGCTGAAACATCTGATACCGCATGACTTTTGTAGCCCAGAGTTCAAGCCACCTCGCCGGAGTCGGTGACACCTTCGCGGACACCGTGTCGAGCGGTCCGCTGTTGCTGGCACTGGGGGCATGCATGCTCGCCGGGCTGGTCTCGTTCGCCTCGCCCTGTGTGGTGCCCCTGGTTCCGGGTTATCTGTCGTACCTGGCCGGATTGGTCGGTGCCGAGGCCCCGGCGATGAGCGATGCGGAGTCGAAGAAGGCCGGACGACTGCGGGTCACCGGGGCCGCTTTGCTGTTTGTGCTCGGATTCACAATCGTTTTCGTGCTCGCCACGGCCTCTGTGTTCGGGATCACGAGTGCCTTCGTGGTCAACCGTGAACTGTTGCAACGCGTCGGCGGTGTGATCACGATCATCATGGGTCTGGTGTTCATCGGACTCATCCCCATCCTGCAGCGCGACGCCAGGTTCCATCCGCGACTGGTATCGAACCTGGTCGGAGCCCCTTTGCTGGGGGCGGTCTTCGCGCTCGGCTGGACGCCCTGCCTCGGCCCGACACTGGCCGCGGTCATCACCACCGCCAGCGGTACCGAGGGCTCGACCGCAGCCCGAGGTGTGACGCTCATCGTCTTCTACTGCCTCGGTTTGGGCCTGCCGTTCATCCTTCTGGCCTTCGGTTCGGCCTGGGCTTTGCGGGCGGTCGGCTGGATGCGCACAAACGCTCGGGCCATCCAGATCTTCGGAGGTGTACTACTGGTTGTCGTGGGCGTGGCGCTGGTGACCGGACTGTGGGATCAATTCATCGTTTGGGTTCGGGACATGTTCGTCTCCGACACGGTGCTCCCGATATGACCGCCACCGAGACCCGAACCCCGCCGCCCGTACCGAAGGCGGGCCCGCTCAAGCGCTACCTGCTGTGGCCGGCGCGGAACACCTGGCGTTCGCTGACCTCGATGCGGACCGCCCTGGCCTTGCTCTTCCTGCTGGCCCTGGCCGCGGTACCCGGAGCGCTCCTGCCGCAGCGGTCGCTGAACGAGTTCAAGACCGAGGAGTACATCGCCGATCACGGCTTCATCGGCGAGTTCTTCGACAAAATTCAGATGTACGAGGTCTTCTCGAGCATCTGGTTCACCGCCATCTACGTGCTGCTGTTCATCTCGCTCGTCGGCTGTCTGACGCCTCGCATGATCGAACACGCCAAGGCGCTGCGGGCCCGTCCGGTCCCGGCCCCACGCAACCTCGGCCGGTTGCCCCGGCACGAGAGCCATGAGGTCGACGGCACTCCCGACGCGCTCGCGTCGAAGATCAACTCCGGTCTGCGCGGATGGCGCAAGACCACCCGCACCGTCGAGCGCAAAGAAGCCGACGGGTCGGTGGTGACCGTCGTCGAGGTCTCGGCCGAGAAGGGATACCTGCGCGAAGGCGGCAACCTCCTGTTCCACTTCGCGCTGCTGGCACTGCTGGTCGCGATCGCGGCGGGCAAGATGTTCGGTTACGAGGGCACCCGCATCCTGGTCGCCGACGGCCAGGAAGGTCTCTGCAACACCTCGACCGCGGTCTACGACTCCTTCCGCGCGGGCAACATGGTCGACGGCACCAACCTCAACGAGTTCTGCCTGCAGGTGGAATCGTTCGACGCGGACTTCTTGCCGAGCGGGCAACCCGAGATGTACAGCGCCGACCTCAAGTACCAGGTCGGCAGTGACATCGACAGCGACCAGTGGCAATCCAGCGAGGTCAGGGTCAACCATCCGCTGCGGATCGCGGGCGACCGGATCTATCTGCTCGGCAATGGTTTCGCCCCCACTTTCACGGTCACGTTCCCCGGTGGTGAGACCCGCACACAGACGGTTCCGTTCCGGCCGGACGAGCTGCAGACGATGATGTCGAGTGGCGTGGCCCGCTTCGACACCCCGGCCGGGCTCTACCCCAACGAGGACGAGCGTCGGAAGAACCAGATCGCGATCGAAGGACTGTTCGCGCCGACGGCCACCTTCCACGGCGGCCTGATGACCTCGAGCTTCCCGCTGCCGGAGGCTCCCGCGGTCGCCATCGACATCTACAAGGGCGACACCGGGCTCGACACCGGACGACCACAGAACGTCTTCACCCTCGATGTGAACCTGATCAACCAGGGACGTCTGCTCAAGCAGGAACGCGTCAACCTCAACATGGGCGAATCGACGACGCTGCAGGACGGCACGACCGTGCAGTTCGAAGGTTTCCAGCGCTGGGTCTCGTTGCAGGTCTCACACGATCCCGCCCAGAATTGGGTGCTGGTGTCCGCCATCGCGATGCTCGTCGGCCTGCTGGTCTCCCTGCTGATCAAGCGGCGCCGGGTGTGGGCGCGGATCACACCCTTGACCGGGCCGCCGGGTGATGGCACCTCTACGGCGGATGTGCGACGCTCTGTAGTAGAAATGGCCGGTCTGGCGCGCACGGATCAGGCTGGTTGGGGCGAGGGCTTTTCCGACATGGTCGCCGATCTGTTGGGCATCGACCCCGATGCGAACAAGAACAAGCCTGGTGGCAGAGAACAAGGTGGACGCAAAAAATGAATGCTGGGAAAAGGTGACTGATGAACGTCGATGAGACACTTTCTCGGTTTTCCGACCTGACGTACGGCACGGCGCTGACCGTGTACGTCCTGGCGATGGTCATGTTCCTGGCTTCGCTGGCCACCAAGAACAAGACCGTCGAGAAGTCGAACGAGCTCGTCGCCGCGGGGGTGTCGGGTGGTTCGCCGCTGGTCGGCGCCGACGATGTGCGTACGCCCGGCAAGCTCCAGACCACAGAGAAAGCACCGCTGGGGGACCGGCTGGCCAAGATGGCCTACGGCGTGGTCCTCCTGGCGACCGCGCTGCAGATCGCCTCGATCGTGTTGCGCGGCGTCGCGACCGGCCGGGCGCCCTGGGGCAACATGTACGAGTTCGTCTCCATCACCTGCGCCACCGGCATGGTCGCGGCGCTGGTGGTGCTGCGTAAGCGTGAGTACCGTCCGCTGCTCGGATTCGTGTTGCTGCCGGTTGTCATCCTGCTGTTCGTCGCAGGCACGTATCTCTACACCAACGCCGCACCCGTGGTCCCGGCGCTCAAGTCGTACTGGCTGGCCGTCCACGTCTCGATCGTCGCACTCGGATCCGGCGTCTTCCTGGTCTCGGGTGTCGCGAGCATCCTGTACCTGCTGAAGCTGAAGTATCCCGAACCGAGCGACCGGTTCTGGGGTCGGATCCTGCAACGTGTGCCGTCGGCCCAGACGCTGGATCGGCTCGCCTACAAGACGGTTGTGTTCGCATTCCCACTGTTCGGCCTCGGCGTCATCTGTGGCGCGATCTGGGCCGAAGCCGCCTGGGGCCGGTTCTGGGGATGGGACCCCAAGGAGACCGTGTCGTTCATCGCCTGGGTGATCTACGCGGCGTACCTACATGCCCGCGCCACCGCCGGTTGGCGGAACACGGCGGCGGCCTGGATCAACATCGCCGGTTTCGTGGCAATGCTGTTCAACCTGTTCATCATCAACTTGGTGGTCTCGGGCCTGCACTCCTACGCCGGGCTCTGACACCACGCCAAAAGGCGCCCTGACCTTCGGGTCCGGGCGCCTTTTGGCGTATCAGGGGTGTGTCATCGGCGCGCACACATCGGCGCCGACGACGGGCAGATCAAGGGCTTCTCCGACGTAGGTCAGCTCACGCGGTCATTCTGCTGCTTCTTGACGACCTTCAGGAGTTCGATCACGACATCGATCGTGTCGGTGGAGATGGCCTCGTGACGGAAGGCCGCGAGGTGCGCTCCGGTCTCGGCGGCCATCTGCACATATTCACGTTGCTGTTCGACACGTTTGAGATCTTCATCCGGGTCCGTCAAGAAATACGTGACGCTGATTTCGAATGCCCGGGAAATTGCCTCGACGGTTCGAAACGACGGAGTTTTGGCCTTGCCGGTCCGCAACTGGGAGATATACGCGTCGCTCAAGGTGTAGCCGAGTTGGTTGGCCTTGAGGGCAATCTTCTTGCCCGTGTAGGGGATTCCATTCTCGTCGCGCACAGTGCTGAACAATTCGTTCAGGTGGTCGGCGAATGTTTTTCCATCGTGTACAGCAGCCACTTATCTAACTCCCAGACCTCTGATTGGACCGCAGCAGTGTGAAGCGGTCGAACTAGAGCGTGACTCTACCTTTAAAGTTCGCAAAAGGGGTACCGAGTAGCGGGCGACTTCCGGCAATTTGCGCACGTTAATTTCGGACTTAGTCCGGCAAATGCGAAAGCGCAATTGGATTTTAATTCTTGGACAATAGGCCAAAAAAACTTGGACAGTTGTTCAGTGTTTCTTGAACCCCAGCCGGGATCGCCGGCGTCAATCGGTGGGGTTGGGTCGTTCGTCACCGTCGGACTTGAACTTCGGGTTCTTGTCGCGGGCCTTGCGCTCCAGGTCGTTCAGGAAATCGAGATCGTCGTCCGGGCCGACCGGTCCGCGCTTCATCTGCCGCCGTGGAACCGGTGGCCCGCTGGATTCTGCGCCGGCTGCGTCCGGGCCGAAGGCGCGCCAGGCGAGGTAGGTCAGTGCCAGCAAGCCGATGATGGCAAGTAGGTAGATCATTTCGGCACCTCCAAGAATCAAAGCCGTTGACGCCAGGCTACTGGAGGCGTCAGCGGGCGGTGCCGGCTGCGCCGAACAGCAGATCGAAAATCCCCAGACCGTCCGGGTGGGGGCCTGGGGATCTGTCGGAATCGGTCCGTTGGTCAGCTACCGGTCGCGGGGGTACGCCGATTGAGAAGTTCGACCACGTCTTCTTCCCGAAACCGCCGGTGGCCACCGGGTGTACGGATCGCCCCCAGTAGCCCCGAACTGGCCCAACGGGCGACGGTCTTGGGGTTGACGTTGAACATCGCGGCCACCTGGCCCGGAGTCAGCGTGTGCTGGCTGGCGGCCTGGGGTGAGAGAACCGGGCCGGGGTTGTTCAGAGCTGGGCTGGGTGTGTGTTGTCCGAGTGGGCCTGCAAACGTCATGGCTGCTCCTATCGAGTGGGCCGTCAACCGCATGCCGCGACTCAGGGTGGAGCTGTGGCACGGATTGTGTGCAGGTCTCCCACATGTCTCTGGAGGAGCCTACGAACACCATGGTTACACCGAAATGCCCAAGTATTCGAATAGTTAAGTGTTGGTAATGCGATTGCAAAGGTGCACGTGTCAGCCCTGCTCTTTGCGCAGTAAGGTCTAGGGCGTGAGCACGAATGAGCCCTCTGGAAACAATCGGTCCTCTGCAAAGAAGGACCGCACCCCTCCCGCCGTGGAACCGACGCCCGGTGCGGGACGGCGATTGGCGATCGACCTGGTGCTCTTCACCGGTGCCCGGATCGCCCTCGTCATCGCGTTGGCCGCCGGGATCTACCTGATCGGCCAGGCCGTGGGGATCGACGTCCCGATCCTGGTCGCCGCGTTCTTTGCGGTGATCATCGCGCTGCCGTTGGGGATGCTGCTGTTCAAGGGTCTGCGCGACCGCGTCAACGTCGGGATCGCGACGGTCGACGCCGGCCGCAAGGCGCAGCGCGAGAACCTGACGTCGCGACTGCGTGGTGAAAACGGATCTGACACCTAAAAGATCATGGTGAACGGTGGCGGCGGGGCGCAGTGGACGCGTGAGGTCGACAGACGGGGTGATCGGCGGTGGGTCGACAACGCGATCCGGCTGATCGACGCCGATGCGACCCGGAGTGCCGATACCCATCTGTTGAGATTTCCGCTGCCGGCCTGGTCCCGGTGGGGCACCGGCGCCGGTGCCACCGGGATCTCGCTCTATCTGAAAGACGAGAGCACCCACATCACGGGTTCGCTCAAACATCGTCTGGCACGGTCGTTGTTTCTCTATGCGCTCTGCAACGGCTGGATCACCGAGGGGACCACGGTCATCGAGGCCTCGTCGGGGTCGACGGCGGTGTCCGAGGCCTACTTCGCGCAGCTGATCGGTGTCCCGTTCATCGCGGTGATGCCCGCGACGACATCGCCGGCCAAGATCGGGCTGATCGAGCGGCAGGGTGGACTGTGCCATTTCGTGGAGCGGTCCGACGAGGTGTACGACGCCGCGCAGCAGCTGGCCGATCAGACCAACGGTCATTTCATCGACCAGTTCACGATGGCCGAACGCGCCACCGACTGGCGAGGCAACAACAACATCGCCGAATCGATCTTCAGCCAGCTGTCGCAGGAAGAGTTCCCCGTGCCGACCTGGGTGGTCGTGGGAGCCGGAACCGGCGGGACCTCGGCCACCATCGGCCGCTTCATCAGGTACCGGCGGCACCACACGTGGCTGTGTGTTGTCGACCCCGAGAACTCGGCGTTCTACCCCGCCTATCGCGACGGTGATCCGGACGCCCTGGCCGGACCGGTGCCGGGCTCACGCATCGAAGGGATCGGTCGTCCGCGGGTCGAACCGTCGTTCGTCTCACAGGTGATCGACCGGATGGTGTCGGTGCCCGATGACGCGAGCATTGCCACCGCCCGGCGCGCCAGCGATGTTCTGGGCTGGCGGGTGGGTGGATCGACTGGCACCAACCTCTGGGGCGCCCTGCGTCTGGTCGCCGAGATGCGGCGGGAAGGGACGCCCGGCAGTGTCGTGACCCTGCTGTGCGACGGTGGGGACCGGTATTCCGGCACGTACTACAACGACGACTGGGTTGCCGGTGCCGGTCTGGATCTGACCCGCGCCGAAGCGACACTGGAGACGTTCTTCACGACGGGGGAGTGGATTGAGTGAGCAGGGCTCGGGACTGGGCGACATCCGGGAGATGGATGGACGGCCGATCGTGGAGGCGATCGATCTGGTGCGGGAGTACCAGATGGGCCAGGAGAAGGTCCGGGCGCTCGACGGTCTCGATCTGACCCTTCAGGCGCGTCAGTTCGTGTCCATCGTCGGGCCGTCGGGTGCGGGCAAGAGCACCTTGCTGCACGTCCTGGGGGCACTGGACGTCCCGGACTCCGGACAGATCATCGTCGACGGTCTCGACCTGGCGGGATTGTCCGAGGAAGAGCAGTCCGCATTCCGGCGCAACCGGGTCGGATTCATCTTCCAGTTCTTCAACCTCATCCCGACGATGTCGGCCTGGGAGAACGTCGCATTGCCGCGGCTGCTCGACGGCAAGTCTCTGCGGTCGGCCAAACCGGAGGCCATCGCGCTGCTCGATCGGGTCGGGCTCGGCGAACGTGCGAAGCACCGCCCGTCCGAGTTGTCCGGCGGGCAGATGCAGCGCGTCGCGATCGCGCGGTCGCTGATCATGAGCCCGCGGATCGTGCTGGCCGACGAGCCGACCGGAAACCTCGATTCGCAGACGGGTGAGTCGATCCTGGAGCTGCTCTCCGAGGTCGCCCGCGAGGGTGACGGCCGGTTGGTGGTGATGGTGACCCACGACAACAAGGCCGCAGCGCACGCCGATCGCACGATCACCGTGCGCGACGGGAAGATCCAGGAGTGAAGCCGTCGGCACTGTTCGGGGCGGTGCGCGCCGGCCTGACGCGGATCAGGCTTGTCAATCTTCGGGAACTACTCGGCCATCGCCTGCGGGTGACCACGTCGCTGCTGGTGGTCGTGGTTGCCTCAGCACTGTTGGTGGCGGTGTTGGGAACCTACGGGTCGTTGACGTCGTCGGTGCAGAAGCTCGGCGCGACCATTTCGGGATCCGCCGATCTGGAGATCGCCGGCATCGTCGACTCGGGTGTCGACGACGAACTGATGGGTGAGATCCGCCGCGACGCCCCGGCCGCGAAAAATGTTGTCCCGCTGATCAACAGCTCGATCTTTGTCGACGGCAAACGCACCACCGTGCTTGGCAGCGACAACAACATCGCCTCGATCCAGGGCGGTCTGCGTGATGCCGTGGCGTCGGCCACAGAGGGTGCTGATGTCACCGCGCTGATGTCGGGGATCAGCGTCGGCAAGGCGACCGGATTCCAGAAGGGCCAACAGGTTTCGATCAACGGTGTCGACACCACCGTGACGATGGTGATCGACGCGCCGGCGGCGAGGTCGATCAACAACGGCCAGTTCATCTTTGCCTACCTGGGGCTGGCGCAACAGCTGACCGGGCATGACGGTCGCGTCGATTCGATCCTGGTCACCAAGGAGTCGGGTTCGTCCACCGCTGCGCTGCGGGAGCAGTTGAACGACCTTGTCGATGGCCGTGCGGTGGTCGTCGATCCGGACTTCCGGGCCAAGCAGGCCGAGACCGCCGGTGCGGTGACCCGGGACTCGACGTTGCTGGTGTCCCTGATCTCACTGGTCATCGCCGGCTTCCTGGTGTTCAACACGATGAACATGGCGGTGGCGTCGAGGCGTTCGTCGATCGCGATGATCCGCGCCCTCGGTGGTCGTCGGGGTCCGCTGGTGACCGATCTGATCGGTGAGGCCGCGCTCTTCGGCCTGGTCGGGGGTCTGATCGGCGTCCCGGTCGGAATCCTGGCCGGGCGCTGGGCAATCGGGCAACTGCCCGACGTGTTGTCGTCGTATGGCGCCACCATCGAATTCGGCCTGCCGTCCTATGCCGCACCCGTTGCGGTCATCGCCTGTGTCCTCGCCTGTGCCGGGGCCAGCATGCTGGCGGCGCGGTCGGTGTTCACCGTGTCGCCGATCGAGGCGATGACCGGTGGCGCGGTGGCCGATCAGAAGGCCGGGACCGGTGTGGCCGCCAAGGTGTCCGCGGTGGTCGGCGTCATCCTGATGGTGATCGGCTGGGTGATGGCCAACGAGATCCAGAACCAAGGTGTTGCGTTCGCAGGCATCGTGGTCTGTGTCGGGATGTTGCTGATCTGCTACTCGCTCACCAAACCGCTTGTGGCGGGCGTGACCTGGCTGGCCGGCCGCCTCGGTGGTCCGGGCAAGCTCAGCGCCGTCAACACCGACCGGGCCCCGCGCCGGGCCTGGGCGACGCTGATGACCGTGGCAGTGGCGATCACCGTCGGTCTGTGTACGTCCGGTGTGATGAACAACCTGGTCTCCTCGATCTCCGGTTCGTTGGAAGGGTTGGGCGACACCGACTTCTACGTGTCGTCGCAGGAGAAGTCGACGATCCCTGATGGTCCGATCCTGGATCCGGCCGTGACCGCAGCGGTGGAGCGGGTCGATGGCGTCGAGAATGTGCTCGGCGGTCAGTGGGCGTCGGTGAACGTCGGTGAATCCCGGGTCATGTTGCAGGGGTTGGCCCCTGGGACGATCGCCCCGTTCATCCGCAAGGGTTCCCCGGAGGTCATCGAGGAGGTGTTGGCCGGCCGGGGCATCATCATGTCGCGCACGTTGGCCCGCAACCTCGATGTCGGGACCGGTGACACCGTCGAGATCGCGTCGCCGACGGGCTACCACTCGTTGCCGGTGTTGCAGCTCGTCGACTACGTGAGCATCAACTCCGGGACGGCGGCGATCTCCTACGACCTGTTGACGCAGTGGTTCAACCGGCCCGGCGACACCTATCTGCAGGTGACGCTGGAACCCGGTGTCGACCAGGAGCAGATTCGTCCGGAGCTCGAAGCCGCGGCCGCGGGCGCGTCCACCATGCCCGTGAACATCTACACCGGCCAAGAGGGCCTCGACGCCACGAAGGCCTCGGTGGAACAGTCCGGCGCGTTCGCGATCGCCATTCAGTGGATCGTGGCCGTGGTCGCGGCCATTGCGTTGCTGAACACGTTGTTGCTCTCGGTGATCGAACGCAAACGCGAGATCGGTGTCCTCCGGGCGATGGGTGCGTCGAGGAAGTTCGTCCGGCGGATGGTTCTTGCCGAAGCTGCTGCGGTGGCGGCGGTGGGGTCGCTGTTGGGTGTGGTGATGGGGACCGTCATGCACGTCATCGGCAACAAGATCCTGACCCAGACGACGTCGGTGCAGATCGAATATTCGCCGCAGATCTTGATCGCCGGATATGTGGTTGTGGCCTTTGTCCTGTGCTTTGCCGGTTCGTTTTTCCCCGCCGCCCGCGCCGGTCGGATGAACATAAGCGAGTCCCTCCTCACCGAGTAACCCCGCCCCCGATGATGTGCCCTTTTGGTGGGGCCCACCTGGGCTTTTGTTCGCCAAAAGGGCACACTTTCGGGTTCAGGGCTGTGGATAACTCGGTGGTGGAGTGCGCCTTCGGTCGGTCGGGGTGTGTTCGGTGTCGGTATGGGGGAATTACCAACCGGCCCGATGCGGGCGGAGAACTTACTTGCGGTGATGTCGCGGTATCAGCTGCGGGAGAACTACCGGCTCCTGTTTCGGGGCGTCTGGGTCCGAGGTGATCAGGTCGTCGACTTCACGATGCTGAGTTTCGCGGCGGGGCTCGCCTATCCCGGGGGCGACAAGGACGTGCCGGGCATTCTGTGCGGGTGGTCGGCGGCCGACCTGTGGGGGAACGTGTATCGGCCCGAAGACGTGCAACCCGAGGTCATCGTGCCGATCAACGGACGTCAGTTCCGAGGGATCAAGGTGCGCCGGCTGCAGATCGACGAGGACGAATACACCGAGATCGACGGATCGTTGGTCACCACGCTGACGCGCACGGCAATTGACTTGGGACGCTTCAATTCCCGCGACGACGCGGTAGCCGCCCTGGATTCCCTGGCCCGTCGGCATCCGGGACTTCTCGAGGACGTCCGGCCGGCACTGCGGCGCTGGGAACGTCATTGGGGGATCGGCAAGGCGATCACCGCGTTCAAGCTGGTCGATCCGCTGTCGGAGTCGCCGTGGGAAACCCGCCTCCGACTCGTCTTCATCGACGAGGGTTTCCACGGGTTCGTTCTGCAGCACCGGGTCATGGACGGCCGCTACCGACTCGACTCCGCCTGGCCGCATCTGTTGGTGGCGGTCGAATACGACGGTGAACACCATCGGGACCCGCATCAGCACGCCCTGGATCTGGAACGGTGGAATCGTCTGCGGGCTGCCGGATGGGTCGTCATCACGGTCACCGCGCAGAACATCAGAAGCGGACGGGATGAGTTCGTTGCCCAGCTTCGACGAGAACTCACCCTGCGCGGATGGGCCCCCAAACCCCGATAATGTGCCCTTTTGGCGGTGCCCACCTGGGGTTTTGTTCGCCAAAAGGGCACACTATCGGGGTAAGGGAGGCGGGGTGTCAATAAATGTTGACACCCTGATGTTGTCAGGGTAACTTGACAATCGTGCAAGACAACGAAGATGACATCACCACGGCAGTGGCAGATCGTGACCCGGCCAAAGGGTTGGCAGCGGTCAGGGCACTGCGTACGTTGGCCGATCGCCTCGAAGACGTACAGGTCGCCAATGCTCGGCAACAAGGCTGGAGCTGGCAAGCGATCGCCGACATCCTGCAGGTGAGCCGTCAAGCCGTGCACCAAAAGCATTCCCGCGGCGAATAGCCGCCGCATTCCACATCAGGAAGCGAGACAACATGTTTCACCAGTTCACTCGCGAAAACAGGATGACCCTGGGTTTCGCATATCAGGAGGCCGCCGACCTCGGACATCCCACACTCGGCAACGACCACCTCATCCTCGGCATGCTCTGCAACGCCCGGAGTTCGGTGTTCAACATTCTCGGTGAGCAGGGTTTGAGCCTGGCTCAGGCCCGTGAAGTGGTGCGCGAGTACCACGAGGCCAACAAGACCGATGCCGACAAAGACCACGTCGACGAAGACCGGAACGCCCTTGCGGCCATCGGAATTGATCTCGACAAGGTTCGCGCAGCGGTCAAATCCCAATTCGGCGACGACATCACCGAGAACTGGGGTAAACGCCGCGGTGGCGGGGACAGGCGTCGCCGGGGTGGTCCGCACGGACCGCATGGACGCGGGGGACCGCACGGACCTCACGGCCGTTTTCGGCCAGGGCCCTGGGAGCGTCCCGAAGGGGACGACACACCCCCGTGGGACCGCGAAGAAGGTGACGGCGGACCGTGGGAAGGCGGCCGAGGTCGTCGTGGACCCCGCGGTGGCATGCGTCGGCCCCGGTTCTCCCTCGACGCCAAGGCCGCGATCACGCGCGCGGGCATCACCGCCCGTGATGCCGGCCGCGAGTTGTTGCCCGAGGACGTCCTGCTCGGCATCCTGGACACCGGTGATGCTGCCTCGAAGGCACTCATCGAATCGGTGACAACCCCGGAAGCCCTGCGCGAGGCCGTGCTACAGGCCACCAGCTAGCCGATAGTGTGCCCTTCTGGCGAACAAAAGCCCAGGTGGGCGCCGCCAAAAGGGCACATCATCGGGGGGCGGGGTCAGGCGACGAGCAGGCCGACGGCCGTGCCGATCGACCAGAGGAGCATGGCCAGGCCGGTCAGGCCGAGCGCTGGAATCAGCGCCGGTCCACCGGCACCGGCCCGAACCGGCGCATTGGCCTTGTAGGCCAGCGGAGCCGCGATCAAACCGAGCAACGCCCACGGCGTCGCCGCGATCAACGCGAGGGTGACCAGCGTCGGAACGGCCACGAGTGCCGTGTGCAGCATCCGGGTCCGCTTGTCGCCCAACCGAACCGCCAGCGTCACCTTGCCGGACTCGGTGTCGGTGGGGATGTCGCGGAGGTTGTTGGCCACCAGGACCCCACTGGAGTAGCAGCCCACGGCGACTGCGGCCAGCACTCCCACCCAGTCGATTTCCTCGGCCTGGACGAACTGCGTGCCCAGCACGGCGACGAGACCGAAGAAGACAAAAACGGAGACCTCACCGAAACCGCTGTAGCCGTATGGGTTTCGGCCGCCGGTGTAGTACCAGGCGGCGGCGATGCAGGCCAGGCCCACCAGGATCAGCCACCAGGCGCTCGACAATGCGAGCACCAACCCGGCGATCCCGGCGACAGCAAAAGCCACCATCGCCGCGGTCTTCACCGACTTCGGGGTGGCCACCTTGGAGCCGACCAGACGCATGGGTCCGACCCGTACATCGTCGGTGCCGCGGATGCCGTCGGAGTAGTCGTTGGCGAAGTTGACGCCGATGATCAGCGCCACCGAGACCACGAGGGCCAGCGCTGCCTTCCACCACACGATGTCGCCGGCCCAGCCGGCCGCGCCCGTTCCGGCGATCACCGGGGCGATCGCGTTCGGGTAGGTACGGGGCCGAGATCCTTCGAACCATTGCGCTGCGGAAGCCATGTGAGCATCCTTCCGTACCGAGCCATACCTGTTGTCCGGCCCCCGCACTATGCTCCATCCGGCCACATGCAATCTCTACCGAACAGTTGAGCTCGGCACCGCGCTAGTCTGTAGCGAGTTCCACTGACCTGCAGTTATGCATCGAATCCGCCCATGATTTGCGAGGAAAACGTGCCACCTCCCGCAGTAGTGCCGATCATCGGACTGCTCGGACCGGTTTCGATCGCGGACGAAAACGGGCAAATGCGACCGGTTCCCGGGATCCGGGCACGTCGGCTGCTGGCCGTCCTGGCCCTGATGCCGGGCAGCCACCGGTCGCAGTCGGCGCTCATCGACGGTGTCTGGGGCGACAACCTCCCGCGGTCGCCGCAATCCGCGCTACACACGCAGATCTCACGCCTGCGGCCACTGCTCCCCGAGGGTGCCATCGAAGCCGGCCCGGCCGGATATCGACTGACTCTGGCGCCAGAAGACGTCGATGTCTTCCTGGTCGGCTCCTTGCTCGCCGACGGTTCGGCCGATGCGTTACGAGCGGCTGCCGCGCTGTGGCGCGGTGATCCTGGCGATGATCTCGGCGACGACGACCTCGCCCGATCGGTTCGCCAGGCCGCCGACCGTGTCCGCATCGAACTCGAGGAGCGCCGGGCGCAAAATGCGCTGGCCGACGACGACTTCGAGACCGCCAGGGCCCTGGCCCAGCGCCGATGCGACGCCGATCCGCTCGACGAGTCGGCGCACGCGGCCCTGATGCGTGCGCTGTCCGGGTTGGGGCGTGCAGCCGAGGCCCTGGCCGTGTTCGCGCGCCTGCGCCGGACGTTGTCCACCGAACTCGGAACGGATCCCGGGCCCGAGATCATCGCTCTCCATGAACAATTGCTGCATCCGGCCGTGGCTTCACCCGCGCGCAGAGCCGGACGTGCGACGTCGGTCGGATTGTTGGCGGAACCCAATGAGTTGTTGGGCCGCGCCGGGGACGTAGCGCACATTCTCGCGCTGCTCCACCGGTCCCGAGTGGTGACGATCCAGGGGCCGGGAGGATCCGGGAAGACACGTACCGCCAACCGCATCGGACACCTGGTCGCCGCCGATGGCGTCCGGGTTTTCTTTGTGGAACTGGCCTCCGTACGCAGTGAGGACGACGTGCTGGCCGCGGTGGCGGCAACGCTCGGGGTCGGTGAATCTGACACCGGTCCCGGTGGTCGGCCCCGGGTCGCCTATACGAACCTGCGGACCAGGCTGACCGACGCGCTGACCGCGCAGTCCCTGGTCATCTTCGACAACTGCGAGCACCTGGTTGATGCCTGTGCCCGGATGGCAGCCGATCTCGTCGGCATGTCCGAGAATGTGCGGATACTGACCACCAGCCGTTCGCCGCTGCGGGTAGGCGCCGAGGTGATCCATCAACTTCCGCCACTTTCCATCGACGAGTACGGTTCGGCGGCCACGGATCTGTTCGCCGCTCGGGCCCACGCGATCCGGCCCGACGTGAGCATCGACGTCGCGGTGGTCGCCGAACTCTGCCGGGCGCTGGATGGATTGCCGCTGGCGATCGAGTTGGCCGCGGCGCGGGTCCGGACGATGAGTGTTCGTGAGATCTTGCAGCGTCTGTCGCACCGATTCGACCTGCTGAGTACCGGCGACCGGTCGTCGCCTGCCCGGCATCGGACCCTGCATGCGGTCATCGAATGGAGCTGGGAGTTGCTCGACGAGCCGGCGCGGATCGCGTTGCGCCGGTTGTGCCGATTTCCCGGCGGGTTCTCGCGCCCCGCCGCCGGCGCAGTGGTCGGGGTCACCGGCTTCGAACTCGATGATGTTCTCGACGCGCTTGTGGATCAGTCGCTCCTGAACGTTGTCGAGAACGACGGTGTACGGTACCGGATGCTCGAGACGGTTCGCGAGTTCGGTGAGGAGCAGCTGGCCGTCGCTGATGAAGGGATGCAGGTCAATTCGGCGATAGCGGCATGGGCTCGCAGGTTTGCCGACGACACCCATGCGCCCTTCGAGGATGGGCGCCAACCGGAGGTGGTGGCCGCGGTCTCTGCAGAGGTCGACAACCTCGTCTGGGTCCTGCGCCGTTGCATGGAGGCCGATGTGGCTGTGCGGCCGGAGGATTGGGAACGAACACTTGTCAGCTGTTTCCCGGTCATCGCGGGATTCTGGGCCATCCGCGGGCTCCACGGCGAGGTGATGGCTTGGTCTCCCCGGGTGATCAAGGAATTGCCGCACCTGGATCGAGCCGCGGTCGACGCGATGGGTGAGGCGGAACGTGAGCGCAGGCAGGCGACATATCTGATTGCCGGTGGTCATTTGTTGATGTCCCGCCGGTTGCGTCCACTGGCAGTTGCCAAGTGGCAACTCCGGTTCCTGTACCGCGGTGATCGCGCCGACGATCGTCCGATGGATTTTGTGTCATCGCTGGTGCTGTCGCACAGCGGATTCGGCACACTGCGCCGACTGGTGGCCGGTGCGCGACGTCCGGCTCCGCAGGTGCGGATGATCGCGACCATGTTGTGCGTCAATGCCCGTGAGAACAAGGCCGATCGTCTCGGGGCACTGCGGATGGCGCGGGCGAATCTGGTGGTGGCGCAGGCCCGGCAGGACCACTGGATCACGGCGATGACGTTGGCCGAGATCGGTGGCCTGCATGGTCAGGCGGCAGAGTTCGAGTCGGCCATCGAGAGCTATCGCCGGGCAATCGAGTTGCTCGATATGATCGGTTCGGAGCACGATGGCCGTCAGACTCGTGGGCATGTCGTGGCCGCGCTGATCGGTGCGAAACGATTTGATGAGGCGCGCGCGGAGTTCGCGCAGTTCGCCGAGGGTTGGGTGCCCGCGGATCCGGACCCACGCGTCCACCCTGAGATCGCTGCCGGGATCATGTTGGCGGCAGCGGAATTGGAGTGGTCCGAAGGCCGGGGCGAGGCCGCTGCAGAGTTGTTCGAGCGGTCGGTGCGTGGACTGCTGGAGAATCATCCACTGGCGGAGCAGGATCCGTTTGTCGCGATGGTGATCAGCGTCAGTGTCTGTGGGATGACACTGGCGGGCAGAGCAGCGAAGACCGAACAGTACCTACCGAATCTGGCCAACGTGGCAAAGTACATGTTCGGTCCTGTTGGATTCGGTGACATTCCGCAACTCGGTTCGGTGGCGATGGCCTTCGGGACCTCGGTCTGCGGACGGTCGTTCGGCTCGCTCGAAGGTGCCCGACTGCTGCACCTGGCGAAGAGGGTCGGGTGCCGGCTGGACTACCCGG
Source organism: Williamsia sp. z71 (assembly GCF_059553375.1). Taxonomy (NCBI): domain Bacteria; kingdom Bacillati; phylum Actinomycetota; class Actinomycetes; order Mycobacteriales; family Nocardiaceae; genus Williamsia; species Williamsia sp. z71. The sequence continues at coordinate 533,418 of NZ_JCANWX010000001.1, forward strand.
CGCTGGTCGCTGTGATGGACCGGCGGCAAGAGTTGGCCGGTCTCGGTGATGCGCAGTGGCGGGAACTGGGCGCAGAAATCGACAAGATGTCCCGCAGGCAGGCCGTGCAGGACATCTTGTCGATCACCGAAAGGTACGTTGCCGTCGCCTGATTCAGGCATTGCGCATGTACGACTTCACGGTGAGCGGCGCCATGATCGCGATGATGATCGCGGCCCCGACGAGTGACCAGAGCACGTGGATGCCGACATGACCGTTGTTGGTCAACTCGCGTACGGCCGTGACCAGATGTGAGATCGGGTTGACCTTGACGAAGGCCTGCATCCAGCCCGGCATGGTGTCGGGTTGTACGAATGCGTTGGACATGAAAGTCAGCGGGAACAGAATGAGCATCGAAACACCCTGCACTGCAGATGCTTTCTTCATTACCGTACCCATGAAGGCGAAAATCCACGACACGGCGAAGCTGCAGACGATCACCAGGAGCGTCGCGCCGATCACCCCGAACGCGTCGGGCCGCCAGCCCATGGCGATACCGACGACGAAGGTGATCACCGTGGCGATCAGGTACCGGACCACGTCGGCGAGCAGCGCGCCGGCGAGTGGACTGATCCGGGCGATGGGCAACGACCGGAAGCGGTCGAAGACCCCTTTGTCCATGTCCTCGCGAAGTTGGGTGCCGGTGACGATGCTGGTGACGATCACTGTTTGGACCAGGATGCCGGGGATGATGATCGGCAGGTAGTCGGCGACGCTTCCGGCCAAGGCTCCACCGAAGATGTAGGTGAACATCAGGGTGAAGATGATCGGTTGCAGGACAACGTCGAACAGTTGCTCGGGGTTGTGGCGGATCTTGAGCAGTCCGCGGTAACCCATGGTGAACGACTGGGTGATCGTGTCGCGGAGCCCGATGCTGGTGGCGGTTTCTGGTCCGGATCGATCTGTGGTGGTGGGCTTTTCGATGATGGTGGTCATGCTGCGTCCTCCTGCGAGGTGGTATCGGATTCGGCGGGTTTGCCGGTGATGGTGAGGAAGACCTCGTCGAGGCTCGGCTTCTGGACGTTCATGCCCTCGACGACGATGCCCTGTTCACGCAGTGCGATGAGGATGTCGGGCAACAGATCCGGGTGGACCAGCGGGGCAGTGATCCTTCCGGCCTCGGGGCTGAGCGTGGCGTGTTCGGAAAGAATCCGCTCGATGGTCGCCAACGCGGCCGGTGCCAGGGACTTGTCGGCGGGTGTGAGTTGCAAGGTGGTCGAGCCGATGGAGTTCTTCAATTCGTCGGCGGTTCCGTCGGCGATGACCCGGCCGTGGTCGATGACGGCAATGCGATCGGCGAGTTGGTCGGCCTCGTCGAGGTATTGGGTTGTCAGCAGGACGGTGCTGCCGCCGGCCACGAGTCGCCGGATGGTGTCCCACATCTGGGCTCGGGTCCGCGGATCGAGTCCGGTGGTCGGTTCGTCGAGGAACAGCAGCGGGGGAGTGGCGATCAGGCTGGCGGCGAGATCGAGTCGTCGCCGCATACCGCCGGAGAACTCCTTGAGTGGCCGCTTGGCGGCCATGGTGAGGCCGAACTCCTCGAGCAGATCACTCGCTCGCTGCCGCGAGGCTCGTCGACTCTTGCCCAGCAGCCGACTGAAGACGATGAGGTTCTCGGTGGCCGAGAGGTCTTCGTCGACGGAGGCGTACTGGCCGGTGACACCGACCAGCGACCGCACCGCGACCGAATCGTCGACGACGTCGTATCCGAAGATCTTGGCCTGCCCGGCGTCCGGGCGCAGGAGAGTGGCGAGCATGCGGACGGCGGTGGTCTTGCCGGCCCCGTTGGGGCCGAGGACGCCGTAGACCGTCCCGGTGGGAACCACCAGGTCGACGCCATCGACGGCTTTGGTGGAGCCGAAGTGTTTGACCAGTCCGCGGGCCTCGATGGCCGGCGCACCGGAGTGCAGGGGTGTGTTCATGGAACAGACAGTGCATCGACGTCCTGTCGTCTCACTGACACCGGCTGTCGTCGGCTGTCACCTCGTCTGACACCTCAGTGGGTGGAGGGTGTTTGCGCCGGTGCGATGACCGATCACCTGCACGAGTCGGATGTTCTGCCGGGTGATGTGGTCATGGTCGATGGGCATCGGGTGACCAGCCTGGCGCGGACCGTGGCCGACGTCGCGCGGAAAGGTGACTATCTCGAGGCGTTGGCGGTACTGGACGTGGGCCGACCTGATGAATCCGCGCCGGTTTCGGGCCCTGCTGAACAGAGGTCTGCGGTTGGTGGGGGGAGGGCGCGCACCCCCCAACTCACAGTTCGTTCAGGTGGACGTGTCCGTCTTGCAAGGCGCGTGCGATCAGGGCTGCCTTGGTGGTGGCCGGGCGTCCGATGGCGGCGTATTTCAGCCGGATCCGGTTGATGTGGGTGCTCACGGTCGCGGGTGTGATGTACAGGGTCGCGGCAACTTCGGATTTGGTGTCCCGCATGGCCCATTCACGCAGAATTTCGATTTCGCGAGCTGTGAGTTTGGGCGCGGGTAGGGGCTCAGAAGTGTTCGACGGCAGCGACATGTTCGGGGGTACTCCTCGGATACCGGATGGGGCTATCCGGCGGATAACCCTAACCAGCGCGCCGGTGGCGTCGGTAGTCGCCAAAGGGTGTGCCACCCGTTCGGGGGTCATCCTTGGCGGAGCTAACTACATTGTCTGTGGCTGACCCGGGAGGTGAGGCGCCCGAGTGTCTTTCGCCAGGTTGCCCATGCCGTCGATGTCGATCCGGTGGGTTCCGGTCTCGTCGTGTTGATAGATGGTCGCGACGTTACTGCGGCCCGGCGGCATCACCCGGACCCGGACCTCGCCCTCGTCGGCGCTCTGCAGTGCCGCGATGACTTCGCGTCGGACGACCGATTTGATCGGTTCGGGGATATCGACCAGCCCGCCGTCGTCGATCAGCATCACCTCGACACCCCGGGCGCGGGCCGCGCGGGTCGCCGCTGACATTTCCGGGCTGACCAGTGCCGGTGCGCGGAGCTGGTCGCGCAGATTGGCTTCGAGTAACTCGCATGACTGGCGCTCGGCATCGGACAACGGAACCCCGGTCGCAATGCGAGCGAGAGTCGGTTGTGCGAGTTCGCCGAGTTCAGTGAGTCGGGCGTGCCGCTCCTCGAGGGCGGCGGCGACGGCGGACGCATCGGCCACCCGTTGGAAGCCGGCAGCGCGCAGTGAAAGCACCGATGCGGTGGTCGTCCGAAGCGCGTGGGCGATCAATGTGACGGCCAGGAGTGCTCCCGCGTTGAACACCGGTATCTGTGCGCCCGCCCAGATGCCCTGGTCGGTCGCGGTGGACCACCCGGCATGCACGACGACCGAGACCGCGACGCTGGCCCAGGCGAGGAAATACCGTCCACGGATACACATGAAGACGTAGATGAGGGTCGCGTACCCCGACACCCACACCTGATTGCCGATGGCCAGCGGTACCGGGACGACGAACAAAAGGATGGCGGCGGCCAGTGGGGGAGCCAGGGCGATCGCGATGGCGGGGCCGAGCGGCAGTGGATCGTGCGGCACGGTGATCAGGGCGATCGTGGCCGCGGCGATGATCCCGGTGACCAGCAGAACCGGCCAGCGGGGCGACACTCCGGCCAGACTCTGGGCTGCCCCGAACAGCATCGCAACCACCACCAGGCCGACCATCGCGCAGGTCACCGGGGTACGAAGGCCCAAGATGTCGCGGACGTCCACGGGGTCGACGTAGCGCACCGGATCGGTCATGTTCTGTCCCATCGCATCCGCACCATGGTGCCCTGGCCTGGGGCGGAAATCACCTCGGCGCTCCCGCCGGTCAGTCCCTCCACGCGCGCGTGGATGCTCCCGGACACGCCGAGCCGATCGGGGCGGATGCTGTTCGGATCGAATCCGACACCGTTGTCGACCACCTCCACGCACAGCTCGCCGTCGGTCACGATGATGTTCAGCGCTCGCGTCGCCTCGGCACCTGCGTGTTGGATACTGTTGCGCGCCGCCTCGGCCGCCGCTTCGGCAACGGTGCCGACCACCGGTCCGGGAATCAGCTCATCGCGGGCCCGCCATGAGATATCCGTGTGCACAGCGATGGTTCCATCGACCTCGGTGACGGCGAAGATGATCTTTCGAACCGCGTCGTCGACCTCGAGCGGACGAACGTCGGCCTCACCGATGGCTTTGAGGACCTCCAGTTTGGACAGCGTGCTCGTCGCCTGTGCCACGAGTTCATCGGACATCGGATGCCGTGCGGCGCTCAGCAAAGTCGCCATCACGCGGTCGTGGGTCAACGCATCGAAACGGGCGCGCTCGTCGGCTCGGGCGACGGCGGCCGCGACGTCTGCCACGGCCTGGGCCGACTGGGCCCGGGTGGCGTCGAGTACGCGCCCGGATCGAAGCGCGGCCACCGCGATCGCGTAAGGAATCGCGCACAGGCAGACGCTCCAGGCGATGTCGGTGGGTACGTTCGCGGCGTATACGGGTATGCGGACGGCGTCGTTGACGAATTGCACCGACACCAGCACGAAGATCAGATAGGGCAGCGACCACCGAACGCGCCAGACCACGGCGGCGGTGACCGCGGCGAATCCGTTGAACTGGGTGAACCACATGCCGTAGTTGGCGTCGATGAGTTCGCCGTTCCACACCAGTGGCCAGGTCGCGACGGCAAGCCCGTAGCCGATGACCAGGGCTCGTCCCGACCACCGCACCCAGGCGACGTCCCCGCGACGGAAGGAGGCTGCGAACATCACCACGGCGGTGCCGTGGACGGCCAGGACGACTGCGATCGTCCACCAGAGCGGGACCACCTCGAGGGTGTCGACGATGGTGCCGAGGAATGCGAAGAAGCTGAATATGTACGCGACTCCGAGATAGCGACTGAACTGGCGAAAGATGTTGTCCGCGGAGCTGCCGGAGTCAGATGTGCTCAGCGATGAACCGAATTGATTCAACGACGGAACAATCTCGGGATGGGTAGCCACCCGTCCTCGAGAGCCCGCTTGTACAGATCGGTTTTGGTCGGGGCGGGCCGACCGGCGTCGGCGTATTTACGCCGGATCCTGGAGAGATAGGCGTTGACGGTCTCGATCGACAGGCCCGTGATGGATGCCACGCGCGCCGCCGGCTCCCCGGAGGCATACAGCTCCAGCACTTCACGTTGACGCGGGCTCAGGTCGACGGTGGCCAGGTCGGGGTCGGCGTCGATGGCTGCCGCCCAATCCATGGTTGCCACCGTATGTCCCTGGGCAGCAAGCCGGATGGCCTCCACGAGTTCTTCGTTGCGGGCGGATTTGCGCATCACGCCGGCAACCCCGGCGGCGATCGCCGACCGGACCAGATCGGGATAGTCGGCGGTGGTGAACACCAGGACGTTGATGTTGTGGGCGTGCAATTGTTCGGCGTTGGACTGCGGGCTGGAACCGTCTTCGAGACGCAGGTCGAGTACAACGACATCTAGATCGGTGGATACGTCGAGCAATTCACTGACGGTGGCCGCACCTGCGGCAAACGTCATTCCATCCGCTTCTTCGATGATTGTTTGCAGACCCTTGAGCTGCGACTCGAAATCCTCGACGACACCTACCCGGTAGCTGCGTCCTGAATCGCTGATGCTCACCTGTCCCCCCGGTCATCGCCGGGCCCCGCACACGAAGGTCTCGGGTAGGGGAGCCCGCGTTCATTTCCAGCCCCGGCACAAGAAATTTCCTGCACGGCTTCGGCTGCCGCGCGGCCGAAATTCCGGGTTGTGGACTAACTTTACCCATCGCAACCTGGAATGAAACATCGACCGACGTGCTCATGAATGTTTGAGGAACCGGTAAATTGGATTCTTTCGCCGATTGGTCTTGGCGATTTGCTTTCGCATAACAGTCGCTTGCTTGCCGCCGATGGCAATACGAATCAATCCGCAGCCGCCGTCGAATGGTTCGAGGGCTTCACCGATGACGGCCGAATTGTTATCTGGACCATCAACTTTCATCGCGTGGCCGAATGTGGTGGTGGACGGGATCAGTAGATCTCCGGGGATGATCGGACCGCCGCTGTCGTCGACCTTGCAGTACGCCGTCGGCGGGGCGACCGCTCTTCGGGTCAGGATGGAAGTCATGTCGACGGCCTTTCGGATCTGACGAGTGCCTGATTCACAGTTTGCTCTGTGAGGCTCGTGTGGGTCTCGGGTAGTCGACTACCCGATATCCCGGGATTCCATACCCGCAGACTCCGGTGGCGAGCGCTATCGGCGCAGGAGCACGCGCAGCGCAGCGCGATCGACCTTGCCCGGACCCCGCCTCGGCAACTCGTCGACGAGGTATACCTCGCGCGGTACGGCCGTACGATCGAGTTGTTGGGCGGCAACGGCTTTGACCGATTCCGCGCTGAGTTGAGCACCCCGTGCCGGTACCACCGCCGCGACCACTTTCTCGCCGAGACGGTCATCCGGCAATCCGAGTACAGCGCACTCGCTGATCGCCGGATCCGACAGCAACACGGCCTCGACCACCTGCGGCACGATGGTCAGACCCCCCGTGGTGATCGCCTCGTCGGCCCGGCCGATGATGGTGAGCACACCGTTCTCTTCGACCTGCCCCAGATCGTCGGTCCGGAACCATCCGTCCTCGGCGAAAGCCGGATGATCGGGTAGTCCGCGGTAGCCCGAGGCGACCATCGGGCCGCCCAGGACGACACGGCCCGGCGGTGTGCCGTCGATGCGGATCTCGACCCCGCGCAGGGGTCTGCCGTCGTAGACGCAGCCGCCGCAGGTCTCGCTCATGCCGTATGTCCGGACGATGGGTATCCCGGCGTCGACTGCCCTGCGACGCAACGGTGCCGGGGTTGCCGCACCACCGACGAGTACCGCATCGACCTCGCTGAGCGCGGTGGTCGCGGCGGGATGCTCCAGGACTTTGAGCAACTGGGTCGGCACCAGCGAGGTGTAACGCCGCGTGGACGTCATCGAGGCGATCGCATCGACCAGGGCGGCGGCGTCGAATCCGGCGGACACATCCATGGTGATCGGGACGTGGCCGGCCCGGATGGACCGCAGGAGCACCTGCAGTCCGGCGATGTGGTGCGGTGGCAGCGCCAGCAACCAGCCGCCGGGACCACCGAGATACTCGTGGGTGGCGTCGATGGATGCGATCAGCGAGGTCGCCGAATGCAGTGCCCCTTTGGGCGTGCCGGTCGTCCCGGAGGTGGCGACCACCAGCGCGACATCGGGGTCGATGGGCTCCCCGGCACCCAACGCGGCGCACAGTCGGGCGGTCTCGATCGGGTCGGCGGCCGGGACCGGTAGGTAGCTGGCCGATCCCGCCAGCAGATCGGTCAATGCGCCGGTATCGGGTGTCGCCGACAACGGCAGTGGCTGCAGGACCCGCAGGTCACTCACCGGTTTCGGATCTACCGGCGGTATCGGTCAGGGGGTGGGGGTCGAACGGCCAGCCCTTGGATTCGAGGTGCTTGCGGATCCGTTCCATGTCGGCTTCGAGGGGCAGTTCCGCGGTGATCTTGGTGATGAGGACCCCGGCGTCGATCGAGGTGATGGGCGTGGGCCGGTTATCGGGGATCTGCCCGCTGCTGATCAGCTGCCGGGAGACCGACGTGACCTCTTCTTCGGACAGCTGTCTGCGAAGTAGAGCGAACAGGGGCACGTAGTCACTGGACGGGACACCATTGGGATAGCCCTCACGGAGCCAACTGACCACTCTGGTGAGAAATTGCGGCCGATCCATATTCGCCTCCTTCGCAACTCGAGGCGTTCCCCGGCAGCCTCTTCCAGACTGCCCGGGCTCACCCGATTTTACTGATCCAGCTCATCTACGTTCGTTTCTGATCAGCCCTCGACAAACGGAAACAGGTCGATGCCGAAGTAATAGTCGATCGTTCCGCGCGTGATCCACAGGATGCCGACCAGGATGACAGCTGCGATGATCGCGAACAGCACGTAGGCGATACCTTTGAACAGCAGATTCGGTCCGGTCACCGTTCCGTCGGCCTGCACGTCCCCGGATCCGGCCGCGTAGAGGCGGATGCCGATCGCGTAGATGGCGGGCAAACCGGCGCCGAGGATGAGGCCGACAACCAGAACGCGCAGGATCGATTCGAAGGTTCCCATCGGGCTCAGACCCCTTCCTTGTGGCTGAACGGTCTGGGAGATGCGGCGGCGTGTGCGTCGTCGATGATCGCGACCGGGATGTTCGCCTGCATGGCAGCGGTGATGGCCGCGTCGTCGGATTCCTTGGTGGCGAGTTCGGCCGGGATGACGCTGCCGGTGGTCTCGTCCCAATCGGCGTTGACGTTGTTGCTGTCGACCTTCTGCTGCTGTGCGCGCCAGTACATGTAGCCACACGCGGCGACGAGGATCGCGAAGATGACGATCGCGCCGGCCGCGCCGCCGGTCAGGTTGGCGATCGCGAACGACACCGCACCCATCAGCCCGGCTGCGGGGAGCGTGAAGATCCAGGCCGTGGCCATCCGGCCGGCCACCGACCAGCGAACCGAGGCGCCCTTTTTGCCGATGCCGGAGCCGAGGATCGATCCGGTGGCGACCTGCGTGGTCGACAGCGCCATGCCGGCGGCACTCGACGTCAGGATGATGGCCGCCGACGATGCCTCGGCCGCCATGCCCTGCGGGGATTCGATCTCGACCAGACCCTTGCCCAGGGTGCGGATGATGCGCCAGCCGCCGAGGTAGGTGCCCAGCGCAATGGCGGCGGCACAGCTGAAGACGATCCAGAACGGCAGGCCGTGCTCCACGCTCGAGGCGTCGAGGTGTCCACCGGCGATCATCGCCATGGCGATCACGCCCATGGTCTTCTGGGCATCGCCGGTGCCGTGGGCGAGCGCGACCAGCGATGCGGTCGCAACCTGGCCGACCCGGAATCCCTGGGCCTTCTTGCTGTCGGCGATCGTCTTGGTGAGTTTGTAGATGAGGTACGTGCCGCTGGCGGCCACGATGCACGCGATGACCGGTGCCATCAGGCCGGGGATGAGGATCTTCTTGGTCAGACCTTCCCAGTTGACGCCCGACGAGCCGAGCGCGGCGATACCGGCGCCGATCAATCCGCCGAACAGTGCGTGGGATGAGCTGGAGGGAAGTCCGAAGAGCCAGGTGAAGACGTTCCACAGGATGCCGCCGACGAGGCCGGCGAAGATGATGAGCATTGCCTTCTGGGCGTCGAGACCGCCGATCAGGTTGCCGGCATCGTCACCGCTGGTCTGCTGGATCTTCAGCACATCCTTGGTGATCGTGGCAGCGACCTCGACCGAGAGGAAGGCGCCGACCAGGTTCAGGATGGCGGCGATCGTCACCGCTGTCTTGGGCTTGAGTGCGCCAGTTGCGATGGACGTTGCCATCGCGTTCCCTGTGTCATGAAAGCCGTTGGTGAAGTCGAACCCAAGTGCAGTGATGACGAGCAGCACGAGGATCAACATTTCTGCGCTCATGCTGAATATTCTGCGGTCGACGTGGCGGAATCGCCTAAACGGTCACCGATCTGAAACACAGCCTGACCAGCGGTTAGCTTTGCTCCGCAAATATGTTCATTCATTGTTCACCTTTGTGCCGCTCCCCGGACGGGCTGAAGCGGGTTCAGGGTGATGTGACACACTTTTCGAAACCTGTCTCGTAGATCTGCGCGGCTCTTTGGGAGGACACATATGAAGATCGGTATGGGCATCAACTACTCGGGGGATTTTGCCGAGACGATCAACAATCTTGTCGACTTCGAAAAGGTTGGCCTCGACCGGATCACGGTTCCGGAAGCGTACAGCTTCGACGCCGTCAGTCAGCTCGGTTTCATCGCAGCCAAGACGACGACTTTGGAACTGGCAACCGGCATCTTGCCGATGTACACGCGCACACCGACGAACCTCGCAATGACCGCAGCCGGCCTCGACTACATCTCCAACGGTCGCTTCGTGATGGGCATCGGCGCGTCCGGACCGCAGGTGATCGAGGGTTTCCATGGCGTGAAGTACGACGCCCCGGTCGGTCGCGCGCGGGAGACCGCCGAGATCTGCCGGATGGTCTGGCGCCGGGAACGGACCGAGTACAACGGCAAGTACTACAAGCTGCCGTTCTCGAAGGAAGACGGCGGGACCGGACTCGGCAAGCCGCTCAAGATCATCAACCATCCGATCCGCGAGCGGATCCCGATGTTGCTCGCCGCCATCGGCCCCAAGAACGTCGAACTCGCCGCCGAGATGTTCGAGGAATGGCAGCCCATCTTCCTGCATCCCGAGCACCTGACCACCGTTTTTGGTGAATCGCTCGCGAAGGGCAACGCCAAGCGCGACCCGTCACTCGGCAAGCTGGGAGTCTCGGCCACCGTCACGGCACTGATCACCGACGACAAAGATGAGCAGAAGAACGCTCTCGAAATGGTCAAGCACCACTCGGCGCTGTACATCGGCGGCATGGGTGCGCGCGGCAAGAACTTCTACAACGACCTGGCAGTGCGCTACGGCTACGCCGACGCCGCCAAGAAGGTCCAAGACCTCTATCTCGACGGCAAGAAGGCCGAAGCGGCCGCGGCGATCCCGGACGAGCTGGCGTCCGGCATGTCGCTGATCGGACCGGCGAGCTACGTCAAAGAGCGTCTGGCCGCGTTCGACGAGGCGGGCCTGAGCATGCTGCTCGTCGGTTCACCCGCCCCGACTCACGAGGCCCGTGTCGACCAGATCCGGCAGCTCAAGGAATTCACCAGCTGATCTGATCTCCGCTCAGTTTTCTCACGCTCGCGAGGTCTGCAGGCCTCGCGAGCGTGAGAACGGTGAGCGAGAAGGTCAACGTAGTCCTGCGCGGACCAACGCTTGGCGAAGAATCGCCGGCAGGGTGCCGTTGACGAGATCGGCCCATACCCATCGGACCACCTCTATCCCCATCCGGCGCAGGCCATCTTCTCGGATCTTCTCGGCGATGACCACGTCGGTGGCGGTCTGACCAGGCTTCATCGATCCACCACCGTATTTCATCAGGCCGTCGAACTCGCCGACGAGCCGTCCGTCCCAGTCGAAGTCGGTGCGGGCGACGAATCTGCCGTCCGCGGAGTAGAAACGGTGCTGCAGGCGGGGCTCGGGAATGTCGGGGCACGCAAGCATCTGGGCGCGACTCCACGACTCGCCGACGCTCTCCGACAAGGGATTCGCACAGGCGAGAGCGCGCCGGGCGCTTCCGACACCGCGTTTACCGCGTCGGCCGTCGGTCAAGGTGGTGAGCCGCTCGCGGTCGGCGTCGAGCCGCAGTGCGCCGTCGAATGCGGCCAGACCCTGCGCGAACGTTCCCGCCTGCGCGGTATCGACAGCAGTACGTTCGATTGTGGTAACCGCCAGGCCATCGATCTCGGTGAGGTCGCCAGGCAGTAATAGTCCCGAATGCACGTGCCGTCGGGTTTCGATACGTCCTCCGCCGTCGCGCCCGTTTGTCAGATGCACTCTGTCGTAAGAAGGTTGCAGCGTCGGCAGGCGATGTAGAAGGGCGGCGGATTGGTGCGAAACAGGCATGGCCTCGCCGCAACTGCGGACCGCGGCGACGATACGCAGGCGTGCCAGCCCGTCCGGCGTGAATCGGTGAGTGGCAGATACGTACACACCCGGCCAGATGCGGAGCAGTTGTCCGCTGTGTACTGCGCGCTTGATCTCCTGGTCGCTATGCCCCTGCGCTGTTGCCGTCGAGCGCCAGATCAGGCCATCGTTGTCCTCGGTGAAGTCCCCCATGCGATGACCATGGGGGATCTGCCTCGACGGAGCCGGTTAGGTGAGCCCGGTTCCGCTCGACCTGTGGATGAGTCCGGAAATTGGGGACGACTGCCCCCGCTCATTGTCCTCACTCACGCTCGCTCTGCAGGCCGAGCGAGCGTGAGAAGAGCGCGCGGCTACTCGAACTGGGATTTGTACATGATGGCGTAGCGGCCTCCGTGCTTCAGGAGTTCGGTGTGGGTTCCCTGTTCGGTGACCACGCCGGCCTCCACGACGGCGATGCTGTCGGCTTCACGGATCGTTGAGAGTCGATGTGCGACAACGATTGTGGTCGTGCGGTCCTGCAGGGTCTCCAACGCGCGCGCGATGAGGAGTTCGGTGCGGGAGTCGACCGCGCTGGTCGCCTCGTCGAGCACCAGGATTCTCGGCTCGGCGATCATGGCGCGGGCAATGGTGATGAGTTGGAGTTGCCCCTCGCTCAGGGCGGTCCCGCCATCGCCGATGATCGTGTCGTACCCGTCGGCGAGGGTATCGATGAACTGCGCGACGTGGCTGTCCCGGGCCGCCTGTTCGATGGCGGCGCGGGTGGCGTCCGGGCGGCCGAACGCGATGTTGTCGGCGATGGTCCCGGTGAACACCCAGCGGTCCTGCGTGACGATGGCGGACTGGCTGCGGACGAACGACCGCTGTGCTTGCTCGAGCGGCCGACCATCGAGTTGCACCGATCCGGATGACGGATCATAGAGCCGCAGAACAAGATTGGTCAGGGTCGTCTTTCCTGCGCCGGTCGGTCCCACGATCGCAACCGTGGAACCGCTGTCGATGTGGAGTGAGAGGTCATTGATGACGTCGACCGTCCGGTTCTCGTCGTCCGACGCCTGGCGATACCCGAACCGCACCTTGTCGAAATCGAGTGCCGGCGGCTCGGTATGGCGGCCGATGTGTTCTGGCGTCACCTCGTCGATGGCCGGCGCATCCTCGGTGGGTTCTTCGAGCAGCGACCGAATGCGGCCCAGTGACACCAAACCCGACTGGAGTTGGCTCATCATCGCGGTCAGGTCGTTGAGCGGCTGACTGAACATGCGCGAGAACGAGACGAAGGCCTGAACCTGTCCGACATTGAGCGAGCCGGCAAGGACCTGGAACGCTCCGACCACCGCGACGGTGAGATAACTGAGCGTTGTGATCGCCTGCAGCACAGGCAGGATCGATCCTGAATAGGACTGCGCGCTTCGCGACGAATGCGCCAGTCCGGCGGTGATCTCCTCGAAGTCGTCACGTGCCCGTTCCTGTGCGCCGTAGACCCGCAGGGTGTGGAGTTGCGCGTAGCTCTCATCGATGTGTGTGGTGAGATTCGTCGTGGCCTCCCACTGGTCCTGGAAGTGGGGTCTGGCCCGCTTCGCGATCAGCACACCGAACGTGACGATGAGCGGAATGGACGCCAGCACAACCAAACTCAGCTGCCAGGAGATGATCGGCATCACCACCAGCAACGCGACCATGGTCAGCACCGCCCCCGGCAACTTCACGAACAGCGGACTGAACACCGATGAGACGTTGTCGATGTCGGCGGTGACCCTGGTCAGCATCTGTCCGCGGGCGGCGGTGTCGAAGTAGGCGACCGGCAGTCGGTGGATGTGCTGCTCGATGTCGGCCCGCATCCGGTTCATCGCCCGCTGGGTGATGCTGTTGACCATCGATGCCTGGACCCAATTGCCCAGGGAGCCGAGCGCATACACGACGACGAGCGCCGCGAGCAGCTTCCACACGGTGTCGAAGTCGATGCCCACGCCCGGCACCGCGTCGGCACCCCGGACGACGTCGGCGTATTCCTCTCGGCCCTCGGAACGCAGCCGGGCGACGGCTTCGTCGGTGGTCAGGCCCCCGGGAAGGGTCATACCGATGGAGCCGGAGAAGATCTGATTGATGATGCCTGCCAGGATCAGCGGCGCCGCAATGAGTGTGACGACATTGGTGAACGCGACCAGTCCCACGATGACCAGCTTCTGCCGCTCGTGGGCGAGCCTGGCCAACAACCACTTCAGGTTCATCGCAGCGCGGCCTGTGAGTCGAGGATCTCGCGGTACACCGAACTGGAGACGGCCAGTTCGTCGTGGGTACCCAGGGCATCGATACGGCCGTCGGCCAGGACGACGATCGTGTCCGCGCCGCGCGCCGACGACACGCGTTGCGCGGTCAGGATGATGACCGCGTCGGCAAGTTCTTGGCGCAGGCGATGTTTCACGATGCTCTCGATCTCGGGGTCCAGGGCAGAGAAGGGGTCGTCGAGCAAGAGCAGTCGCGGTTTGGCGACGATGGCCTGTGCGAGCGCCAGACGTTGGCGCTGGCCCCCGGAGAAGTTCTTGCCGCCATGCTGCACCCGCTGGTCGAGGCCGTCTTCGTGCGAGAACACGAAGTCGGTGGCGCAGGCGATCTGCAGCGCAGACCGTAGCTCGTCGTCGCTCGCCGCTGGATTACCCAGACGCAGATTCGATTCGAGAGTGCCCGAGAGCAGGGCCGGCACCTGCGAGACGTAGGAGATGTCTTCATAGAGTTCGGATCGATGACGCTCGCGCACGTCGATGCCATCGATCAGGACCTGCCCGGCGGTGACGTCGTTGAAGCGTGGGATGAGTCCGAGCAGTGTGCTCTTGCCGTCTCCGGTTCCACCCAGTACCGCGGTGAGGGTGCCCGGTCGGCAGTCGAGGTCGATGTCATGCAGGACCGGGTGCTGTGCCCCGGGGTAGCGGAAACCGACGCCTGAGAGTTTCACGTGGCCCGTCCGTGAGTCCGGGGTACGGCCGGCAGCCGGGTCCTGCACCGAAGGCTCGGTGCTGAGCACTTCATGGATTCGGCGAGCACTCACCTTCGCCTTGGGCAGCAGGGCAACCATGGCCGCGCCGATGGAGAGCCCGATGACGATCTGCGTGAGGTATCCGACGAATGCCACGATCCCGCCGACCTGCATCGAATTGTTGTCGACCAGGACGGCTCCGACGCCGATCACCGCGACGGCGCCGATGTTGGCGATGAAGATGATGCTGGGCAACAGCAGGGCCTGCAGCGAGCCGATACTCCACGCGGTCTTGGTGAGGTCGGTGTTGGCCGTCGCGAAGCGGGAGGTCTCGAGGTCTTCGCGGCCGAACGAGCGGATGACCCGGATGCCGGTGAGTTGTTCGCGGAGCACCCGTCCGACCCGGTCGACCGACTTCTGCAACTTCTCGTAGTGCGGGACGAGCTTGCCGACGATGACGACCACGATCACCGTGAGCGCGGCGGCGACGAGCACCACCAAAGGTGCCAGCCGGTAGTTCTCACTCAGGGCCATCACGGCGCCGCCGATGACCAGGACCGGTGCCGTGGCGAGGATGGTCATCACGACGAAGATCATCAGTTGCAGCTGGTTGATGTCGTTGGTGCTGCGGGTGATGAGGGACGGGATACCGAACCGGTGTAAATCGGTGTCGGCGAAGCTCTGCACCCGCGCGTAGGTCTGGTTGCGGAGGTCGCGACCGACGGATGTCGAGATGTATGACCCGAGGATTGTCGCCAACACGGATACGACGAGGCTGACGACGGCCAGGGCAAGCATCATCGCGCCGATGGTTCGGATCGCGTCCATATCTGCCCGGCCGATACCGTCGTCGATGAGGCGGCCGTTGAGATTGGGCATCAACAGTGTTGTCACCGCAGCAGTGAACTGCAGGAAAAACAATAGAAGTAGTGGACCGCGGAGGGCGCGGGCATGTGGCCGCAATACCGTGGTCAGAACTCTGTCAGAAATTTTTGTCATACGCACCCACGCGTCCCCGGGGCCCGTCAGGGCGCCACCGGGGACGCGACAGGAAACTATGCGCTTGAACTAGCTCGCGCTACCGGAAAGGCCCTGGATGATGCCTCCGATCAGCGCGATGAATGCAAGCAAACCTGTTTCTGACGAGCTCATTGAGAGTTCCCTTCGACGTTGTTCTACATAGCCCATTTCATTTGGTAATGAGCCTGTGTAACAATGCCATCCCCGCAGCAGTTTGTCACCTTCCGTCAGAAAGGTTACAAAGGCGCCGGGCGGGCGTCGGAGAACTCGATTTGGTATAGCTCAGCACGTCCCTGAGATGCATAAACGCACCTCAGGGACGTGCTATCACGCCAGTTGCGCGGTGACCCTAAGGCGTCGTCGGCTCGGAGCTGGCAGCTCCCAGAAGGGTGCCGACGAAGGCGAGCAACTGAGCGAATAGGTTTTCGATGTCCTGCGATGATGCGAGCATGTTTTCTCCCTTTGTTGTGATTACTACTGCGACCCGTTGGCTTTGGCCTTTTGGAGCCCCCGACCAGGCGAGTCGTGATCAGATTGACACATACAGATTGATCGCAAGGACATTTGAGAAAACTGATGAAATGAATTCTCAACTGCGCCCGACCAATTCGCGACGTCCTTCTTTAGCGGAACAAAATCATATGGCGAAATTGACTGAGCTTCAAGATCATTGAAAAGCTTTGGAGTAGACCGCAACTGGAGGTTTGTGCGGTGACGTCCGATTTGATCGCCGAAAACCTCTGAGCCGCAGGATCAATGGAAATTGCATGCGTATGCATTTGACTCGTACCATTCCGTTCTCGAATCACCCAGCGTGTGAATAGAATTCGGAATCGCGAAGGCCGGGCATCGGGGGTGTGCGTGGGTGGCGATAGCAGGTCGGGAAAATTGTCGGTTCGGTGAACTGCTCTGCGGTGGGCTGCGTGCTTCCGCGTTCACCGGGAAGGTTTGCCATTGCCTTTACCAACTCGAGACCGCGTGTCCGATATGGGCGATTTGGCGCAACGGCGACGTTCCACTCGGGCCTATCACGTTGTCTGCCGGCAGGGTCGGGATTACTTGGCCGAATCGTTTCACCCTGGTTTTCAGATGAGCGGTCGGCGTGTTCGCTGATCCGCCCGTTCTCGAGAAAGGGTGGGCGTGCGGCGTCGCGAGGGCGTGCGCCATGTGGCGGTAATTGCAAGTCGGAAAACGGGATACCGTTGAGAAATAGTTGGACGGGTCATCGGCGTGGTGCTCCTGCCGATACTTTCCCGGCGGCGACATTCTCCTTGCGCATTGGGCAGGTCTCGATGCGAGCCGATTCGTCGACCGCCCGATCGGGTGATACTCACAGAGGTGCTGTCTCACCTGCCGACAGCGATCCCCCCGGGACTCCCGTTGGGAGCCCCGGGGGGATTGTCTTGTGCTGCTTATCTATTCGGCGGGAGTTGTCTCGCCGCCGCCACCGAGGAGTTTCCCGATGATCGCAATGATTGTGCCAAGTCCGATTTCGGAGGACAGGTCTGTCGATCCCATATGCTTTCTACCTTCCGTAGACTTCATTTGGTTGAACACGACTCGTCGTAGGGGGCTCGAGTGTTGAACTCCCCGACCAACTTGAGCCAACTTCACCCTGCCATCGTAATTCAGATATGTCATGTGTTTTCGTCGGCTAATTTTCAAATGGTTTGAATATGTCGCTTTGAGCTGGAATTAATATGGAAAATTAGTTTTTGATTTGTGTCCCCAAATGTCGCGACCGGAGGCGATGACGTGTCGGGGGGACGCCGCTCGGATGACAAGTGGATCGGAAGATTGCGATAGCAAATCCTGCTGGTTGTGCGCCATCTGGTGGGTACATCGAACAGTTGGTTCGGCCCCGACCCGGGCCGGTGGTTCCGGTATTACTTTCCCGCTCGACCGATTTCCGGCTAATGTCGCTTCGTGACCCGAATGAGTACAGGAAAGACCCGTCGGTACGCGCGCGTCGCGCTGACCGCAGCAGTGTCCTCGGTGATGGCTGCCACCACGCTGCTGGTGACGTCGCCGGCCACCGCTGAAGACCTGCCGCAGATCGGCATCGAATCGCCCGGTGGATCGAAGCTGGTGGGGGTTACCCCGACCGGTCCGAAGAATCTCGATCTACTCGTCTATTCGGCATCGATGGACCGGAACATCCCGCTCTCGGTGATCTTGCCGAGGGATCGGTCGGTGCCGCGGCCGACGCTGTACTTGATGAACGGTGCCGGTGGCGGTGAGGACAATGCGAACTGGCAGGCCAGAACCGACATCAACGGGTTCTTCGCCGACAAGAACGTCAACGTGGTCACCCCGAACGCCGGTGCTTTCAGCTACTACACCGACTGGCAGAAGGATGACCCGGTGCTGGGTCGCAACAAGTGGTCCACGTTCTTGGGCAAGGAATTGCCGCCCATCGTCAACGAAGCTCTCGGCACCTCGGGGCTCAACTCCATCGCCGGTATCTCGTCCTCCGCGACCTCGGTGCTGAACCTGGCGATCGAGCATCCGGGGCTCTACAAGGCGGTCGGCTCGTACAGCGGCTGTGCGTCGACCTCCAGTGAAGTCGGCCAGATGTACATCCGGATCACGGTCGACGCGCGTGGTGGCGGCGACCCGACCAACATGTGGGGGCCGTTGGACGGACCGGGCTGGGCGGCCAACGACCCCATCCTCAACGCCGAGAAACTGCGCGGTCTGAAGCTCTACATCTCGAACGCCACCGGCCTGCCCGGCAAGTACGAGACCCTCGAGCGCGCAGACGGTGATCCGACCAAGCTGCTGGATCAGATGATCGTGGGCGGTGGCATCGAAGCCGCGACGGGATTGTGCACCGCAGTGCTGGTTGATCGGCTCAACAAGTTGAACATCCCGGCGACGTACGATTTCCCCTTGACCGGAACCCACTCGTGGGGCTATTGGGAAGAGCAGCTGAATCTTTCGTGGCCGACCCTGGCCCGTCCGATCGGCGCCTGACAACGCCAGGCAGTCAAACAGAACCAGGCCCCGCCGGATCCGGCGGGGCCTGGTTCTGTTTGTGACTAGTAGTAGAACGGGTAGTCGTCCCAGTTGGGATCGCGCTTCTCCAGGAAGGCGTCTCGGCCTTCGACGGCCTCATCGGTCATGTAGGCCAGCCGGGTGGCCTCGCCGGCGAAGACCTGTTGGCCCATCAAGCCGTCGTCGGTGAGGTTGAACGCGAACTTCAGCATGCGCTGGGCGGTGGGGGATTTGCCGTTGATGGTCTTGCCCCATTCGATGGCGGTCGCCTCGAGGTCGGCGTGATCGACCACCTCGTTGACCGCACCCATCCGTTGCATCGACTCGGCGTCGTAGGCGCGGCCGAGGAAGAAGATCTCGCGGGCGTTCTTCTGGCCGACCTGCTTGGCGAGGTAGGCGCTACCGTATCCGGCGTCGAACGAGCCCACGTCGGCGTCGGTCTGCTTGAAGCGGGCGTGTTGGCGTGAGGCCAGGGTGAGGTCGCAGACGACATGCAGTGAGTGGCCGCCTCCGGCTGCCCAGCCGTTGACAACCGCGATCACCACCTTGGGCATGGTTCGGATCAGGCGCTGCACCTCGAGGATGTGCAACCGGCCGCCCTCGGCCTTGACCCGGGCCGAATCCACGGTGTCGGAGGTGTCTCCGCCGGCGTACTGGTAACCGGATCGGCCGCGGATGCGCTGGTCACCGCCACTGCAGAAGGCCCAGCCGCCGTCTTTCTGGCTCGGGCCGTTGCCGGTCAGCAGCACCACACCCACATCAGGGCTGCGGCGCGCGTGATCGAAGACGCGGTACAGCTCGTCGACGGAGTGGGGGCGAAAGGCGTTGCGTACCTCGGGGCGGTCGAATGCGATCCGCACGATGCCGTGTGCGCGACCTGCTCCGACGTGACGGTGATAGGTGATGTCGGTGAGATCGTCGAAACCTTCGACCGATTTCCACTGCGTTGGATCAAACGGCTGATCTGGTGAGGAGCTCATGGGTTCTGAGCGTAGTGGCAGAATTTCCCGTTCAGGTCAGGAGGTCTGCTCGAACTCTCTGGGGCCTTTGGCCCGTTTGGCCCGGTAGAGGTCGGCGTCGGCCTCGGCAAGCAATTGGGCGATGGTGACGGTCGCGGCGGGGGCGCAGGCGGCGCCGATGCTGGTGTCGAAGTGCTGTGGGCGGATCCGGGCGAGCACGTCGTCGGATCGTGTGCACGATGTGCCCTCGATGCAGATCGCGAACTCGTCGCCGCCCAGGCGGGCGAACACGGCATCCTCGGGGATCGACGACCGGAGTTGGCGGGCGAACTCGATCAGGTGCTGGTCTCCGGCCTGATGCCCGAACTCGTCGTTGATGGCCTTGAAGTTGTCGACGTCGAGCGCGAACACGCTCAGGGTCGTATGCGCGGAACGCGCCCGGCCGAGTCGGTGGGCGGTGGCGATCTCCCAGCCGGCCCGGTTCGGCAGTCCGGTCAGGGAGTCGGTGCACGCGATGGTGATCAGCGCCCGCGTCACCAAGCCGAACGATTCGGCCGCGCCGACTATGGCGAGGACAAATGCGACATAGGTCAGCGGCGATGCCGAAATCGACACCGAGAGTGCGAACACCGTGGACACGGTCAGGACGGCGATGAGTGTGCGGGCGAGAGCGATTCTCAGGAACGCGATCATGTACATCGACAAGAACATGGCGGCGATCAGGCAGACGAATGCCGAACCGGCGAGCACTTGGAATGTGATCACCGCGGGAGTCGCGATCATTGCGGCGATAATTGCCGGAACCTGATTGGCCGGTCCGCGTCGCAAATAGACCAATCCGAAGACTCCCATCGCCACCGCAACTATCGCGCCCGTGGGGTCGGCGCCGTCGACTTTCATGATGGGTGCCGGGAACAGGAGGAACAGCAGACCGATGGTGTACAGGAATGTTGTTGCGGCCAAATAGATGCGGAGAGCTCGGAGCTGTAGCTGCCGCACGATTTCGGGGGTGGTGCCGGATACCAAGTTGAATCGGTTCACGCCGTACTCATGCTCCTCGGATCGGGCCGGCTTCGACGCCAATATCAGTAGTATTGCTTAGTAACGGAATGCGTGCGCGGTGCCACTTCGAGCAAGTTCGGGCTCGATGGATACTGTCGTAGCCATGAGCCAGGGAAACCCACTCGAAGAGACTGCCGGGACCTTCGGGGACGACACACCTCTCGAAGAGCGTCATGAGGGTGGATTTCGCCCGAAGTTCGATCTCGATCTGACCCGCGGCGGACCGCGATACGGCGAGTTCATCGAGCAGGTTCGCACGTTCATGGATCGGGTGAAGGCGGCTTGTCCGCCCGAAGATCTTGTCGATGAGCTGATCGACGAATTGAAAGTGATGAACGACCGGCTCGACGCCGTGGCCATCGACGAATGGCGGGCACCGTCGGGCGGACGCATCGATCTGCCGGCGCGCGGCAACATCACTCTGCCGCCCTACGAGGTCGATGAGGCCACGGCCGAGAGCGTGAAGGCGCGGATCACGTTCCGGCGCTATCACCTCGGTGGGAACAATGCCGCCCACGGTGGACAGGTCGCGGTGGCCTTCGACGACCTACTGGGTATGTCGGGCGCGCTCGGATCCGGTGGAATCACCCGGACGGCGTACCTGACCATCAGCTACCGCGCCATCACCCCGCTCGGCAAAGAGCTCGTGATGAGGTCGTGGGTCGACCGCATCGAGGGCCGCAAGGTGTTCCTCAAAGGCAGCCTCCACGACGGCGACACCCTGTGCGCCGAGGCCGATGGGCTGTTCATCAAACTAAACCCGGGTCAGCCGTAGAGACCTACCAGCGTCGGCGCTTCCGCAAGGCGTAGAGGGCGATGCCGAGTCCGACGGCGCTGAACAGGTCGGAGACGGTGAGGCCGTTGGACGGTGTGAACCGGATCAGGACGTGCCCCTCCCACGGCCCGTTGAACAGGACCCACGCAACCGATACGCCGATCAAGACGAATGCCGCCGGGCGACTCGGCCGAGCCAGCGTCCATGCGCAGCAGGTGAACAGGAGATTGAGCACGACGACTCCGTAGAAGGCTGCGTGCGACATCATCAGAACAGTATTGCCGCGTCGAGCCCGTTGTTTCGGGAACTGCCGCCGTGAGCCTGGCCACCCGGCGGAGTCCTGGACCGGGTTACTAGGATATGCAAGTATTGTGAGCGCCGTCGCAGTCGATCATTGGAGTGTCATGTCAGATGAGAGCACCGTCCTGGTCCGAACGGAAGGCCGCATTGGCCGAATCACTTTGAACCGCCCGAAGGCAATCAATGCCCTCACCCACGAAATGGTCCTCGAGATCGACTCGGCTCTACGAAAATGGGCCGATGACGACGCCGTCGAAGCGGTGGTCCTCGACGGAGCGGGCGAGCGGGGCCTGTGCGCGGGCGGTGACATTGTGGCCATCCACCGCGACGCCTTGCAGTCCGCCACGCTCGAGGACGCGATCGTGTCGCCCTCGGGCAGGTTCTGGTACGACGAGTACGTCCTGAACGCCTACATCTCGCACTATCCGAAGCCGTACATAGCCCTGATGGACGGCATCGTCATGGGCGGCGGGGTCGGCATCTCGGCGCACGGCAACACTCGAATCGTCACCGACCGCACCAAGATGGCGATGCCGGAGGTCGGGATCGGCTTCGCTCCTGACGTGGGCGGCACCTACCTGCTGGCCAATGCCCCGGGTGAAATCGGTACATACCTGGCGTTGACCGCCGCGCAGATCAACGGTGCCGACGC
Organism: Williamsia sp. z71; assembly: GCF_059553375.1. Lineage (NCBI taxonomy): Bacteria > Bacillati > Actinomycetota > Actinomycetes > Mycobacteriales > Nocardiaceae > Williamsia > Williamsia sp. z71. The sequence continues at coordinate 555,680 of NZ_JCANWX010000001.1, forward strand.
CATCGCGATCGGCTTCGCCGACCACTATCTGCCGTCAGAGAAGATCGCCGACTTCATCTCGGCACTGACAACGCGTCCCGCGGCAGAGGTCATCGCCGAATACTGCATCGAACCGCCGGCGTCGGGCCTGATGACCAAGAAGCGTTGGGTCGACGACGCCTTCGGCGCGGATACCGCGGTCGGGATCGTGGAACGTCTGCGCGGCCACGACGAGTCCGATGCCCACGACACTGCCAATGTGGTTGCGGCGAAGTCTCCGACATCGGTCGAGGTGACCGTGCGGTCGCTGCGCGAGATCACCGCGGATACGACGCTGGAGACCGCGCTGGTGACCGAATATCGGGTGTCGATTCACTTCCTCGCCCATCACGACCTCGCGGAAGGCATTCGCGCGCAGGTCATCGACAAGGACCGCTCACCGAAGTGGTCACCGCCAAGTCTTACCGCCGTGGAGAAGGCCGACATCGATGCCTTCTTCGACCCGGTCCCCAAAGAACTCGAACTGACGAACGGAATCAACGGATGAGCAACTACGAAACGATCCTCACAGAGCAGCGTGGCCGGGTGGGCATCATCACCCTGAACCGCCCGAAGGCCTTGAACGCCTTGAACTCCCAGCTGATGAACGAAGTCGTCGCGGCGGCACAGGCGTATGACGCCGATCAGACTGTCGGTGCCATCCTGATCACCGGCTCCGAGCGTGCATTCGCCGCCGGCGCCGACATCAAAGAGATGGCCGACAAGTCTTACGTCGACATGCTGGCAGTGGACTTCTTCAGTGCCTGGGACGGCCTGGTCAGCGTTCGGACACCGGTTGTCGCGGCCGTGGCCGGGTTCGCGCTCGGCGGTGGCTGCGAGCTGGCGATGATGTGCGACATCATCATTGCCGCCGAGAACGCCGTCTTCGGTCAGCCGGAGATCAACCTCGGTGTGATCCCGGGAATCGGTGGCTCGCAACGTCTCACGCGCGCCATCGGTAAGGCCAAGGCCATGGACATGGTCCTGACCGGCCGTCGGATGAAGGTCGAGGAGGCCGAGCGCGCCGGACTGGTCTCCCGGGTGGTGCCCACCGAGTCCTACCTCGACGATGCGTTGGAAGTCGCCAACACGATCGCCGAACTCTCGCTGCCGATCACCATCCTGGCCAAGCAGGCGGTGAACCGGTCGCAAGAGGTCGGTCTCACCGAGGGAGTCCTGTTCGAGCGCAGGGTCTTCCACTCCACCTTCGCCACCGAGGATCAGTCCGAAGGCATGGCTGCGTTTGTGGAAAAGCGCGACGCGAAGTTCAATCACCGCTGATCGCGCACCTGCAGAATCGCCCGCCGTCTTCGCGCCCGCGTAGTCCAACGACTACGTGGGCGTTGGCCTCTGGGCATTTGTCACACCAGGCTGCGGGCGGACACCCTGGCCGGGATGGGTCCCTTGGGGATCATCGTGAACGGGATGGCAACGGGGAAGTCGTCTTTAATTGCTTCGATGCGATACTGCCCGACGATGGTGGCCAAGGCCAGGGTGGCTTCGAGCATTGCGAAGTGTGAACCGATACATCCGCGTGGTCCGCCGCCAAAGGGCAGATATTGCCAACGGTCCAACTCTTCGGAGCGCTCGGGGCCGAACCTTTCGGGGTCGAACTCCAGCGGGTTGTCCCACAGCGCCGGATCACGATGCATCGCATAGATTCCGATGACCATCCATGTGCCTTGGGTGACGCGATAGCCGTCGACGTCCACGTCAGCGATGGCGCGCCGGCCCAGTGCCGGAGCGGGTGGACACAGCCGGAGGGCCTCATGCAGCACCTGCACCGTGTAGGGCAAACGATGCAGGTCGCCGGAGGTCAATCTGCGCTCACCGAGCTGGGCAGTCTCGGCGGCGAGGCGGTCTTGAACCGCTGTGTGACGGCCGATCGCCCACAACGCGTAAGTCAAGGTTGTCGCGGTCGTGTCATGACCAGCGATCATGAACGCGATCAGCTCGCTGCGTATCTGGCTGTCCGATAGTGATTCTCCGGTCTCCGGGTCCCTGGCTTCGATCAATGAACGGACCAGTGGGGCATCCTTGGTGGGATCGATACGGCATTCGTCGAGGATCGTCTGAGCCCGGTTGTGCATTGCGGTCGCAGCCGTCCTGGCACGTCGCCGGGCCGGGGTGGGCAGCCAGCTCGGAGCTCGGACCGGATGTATGCCCCGGTCGGTCACATACTTCAGCGAGATGTTCATGGCGTCGGCCATCTCAGCGACGTGTTCGTCGAGATCGAGCCCGAGCACCGATCGTCCCAGTGCTCGCAGGGTGAGGGCATGGCACAGCTCGCTGAGGTCGATGATGCCGCGGCTGTCGCTCTTCTCGAAGAGGGACTCGGCGGCCTCGGCCACGTTGTCGGCGTATTGCTCGACATGATTCTTGGTGAAAACCCGCTGCATCGCGCGCCGGCGCGGCAGCCACTTGTCGTGCTTGACGTTGAAGAGGTTGTCGCCGAGCAGTCGCTGCTGCTCGACAAGCAGCGGGAGACCCTTGTCGACGAAAGTGTGGGGCCGGTCGAGGACGTCATGAATTGCCTGCGGTGATGTGGCAACAACGAACTCGGGAAAAACCCACGCGGGAGCCAGTTTGTGGCGGGTGACCGGCCCGCCGGCATCACGGAGGATTTCCGGACCGGTGTGAAAGTTCCGCACGGTTTTCAGCCGTTGTAGGTAGGGCAGGGGGTTGCGTGGCGCGAGGGGAAGGGTGGCCACCTCGACGGGGTCGACTGTCTGGACCATGATCAACCGCCGATCAGGAATTGGATACGTGTCTGACGACCAGTATTTGCCCCGCGATCAGGCCCGCGGCGAGTAGTCGACTACCTCAATCGGGATCCGGTGAGGATCTGTGACAGTTCTTCGCGGCTGTTGACCCCGGCCCGCTGTGCGGCGCGGTACAGGTGGCCTTCGACGGACCGCACAGAGACGGTCAACCGGGTGGCGATCTCGCTGTTGGACAGGCCGGCTGCAGCCAGAGTGATGATCTCGCACTGCCGCGCCGTGAAAGGTACGGCCACCGTGGACTGCAGCTGCGCAGGAGTTGCCGTGTGGCCGCATTCGATGGCCAGACGGCGCGACATCTCGGAGGCCAGGAGCGCCGATCCGCGCCGTTGCCTGCTGGTGAACATCCGGCCTGCCTGTGCCGCGGTGTCTGCGGCAGCCAGCCGGTCACCCATTGTTTCGTAGTATCCGGCGGCAGCGAGCACGCCGGCCGCATCATCGGTCGCCAGTGCGGCCGCGTGCCGCGCGGCGATGAGCGCCCGAGGCCCGTCGACCCGAGAAGTCAAGTCGCCGAGACGGTCTGCCAGGGTGAGGCAGCCGAGTTGGGTGGCGGTCTGCAGTGCCATCACCTCGTAGGCGAATTGGCCGCGGCGCCGCGCATCATCGGCGGACGCGATTGCCAGTTTGATCGCGTGGCTGACCGCACCCTCGACGGCGTGGGTCCACACCGTGGCCAGTGCCAACCCGGCTTCCATGAAGGTGTACTCGGAAGGCCAGAGCTCCGACAGCGTCTGCAGAGTTGTTCGAGCGCTGGATATTTCACCGCTGACGGCCTGCGCTTCTGCCAGCCAGATGAGACAGGACGGGCTCAGGCCGTGCGGGTTCGATGTGTCGTTCTCGATTCCCACTCGCGTATCGAGGAGTTCGGTGATCGCGGTCTGCACCCGCCCGCTTGCCAGCGCCGCGTGCCCGCGTAGGAACGTCGCCTGGATGTGGGTGGCACCGCCGACATCACGTGCGACCTCGGTGAATCGGTTGGCCTCGTCGAGGCAGCGGTCGACGCGTCCGGCTGCTCGGCAGGCGCGGGCGTGGATGGCTGCGAGCCAGAACTGTAGTTGTGCTGTCTGCCAGGAGCTCTCTGCTCTGACGAAGCCGCGTTGTGCGTATTCGGTTGCGGTATCGCACTTTCCGATGGCTCCGGCGGACATCACCATCGCGGCCGTGGCCATCATGGAGAAGAAGTCGCCGGCACCGGTCTCGGCCAGTGACGCCATCGCCAACCTGATTGCGTCGTTGGGTGATGCCTGCACCGAGAATATGCAGGCGCGGACCGCGTAGAGCTCCGAGCGTACGGCCGGGGTGAGTGTTTCGGGATCGATGTCATCGAGCAGTTCCGATGCTTCGGCAGGGCGGGCGAGCATCCAGACCAGGTTCGCCGCCCGCAAGATGTTCCAGCGGATGAAGTCCGGATGGCCCGGTTCGGCGGCGTGCTCGGTGAACGCCTGCTCGGCTCGGAGTCCCTGACCGGCCACCACCAGGGTCATCAGGTGAAAGTAGGCATCGTCTGGTGAGATGTCCAGGGCCAGTGCAGATGTGGCAAATCGGGTGGCCAGGTCGACGTCGAGCGAGAGCAGTGCGATCCGCGATGCCCGGGCCAGGAGCGGGGGATCGGGACGAAGGTCGGACTCGATCAGGAGTACCGCGTGCCGGAGCACCGCGGATGGCTCCTGGCGCGCACCGTCGGAGAGTGTGTTTGCGATCTCCGTTGCCAGGCGCCGGCGTCGGAGCAGACCGAGTTCGGCGCGTCGGACCTCGCCCAGCAGGGGGTGTCCGAGTCGGACGGTGATCGTTCCCGCCGGTGAGGCGCGGGTGCTGACGGCGCCCAATGATTCCGCGAGTTCCAGCGTCGGCTCGTCGACCAGTGAGGCCAGTTCGGCTGTTGTCAGCGGCTCGCTGACGGCCAGGAGGTCGACCAGATTCGCTATTGCAGGTGGGAGCGTGGTCATGTTGGCACGGATCGCTTCTGCCAGGGTCGGAGAGATGCTCAGGTCACCTGACCAGAACCACAAGCCGGAGGTGTTGCTGAAACGGCCCGCGGCGTGTTCTTCGTCGACGAGTTGCCGCAGTAACAGGACATTTCCGTCGCACAGGGTGTGCAGCCGGTTGAGGCTTGTCGATTCGATCGGTCCGCCGAAAGCTCGTTCGAGGAGCCGGCGGGTCTCGTCCCGGGACAGCGGCTGCAGTTCCAGGCGCGGCAGATGCCGGTCCTTCCAGAGTGCGGCGATGGCATCGGGCACGGCTTCTCCGGAGCGTATCGACACCAGCACATTGGCGAGCCCGCGCACGGTCAGTTCATGGATCACGAACGCGGACTGGTTGTCGAGTAGGTGGGCGTCGTCGACCGCCACGATCAGGGTCGTCTCGTCCGACGACGTCAGCTGGTCGAGCAGTCCGCGAATCTGCCGAAGTGGCTGTGCGTCCACGTCGAAGTCGAGGCCGATGTCGGAGAAAACGGCCAAGGGTACTTCCCGCGACGACAATGTCGCGGACACCCGATGACACCGGTATCCCAGGCGGCCTGCCGCTGAGAGGGCCTCGGTGCACAGTCGGGTCTTGCCGACACCGGCGGCGCCACCGATGATGATGCCGCCGCCGCCGCCGCGACGGGTGATCGCGGCAGTGGCGAGTTCGACTTCTTCGCGGCGTCCTGCGATCGGCCACTCGACGAACATGATCGGCCCCCTCGATCACAATTCACGATGTCTGAAAGCTCTGTCCGGTCTGGCTGCGACTGCCGCGTCGATACGTGTGACGCTAGGTCCGGCCGGCTGGGCGATCAAGCGAATTAGTCCGCTTGAATGCGTCGCCGGCGTAGGTGTGCCAGCTTTTGCTCGGCGACGGCGTAGAGCATCGGCAACGCGGTGATGTCGACGTCGAGGCAGTCGGCGACCGTTGGTGCCGGGATTCCGGCGGCCCGCAAACGAAGCGCGATCGAATACACCACCGGCAGTTCACTCATGGCGGTGTCGTGATCAGGCGTATCGGTGGCCACCCGTGCATCGTCATCCGATTCGGATGGCGGGGGTGGGGTAGCGGACTACCCCGATTGCGGGTGCCAATCGAGCGCCACACTCAACGCCGTGCGCTGCCGTGTGGTTTCCGGGATGTCAGAACTCGTCGAGCGTGACGTAGCCGTCTTGCAGGGCGCGCGCCAGGAGCGCCGCTTTGGTGTGTGCCGGACGGCCGCTGGCCGCGTATTTACCTCGGATCCGGTTGACGTGGGTATTGACGGTCGCCGCAGTGATGGACAATTCGCTGGCAGCGCTGGACTTCGAGTCATGTTTCACCCAGCAGCGCAGCACTTCGATTTCTCGCGCGGTCAGACGTGGCATGGCAAGCCCTCTGATGCTCAGAGGGGCAAGTGACAAGGTCATCGGAAGATCTCCTGGTGATTGGGTTCCCGGCCCAGGATGATCTTCTTACGAATGGCGGCGTTCGGATAGACACATCTTCTGGTTACACCAGAAATGCCTCATCGTTACCCTAACTAGCTAGCAAGGTCGGAGGCCGGATCCCCATGCACGTCAAGATCAATCCGCATCGTGCCAGACTTTTCGTCACTGCGATAGATCGAGATCAAACTGGACCGGCCGGGTGGTAGAACGCGGATTCTCAGCTGCCCGCCATCGGAGGTGTGAAGCACCTCGTTCACATGCTGCGTGACCCTCTGGTGGACCGCGGGCGAAATGTAGGTGAGCCCGCCGTCGTCGATCATCACGACATCGACACCTCTGCGCCGGGCGGCACGTACGTTGCCGGCGACCGACGCGTTGGTCAGTGCCGCCGCCTGTATCTGATCGCGGAGCTCACCCTCGAGCAAGGCACAGGTCTTCTTGTCGGCGTCGGAGAGCTGTTGACCCTCGGCGATCCGCGTGAGCATCGGCCGGACCATCGATTCGAGATCGGCCAGCCGCGATATGCGTTCCTCACGGGCGGCGTTGAGGGCGGCAGTTCGGGCCGCCTCGTCGGACTCGGCGCGGTTCATGGCCTCGATGGCGAGGATCGAATGCCGCAGGACCACCGCGAAGGCGGTGCCGATGACCAGTCGGCCAGGTACCAGCATCAACAAGACAACGTCTGGGCGTCCCTCGGAGAACAGCGCGGACCACGTGAGGATCAGGACGTAGCAGCCGGCAAAACTAGCCCAGGACAGCAGGATTCGACCGCGTAGACAGAGAATCACGCACAGGATGGCCACAAAGCTCAACAACCAAGGTGGCCGGCTGCTCTCGATCAACTCGGGCTCAGCGATCAGTAGCGTGAGCACCGCTGCCGGTAGTGCCAGGCAGGCGATGGCCGTGGATCGGGGTTCAAGGGGGTCTTTGCGCCCGAACGTGATCGCGCCTGCGGAGAGGCAGAGGAACCCCAGCGTGACGATGACCGGCCAGACGGAGCTGTCGGCGGGCAGGCTGCCGAAGGCAACAAAGGCGGTGATCACGACAAAACTCAGGAACGCCAGGGCGACGACGATTCTGGCGGTCACGTCGATCGCCGCCAGGTCAGGACAACGGTGGTTCCATGGCCGGGTTGCGAACTGATCGTCGCCGAACCGCCCGCGATCTGTTCCATCCTTCCGCGAATCGACAGCGCAATGCCCAAACGATCTGACGGGATGAGACTTTCATCGAATCCGACCCCGTCGTCTGAGATCTCGGTGATGAGTGCGTCGGTGCGCATTGTCACCAGGACCGAGCGCGTGGCTTCGGGCCCGGCGTGCCGGACACTGTTGTGCAAGGCCTCGGACATGGCGGACATCATCGCGTGTACGGCGTCCTGCGGATAGGTCGTCGACACTTCGATCGCTGCGGCGTTGCGTACCTGGCAGCCGGGATCCACGATCTCGGCGGCGGACTCGGCCTCCGCTATCACCTCGGTGGGGGCCATGGCGCGCTGCAGATCGTCATCGGCTCGAAGGTCGTCGAGTTGTTTGAGGGTGGCCAGCGCCTGACTCTGCAATTCGGCGTTGGTCCCCTCGCGGGACGCAGCCCACATGACCGACATGACGCGATCGTGCGTGATGGCGTCCAGTCGCGCGCGCTCATTTCGTCGGCTCTGCTCGGCGGCGGCGGCTTCGGCACGGGCTTTGGCGCGGACCTGGGCGCGATCGCGAAGCCTCCCGATTTCCAGGGCCATGACCGCGATGCTGAACGGAACGGCTGCCACGAACAGTCCCCACGCGAGGTCGGTGACGAACTCGGAGGCGGTGGTTCGCTCTGCCACGGACGCACTGATCAGGCGGGTTGACGTCACCGACACCAATAAATAGACGACCGCTGCGGGGAGCGGCATCGCAACGACTGCCGAAACGCTCGCGACGCCGACGATCGGCGTGATCCAAGCGCCGCCGCCGTTTGCGGTCGGCACTCCGTCCCACACGAGGGGGAACGAGGTGAAGACAACAACGTAGGCGATCGAGACCGCCCATGCGGTGCGATAGGTCCAACGGGTGTCCGGGATGTATGTGGAAACGAACATGGTCGCGGCGGGTACCACGATGAGTACCAGCGCGGCGATGGTCCACCACTCCGGAACCACTTCGGCGAGCGATCGGATCGGGGTGATCAGCAGAAGTGGGTACAGGCACATCGCGATCGACCCGAAGCGGCTGACCTGTCGGGCGGTGAGATCGATGGCCGATGTCGGAAGCGGCAACGCCAGCGCCGCCGGCCTCAGCGACGAAAGCGCCGCGGCATTGGTAACCATCCGTCCTCCAGTGCCCGTTTGTACAGATCGGTCTTTGTGCGTGCCGGACGACCTGCCTCGGAGTACTTCTGTTTGATCCGCCCCACATAGGAGTTCACGGTTTCGGCCGACAGTCCGGTGATCGAGGCCACCCGCGTTGCCGGTTCACCCGCGGCGTACAGCTCCAGGATTTGCCGCTGTCGGGGGCTGAGGTCAACCGCTGCGAGGTCGGGGTCGGAGTCGATGGCGGTTGCCCACTCCATCGTGGGAACCACCATGCCGGACAGTGCCGACCTGATCGCGCTGATCAGCTCGTCTACGTCGACCGATTTCCGCAGGATGCCGAGCACCCCGGAGGCGAGTGCTTCACGGATCAGGAATGGCTCGGATGCAGAGGTGAATACCAAGACATTGGGAGTGAGTGTGTGTAACTGCTCGATATTGCCACGCGGCCTCGAATCGTCGGAAAGTCGAAGGTCGAGCAGAGCAAGATCGATCGGTTCCCCCTGATCGATGAGCTTCGGCACGGTAGGCGCGTCGGCCACCACCGACAACCCATCTGCTTGATCGATGATCGAGACGAGGCCCCGCCGAGTGGTCGCAAAATCTTCTACGACTCCAATTCGGGCAAACTCGCGCGTCTCACCCATGGGTCACACGGTGAGAAATAGCGGATGCCTCCATTGGTGGAACCTACTAAGTCATGCCGTGCCTGAGCAGACACGACGTTTATTTTGCCGGTTCTGTTCGAACTCGGGCCCATGTACTTGAGCTGGTCAAAACATATCCTAGCGCTCACCTGCCCAAACCGCAGGATTAGGTGGTGATTGTGGACGGCGTCGACGTCGATACGCGCGTCTGTGAATGTGTTCCCGATACACGGGATTGTGACCCTGCAGTTGGGTCCAGACAGGCCTGATTCACCGCGTCGAACGGAGCCGTGGATCGAGACGGGACAGCGACTGTCGATTCGACAATGGCGGATCGGAAATCGCGGATGACTTTTGCGCGGCGCAATGTCAGCAATTCCGGCGGGCCCTCGAGTAAATATCGGCGAGCCAACCTTCGGGGATCGGATCCGAGCCGGTGAAGCCATTCGAGGCCCAGGCGTTGCAGCTGAACCGGGGCGCGGACGGTGGTTCCCGCCAGGAAATCTGCCGCCGCCCCGAAGGCCAGCAATGCGCGCGATCCGGTACGCGTGCCGAAGTGCTCAATCCACATTTCTTGGCGAGGTTTGCCCAATCCGACCACGAGTATGTCGACGCCGGCATTGCGGATCTCGTCGGCGTCCCGCACGCATTTGCGCGGGTCGGCCAGGTCGGAGCGATCAGGAGACCAGTAGCGCACGGGGCCGACGCCAGGGAAGTCCTGTTGAATTCGCGTGTCCAGCTTTTGGTGTAGGTCAGGGTAGCCACCGTAGAAACCGACGCTGCTTCCGGCGCGATCTGCTTCCGCAAGTATTGATGGCAGCAGGTCGGCGCCGGTCAAGCGCGGCCAGGGTCGCCCTGTCAGTTTCGTCGCGCGCGCAACGATGGGCGCCCCGTCGGCCAGCAGCGTCCAGTCGACACCGTCATCGCCGTGCCGGTCAGGGTGGTCGAGCCGGGAGCCGCTGGGGGAGGCGAAATGATGAAGGTGATCGAGGTTGACCGACCCGATCGCCAGCGGTGTGGTCCGCGGACCGCTCAGGCGTCTGCGCACTGCATCGAGCACCAGCTCTTCCGTACAGAGCTCGACGGGGACGTCCCCGACCATCATCGTGACCGTCTGGGGTGCCCGGGTTGTTTGTGAGTGCATCGTCGCTCTCCTGAAAATGGGGTGGTGTTGCGAGTGATCCGGCTAGTAGGCGCCGTGGCTCTTGATGACGGCATGTAAAGTGCGCCAGAGGATTACGAGGTCCTGCATGATGGACCAGTTCTCGACGTAGAGCAGGTCTAGGCGTACGGATTCGTCCCAGGACAGCTCGGATCGCCCGGAGATCTGCCAGAGTCCGGTCATCCCGGGGCGAACGAGCATCCTGCGGACCACCGGGCCGCGGTATTGCGCGACCTCTTCGCGCAGTGGTGGTCGCGGTCCGACCAGGCTCATCTCGCCGGTCAGGACGTTGATCAGTTGGGGGAGCTCGTCGAGGCTGAAACGCCGCAGAAAGGCGCCGACACGAGTGACGCGGGGATCCTGACGCATCTTGAACAGGACGCCGTTCCCATCGGAGTTCTCGGCAAGCGCAGCCTTTTGCTGGTCAGCGCCGTCAACCATGCTGCGGAACTTCCACATGAGGAACGGGTTATTGCTGAGTCCCATCCGCTCGGCGCGATAGAAGACCGGCCCGGGCGAACTGAACTTAACCGCAATTGCACAGGTCAAAAGGATGGGTGTCAGGAGCAGCAGAAGCGCGCCTGCTCCGATTCGGTCGACTCCGGCTTTGAGGAACCGGTTTGCGCCGGCATAACGCGGTTTATCGATATGCACCATCGGAAGCCCGGCCACCGGGCGCAACATCATCCGGGGCCCCGCGATGTCCGTGACGCCGGGCGCGACCACCATGTCGACGTCCATCGCCTCGAGCTCCCAGGAGAGCTCGCGCATCACCGAATAACCAAGGGCCGATGCGGAAGTCACCGCGACGGTTGTGGCACCGGTCTGTTTGACGGCGTTGGTGAGCCCGTCAAGGTCCGCGGCCGGCGGTTGACGCGGCCCAAGCGGCGTCGCACTCGAACCATGGTGGCCGCTGGTGGAAGACGTATGGCCCCTGGTGTTCACCAGGCCGACCACTTTGTAACCCAGGATCGGGTTGTCTTCGATGCGGTCGATCAACGGAATCGAAGAATCGGAATCACCCACCACAAGTATTCGTTGGAGGTTTGTTCCATTCGCCCGCTGGCGGGTCAGATTCTTACGCCACGCCCATCGCCCGAAGAGTAAGGAAATTGTGCCGAAGGGCAATGCGACTGCCACGAACCCGCGAGCAATATCCAGTTTGAATACCAAGTCAAAAATCGCCAAGAAACCGAAAGCCATAAAACAGGCAGTAACTACGCGACTGTATTCTGTCGCGCCCGATCCGATGATTCTCTTGTCTGTGCTCTGCGTTGTTCGCAGTGCCACAATCCATGCCAGTGACAGCGCAATTGTCTCGATGAGGAGATGGCCTTTATGAGCAATTGCCAAATCGCCGTTTCTGGAGAATCGGATTATTACCGCGCCGGCCACTGCGCCGAGTACCAACGTCAGGTCGGTCCAGCGGATGCGTCGCACATACGCCGCCGCCCATCGCTCTAAAGTGCCGGTTACCAGCTCAAGGGGTGGTCTGTCGGTCTGGGTCGGTGCAGTGTGCGCTTCGTTCAGCATGACCGCCGTACCCCTTCCACTGTTCGTATTTCGAGTGTGGATGCAGGTTTTCTGATGCCACCAGTAATCGAATATGGGCGAAATTACCGCTGATCACTTGACTGACCACATAGTCCATTTGGGTTACAGGGTGATTCGGACAAATATGTGACCCGATAAATTTCAGAATTGGTTGTGAGTCGGTAGGTATCTATATCAATAGAAGATCATCCATAGCCAAGCTCAGAATGAACTTAAAGCTCAGATATGCATCACACGCGCGTATGTGAGGTCGGAAGTCATTGCCTTTACTTCGGGCTTTTCTGGCTGCTTACGAACAAATTCAATCAATCCGCCTACAAACGGTACTTATGCTAATCACAAGGAAGATCGTCTGAACGTATTCAGTTTCGAATCTGGCTCGCGATTTCGGCAATACCCCACGCATAATCGGCATTGTGACCCACGTCCGCGACCGGGAGACGGACACATCCGCCCGGACGAGCGTGCATCTTGGCTACCTCGGTGGTCGCCCACGCGTTCTATCAAGGAGCAATCGATGAAGAAGCAACTCGGCGTGGCAGTCGTCGGCGCCGGCTACTGGGGCCCGAACCTGGTACGCAACTTCCGGGCCTCGCCGGACTGGGATCTCGTCGCGGTGTGTGACCTGGACCAGCAGCGTGCTCGCGCGGTGATCGGACCGCGGTCGACGGTGGTCGCCGAGTCGTCATTCGAGCGACTGCTGGAGCGAGATGACATCGACGCCGTCGCGATCGCCACACCGGCGCAGACCCACTCGGCGCTGGCGATGGCCGCACTCGAAGCCGGCAAGCATGTGCTGGTGGAGAAGCCCCTGGCCCCGAGTGTGGCCGAGGCGGGGGTGATGGTGGAGGCCGCTCGTGACGCGGATCGAGTCCTGATGATCGATCACACGTACTGCTACACACCGGCGGTGCAGTACATCGCCCAGGCCGTGCAGGCCGGGACGCTCGGCAACATCATGTACATCGACTCGACTCGGATCAACCTGGGACTGGTGCAGCCCGATGTCGACGTCTTCTGGGACCTGGCGCCGCACGATTTGTCGATTCTCGACTTCATTCTTCCGGGAGGACTCAATCCGGTTGAGGTGAGTGCGACCGGCGCCGACCCGCTTCGGGTCGGCAATGCCTGCGTCGGTCACATCTCGCTGACCATGATCGACGGCTCGACAGCCCACATCAATGTGAATTGGCTCTCGCCCACCAAGATTCGGCAGATGGTCATAGGCGGCAGCCATCGGACCGTCGTCTGGGATGATCTCGACGCGCAACGCCGGGTGGCTGTTCACGACCGGGGTGTCGACCTGGCCTTCGGCCGGTCCGAGGATGAACGGCAGGCCGCGCGAGTCTCATACCGCCTGGGAGACATAACGGTTCCGGCACTCAACGAGAAAGAAGCACTCGCGACGATGGTGGGAGAGTTTGCCGACGCGATCAGATCCGGGCGGACGGCACGCACCGACGGCGCGGCTGGCCTGCGGGTGCTGTCGGTGCTCGAAGCGGTCTCGGAAAGCCTGGCCGCGCGTGGGCGCCCGATCAAGCCGCGTCAGCACGACAAGGCTCTTGCCTTCCGGAGTGCGTCATGACCGCATTGACAGGTGCGTCCGTCCTGGTGACCGGTGGCGCCGGCACGATCGGATCAACAATCGTCGACCAGTTGTTGGATCAGGGTGTGGATCGGATCGTGGTCCTGGACAACCTGGTTCGTGGTCGCGAGGCGAATCTTTATGTCGCGCTCGATGATCCACGTACCGAGTTGGTGGTCGGCGATCTACGTGATCGTGATCTGGTGAATGATCTGACCAAGGGGTCCGACCTGGTGTTTCATCAGGCAGCCATCCGGATCACCCAGTGCGCCGAAGAGCCGCGGCTTGCGCTCGATGTGCTGGTCAACGGTACCTTCACGGTGCTGGAAGCGGCCGCCGCGCACGGTGTGGGCAAGGTGATCGCGGCATCGTCTGCGTCCGTGTACGGAATGGCTGAGCAGTTCCCGACGAATGAGCGTCACCACCACCACAACAACGACACCTTCTACGGTGCGGCCAAGAGCTTCAACGAAGGCATGCTCCGCAGCTTTCGGGCGATGTACGGGATGAAGTACGTCGCACTGCGGTACTTCAACGTGTACGGGCCGCGGATGGATGTGCATGGTTTGTACACCGAGGTGCTGGTCCGCTGGATGGAACGGATCGCGGATGGCCTTCCGCCGGTGATCTTCGGTGACGGGTCGCAGACGATGGACTTCGCGTACACCGAAGACATCGCACGCGCGAACATTCTGGCCGCTCTCAGTGACATCGATGAAGGGGTCTACAACATTGCCAGCGGCGCCGAGACGTCACTGCTGGAGCTTGCCGATTCCCTGTTGCGCGCCATGGATTCGCCGTTGTCGGTAGAGCACGGTCCGGAGCGAGCCGTGAACGGGGTGGCACGACGACTCGCCGACGTCGCAGCGGCCCGGCGTGACCTCGGCTTCAGCACGGAAGTGAATGTCGAGGACGGACTACGTGCGCTCGTGCGATGGTGGGAACCTCAGCGTGAAAGCATCGCGGCCGGGCGAGGCGTGGCCTCATGACTGCCGTGACCAGGCTAAACGTGATGCAGCCGTACCTTGGTGACGAAGAGATCGCGGCGGTGACCGAGGTCCTCGAATCCGGGTGGGTCGCACAAGGCCCCAGGGTCGCGGAATTCGAAACCCGCTTCGCTGCGGCGGTGGACTCCCGCAATGCGGTTGCAGTGTCGAGTTGTACTGCCGCCCTCCATCTGTCGATGGTGGTGGCAGGTGTAGAGCCTGGCGACGACGTGGTGGTGCCGTCATTTTCATTTGTGGCGACCGCCAACGCGCCGACGTATGTCGGCGCCAACCCGGTGTTCGCCGACGTCGATCCGATCACCGGCAACGTGACCCCCGCGACCATCAAAGCCGCACTGACACCGGGAACCACTGCGGTGATCGCCGTTGATCAGGGCGGCGTACCCGCCGACATCGCCGCCATCAAGGCGCTGTGCGAACCACGGGGCATCACGGTGATCGAGGATGCGGCGTGCGGGGCGGGTTCACGGCTCGCGAACCGCCCGGTGGGGGTGCACGCCGACATCGCGGTGTGGTCGTTTCATCCGCGCAAACTGCTCACCACCGGTGAAGGCGGCATGCTGACCACCAACCGGCCGGACTGGGCCGACCGTGCGCGGAAGTTACGTGAGCATGCGATGAGTGTGAGTGCAACACAACGTCACCAGAGCGTACTGGCTCCGGCAGAGCAGTACCTCGAGGTCGGATTCAACTACCGGATGACCGACCTACAGGCTGCGGTCGGCATCGTGCAGCTGGGTCGGCTCGGCGAAATGGTGACCCGGCGTCGTGTCATGGCGGGGATGTATCAGGATGCGCTCGCGGATATGCCCGGCGTGCGCTGCGTGGCCGACCCCGTCGGCGGGCGAGCGAACTTCCAATCGTTCTGGATCGAAGTCGGTGCCGGGCATCGCAACTCCCGTGACGAACTACTCGGTGAACTCGCAACGGTCGGAATCTCGGCCCGCAGGGGAATCATGGCCGCGCATCGTCAGCCTGCGCATGCGTGGCGCGAGCACGCTGACCTGACAGTCACCGAACGGTTGACCGATTCGACGCTGATCCTGCCACTGTTTCACCAGATGACCTCTGACGACCTGTTCCGGGTCGTGGACGTGATCAGGGGCAACTGATGCGATCGGTGATCTTGATCGGTGCCGGCGGCCTCGCCAGAGAGGTCATCGCATTGCTCGAAGACTCTTCGGAGTACAAGGCGATCGGTCTGCTGGACGACAACACAACAGTGCACGGCACCGACATTGGTGGCTTGCCCGTTCTCGGTGGGATCGACTCGGCCGGTGACCACGACGACTCCGACTTCCTGGTCTGCACCGGATCGGGCCGGTCGCGCCGGCTGATAGTCGAACGGTTGCTCCGGCTGGGAATCGACAGTGCGCGGTATGCCACTGTCATCGCCCCGGACGTGCGAATCCCCACGGATTCCGAGGTCGGTTCGGGGGCCATTCTCCTGGCAGGCACCGTGCTCACCACCTCGGTGTCGATCGGAGACCACGCCGTGCTGATGCCGCGCGTGGTCTGTACGCACGACAATCGGATCGCGGACTTCGGGACCCTTTGTGCTGGAGTGACTCTCGGCGGGTCCGTCGTGGTGGAAGAACAGGCGTATCTGGGTATGAACAGCGCCGTCAAACAGAACGTGCGGGTAGGAACTGGTGCGGTTCTGGGCATGGGCTCGGTGCTGCTGGTCGACCTACCGGACCACCAGGTCTGGGCGGGTAACCCCGCCCATCCCATCAATCATGGAGCCAGCAGGGAATGACGATAGAGCGACTTGCCCCGCGCACCGAAGTGCCCTTTGTGGATCTCGTGTCGCAGTTCGACGACGTCGCCGCCGAGGTGATGCCGCAGGTGCAAGACCTGCTGCAGAGCGCCGGGTACATAGGCGGGAAACCGGTGGCAGATTTCGAGGCGGCATACGCTGCTTATTCTGGTGCGCGCCACTGCGTTGGCGTCGGAAACGGCACCGATGCCATCGAGATCGCGCTGCGCGCAGTCGGAATCGGACCGGGTGACGAGGTGATTCTGCCGGCCAACTCGTTCATCGCGACTGCCGAGGCCGTGAGCCGAGCAGGTGCGACGCCGGTGCTGGTCGATGTGGACCCGCAATACCTGCTGATCGATCCGGAGCAGGTCGAGGCGGCGATCACCACCCGCACCCGCGCGATCATCCCCGTCCATCTGTTCGGTCAGAGTGCGCCCGTTGCAGAGCTTGTTGACATGGCGAACCGGCACGGTGTGGCCATCATCGAGGATGGCGCCCAGTCCCAGGGTGCAAGTCGATACGGCGTCCCGGCAGGGACGATCGGGATCGCCTCGGCGACAAGCTTTTACCCGGGCAAGAACCTCGGCGCAGCCGGTGACGCCGGTGCGGTGCTGACGAGTGATGAATCATTAGCGGATCGGGTCAGGACCATTGCTGCCCATGGGAGTCGGGAAAAGTATGTGCATGATCTGATCGGTCTGAACTCCAGGCTCGATGCCATCCAGGCCGTGGTCCTGCGGGCAAAGCTGGGACATCTGGAACGGTGGAATCAACTGCGGCGTAACGCCGCCGACCGATACGGCGAGTTGCTCGCGACCTTCGAGGGCGTGCGCGTGCCCAGCTCGGCCCCGGGAAATGTCGATGTGTGGCACCTGTACGTGGTGCGGGTGGACAACCGCGACCGCGTACTCGAGGGACTCGGCGCCGAAGGGATCGGCGCGGGCATCCACTATCCGACACCGATTCATCTGACGGGGGCATACAGGGCGGGACATCGGACCGGGCAATTCCCGGTCAGTGAGCAGGCGGCGGGTCAAATACTTTCGCTGCCGATGTTTCCGCATATCTCGAGCGGTCAGCAAGAGCGCGTCGCCGACTGTTTGGGGATGATCGTCGGTGGCGCCAGATGAGGCAGTGCTTGCGACCACCACGTTGGTGTGGGAACCGTCGTCGAAGGTGAATCGAATGCGAATACTGGTCTATCCCAAAGACCTCCGAT
The DNA here is from genome assembly GCF_059553375.1 of Williamsia sp. z71. Classification (NCBI taxonomy): domain Bacteria; kingdom Bacillati; phylum Actinomycetota; class Actinomycetes; order Mycobacteriales; family Nocardiaceae; genus Williamsia; species Williamsia sp. z71. Next base: position 573,099 of record NZ_JCANWX010000001.1, read on the forward strand.
CCGGCGATAGCCAGCGGAGTGCAGTCGAACTGGGAGGGGCCCTGGCTGCGATCGGGCATTCGGTCACAGTGATCGGCGTGCCCGGGATGCTGGTCGAACGGGTACGCGAGCTCGATGTGGAGCTGGTTTTGCTGCCTTGCGGTCCGGTGAAGAGCACCTTGCAGACGGTCCTGCGGTTGCGGAAGGTCATCCGGGAGCGATCAATCGATGTCATCCACGCCTTCGAGTGGGAAGCAATATCTGAAGCGTTCATCGCCGCGAATCTGAGCAGCCGGGAAGTGGCAGTGGTCGGCACGATTCATTCGAGAGGCCCATCCCCGATCCTGCCGCACACGGTCCCCCTGCTGATGGGAGCCCGGAGCGCGGCGGCGGAGAAGCGGATCGCCGGCTTCGCTCGGGTGGGTGTGCTGGAGCCGTGGGTCGACACAGTGGAGAACGAACCGGGACTACCCGCCGCCACCGGAAACTTCCTGCAGCGCTGCCACATCGACACCAGCGGGTTGGTGGTGGCGTTGGTGACATCACTGGACAGTGAACGATCCATCAGCCGGCTGATGACTGTGATCGAGACAATCGGGGACATCGCGGCCGAAGGCACCTCCGTGCAACTGCTGGTGGTCGGCGATGGAGCACTACACGGGTCGGCAGCGGTGCGAGCAACCGAATTCAACGCGCGTTCCGGGCGTGAGGTGGTCGTGCTTGCAGGTGAATTGCTCGATCGTCGAGTTGCGTACGCGGCCGCAGACGTGGTGGTGGCGTCCGGCAGCTCGGTGGCTCATGGCATGGCCTTCGGGAAACCGGTTGTCATTGCAGGTGAACGGGGATTCTTCAGGCCATTGAGCCATGCGACCATCGAGGAGTTCACCTGGAGTGGATGGTACGGCGTCGGTAGCGGAACTCGTCTGGGGAAAACTGAACTACTGACTGCACTCGAGCCGCTACTCGAGAGTGAGCGACTTCGTGAGTACCGGGGCACGTATTCACGAGAAGTGGTGGCGGCCTACGGGTTGGGTGAAGCAGTTCAGCGGCAACTCCAAGAATATGTCGATGCCCTCAACACGAAGGTCGGCCGGGTCGCGAGGCTTGTCGACATAAGTCGGGTGGGTGTAGCCCTGCTGCTTCGGCGTGGATTGCGGCCGAGGTCGCGCCGCCGACCCCACCGGAACCGAATGGTCCTGCCCGACACCGAAAACACTCACCCTGACCACACCGTGAACGCGCGGTGCGGATAGCTATGAAGGCGACTGATATGACTGTGCTCAGTGACCCCGACGTGCGGATCCACCCGCAGGCGTTGTGTGAAAGCGGCGATGTCGGCCCGGGCACCCGGGTCTGGGCGTTCGCCCACATCCTCGACCAGGCACGGGTCGGGCGTGACTGCAATATCTGCGACCATGCCTACATCGAGGGCGGGGCGGTGGTCGGGGATCGGGTCACCGTCAAGAACAGGGTCCTGATCTTCGAGGGAGTCACCATCGAAGATGACGTGTTCCTGGGTCCCGCGGTCGTCTTCACCAACGACCTGCGTCCACGCGCTCACATCAAGCGTGGCGGTGATGCGCTGTCGACCACCCGGGTGCGACGCGGCGCGACGTTGGGTGCCGGCGTCGTTGTGGTGTGCGGAACAACAATTGGGGAGCACGCTTTCGTCGGCGCGGGTGCCGTGGTGGTCGCTGATGTCCCGGCCTACGGCTTCATCGTGGGAAATCCCGGCCGGAGGGTTGGTTGGGCGTGCCTGTGTGGACAACGCCTGCCCGACGATCTGATCTGCGGTGACTGCGGGAGCACCTATCGATGCGATGGGGACGTGCTCGAACCAAGCGGGAGCGCTGCGTCATGACGAATGTCGGTGAATTTCTCGGAGCCGAAGGCCCAGTTGATGTGGCAGTGGTCGTGGTGACTTACAACAGCTGTGGAGACATCGGCTGGTTACTTGCAGATCTTCGACGCGAGGCCGGGGCGAGTTCGATGCGCGTGGTGGTGGTCGACAACGATTCATCGGACGGCACAATGGAACTCGTATCCAAGCACAATGATGTGATCTTTATATCGGCTGGTGCGAACATCGGCTATGCCGGGGGGATCAACGTTGCGCGCCGATATGCTGGTGACTGTCGCGCGATCCTCATACTGAACCCGGATCTGCGCATCCGGCCCGGTGCTGTGCGGATCATGCTGGATGCACTCGACAACGGACGTGCGGGTGTGATCATTCCCCGAATCGTTGACGAAGACGGCGAGACCTACCCGTCGTTGCGTATCGAGCCGACTGTTCGTAATGCACTGGGCGACAGTATGTTCGGACACCACTTCGCCCGGCGTCCCGGATGGATGTCGGAGACCGTCTGGGAACCGGCAGAGTATGAGTATCCTCATCGGGTCGATTGGGCGACCGGCGCCGCGCTGCTGATACGCGCTGATGTCGACAAGGCCGTCGGCGACTGGGACGAAAGATACTTCCTGTATTCCGAAGAAGTCGATTGTCTCCGTCGGGTTCGGGAAGCCGGGTACGTGGTGTGGTACGAGCCGGCGGCAGTGGTGGCACACCGCGGAGCAGGGTCGGGTAGCTCACCTGCATTGTCAACGTTGATGGCAGTCAACCGAGTCCGCTATTTCCGTAACCACCACGGGAAGATCCGTTCCGGATGCTTTCGGACAGCGGTCATCCTCGGAGAATTGTTGCGGGCGTACGACGGTGGTCACAGAAGAACACTCGGGTACCTCTGTGATGCTGCCCGGTGGCAAAAGTTGCCCAGTGCGGCATCACCCCCGATTCGGATGGAGGGGCGCGGCCTCGGCGCGGTGATCGTGCCCGCGCACAACGAGGCTGCCGTCATCGGGCGGACGCTTGAACCGTTGGCCGCTGCTGCTTCCGAGGGGACGATCGAACTCATCGTCGTCTGTAACGGATGCACCGACGACACTGCGGAAGTCGCTCGCGCATACAAGGGCGTGACGGTGGTGGAAACCGCGGAGGCCTCGAAGATCGCTGCGCTGAACTTGGGGGACGACGCGGCCAGGTCGTGGCCACGTCTTTACCTCGACGCAGACACTCAGGTCTCCATATCGGCTGTGGCGCAGGTCTTTGATGAACTCCGATCAGGCCCCGTGCTCGCTGCGCGGCCCTCGTCGAGATTCGATGTGGAAGGCGCCGATGCGATTGTGCGCTCGTACTATCGCGCCCGCTCTCGGATCGCCTGGTTCCGCACGGCATTGTGGGGTGCTGGTGCGTACGGGCTCAGCGAGGCCGGGCATCGCCGGATCGGCCCGTTTCCGGACCTGACCGGAGACGACCTCTGGGTGGACGCCCAGTTCGAAGCGCATGAGAAAACTGTCGTCGAAACAGTACCGACTGCAGTTGTTGTCCCGCGCGACCGGCGCAGCTTGCTGCACATGTTGAAGCGGGTATACCGAGGCAAGGCCGAGGTCGATTCGGCTCCGGGCGCCGGGCGTACTCTCCATGCCGTGGTCAGCGGTATTCGCGGACCGCTATCAGCTTGGGATGCAGGCACGTACGTCGCACTCACCGTCGCCGCCAGGCGCGATGCGCGTCATGTTCGTCCCGGTTCATGGGAGCGGGACGAGAGCAGTCGCAAACAGGTTGCGGTCTCCGTATGAACGAACTCGGGGACGCCGGAGCTTTCGGCGCGCTCGAGATTCAGCACAGGATCCTGTCCGATACTGCAACCGCAGTCGTTATCAGATTGGTTTAGAGAAATGCGTATTCCTTCGTCGACGGCGGTTCGCGGGTTCGCGGCAATGGCAGTCGTTCTATGCCTGGCCACCACCGCGTGCGAAACGCAGGGGAATTCGGGGGCCGACTCCAGAAGTAGTGTCACGGACTTGCCGAAGGTCGCGTGGGAAGGCGGGCCCGAGTACTGGGCACAGTTCGAAAATGCCTCAGACTGGACGTCTCCAGACTTCTTTCCGATAGGTCTTTGGTACGGATCGTTCGACACTGCGGAACAGGTTCGGTGGGACCAGCAGTTGGGCATCAACTTCTACACCGGAGGACTGTGGAAGGACTCATCCTTCGAGACCCTCGAAAGCACCGGAATGTACTGGGTGGGAGGAAAAGTGAATGAAGGGTTTGACGAGACCTCCAAGAACTGGCCCGGGCAGATCACGGATGATGAGGTCGACGGACGTTTCCCGAATCCGGCCGACGGCCACGCCTATCTCCAGGAGATAGAAGACAAGCTGCGCGATCGCGGGCAGTTCCTGTACGGCAACTACACCCAGATGGTCGTCGGCTCTGACCTGCCCGTCTCGGCTCAGGAAAAGTATGTCAATGACTTCACAGATGTGGTCAGTCTCGACATGTATCTCTATACGATTCCGTTCTGCGACTGGGAACAGTACCGAGGAGACCTCTACGTGAACCCGATTCCACAGTCCACCTGCCGAACCGCTTCGAGCTACGGCCGCATGACCGACTCCCTGCGTACACGTGACTCTGCTGACGGAAAACTCCAACCGATATGGAACTTCGTCGAGGTACTGAACGGTGCAGGGGACGAGAAGTCGTATGTGCGCGAGATTGCGCCGGACGAGGTGAAAGGCGCGGCGATGGCATCGGTGATCAACGAGGCACGAGGAATTGTGTGGTTCCAACAGTCATTTGCCGGCGCCTGCCAGACCTCACAATCGCTGCGAAACGCCCAAGACCAGGGCGAGAGCTTTTGTGGCAAGGATCAGGTGGCAGCGATGTCGGAGGTGAACAACCTTCTCCGCTCGCAGGCAGCCGTTTTGAACACGCAGAGCTATGAATGGGACTTCGGGGATCGGACCGACACGATGCTCAAGGTCAAGGATGGATTTGCATACGTTTTCGCCATGACCGACGGCGAAAGCGGTGAACGTACGTTTGTGGTGCCGACAGGCCTGTCGGACTCGGTCGAGGTGGTGGGCGAGGACCGGAAGCTACAGGTCAGCGACGGAACATTCTCAGACGACTTCGCTTCGGAGTCGAGCTACCACATCTACAAGATCGCGGTGGGTTCTTCGTCCGGCTCGTTCGGCAGCTGATTCGTGCAACCCCTCGGGCGGAATAGTAGCTCCGAGACCGGTACCGATCAGGACTTGATCGTCGCCGTGGTGGCGGCTTCTCCGGCTTCCGTCGTGTCCCGGCCGCGTGCGGACCACAGTAGACCGAAGAGAATGAAGACGATGAATGTCGCCTGTTGAAAGGTGAACAAGTCGAAGGTGAAGCTCGATGCGAGGCACCCGATGAATGCCGCCCCGATCGCGTACGACTGGTCCCGGTCGCGTTCGGTGGTCGATCGACGCAGGCTGGATGTGATTCCGACAATGCCGCCCACCGTGAGCACCACCATGGCGGTCAAACCGACCAGTCCGCCCTGCACGATGGCTTGCAACCACTGATTGTCCAGGTAACGAAACTCGGTCGGTGGGTAGCCGCCCAATCCGAGTCCGAAGAACGGATCTTCCCGGAACTGTTCGCGTACGGCCTCATAGTCTTCGGTGCGCGTGCGAATGCTGTCGTCCGTCCCAGAGCCGGTGATCGTTGATATCAGCGAGTTCAATGGGCCCGGGTAGACGATCTTGTAGAACAGCAGGATGCCCACTCCGATGACTGCTGCATTGCCGAGGAATCGGAGTCTCATGGAGAAGGCGTAGAAGATCAGCGCGCCGATCAGCGTGATGACGCCAGTGCGTGAAACCGCCAGAGGTACGGACATGAACGCCAGGACGCACGCGATCGTGCTCAGCTGGCGCCGAATGGGTGTGCTGCCGAAACGGGCGAAATGGAGAGCCAATGGCACCGTGGCGGCCGCGACGACGGCAAATTCGATTGCATGATCAGAGGTTCCGAGCACTCGGACGGCCGCGCCGCGGACAGAGAGGCCGGACGCTTCGAGGTTTTCCACGAACCCTGGTGGCACAAGCATGAATCGGAGGTCCAGCGGAGTCAGGCCCTGCAGGATTCCGACGGCGCAGGCAAATGCCAATCCGGACACGAGCGTGCCCAGGACGATAGAGCGTTGGCGGAACGTGTGGACCGATTGGATGATGTACAGCGCGACACCGACATCCGCCAGCGTTATCAGCGCCGTCCGAGTCTTGCTGGATTCCACGACTGCGTTGCCGACGTCCAGCAGTCCCATTGCATATGTCAGCAGTTGTAGGAACAGGAACCCGAGCATCAGGAGTGTGCCGGTGTTCGGCATTGCCTGCTTCGGCTTTGCGCGCGCTTTCAAGAATCCGACCACGACCAGCAGCATGCAGATATAAGCAAGCATTCGTGCCGGTGAGCCGTGGCCACGCAGGGGGCCAGGCAATACGGAGATGGTCGGGATGACCGGAACGATGAAGCAGACGATGGCGGCCAGCCATGGGACAGATTCTCTGGTGACTTTGGAGACGGACGTGTTGGCCGTTGTCATTGCACTACGTATCGCTGGTCTGTTTTTTCGGTTGCATGCCTGCAACCGGATGGTGATTGAGTTCGGTGACCGGATAGACCACCTGGTCCGCCGATTCTGCTCCATCGGCCGCCGCCTCGCGACGACGAGAGCGTCGTCGGATCGCCACGTCACCGGCTACTCCGATCAATACAGACAGCGCGATGCCCACGACGAATATGGCCACAGTGGTACGCGCCCGTCCTGGTTTACGCGCCTCAGGTGCGGTGGGGGGTCTGACCGGGTAAGTGGTCGCCTGGGTGGACGCGACAACGCCGGCGCCCTCTTGGATCTGCTTCAGAGTGTCCTGCGCCTGCTGTGTCACCAGCGTGAGGGTTTTCGCGACTTCCTCGGGATCGGAGGACGTGGATTCAACTGTCACCAGCGGCAATTGACCTCCCGGCACGGCGTAGACGGCGGTGACGTAGGTTGGAAGTCCGCCTCTGCTCTCGATCTGCATTCGCACGGCTTCGTCCTGGAGGCCGAGGGACAGCAGGTTCGAGAGCAAACCGATACCGCCGGTATCCATCAACCCATTGGAGGGCAGCCCAGAACCAGGGCTCGCAGGTGCGACCGCCGGCGCGATTCCGAGAACGGTGGTGCCAACATATTTCGTCTGCACGCTCGCATAAGTGATGCCGCTGATCACCAACGTCAGCAACACCAAGGGCAGAGTGATGTACCAGCGTCGGGCACATGCCCTGGCTACGTCGAACAAATCCATTAGTTTGTCTCCTGATCAAGTCCGCTGGTCGCTGCGGCGGCGGTCTGTGCACGCCGAATTCGCTTCAGCGCACGAACTTTCGTCAATTGTTCTTCTGCTCGGTTGCGCGTCTGCGCCATTCCCTCGGCTCCAAATGCAGCAACTGCGGCCGACTTGGTGGCGCTCCGTGCGGCCTCATAGGCGGTCCTGGATGAACGTTGAACCGAAAGGTCGTAGAGCCGCTGCGAGCGGGTCGGCACGGTCACGTCCTCCAGCAGTTCCGGGAACCTGAGCCGGAAGTCGACCGGGGAGGTGAGTCTGCCGCGTACCCGATTGCTGACGTTACGGCCGTGAATGACTTGCAACCAACCTGGTTCGCCGCCGACCTCGATGACCGGTAGCTCTTTCGCGAGCAGGTTGTGCCACGTGGCCCAGCAACCGCGCGGTTCTTCCCAGGTCTCGCTGACCGAACAGAACGCATTGTGGCGATCTGTCCGCCGATATAGCCTGCCTTCTCGTCGGATCAGTCCGTTGGTCAGGTAGATCGCGTACCGCTGCTGATCCGGCGGGGCAGCTTGCACGCGCTCGACGAAATCGTTCGCGAGTCCGTCGTCGTTGTCCAGGTTGGTGGTGATCAGAACTTCGCCATTGCCGCCGGTGGCCTCTGCGATATCGGAGAAGAGTTCGGCATGGCTGACGGAGCCTCGGTAGATGGGTGTGAAGAGACCACCCGCGCTGAGCTCCGATACCTTCTCTCGCAACCAGTGCGGCGTCTCCGGGTCGAAGTAGATGATCCACGAGAAGCTTTGATTGGTCTGGCGCTCGACGGAGGGAGCGCAAAATCTGGTGAAGAGCTCCCATCGCTCCGTCAACCAGCCGTCTTCGAGGCGGATCCGTTGCTCCCTGCCCTCTGAGGGCAAGTTGAATCGTGTCAGCAGGGCGTGATCGATGCGTTGCCTGCCAGTGCTTTTGGAGTCCATGGCGTTTCCTGGTTGGTTTTCCGAAGAGTTGTCGAGCAACTGACGAAGGGCGTCTGCACGCACTGTCCAGCTGTGTGTCGCGGCCAGTTCGCGTCGTTCTCGGGAGGCAACTGACCCGGCTGCAGGATTGCGGCAGAAGTTGTCGGCAACCTTGCCGAATTCGTGAGCGGAGCCCGTCACCGCAACAAGGTCCGTGGCAAGCCATCGAGTCGCCGGTAAGTCTGTCGAGGCAACCGGAATGCCGGCTGCGAGATAGTCGAGCGTCTTGAGAGGGAAACTCTGACTGTTGAACTCGTTGATCTTGTAGGGCGTCAATCCGACCGCTGCATGTGCGATGTAGGAAGCCGCCTCGGTCCTGTTCTTCGAGCCGACCCAGCTGATTCGTGGGTGGGTGAACAGCTGATCCAGTGCCGCGGTGCATTCCGGATCAGACTCCGTCCTGGGACCTACGAGGACCAGGTCGCTTCCCGCATCTGCCACTGCACGAATGGCAGCGATATCGATCCGCTCGTTGATCTGCCCGGCCAGCACGGCGTAGGGTCCGTCGGCGATCCCCGCGGGTCGCTCGCATTCCTGCGCGTACAGTTCCGGGCTGCACCCGTTGGGTACGAGGTGCACGTCGATCCCGGGCCGCAGCGTGGTGAGGGTTTCGGTCAATGCGGGTGTGACGGCCGTGACGACGTCGGCGGCTTCGAGGTTCCGCCGCATGACCTCAGTGATTCTCCCCCTGCCGATCCCCATCATCTCGGCACCTGCGGCCCAGTTGTCGGTGACCACGTAGGCCTTTGTCCCGCCGATTCTTTGGGGGAACGTGATCGTTGGCGATGCAACGACAACTGCGACCGGTTCGATGTGCGAGGCCCGGAGGTATGACCGCAGTCGGCGGTGGACGATGGTCTGCGTCAGACTCCTGCTCACCGGTTTCGACGAAGCAGGCAATCCGATCACGCTGAAACGGACCAGATTTTTGTTGATCGCGGACACATGCGCAGGCGGTCGGATTCTCGAACGTAGGTACCAGGTTGCCGGCACCGCCGGATCCACCCAGACAACGGGACATGAATCAGACAGTGCGAGTGCCAGATTTGCGTCTGTGCCGGGGATCTCGTCCCACCTGCTGCCGGCGAAGAACACGATCGCCTTCGTGCCGTTCACATGGTCACCTTCTGTGGTGCGTTCGGCTGCGACAGGCGTGGCATTGAAATCATCGGCTGTCGCCCGACCAATGACCGTGGACATCTCTCTGGCCACGAAGTAGCGGAGGTACCGGCCTGCCGAGCGCACACCATCGACGATTCGGAGGCGCCGAGCCGGGATGCTCGTCAATGCGTTCTCGTAGTGTGCCCGTTGTTTTTCCGCGGCTTTTGTCAACGAGAATCGATCGGAGACCACGTCCAGCGCGAACGCCCCGAGTTCCTCGCGCTTCGCCTGGTCGTGCAATAGCGGAGTGAGGATATCGATCAACTGTTGCTTGCCGACCTCGGTACCATCACCGACCCCGTACCAACCCGACCACAGAAACTCATCTACGGAGTTGGCGTCGAGGAGTTTCCAGTAGCCCTGTTCTCCTTGCACCACAACGGGTTTCGCAAAAGCGCATGCACGTAATGCTGAACCCCCCATGCCGAGCGACACATCGGCGGCGGCGTACGCAGGTCGCGGGTCGGCAAGCGACCCGGTCAGCACTATCGTGCCGGGAAAGCGTGCGTTCACTGTGCGAGCCCGGGCGTGAACGGTCTCTGCGGCCGGTCCGTCGCCCACGATGACGAGTTGGGCTCGCGTGACCGTCCTCAACTCGCCGAAGGCGTCGATTGCAGAGAGCAGGCCTTCGAGCTTCAGTTCGGTGGACAGTCTGCCGACCACCACCACTGTCGGCGTGTGAGGGTCGATATCCCATTCTTCAAGGAAGGCTCCGACCCCGGCGTCTTTTGCCGGGTTGTTGAGTGTGAGGTCGACGGGCGGCTCAAGCGTGGAGACGCGTCTGCGACCGGTAGAGCGCTCTGCAGCCGCTATCTGCTCGGTCCCGACGATGAGGGGAACGCATTGAGGCAAGAAGTCCGCTACGGACATCGACATCACGGTACTGATGCTGCGCTTCCGGGTGAATGCGGCCGCCAGCCAGCACTCCAAGGCGGGCGGCCATTCGTAGCCGTGAAGCACATCGATCTCTCGTTCCCGGACGATCTTGATCAGGGCGTAGACCGCTGAGGGCGACGGGCGTCGACGCGGGCGGGGAGCCGGGACGAAGTCCAGACCCAGCTCGTTGATGTAGTCGACCATGGCTCCTGGATAGCCGAAGACCGTGACCTCTTGCCCCTGCGCTGAGAGAGCCGCCGCGAGCTCGATCGCGTTCAGTTGGCTGCCGCCGATCTCGAGGTCATGCGGGTACACCAGTATTTTCATCAGATTCCACCTATGCGGCGCGCAGGTTGCGCACTTCGGAAAGTTGGTGGCGATCCCGGAACAACAGCGCCACCGCGAGGGCGACGCCTACAAGGCCTGCGGCAAGGCAGGCAACGCCGGGGTACGGCACGACAATGGAGAGAGCCCAGCTGGCAGCCAACGCAGCGATGCCACTCGCGGCGGGCAGCGCCAATCGTTGGAGGGCGTGTGTGACGGCAAGGCCGGTTGAGTGGATGAGAACGAAATAGAGGGGGAGTGCCACAAGTGCAGCGACCAGAACCTGCGCCAGCGCGACACCTTCGATCCCCACCAAGGTGGCACCTGCAAACGCGGCTGGGAGTAGGACGATCAACCAGCCGAATTGAATCGCGAAAATCTGCGTCGAGCGCCCGACGACGACGAGGTAGTCGTACATGAGTTCAAACAAGATCCGGAGTAGTGCGAAGACTGCGAGGAAAGTCAGGACCGATGCGGCGGGTGCCCACTCTGATCCGTAAACGAACTCGACGATCGGGCCGGCGGCGCCGGCGATGACCATGCAGGTAGGCACGGAGACGGCCGCGACCAGGCCGATCATCGTACGAACCGTCGAAGTCATGACCTCGGGGTCATGACGGACACGTGCGAACAACGCCGGCGCGACGCTGCGAAGTGGTTGTGACAGCAGGCTGACCGGCCACGACGAGAGGTTGTAAGCAAGCACATAGAAACCCAGCTGCGTCGCGCCGAGCGTGGATCCGACTATCAATTGGTCTGAGTAACCGGCAGCGAAGACGAGCACGCTGGCGGCAGCAAGTGGGAGTCCGAATCTCAGAAGTGGCCGAATCAGGGAGCGCTCGAATCCGAACCGCAGCCCACCCGGCGCATAGGCGAGGAACATCAGCCCGGAAACAACTGTCGCGACGACTCGACCGATTGCCAGGCTCATCGCACCGACACCGACAAGCACCAGTGCCACGGAGATTGCGGCTCCCAGCCAGACGTTCACCTGGTCGATCGCCATCCGTTCCTTTTGCCGGAACTCTCGTTGCATGAGGGCCGCCGGAGCCGCGACCATTCCGTTGAGGATGATGCAGACCGCCATGACCCGCACGACATCTGTCGAGGCAGGATCGCCCATGGCGGACGCAAACTGCGGGGCGCAGAGGTAGGTTGCCGCGAACAGGATCGCACTGCTGGCCACCGAGATCGTCATCACCGTGGGAGCGATCACCCGCGGATCGCCCGGCCACCTGACGATGGCCAGGCTGATACCCAATTCGTTGAAGCTGAGTACTGCCAGCAGGGCAACTGTTGCGACTGCGAATGTGCCGTACTCGGTCGGTCCCAGCTGGCGGGCGAGGAAAATGCCGATTGCCAGGGTGCCCAAACGTGAGAGCGCAGTATTTCCGAAGCTCCAGAGCACCGCTTTGGAGGCTGACATGCCCAACTCATCGTGCGGTGACCGATCTGTTGCCGGTGTGTCCTGGTTGCTAACCACCGGTCACACCCATGGCACGTGGAAGGTCTGCTGCCTGCCGCCCGGACGCCGGCACTGGACGCGAGGTGGGGGAACCAATGACAGCGGCACGGAATGCCTTATCCATGGGTCTCCTTTGAATCGTCCGGCTGCAGTCGCGCCCTCGATTGATTTTCCAGCCGTGTAGGCACTCTATTCCAAGACTGGTCGAATATTCCGACGAAAGTGCCTCTGGATCGACGAGAAGAGGCCGCGTGGCTTCGCTCGAACCACCTCGACCGGACGCTGCACATGTGGGCTGCAGAGTTGTGTGGTCCGGGGTAGATTGCAGGGGAAGATATCGTGTTAAATGATTGCCGCACAACAGATTCTGAGGACTCTGACCTGAGGACCTCGGCGATCAACGTCGAGCCACGAGGGCATGGGTGCTGGGCGGGCCGAACTGGAAACCATGCACCTATGAATCGAATATGAACGTGACAATCACATGTCTGCTCATGGGATATGTGGAAATATCGGCCGTTTATACTACGGGTTAATTCGCAATCAAATTTCTGTCTTCGAGTGAAGATTCAAGCGTTCGGACTACCCGAAAGAATCAATTCGGGCGCTAGCCATTCTGCCCGGATTGATGCTATGGCGGCGTGGACGTCCGCTCTCGGTGGCCACGGCTCGGGGGCTGCTTCGCGGTGAGCTCGAACCGTCAGGCGGTTCGCACCGGTTGCCCGATTCTCGTGGTGTGTTGCCCCGTAGCGTCAGGCCACACGTCGACGGCTTTGCCGGCCGTCGGGGGACTGGGCCCGAACGGGCAAGGGGGCAAGGTCGGCGCAGGTGCCGGGAGCGGCGAAAGGCGCATCGGTTGGGCCGCGCGAGGGAAAGCGGCCGGACCCGGAAGTTGCTGACTCCGGATCCGACCGCCGATCGCTCGGTTATGAACTACCGAGCGCGCCAACGAGCGAAGTGGCGATGAACTCGGCGATGGGGCCGATGAGCTCAATGAACCCGAAGAATGCTGACGACATATGCGTTCCTTCCGTTTACTGTGGGTGGCTCGTAATTCCTCGCGGACGTTTATCGAACACAAATATTTCGACCGCGAGAACTTGAACCGTAAATATGATGACGCATGTGTGATGAAAATCGCTGCATTCCGGGATAGTTGCGGGCTCGACCCCGACTTTCACGCTTGAGGGCCGTGTGGCGTTCGAAGCGCGATTCTTTGCGGGGTGGTTCGAGTTGTCGCCGATTTGCGGTCCTGGGAACCGGGGATTCCCCGGCTGGCGCGCAGCGTCGCACTGAGTAGCGCACTGTGGTTTGTCGTTCCTGGAATGTGAATCCCCGACTGCGCACCTTTGACGCACCTTCTGAGGTAACTCATGCACAAATTGGATGAATATCTGGTTTCACCTCACACACGCGGACGTCAACCGCCCAAACTAGACTTCTAAATGCAGTTATGATCGAGACGATCACATATCTATGACCGTGACACTCATATGTTGAAGTTGCTGCGTTACTTCAACACTCGGGGGGCGTGACCTCGATTCGGCTCGAATTGACAGTCTGTGTCAACGCATGTGTGAATTGGTAAGTAGTTAGCCGAGTGAAAAGGTATATGCCGTGAGGAAATGCGCGGGAACGTCGACATTGCAGATGATTCGCGGCGGGTTTGACGATCTCGAAATCTGCTTCCGTCACTCGAATGAGTCTGGCTCGGGGAAGTCGCGATGACGGTGGATTCGCCGGACGTTTATGACTCCAGCGCCCCTTCGCCACCTTCTCGCCTGCCGCGTCAGCAATTGTCGAGGTTTCTCTCGGCCGTCGGGCGCCCCCGCGACTTCTCGTTCAACACCCGGGTTTTTGTCACAATCGGCAGTACCGTTATTGCGTTTTGGCCCGTGTGGGTTGCCAATATGGAGTGGGTGCTCGCGGGATCGGCCGTGGCGTACCTGTTCTTTGCTCCGGTCTGGTCCGGGATGATCACTTACAGCTTGGATCGGACTCCGCGCGGTAAAGAGATCAACGACGGGGAGTTCGACCGGATCGTTGCCGTGGTGTTCGGCACCATCGGCATCATCTGTGCCAACGCGGCCATACCTCGGCTCCCGGGGGTGGCGGCGTTTTGGCATGCCGACCTCATCCCACCCCTCATCTGGATCTTCTGTGTGTCGATCGTGGCGTTCGGTATCCGTCGCGTCGTCCGCGACTACCTGACCTGGGTCTTCATGGTGGCCTGCTTCCCACCCAATTTTCTGATGCTCGGGAAGCTTCTGGGTGGATCCACCCTCGCCTTCGGTGCGGTGACCGTCTTCTACGGTGCGACGGCCGCGTTCCTGGCGTTGCGCGGTTCGCCCTTGAAGTGGTCGGTACCGCCGGCGTTTGTGGTGATCGGAATGGCGGGCACCTGGTTGCTCAAGGAGCAGCCGACCCCGGTGGTCTATCTGCTGCCGACTGCCGTGTGCACTGCTGGTGTGATCGTCCTGGTGGCGCGGCGCGTTCACGTTCCGACCAGGATCTCGCTGCCGCAACGGTCACTTGTATCCGTCGTGGTGGCGTTCTCGCTGGCGTTCGTGATCTTGGCGACCGGACCACGCCCGCTCGATTTGCCCGATTCGGACCGACTGATCTGGGCCCAATCCGACTGGATCGACAACCTGAGGACCAGCGGCGTTGTTGTCGGTGAACCTCAGACGTTCGAGTGGGGTCCGAGGTTCATGGGTGATGACGGTTCGGTGGTGCGCCACCGGGTGCAGATCGGCGACGAGGTGGCATTCCTCGACGTCTTCACCAGCCCGCATCTCGGCCGGTTCTCCAGCTTCCGGCGCGGGATCTGGTACGCGTCGGCGCCTCCGGTGGTACTGGGAGCCGGATTTGTCGGGAACGATCGCGAGGTCACCCGATTCGGAGAACTCAGCAACCAACTTGATACGGCCACGACGCCGGGGCAGTCGCTCTGGGCGGCACGGTACTGGCTGTGGCGCACCAAAAACGGTCCCGATACGCAGTATCAGACGGTGTATCTGCTCGGTTCGCGCGAGGAGGGAGCGCCGGAGAGGGTTCCCGAACCGTCGTCGTTGAACTACACCAACACCGTGTTGAAGCCACTCGAGTGGCTGCTGATCGCACCGACGTCGGACCAGGGCACCCGAACCAACCTCGAACCGCAGTTGACCGGTATGGCCGAGATCATCGTGGATTCCGCGCAGGATCGCCGATGAGCGCGACCTTCGAAGGTGATCGCACGGTCCCGTTGCCCGATGAGTTCTCTGCGCGCCGCCCGTTCACCGGTGGTCAGCAGGTCGGTGGTGTGGTGTTCGTCCTTGTCGTTGTGGTGGCGTCGATCCTGAGCTGGCGGGCGGCGCTGAGTTGCCTCGCGTCGGTGGCGTCGATCTATTTTCTGATCTCCACCATCGACAAGACAGTGCTGCTGCTGCGTGGGCTGTACGGCAAGGGGCTGGTGCAGGTCTCGGACGAGGAGGCGTTGGCGATACCCGACGAGGACCTCCCGCGGTACACGGTGCTGTTGCCGGTATACGACGAACCCGAGATTGTGCAGACCCTGGTCGAGGGTGTGGGCCAACTCGACTATCCGGCAGACAAACTCGACATCTTCCTGGTGCTCGAGGCCGACGACAAGGCCACGATCGCCGCGTACGAAGCCGCTGAACTGGCGGGTGTGACCAAGGTCCTCGTACCGCCGAGTGAGCCCCGGACCAAGCCCAAAGCCTGCAACTACGCGATGGCGCTGGACCTCGACCGCAGTGAGTACGTCACCATCTACGATGCCGAGGACGTTCCGGATCCGCTCCAATTACGCAGGGCGGCATGGGTATTTGCGCACAGTCCATCGGACGTGGCGTCGATTCAAGCGCGGCTCGGGTACTACAACGAACGTGACAACCTGCTCACCAAGTGGTTTGCGATCGAGTACGACCAGTGGTTCTCGTACATGCTGTCGGCGCTGAGCGAATCCAACTGCATCATTCCCCTGGGTGGTACCTCCAACCACATCCGAACCTCGGTGTTGCGGGCTCTCGGCGGGTGGGACGCCTACAACGTCACCGAAGACGCCGACCTCGGTATCCGGCTCGGCCGCCAGGGCTACCGGACTCTGGTGCTCGACTCGCTGACCGAAGAGGAAGCGAATCCCGATGTGGTGAACTGGATTCGGCAACGCTCTCGGTGGTACAAGGGGTACGTCCAGACGTTTTTGGTGCACGCCCGTCAACCGCTGTCGCTGTACCGCCAGGTCGGTTTCGTCCCGCTGTTGCGGATCGCCAACCTGACGGTCGGCATGCCGGTGGCCAACGTGCTCAATCTGGCGTTCTGGGCGTCGCTGCTGGTCTGGTACGCCGGGCACCCGGATTTCATGCTCAATCTGTTTCCCGGCCCGGTCTACTACGTCTGTCTGCTGATGTTCACCGTCGGCAATCTGTTGACGATCATGTTGGGCATCATCTCCACGCGCGCGCGAGAGAAGCCGTATCTGTTGGTCGCCGCGCTCCTGGTGCCGGCGTACTGGATCTTGCAGTCCCTCGCAGCGGTGAAGGGTCTGCTCCAAATCGCTTACAAACCTTCGTATTGGGAGAAGACAGTCCACGGGCTGTCTTCGAAGAAAGTGGACAAGAAGTGAAGACGTTGCGTCGTTTGTGTAGTGCTCTCCTGGTCGTGCTCGGCCTGGTGTGGGGTGTTGGGCCGGCGTGGGCTGCGCCCGGCGACGAAGCCGAAACCAGCACCACGCTGGACTGGCGGCAGCTGGGGATGGGATCGGCGGTCTCGTTCGGCGCGATGAATGCGCCTCAGACCGTGACGATTCCGGTTCCCGACGGTGTTCGGCCCACGACACTGACCGGGCAGTTGCAGCCGGCGGTGAACGTCGTCAACGGCTACGTCGAGGTCCAGAGCGGTGATGGACAGGTCATCGGCGCGATACCGGTTCCGGCGGCCAATGCCGCAGCGCGGGCGACCCCGTTCACCGTCGACCTCTCGGCGGCAGGTGTGCAGGGCGATGCCGCCGTGATCAGGCTGGTGCTTCGTTCGGCTGATGTCGACGAGGTCTGCGGTCCAATCCCACAGTTGACCTTGAGTAATCTGGCGGTGAGGTTTGCGGGCGGGCCGCTACTTCCGGCGACGGTGGAACAGTTCTTCCCGTCGATACTGCCGAACGCCGTCGTGTACGTGGATCCGGTGCCGACCGCTTCTGAGAAGCAGGCGGTTCTGAGTCTTGTTGCAGCACTGACAGATCACTACCGTCCGATCCCGATCGACATCTCGGTCCGGACGCTCGGCCGCAACATCGAACCACCACAGGCGAAGTTCGACAACTTTTCGCGAACCATCGTGGTCCGGGACTCCGTGGACGGGGCGATAACGCTGGATCCGAACGGCGGCGCACCGTATCTGGCGATCACCGGCGAAGACGAGGCGTTGGCGAAGCAGGTCGAACTGTTCACCACCGGACTGCTGGCGCTGGCACAAGTCCCCTCAGTGGCCGTCGACTCCGCGGATGCGTCCTCGGTGCAGGGTTCCAATACGGTGATGTTCGAGCACTTTTCGGAGAATCTCAAGCTATCGGTGCTGGGCCAGGCGACCCTCTACACCGGGTTCGATTCCGCGGTCTTCGCGTTGAGTAACCCCGGTACGGTCGATGTTGATCTGCGGGCCATCTACACGCCGGTGCAGACGACTGAAAAGTCCACGGTGCTGGTGCAGGCCGACGGGCAGACGATCTACTCGGCGGCCCTTGGCGAGAGCGGGAAGCTGCACGCCCAATTCACGATTCCGGCCCAACGCGTGGCGTCCGGCGCCGAGTTGGCGATCGTGGTGTCGTACGAGCCGGCACCTGGCCCGTGCAATCCGCGGACCGTGCCGTTGACCTTCGAGGTGGAGCCGAGTTCTACGGCCACGGCCCACACGCGCGATGGGGCGGTCGGGGGTTTCTCGGCGCTGCCGCTGGCGTGGGCTCCTACGTTCCAGGTGGCGACGGACGACTCCGACCCGAGTGCGCTCACCCATGCAGCTGACATGGTTGCTGCGGTACAACGGTTGTCGCCGGAGATCCTGCGGCCCATCGTCGTCGATCTGGACACGGCCGCACGCAGTGGTTCGGGCGCCCTGATCGTGGCGTCAGCTGAGCTGGTCGCCACGGCAGGGCTGGATCCACCGGTCGACACGGTGGGGGAGACCACCACCATCGACGTGCCGGCAGCGATTGTGGCGGAGATCCCGAGCGGGCTCGGCAGCATCCAGTCATACGCACAGGGCGATCGGACGCTGGTCCTGGTGACGACATCCGGAGACTGGGCATTGGTCGACCCCTTGTTCGGGTATCTCGACTCCCTGGAAAGCGGCTTGAGCAACCTGACCGGTGACGTCCTGGTCGCCGGTCGTGGGGGAGTGCCGACGGTCCTGACCGTTCACGATGACGGACTGACGGCTTCCGGACCCGGCGTCGGAGACAGTTGGACGGTGTGGGTATGGGCCGCTGTGGTGGTCGGGATAGGTCTCGGCGCCATGGCTGCAGGGCTGTTGGTCTTCCGCCGCCGCCGCTCCACCACCGCAGATCCGACCACCGCGGATCATGACAGTTGAACTGATCGCGCCGACCACGGGCGGTGACGCCGAGGCGGTCGACATCGGTCAGCGGGACCGGTTGCGTGGGAAAAGCGAGAAACGCTGGGGTCTGGCGTTGTTCGTATTCGCCGCCGGTGCATACCTCGCGGTGGGTTACTACCTCTATCTGGTGGTCGGGTACATCAACCCCGACGCCAGCAGCCGGGTCGGTAATGCCGGCTACACGATCATGAGTCGTGATCCTCACCTGGGCGCCATCGGTTTCGTGTGGAATCCGCTGCCCAGTCTTCTGGAAATACCGCTCTTGCCGTTGAGCGCGTGGTGGCCGGAGTTGAAGACGGTGGGCTTCGCCGGCGCCGTGATGAGCGCGTTGTTCATGGCAGGTGCAGTCTGGCAGATACGCCGGATCGGACTCGACTGTCAGGTCCCGAAGGCCGCGAGATGGCTTGCGGTAGCGGCCTTTGGGTTGAACCCGATGGTGATCCTGTACGCCGGGTCGGGTATGAGTGAGGCGCCGTTTTTCTTTCTGCTCCTGTGGGCGTGCCGGCGCTTGCTGCAGTGGATGCGAACGGCACGCGTCGACGACCTCACCTGGGCAGGCATCGCGCTGGGTTTGGCGTATCTGACGCGTTACGAGGCAGTGGTGGCCGGTGTGGCTGTCGCCATTCTGGTGGCCGGTGTGTCGGTGCTTCGGCAGCATCGTGCCGGGCGAGCGCTGAAATCAGCTGCAGCACTGGCTGTTCACGACGTGGTGATCGTCACCTTCCCGTTGGCTGGTGCTTTTGCGCTCTGGGCACTGACTGGCTGGATGTTGGACGGCTCCCTGTTCGCCCAGTTCACCTCGCAGTACGGTAACGCGGCCCAGGTGGAGGCAGCCGGTATCGTCTCAGCCGAGAGCACTGGGTACGTTCCGCTGCTGAAGACCATTGCGGCAAACCTTTTCGGGACCGAACCGCTGATATTCGTGGTCGCGATTACGGTGGTGGCCTTCTCTGTTCGGAATCGGACGCTCCAGGCCGCAGCGCCACTCGCGGTGTTCGGGTCGGTGCTCACCTTCCAGTCGTACGCCATTCTGTCGGGATCGACGTTCGGCTGGTTCAGGTTCTTCATGGGTTCCATTCCCCTGGTCGTGGTGGCATTGATGTGTACGTGGCGACCACCGGGAGCTCGGTCCGCTGCCAAGTCGTCTCGGTGGCGACGACCATCGGCGCGGGCCACGGTGCTCATGGCTGCGGTGTTGTTGACCTCGGTACCGGTGACGTGGAATTCGATGCTCAACCCGGCGATAGGTAAGGAAGAGTACGGATTACGGTCCGCATTCTGGCCCGGGCAATATCCCAAGTCGGAGTATTGGTTCTACTGGTTCGGTGAAGTCTCGAGGAACACCGTTCGATGGTTTGATGCACAGAACCTTCCCGAAGGATCGATCCTCGTCGACACCTTCGGTCTTTCGCGCATGTGGCTGTGGTCGGAACACCCGAAACAGTTTGTGGTGCGCAGTGACTACGACTTCTTCACCAAGCTCAACGATCCGGCTCGCGAGGGTGTGCGATACATTCTGGCGCCCAGGCCATCCGGACTCGGTGAGCTCGATTCCATCAATGTCCGGTATCCCACTTTCTGGGAAGACGGCGCCGGGTTTGCCACTCTGGTGATGACCATCCACGGCCCCAATGGGGGAGCGCAGTTCCGCATCTATTCCGTTGCCGTCGACTGACGTGTGACCGGCCGGGGCGATCCGAGTCCATCGCCGAGATCGATGCTGGCGAAGGCGATTTACAGGGCGCCGTCGGAGGTCGGTGTAACTGGTGTGGCCGTGGACGGGGAGAGTGACGGCGATGATGTAGGCGTGCTGGTTGTCAGGCGCGTCTGCTGCGTGAATGTCGGTGGATTACGCGGCGTGGCAGTTTCGGTTGCGGAACGTGAACGCGAGGTGGGCGCGCGACGGACGGGCTCCGAGGCCTGGAAGGTTGGCAGCAGTACGGGAAGCGCTTGACCGCTGGTGGTCGCGGGAGTTCCGGGCGGCGGGCTGCTACGGGTGGTCGCCGGCGACGAGCGACTCCGCTGCGGGGTGGAGGTGCTGCGGACGGCCGATGGCACCGTCGACGACACCGCCGTGGAACTGAGCACTGGGCGGCCGGTGTTCTCCGGTTCGGATGTGTCTCCCATCGTCACCGCGGCGACGACGCCCACCGCCACCAGGGTGAGCCCGACCGCACTGGCCGCGATCAACAGGCCGCGGCGACGGCCCAGTGGTCGTGCGGCGGCGCCAGGATTCGTGCGGGGAGAACGCGCAAACAATGCGGCGCCACGTGCAGCAACGTACGTGCTGTCTCGCAGTATGCGGACGGGCTGGTTCAGAGCGGTGGCCAATGTGGCAGCGAGGTCGGCGATTCCCGCGCCTGCGCCGGCCAAGGCGATCAGCTCGGTGTTGTTGCCGCTCAACGGTAATTCCGCGAGTGCGGAGGCCAGCGACTCGGCCCCGGCAGTCTCGGTGATGGGTATCGGCGTCGCTCCGGGCAGTTTCAGGTTCGCGGTGTCGACAATTCTCTTGTTTGACGGATCGACGAGGATGAGCGGTTGATGGCGTACTGGCCGGCCGGTTGCGTCGACATTCGCGATCACCACGCGCCCACCATGTGTGAACAGGTCTGACGCGGCGGCGGCCAGCGCGGTCGAGGTTGCCATGATGGTGCTCCGCGCCAACCACAGCGGGGCCATTGGCCCGTTGCCCTCCGGTGCGTCGGTGGGGAGCTTCATCAGACCGGACAGGTATTTCTGGGTGGCGGGGTTGGTGCAGGCAATGCCGATCACGCGAATCCCACTGGGTGCTGATTCGACCAACTCGTCAAGACTCGCCAGCACATCGGAGTGGTACCCGATCGGAACGCGAGCCCGGGTCAACACTTCGCCGGTGCGGGCGTCGATCACCGCGGAGGTGATCTCGTCGGTATCGATGGAGATCCCGAGTACAGCAGCGTCGTGCATCGATGTTCTCCACTCGATTTGGTTGATGTTGCCCATCGAAACCCCGCACGCAGAGTCTGGGCGGTGCTCAAAATCAGGTCTAAACCAAAAGACTAGCGGTTGTTTGCTCCGCGCGGGACCTGAGAAGCGCTGCGCGTGAACGCCTGGCGCACAATGCCATTGGCTGCTTTCACGGGCAAACCATTATATTTTCATACGTTCAGACGACGCACACGTTGATAATTCGGTGGACGACCGGCCCAAATGGCTTTAATACCTGGCGGTCTGCGTTGAGTGCGATCGGGTAACACGTCGCCGTCGAATATGCCGACGCCTGCCATACGGGTTAGCCTGCTACGGATGTAGTTCTTCTTGATGTCATTGGATGGGGGCTAGGGAATTGTCGACCACGTCGTTCCTTGCACGTGTAGGGATCTGTACGGCTGCCACTGCCTGCCTGTTGGCGGGAACCGGTACTGCGGTCGGTGAACCCGCTCCATCTCAGTCAGGTGCTGCTGACAGCGGTGACATCGGGTATTGGGATCGAGAACTATCCCGCAGGGACGGATCGTTGCTGAGCAGATCAGCCGCGGCGCCGCGCGAGTTCAAGGTGCCGGTGTGGTCGGAGTCGATGGGCCGGGATGTGACGGTCCATGTTCGTCGGCCGGCGGACACGTCGACGCCTGCCCCTGTGTTGTACCTACTCGACGGCGGTGGGCGCTACGGCGGAACCGATATCGAGGAGTTCCTCGAGGACGATCACGTCAACCTCGTGGCACCGACCGGCGGCATCAACGCGTACTGGACGGATTGGCAGAAGACCGATCCCGACCTGGGCGTGGCCAAGTGGAAGACTTTCATGACCGAGGAGCTGCCGCCGGTCATCGACGAGATGCTCGACACAACAGGGCGCAATGCCGTGATCGGCATGTCCCGAGTGGCGACGTCGGCGCTGCAACTCGCGATCGCGAAACCAGGTCTATACCAAGGAGTTGCCGCGTATAGCGGATGTGCCAACGTCAGCGACCCGGTGGGGCAAGCGTTGATCCGGATCACCATGAACCATGTTGGAGTTGGCGAGCCCGAAAACATGTACGGCCCGCCGAGTGACCCGGCCTGGGCTGAACACGACCCGTTTGTGCATGCAGAGCGACTGCGGGGGACCGAGGTCTTTCTGTCTGCGGGTAGCGGCCTACCGGGGCAATATGATGCGCTGAACAACTCGTACATCGACGGCGATATCGCCAAGCTCGCTGACCAGATAATCGCGGGCGGATCGATCGAGGCGGTTTCCAATGCGTGTATGCGGGCCTTCGCAATTCGGTTGGCGTCCCTCGGCATGAAGCCGACCACACATTTCAGGTTCACGGGCACCCACGCCTGGAGCTATTGGAACGACGACTTCCACGCGTCATGGCCTATGCTGTCGCGTTCGCTGGGTATTGGCTGAGTGTCGCAACGTTGTCGTTTGTTCGGTTTGGGGAAACTGAGCGGACGATCGCTCGGGCCTCGCACTTCGAAGTATCGTGGGCGACTGGGAGTTGTGGCGTCGTGGGAACTGGTCCAAGAATGACCTGAAGCTGATCACCAGGCTTGTACGGGTGTCTTGATCGGTATTGATCGCTGGTCTGGCATTTGCCGAATGCGATATCTCGCGATGGGGACCGTGAGTCCGCCCGAACGGCCCGACGTCCGAGGCTTCATCTTCACGCGAGGGTTTCTCGTGGACGCATGTCGCCTACCCTTGTGGGGTCTGAAAGACCGTGGTCTGAATCGCGGCCAATCTGAGACCGACTACCGGCAAGTAACATCGCGCTGGTTCACAATACCTAGGCAACAAAATGGACACGGCCCGCCATATGGGCTATAAATGACCGTAAAGATCATTCGGTTGGTGCTGCGTCACCGAGAACCGGGGCGTTAGATGAGCTCGTTGAAGTGTGAACGGTTGGGGAGTGGCGCGGGTTCTACGGTGACTGATTTCTGAGGGTCCGCATTTGTTGCGCAGTAATTCAATTGCTCCTTTCTTTAATGTACGTTTCCGCAGTATTGTTTGTTTGTTCGCTACTGTTACGACTGAGCGCTAGGGATCCGTTGCTGACATTAACTTGTGGAACTGTGGAGCAATGTCCACTGCCGTAACGCCGAGTTCACCTGGATTTAGTGCGTGCGATGGTCAGTGGGGCCCTGCGCATCGTGCGACATTCGAAACTAGGTCAAATTGATGTTCTACCAGCGGGATTGGTGAACGGTTAACGTCCAGGGGAGGGTTGCTCGCCGAGGTGACCGGAGCAAAATATTTTCCTGATTGTGATACGTGTCACCGCATGTTAGTAATCTTTTGTGACCTAGGGGTTTCGCGTGTAAATCATTAGGCTTAGGTCGCGAAAACATACCGGAGGCGTTAAGCTTCTATTGTTCCGAGCGCGACTTGCATTAAATGTTCGTGCAGTGAAGCGCTCCGTGACCATCAAGTATTTGCATATCGACGTTTCCTAGGGACGGCCTGGGGTCATGTATCCCTCGTTTGTCCAAAGGGGTGGCATATCACGCGTCGGGGAGGTTGGGTATGACTCGTAGCACCAAGGCGGCGAGTGCTGAGTGGAGTGTCGCGACTCGTTCGCAGCAGCCAGTGACGCGTCCGCGGCTGAAGACCTGGGCAGATACGTATGTCCGCCGTGTGCAGAGCTTTGATGTTTTGATCATCATCGTCGCGGTCTTCGGAGCCCAGCAGATACGGTTTGGATTCCCTTCGGTAGTCGATCCCGTTGGGCGGTTCAGCACTCCAGCCATTTTCGTTTCGGCGGGGTTTATTTTGGCGTGGGTGGTTGCGCTTCGGGTGGTGCAGAGCACCGACAAGCGGGTTGTCGGTTCTGGTCCCGAGGAATATAGCCGAATTGTTCGAGCATCGGTCGCTGTATTCGGGTTGCTCGCGATAGTGGACCTTCTTTTCAAGTGGGATGTTGCCCGAGGGATGCTTGCGATCGCTCTACCTGCGGGCACACTCGGGTTACTGCTAGCGAGGTGGGGAGCGCGGTGGAATCTTGCTCGTCGGCGCAGCCATCGGCAAAGTATGAATCGGGTGCTCGTGGTTGGAACGCCTACATCGGCAGGACCGCTCATCACTCATCTCGATCGTAATCCCAGCCTTGGTCTTGAGGTGGTCGGCCTCTGCGTGCCGCCAGGCCACCCGGCCAGGCATCGGGACATGGTGACGATCGGTGATCGCGGCCTAGCGGTATTCGGTGATTGCAGCGACGCGCGGGAGGGAGTCGCGAAGTCTGCCGCGACAGCAGTGGCTGTCACTTGCGCTGAAACTCTGGGTCATTCCGTGATGCGTGAGCTTTCGTGGGACCTGGAAGGCATGCACGTCGACATGTTGGTTGCGCCTGGTGTCGCCGACGTGGCAGGTCCACGGATGATGGTTCGGCCGGTCGCGGGGTTGCCGTTGCTCCACATCGACAAACCGCGTTACGAAGGTGCCAACAAGTTCTTCAAGGCCGCATTTGACAGGCTGGGCGCAGCGACGATGCTAGTTCTGGCTTCGCCGGTGATGGTCGTTTGTGCGATTGCAGTAAAGGTAAATTCGCGGGGATCGATCTTCTACAGGGCCGAGCGAATCGGACTGAACAACGCGCCGTTCCAGATGTGGAAGTTCCGCACGATGGTGGACGGGGCCGACAAGCAAAAGCTCGCGCTGGCGAATCTAAACGAGGGTGCCGGCGTCTTATTCAAGATGAAGGATGATCCCCGGATTACCACCGTCGGCAAGTTCCTTCGCCGCTACAGCTTTGATGAGCTCCCACAACTGTTCAACGTCTTGGGCGGCACGATGAGCCTGGTCGGGCCCCGGCCCCCTCTTCGTAGTGAAGTGGAGCAATACAGCGGAATCGTGTCTCGTCGCATGCTCGTTCGCCCCGGGATCACCGGACTGTGGCAGGTCTCCGGACGATCCGACCTCAGTTGGGATGAATCTGTGCGACTCGATCTTTCGTATGTCGAGAACTGGTCGATCATGCAGGACGCGATGATCCTGTGGCGGACACTGAAGGCTGTCGTGCGGAGTGACGGTGCGTACTGAGCCGATGAAGATTCTGTTCGTGTGTACCGGCAACATTTGTCGGTCCCCGGTTGCGGAACGAATGTTGCACCAACGAGCTGCCGAACTGGGTTTGGATCTGCTGGTCAGCAGCGCAGGAACCCGTGCACTGAACGGCAAGCCGATGCACCCCGAGAGCGTACGGGTGTTGAGCGAACGCGGCATCAGTTCAGAGGGGTTCACCAGTCGGTTGCTGACGCCAGCACTCACCTCCACCGCAGATCTGGTTCTTGGGCTGACGCGGGATCATCGCGCCGCGGCGCGTCAACTCGCGCCCGTGCGGTGGCGCCACATGCACACGCTTCGCGAGATCGCAAGTGGTGACCAGAATTCGGGATCGAGTACCGAAAAGGGCTTTTCCTCAGGAGGGTTCGCGGGACCCAACGATGTCGGTTTGGACATCGAAGACCCGATTGGCCGTTCTGCCGATGTCTTCGACAGCGTGGCCAAAGACATTGAAGCGACAATGGCCGGCTTGGTGGCTTGGATCGAGCGCCAGATCGTCCAGCACGTCCCCGTTCAACAAGTAGCGAAGTAGGAGATCTTCCAATGCGTATGACCGTTCTCGGAACCGGCTATCTGGGTGCAACCCACGCCGCATGTATGGCCGAACTCGGTCATGAAGTTCTCGGTGTGGATGTTGACCCGTCGAAGCTTGCCAAGCTTCAGGCTGGCGAGGTGCCCTTCTACGAGCCCGGGCTCGAAGAGGTCCTAAAGCGCAACATCGACGCGGGACGCCTGCGATTCACGGATTCGTACGAAGAGGCCGCCGAGTTCGCGGATGTGCATTTCCTTGCGGTGGGAACCCCGCAGAAGCGTGGCGAGTACGCAGCCGACCTGAACTACGTGAACGGAGTGATCGAGAGCATCGGTCGCCTGATCACCCGACCGTCGGTGATTTTCGGGAAGTCGACCGTCCCTGTTGGGACCGCCGAACGACTCGGTTGCCGAGTGCGGGAACTTGCACCGTCCGACGTGGACGTCGAGGTGTCGTGGAATCCCGAGTTTCTACGCGAAGGCCACGCCGTCGAGGACACGCTGCGCCCGGATCGCTTGGTGGTGGGGGTGGACAAGTCTCGCGGCGGCCGCGCCGAAGAGTTGGCGCGCGAGATCTACGCCGAGGCGATCGCCGGGGGTACTCCCTTTGTGCTGACCAACTTGGCCACCGCAGAGTTGGTGAAGGCATCGGCGAATGCGTTTCTGGCAACGAAGATCTCATTCATCAATGCAATCGCTGAGGTGTGCGAGGCAGCCGGCGGCGATGTCACGGAGCTCGCAGATGCAATCGGGCACGATGATCGGATCGGACGGAAATTTCTCAACGCCGGTATCGGCTTCGGAGGAGGCTGCCTGCCCAAGGACATTCGGGCATTCATGGCTCGAGCAGGCGAATTGGGTGCCGATCAGGCACTGACATTTCTTCGTGAGGTCGACAACATCAACATGCGACGCCGGACCCGGATGGTCGAACAAGCGCGCGAAGCATGTGGCGGTTCGTTCCTGGGAACTCGCGTGGCTGTTCTGGGTGCGGCGTTCAAGCCGGACTCCGATGATGTTCGGGATTCGCCTGCCCTCAACGTGGCCGGGCAGATCCAACTCCAGGGTGCGGCCGTGATGATCTACGACCCGCAGGCGATGGAGAACTCGAAGCGACTGTTTCCGACGCTGAACTACGCCAGCACGAGCAATGAGGCTTGTGAGGGCGCAGATGTGGTTCTCGTGCTGACTGAATGGAACGAGTTCCGCAAGCTCGATCCCAAGCTTGTGGGCCGAAAGGTCCGGAGCCGCAAAGTGATCGACGGACGCAACTGCCTCGATCCCGAGCGCTGGAGCGCAGCGGGTTGGGAGTACCGAGGCATGGGTCGAGGCACTTGGTCCGCAGCAACGGTCTAGCAGTACGAGCGGTCGGAGAACAGTCATGACAAAGGTCTATTCAGACGTGCGCCCGGCCCGACGGCAGTGCGAGTTCGTTCTGGAATCACTCGGGAACCACGCCACCGACAGGGGGCAGTCGAAATGAGTCTTGTCTCTACGCAACGGCGTGCCGTGCTCGCTGCATCCACAGGTGGTCACCTGGCGCAGATGGTGCGTTTGCTGCCGCACCTTCCGATCGACGACGACCCCCTGTTCATTACGTTCGACCATCCGCAATCCAGATCACTTCTGGAAGGGCGGCGCGTCAAGTACGTGCCCTATATCGCGCCTCGTGACTATCGGGGACTCGCCTTTGCTGCGCCGTCGATTGTGAAAGCTCTCCGCGGAGAAAAGTTCGACGTGGCGATCAGCACCGGAGCCGCCATTGCCTCGCTGGTGCTGCCTCTGTCTCGTTCGCTGCGCCGCGAGGCGTGGTACATCGAGAGCGTCTCGCGGTTCGACGGTCCCTCTGTCACCGGAAAACTCGTGTCGAGGTTCCCGGGGGTCCGGACGTTCACACAGCATCCGGCGTGGATGAGTGACAAGTGGGAATACCAGTTCTCCGTGTTGGAGGACTATTCCGCTGTCAGTGGCCCCGGACGCGTCGCCAACGACCGCCCGCAGAAGGTTTTCGTCACGTTGGGGACGATCAAGCCGTATCGATTCGATCGACTCGTCGACAAGTTGCTCGAGGTGATCCCCGAGAGTTTCGAGATCGTCTGGCAACTGGGCGATACGGTCCGTGACGATCTTCCGGGTGAAGTGCACAGCACCGTTCCTGCCGACGACTTCCGGGGTTACATCGAGGACGCTGACGTCGTGATCAGCCATTCGGGTGTCGGATCGGCAATGCAGATACTGGATTTGGGAAAATGTCCGGTTCTGGTTCCGCGGCGGAGTTCCCACGGCGAGCACGTCGACGACCACCAGGGACAAATCGCCCGAGAGTTGGCGAAGCGAAACCTTGCGGTGGCAGCGGAGGTCGACGACATCACCTTGGAGTCGATCCTTGCGACGTCTTCGGTGAACATCTCTGTCTCAGAACGTGACACGACGGCGCCTGGTTTCGGCGCGAGTGCGGCGCCGATGCGGTGGGTCGCCGAATGAGGCGCAGCGATCTTCGTCGCACTTGTGCGTGGTCGATTTCGCAAGGTGGCAAATGACTCCGAAGATTTTCATCGCCGTTGGTGGGCAGCGGGACAACGTAGGGGACACGGCCTTGCGGCGCGCGTATCTCGATGCCTTGCGAACGATAGGGGAGCTTCACGTCACGCTGGGTTCTGCGCCGGAGACATACCTGCAGGGGTTGGAACTCGACGACCGCGACACCGTCTATCCGAATCGGCAGGCGTGGCGTTCGGCTGCGTATAAAACCGCTGCGCGGGAACCTGTGGTCTACGCGTTTCACGTCGGCGAGATGATCCTGACCACGAAGCTCGCCGTCTCGTACGCGAAGCAACTCCCGATGGTGTCGATGGTCAGGCTCAAGCGGGGCGCAGTTCTTCATTGCGGCCTCGGCCTTCGTGGCGGTATCGGCAGCGGAATCAAAGATGCCATCCGGTTGCGGATGGTCCGGACGGTACTGCGGGCCTGCACTTTTGTTGCGTGGCGAGATGAAACGAGCGCGCGGCTGATCGGAATCGGGTCGGTGGAACCGGATTGGGCGTTCGGTGCCGGTCCGGCGGACGAGGTTCGATCCGGTCACGATGCAGATCGTCGTACCCTGGCTGTGGCGTTGCGGCACGACCGGGATCGGCCGTCGGACGAATTCGTCTCGGCCGTCCGGGAATACGCGGAGAAGCGAGAACTGCGAATCGTTCTGACCGCCCAGACCGAACGTGATCTGGTGCCTGCACGCGAGAATGCCGATAGGTTCGGCGGTTCCGTCGTCGAATGGACGAGTCCTTCGCTGGACGTCGCCGAGAAGGACCTGCGTGAGGTCTACCGGGACTGCCACACCGTGGTGAGCAATCGCCTACATGGGCTGGCGATTGCTGCCACCGAGGGTGCGTTGCCCATCGGGCTCACCACGGGCGATCCGGAAAAACTTGCCCGAACGCTTGACGCCGCAGGGATTTCCGGGGTCTGTCTCGATACCCGGAACGCGACCCACCGCCAGGTGCTCGATCACCTGAACGCCGTGGACGCGCGCTCGGCGGAGATAGGGGCAGCGGTCGAGAAGGCGCAAGCCCAGCTCCAGCGTCATGCAGATGAACTCAGCGGGCTCGTCGAGGCGAAACTCGGCAAGAGCCGCGCGACGGCTAGTGTGGGCACAGTATGACGCACAGAATGCCTGATATCGAAGAGAAGTCGCAGTCACTCGGTTCCAAAGCTGCTCGCGGGGCGGCCATCACGGTTGCCGGGCAGTTGTCGCGGGTCGTCATTCAGTTCGGCGGCCTTATGGTGCTCGCGCGACTGTTGTCGCCCGAAGACTACGGCCTGGTTGCGATGGTTCTGGCAATCGTCGGTATCGCGGATCTCATTCGAGAGTTCGGTCTGTCCTCTGCAGCAATTCAGGCGCGCACGGTAACCGAAGCACAGCGTTCGAATCTGTGGTGGATCAACATTGGGCTGGGCGCAATTTTGTCGTGTGTTGCCTTCGGAGCCGGGCCTCTTATTGCCTGGCTTTACGGGCGCCCGGAGCTCACTGCGATCACCTGGGGCCTTGCCGCGACATTCGTTTTGAACGGCGCATGCACGCAGCATCGTGCCGATCTGTACCGACGGTTCCGCTTCAAAGCGGTTGTCGTCGTGGATGTGGGTGCACAGGCATGCGCCATGGCGGTCGGTGTTCTCTGCGCGTTAGCCGGCGCCGGCTACTGGTCGCTCGTCTGGCAGAACGTTGCGCAAGCCGTTGCCGCATGTGTCTTTGTCGCCATAGCGAATCCGTGGGTTCCCAGTTGGTTCACACGCGGGGTGGGAACGCGGACATTCTTGCGTTTCGGATGGAATCTGCTTGCCACTCAAGCCGTAGGGTATGCGAGCAGGAACATCGACACCATCATTGTCGGCGCACGTTTTAGCGCGGCGGATGTCGGTATCTACAGTCGAGCATTTCAGCTGTTCATGCTTCCGATGAATCAGCTGAATTCACCCGCGACCAAGGTTGCACTGCCGGTTCTGTCGCGATTGCAAGACGATAA
The DNA here is from genome assembly GCF_059553375.1 of Williamsia sp. z71. NCBI lineage: Bacteria > Bacillati > Actinomycetota > Actinomycetes > Mycobacteriales > Nocardiaceae > Williamsia > Williamsia sp. z71. The sequence continues at coordinate 603,765 of NZ_JCANWX010000001.1, forward strand.
GGATCGTTTCGCCGCCTTCATCCTCCGCGGCCAGACGGCGTTGATGCACGTGGTGGTTGCATTGTTCGCAATCGCTTTCGCGGTCGCCCCTCCGCTGGTCGATGTTCTGTTGGGTGGAGGCTGGGACGGCGTGATCCCGATTCTGCGGATCCTCATCGTGGGTGGTCTGTTCCAGGCGGCGGGATATGCCGTGTATTGGGCCTTCCTGTCTCTCGGACTAACCGGAGCCAATCTTCGTTATACGCTGGTTGCCCGAACGGGCATGATCCTCTGCATTCTGGCCGGTTCGATGTTCGGCATGACCGGTGTGGCAACCGGCTACGCCATCGGGTTGTTCTTGATGTGGCCGTTTGGACTGTGGTGGCTCAGTCGAGTGTCTGAGGCGCCGTCGCTAGCGTTGCTCAAGAACGGCCTGCGCATAGTTCTGACGTATGTGCCTGCGGCTGCCGCGGGTTTTGTGACAACCGAGGTGCTGGCTGATGTGCCGGCGATCGTGTCGTTGCTGGCCGGGCTCGCCGCGTGCGCGGTGGTGTGCGTTGTGACCTTCTTGGCTTTGCCCGCGGCCAAGCGAGATCTAGGGGAGCTGAAGAACACTGCTGCTCTGGTTCGGCGGAAGAAGAAATGAGTCGACCAACAGTTCTCTTCTCATTTGCCAAGCCCGGCAACAAGTCGAATCCGTATGTCAACCAGCTCGTCGATGCGGTGCAGACCGACGCGAATGTCCTGTTCTTCGACTGGAAGACGGCCTTCACGCGGCACTATGACGTCTTCCATGTCCATTGGCCCGAGTGGCTGGTACGCGGTAGGGGGCGATTCGAGAGATTCCGCAAACCACTCCTGTTCGCGCTCCTGCTGATTCGCATACGGTTGACCAATACGAAGATCGTTCGAACGGTCCACAACAAGAGTGCTCATGAACCCATCGGCGCCGTCGGTCGATTCCTGATTCGGCGACTCGAGAAGATGACGGCGATAACCATCGAGCTAAACGAGTCATCTCTCGCCGGCGCGCGTACCGTCGTCATCCCGCACGGTCACTACCGGGACTGGTATGCGCTACCTCAGGGTTCGGTACCGGCGGACGAACGGCAGTTGCTGTTCATCGGCATGGTGCGCCCCTACAAAGGGATCGAAGACGTCATCGATGCCTTCAAGGCGGATCGAAGTGCCGACATCCGGTTCAAGGTGATGGGCACGCCGGCCAACCGTGCATACGCGGACGCACTGGTGAGTCGCGCCGGGGATGACACGCGGATAGAGTTTCACTTCGGATACGTCGACGACGCCGATTTTTCCCGGTCGATTCTGGAGTCCGCGCTGGTCGTGCTGCCCTACCGCGACCTGCACAACTCAGGAGCACTGATCGCGGCACTATCTGTGGGTCGGCCCGTGCTTGTCCCGCGGAATCCGGTATCCATCGCGCACGCAGAAGAATTCGGCTCCGACTGGCTGATCACATATGAGCCACCTCTTCGCATCGAGGACATCTTGCTGGCGTTGAAGACGGCGGGGGTGGCGGTTGCTTCCGGTCTGCCGAATCTGTCGGCCAGGGAGTGGCCGGACGCGGGGAAAGCGCATCTCCAGGTATACAACGAGGTGATACAGAAATGACGGCTAGCATTCCGGATAGTCCGACTGTCGAGGACGACTCGGGTCGATTTGTCAATGGTGTCGAGATCGTGCATTGGAACCCGGTTCGGTATTCCCCGCGAAAGCTGAGCACCAGGTTCAAGCGAGTTCCTTATCGGGTCAACAACTTCGGTGACCTCCTGGGGCCGGTCATCGTTGGGAACGTGGTCGAGGAAAGGCTCGCCCCAACCGGCCGCGACGCCGGTATTCCCTCTCAGAAGAGGCTGCTGTCCATCGGGTCGATCATCCATCAGGCCGCCGATGGCGACGTTGTGTGGGGATCGGGCATCAGTGGCAAGCACAGCGACAAGTGGTATCGCTTCTCATCACTCGATGTGCGGGCGGTCCGCGGCCCGGTCACTGCTGAGTTCCTTCGTGCCCGTGGGATCTCCGTGGGTGATGTGACGGGCGACCCGGGCCTGCTCGTCGGACGCTACTTCGATCGGAAGGACTTCATCGGCCATCCTGCGACGGACGTCCTGGTCGCGCCCAACCTGAACGACATCGAGCGTGGAAGCTGGCCGTCGGGCTTCCTTGATCCTCGGACGCCGCTTCGAGACTGTCTGCGCCGGATCGCGAGTGCGGAATTGGTGGTTGGTTCCTCGCTGCACGCAATTGTGGTCGCGGAGTCTTGGGGAATTCCAGCGAGGCTCGTCACCTCGACCGTTGAGTCGTCGGTGAAGTACGACGACTACTACCGGGGCAGCGGTCGGTCAAATTACCGCCCCGCGACTTCAGTAGACGAGGCAGTCGCACTCGGCGGCGAGCCGGGTCACACTGCGGATCTGGATGCTCTTGTGGGAGCATTTCCTGTCGACCTGTGGTCGCGGGGATGACGCACGCGGCGCCGCTGCGCGCAGCTGTTTCACAGGCGGGTCGAACACGGGGACGAGCACACGTGCCCACCACGATGAATCCGTCGCTGAACGTGGACGTCGGATTCAGTCGGGTCATGGGCGCCATCCTGGGGATGTATGCCGCCACCATCGGCGTGCGGGTCTCGATCCTTGGACTGCATCCACAGTCGCTGATACCGCTGGTCGCGCTGGCCTACCTTCTGGTCTATGCGCCGAAGAACCGGCAGTACATCCGCTGGGGTCTGCTCGAGTTGGCTGCGGTGGTCTACATCCTCACCAGGACCGCAACAGAGATATTCAATAGTGTCTCCACAGGTCATTCAGCGAACATGGCTGTGGCGTCCAATGTTTGCTGGTACTTCCTGGTCTTCCTCCTCGCCCGTTCGGCAGTGCAGAACCGAGGCCAGCTCCGGGCATTCCTGGGCACCTTTGTCGCGTGGAGTGCACCGGTCGCACTGATCGCGGTGGCGCAGGTGGCCTTGGGTTCTTCTGTCACTTCGACTCTGCTCAAGTTCACGTCGAGTTCAGGCGCTGCGGGACGACTGGAGGACGACCGGATGACCCGTGCCACCAGTTTGATCGGTCACTGGTCAGCGCTCGGCGGCTACCTGTGCGTGAGCCTCGCCATGCTGTTCGTCATCTTGATACTTCGCCGGGAAGACCGCGGTGACGGAATAAGGCACTGGACCACCCAGCCGAAATGGGTGATCTCCGCGATTGTCCTCGCCTGTGCGGGGATCGTCTCGACCTTCACCGTCGCACCGATTCTGATCGCGATCCTGGTGCTCGGTGTTGTTGCGACGATCTTCCGTCCATCGCCCCGCGTGGTGGTCGCGGGCGTGGCAATCGGTTTCCTCATCGTGTGGTACTTTCTGCCATCGATCCAGAGCAGGCTTGCTGTGCAGACGAGGTACACGACCTACCTTTCCGCCGAATACGATTGGGTACCTTCCACTATCGCAGTTCGCATCGATCTCTGGATCAGCGAATCATGGCCGGCATTCAGCGAGCGGCCCTGGACCGGTTGGGGCCAATCGGTATTCGGGCAGAGTGGCTACTGGCCGGAACGTCCGACAAGTATCGTGTGGCCATATCCGGAGTCCGAAATTGCCAAGGCGATGGTCACGTCGGGCGCAATCGGCATGTTGGCACTGGCCTTCTTGCTTGCTGTGTGGCTGATCGTGATCAGGCGATCCCGGGCGGTGCTCGGGTCTGGCGTTTCACTAGTGGCATCGGCATTGCTCATCGGCTTGATCGTGGGCTCGTTCATCAATCCCTACTTCACCAATCAGGGTGTCCCTGGCGCTCTTTGGGCGCTGATGGGGGCGTTTGCTTTCACTGCCGGTCACAAACCCGAATCCGGCCTCAAGCCCAACCTCCGCCCCCCCAAGTCCGAGTTGCGAACCAGGACATGACCCTGATCCGCTGCTCTCGCTCGATCCCCGTGTTCCGAAAGGTTAGAAGTTGAAGATCCTGGTCGTAGTGCCGAAGTTGCGTGGCGGAGGTGCCGAGTTCGTTGCGCTGACATGGTCGAATTGGCTGGCACGGAACGGACACGGCGTCCATGTGCATACGTTGGCCTCTTTTGAGAGGCCCGAAGCGCTCGATCAGCAGATCACGTGGTCGTCCCCCGGATCGAGCCTCGGTCATCTGGCTTTGGTCCGTTCGCTCCGGCAAGTGGTCCGATCTACTTCGCCCGACGTCTGCCTGAGTCTGCAGCTGTATCCGAATCTGCAATTGCTGGCGGCCACGCTCCTTGGCGGCTCGCCGCCGGTGGTGATCAGCGAGCGCAACCTCGTGTCCATCGGTAAGAGTCGGCAAGGAGCATCGCACCGCGCAAAGATTCTATTGGCGAAGCTGCTGTATCGGCGTGCTGACAGGGTCGTCGCGATCTCACATCCGGTCGCCGCAGATCTGGTCGGCGCCTTCGCGGTCGAACCGGCACGCTGCGTGGTTGTGAACAACCCGTCGCTGGCGAAAGTCGGTTCGGCGGACGGGTCGTCGCTGACCACACCCGCCGCCGGTCCGAACCAGAAGATCGTGATCGTCCTTGCGTGTCGGCTGGTTTCGCAGAAGCGGCCGTTGGTCGCGGTCGAGGTCGCTGCCGAATTGAACAGCCGAGGCCACGAGGTGGAGCTGTGGGTCTTCGGAGCCGGGCCATTGGCAGAGAACCTTCGTGGTGCGGCGTCGGAGTCGAACGTCAAGCTGGTCGACATGGGCTGGACCGATTGCTGGTTCCGTGAAGTGCCCACTGGTGCAGTCCATTTCCTGCCTTCTGACCAGGAAGGCCTGGGCAACGTTCTTGTCGAGGCTGCCGGCGTCGGGATCAGGTCGGTGGCATATTCGGGAGCACTCGGCGTGGCTGATGCCGTGGTCCCGGGCATCACCGGTGTGTTGGTGGCCGAACCCGTGGTCAAGGACTTTGCCGATGCGGTGGAATCAGAAGCGGCGAAGGGCCCGTGCGACGCCTCCGAGTGGTTGGAAACCTTCTCCGAGACCTCCAGCGGCAAGGCGATTCAGACCGTCCTGACCCGTGTCGTTCAGGAACACTCAGCGGGCGGACTCGATGAAGCGAGAGCGTGACGCCATCTGTCTCCAGATCGGTGGGGCAGGAGATATTGCCGGTGGCCTGTCTCAGGTCATCGCCGCGATAGAGCGCGGCCGCTTCGAGAACTTCAGAGTCGGCGTGCTGCCGACGCGCTCGAGTGGTTCGCCGCTTCGAACCGTCCTCCGGACGTCGAAGGTATTGCTGCATCTGGCATCGCAATTCCGGAATCGCAGACGGACCGTGATCGCTGCGCACTTGTCCCAGGGCGGTTCGTTCCTGCGGGAAGGTGCGATCGTGCTGGTGGCGTCCGCACTCGGATTCCCGGTTGTCGCACACCTTCACGGGAGTGCGTTTGCGGCCTATTCGGCGAAGAACCGGCGCCGATGCTCGTTCGTGCTCAAACGGGCCTGCGCGGTTGTCGTTCTCTCGGACGAGACCGAGACGGCGGTGACCCAGTTGCTGCCGGGCGCCGCGGTACACAAGCTGGCCAATGGGGTGGTGGTCCCTGAACTCACCGAAACAAAATCCAAGACGATCGTGTTCGGCGGAACGGTTGGTCTGCGAAAGGGTGTTGACACCCTGCTCAGCGCCTGGACTCAGGTCGAACCCCGCGATTGGATGCTACGAGTGTTCGGTCCGGTGGAGATGTCCATCGATGCGTGGAACGACCTGCCGCAGGCGGCCGTTGAGGGTCCATTGGATCATGATTCGTTGCTTGGTGTGCTCGATCGGTCCATGGTTGCCGTCCTTCCGTCTCGCGCGGAGGCACTTCCGATGTTCTTGCTGGAAGCCATGGCGCGCGAGAACGCGGTGATCTCAACAACAGTGGGCGGAATACCGCAACTCATCGGCAGCGACCGTGGACTGCTCGTCGAGCCCGGTGATGTGGACGCGCTTGCTACCGCGTTGCAGAAGTTGATCGACAACGTCGACCTCGTTGCCCAGATGGGTGCGTCCGGGCGACGCGTTGTCGAAGAGAAATACAGTGCCGAACTGGTCTTTCAGCAGCTGGAAGATGTTTGGAGCAAGGCTTTGTCGTCGAAAAACAGGGAGCTCGTGTGACAACGTTCGTACCGTTACGCGGTCAGTACGACAACATCGGGGACATCATTCTTCGACGCCAGCTCGGCAGATGGCTCGAACCGGACAGTTCTGTCTATGTGGGACACGCTCCGGCGGACTTCGTTGCCGGTCTGGAGCTCGATCCACGTATGCGGACGCACACCTCGTTCCGGCATTGGGCACGGGAGTTGACGCGCGCAGAACGGGCCGCGACGTACGTGTTCAAGCCAGGTGAAATCCAATTGTCGGCTCCCGGGATGAAGGAACATCTCGGGATGTTGCCGGCTCTTGCGCTCGTCCGTGCCCGCGGTGGCAAGGTTGCGCGCGTCGGCGTGGGTGCGCGCGGCGATTCACGCGTGTACGCATTAGCCTGCTCACCGTCGGTCCGGCTCTCCGTACTGTCGTGGTGGCGCGACGAAGAGACGACCCGAGTACTTCGCAAGGGCCGCACCATTCCCGACCTCGCGTTCGGAGAGGGCGCGACAACGGCCGACTGGCCCGACCGCCGTCCGCGAATGACGGTGTCCCTCCGTGGAGACCTCCCCACACCGGATGGCCAATGGCTGGCAGGCGTTCGTGGGGTGGCGCATGCCCGCGGGCTCGAACTCATCGCTGTCAGCCAGGTGGGTCGTGATGACGAGCGAACGAGATGGCTTGCGCGCGAACTCGATTGTGATGCACTCGAGTTCGGGGATCGCGACATGGTGAAGTTGGAGACCGACCTGCGCGCCGTGTACGCCGAATCGGCCCTGATTGTGAGCAACCGGCTTCATGTATTGATAGCGGGCATCACTGAGGGAGCGAAGGTCAGTGCAGCCGTGCCGGGCGGATCGGCCAAGGTTCAGCGTCACTTTGATGCAGTCGGACTCGGGAATGTGGCTTTCGATACCCGCGGTTGCAATGCGGCTCTGATCCAGAAGACGATGGAGACCGTGATCGCGGGACAGACGGATCCCCTCGTCGTTGTTGACAATGCGCGGATCGAGTTGCGAAAGCTCCGGTCGGAGTTCTTTGACGTGATGTACGCATGAACACCGCGACCCGATCGGTGACGGCGATTGTCCCGGTTCACAACGATGGCGAATCCATCCGCGGTGTACTTCAGAATCTGCTCGACCAGGACACCGCATGCAGGTTGGACATCGTCGTCATCGATGATGCGTCCAGTGATTCGTCTGCTGACGTGGTGCAGGAGTTCGTCGAGGACCGACAGAATGTCACGCTCATCTCCCTGGTGACCAATGGCGGGGTCGCCCGCGCGCGGGAGAGGGGGTTGGCCGAGGCGACGGGAGAGTTCGTCTGGTTTGTCGACGCTGACGACGTGATACCCACTAACGCGCTCGGTGCGCTGGTCGCCGCTGCGAGTAGCAAGGATGCCGACGTGGTCATCGGCGCAGCCGAGGTGATGGCGCTCAAAGGCCGCGGAATATCGGGCGGTGGGGACGTGCCCGGTGTTTCAATGATGACCGGCGGTCAGGCATTCGAACTACTGCTGAAGGGGCGCATTCGAGGCCAACTCTGGGACAAACTGATCAAAAGGCAGTTGTTCGATGGCGCAGATATCGTTCGAGCACCAGTGCATTCTGACCTGCCGTTGACCGCGCAGGCACTGGCCCGCGCCGACTGCGTGGTGCAGATTCCGGATGTGGTTTATCGGTATGTCGTCCGCGAAGGCTCGATCATCGGCCGGTCGAGACGCAGAGTGGATTCGATTCGTATGGTCTGCGATTTCGTCGTAAAGCTTGCCGGTCAGTTCGATTCGTCACCGGATGCAGTCGCATACTTCCGTTCGCGAAACCTTGGATTGTCGCTGATCAGGGACGTCGGAGCCTCGGAGTATTCGCCGGTCGAACAACGTGAACTGCTCGCCGAGGCCAAGAAATCGATCTCCTTGTCCAGCGTCCGTATGGCAATCGCGAGCAAAGAGTTCTCACGCGGTCTGACATTTGGGCTCGCGAGGGTTTCACCCCGGCTGTTTCTCGCAGTCCGCAGCAAGGTTGACATCGGGCGTTAGGAAGCGATTCCCCGCGTAGATATCGCAGATCGAGTTGCCAATTCGGTTGTCGGCGAAGTATGCGGTGACCTCTTCGATCGCTATCCGCTTCGGGCGGTAGACGTTGAGGTCCATCGAATTTCCCCGGTAGGCTTCTTTCTCGTGGTTTGCCGCATTCAATGTTGCGTAGTTCTTACGGAGCACGTCGCCGTCCAAGACTTGTCTGCGCAGACCATTGCCATCATCTAGGTCGGCATATACCTCGACGAATCCGTCGGCCGCGTCCGTTGACATCTTCATGTGAACGGCAACGGTAATCCATCGGTCGACGATCGGAGTTATTCGCCAGATGTCCTCGGCGTGGATGGACGAGCCATCAATGGACACACCGCCGACGCCGAACTGATGTCGTTCGTTCTCGGAATCGTAGTTCCAGCCGATTCTCAACGGTGCGGTGGCAGCCCAGGGGTATCCATATATTTGCGCATACATGATGTGGCCTTTGGACCTTGCTATCTCCCGCAGCTCCGATTTGCTGAATTCTGGGATCATGAGGGTGACAGAGGCCCAGAACTCGGTGCATTCTTCGAGCGTTCGTCCTGGTGTCGACATCTGCGCCCGTGGATTACTGGTGGCTCCGACATCGCCGCGCAGGACACTCATCTTCAATACCTTGTATTTACTGTCCGGTACTGGATCCTTGACAAGCTTCATCCTGTTGCGGTGATGAAATGAGGTATATTGCGAGACGCCGAATTTCTGGAAATCGGCGGTGAAGGTCGCAACGGGCCTCGGTACGCAGCCGTAGGGCACACTTGCATTTGACCCGAACTGGACTTGACATGCGGTGACGATTGCCGCGATCAGCCCGATTCGCAAAATCCGCGCAGGTATATGAGAACGTTTCCCGTTCCGCTTCGACGCGTATGTTATTGCCCTAGCATGTCTCCGCAGCGCCCTGGGTCTTCTGTGCACCCTGCGATTCTAGGTGCCGTGACCTGGTTGGTCACGTCGAAATATTCCATGTTGAGTGCCGATTTGATCACGTTGGCTGAGGCGCGGGGCGGCGGAACCGATCGAAGGCTTGAGTTGACTCCCTTTGAGCCGTTGACTGCCGGTGTTTCGAAAAGGTGACTTAGCTAATTCGACTTACCCTTGAGCGACAAATGGCGGCCGGTTGGGTGCTGTGGGGGAGGGCGGTGAACCAGAAGCATTTACCTCCGTTACGTCGTTGCTTCGCGCAAGTTGCAAAATTCTCACCTGTCCCACCCTCAGTGAGCGCTGCGGGCCCAGGCAATGCATAATTTGAAGCACACCGTATCTGAGGACCCTGCCCGCCGCGCGGGAGTCGAAGGCATTTGTGAACTGATGTTGCCGGCATGCAGGCGCCGAATTAAGGTGCTCCTGTTCAACTTTGCGGGGGTCTGGGGCGGCCCGAAAAATACATTTGTTCAGTGAATGCGTTCACCATCGATGGGAATGGGAGGCCTGGTTCTATGGACCAGACACCGTACGATCTACAACAGTCGAGCAAAGGTTCGCTGCGATCCAGTGTCGAGGTGGTCAAACGCGGTTGGGTCGTCGTCGTCGTGGCGGCACTGATTTTCGGTGCCGCAGGGCTGGTGTACTCATTGCTTCAGGACCCGGTTTACAAATCAACCGCAACTCTGTATGTGACATCGGGTGGTGAATCGAACACTCAGTCCGCTTATCAAGGCTCACTGGCATCTAAGCAGCGTGTCGATTCGTATGCGCAGTTGGTTGATTCGCAAGCTGTCGTGCAGGCCGCTATCGATGCCGGTGACGTTCCATTGAGTACAGGAGCCGCGAAGAAGGCGCTGACGGCGACTACCACCCCCGATACTGTTCTGCTGAAAATCTCTGCGTCCACCGCAAACAAGGACGCTGCCGCAAATTTGGCGAATGCCGCGGCTCAGTCGATGACGACATACGTCAAAGAGTTGGAAACGCCTGCAGGCGGCAGTGATCCGCTCGCGAAGTTGACGGTTGTGACTCCGGCCACTGTGAACGGGACGCCGGTTTCTCCGAACATCCCGCAAAACGCCATTCTTGCTCTGATCGGGGGCCTGATTGTCGGCCTGGCAATAGTATTTGTCCGCGATCGGTACAACAATAAAATTCGCGGCGAGGAGGAGCTCGGGTTGGTGACCGGGTCATCGGTTCTTGCCGCCGTCCCATCTGACGACCTCCTGAAGGAGCAAGGTCTTATCGACTTCAGCTCTGGCGCGACGCTTGCCGCCGAGGCTTACCGAAAGTTGCGGACGAACTTGGCGTTTACCAGCGTCGATAAGCCATCGCGGCGCATCGTCGTCACCAGCGCACTGGCTGCGGAAGGTAAGACGACAACTGCGATGAACCTCGCTGCGGCGTTGGCGGAGACGGGCAAAAAGGTCGTCCTGGTTGACGCCGACCTCCGTCGTCCGCAGGTGTATCACCGGACGGGCGGTATGGGCGACATTGGTTTCACGAACTACCTCAAAGGTGACGGAGCCATCGTGGATCTCTTGCAATCGAGTGAAGTGGACGGGCTGCAAATTCTTGCATCTGGCCCTCAGCCGCCGAACCCCGCTGAGCTGCTTGGTTCCAAGAAAGCTGGCCAGGCGATCGAGGAACTGGCAGCAATGTTCGACTATGTGGTCATCGACTCTCCTCCGCTGTTGCCGGTGACTGATGCTGCCGTGTTGGCGCAATGGGCTGACGGCATCTTGTTGGTTGCCAGGGCGAACCAGTCACGCGTGCCTGAAGTCAGCTCAGCAGTTGATCAGATCCACGCCGTGAACGCCGAGTTGGTTGGTGTCGTGCTGACCGATGTTCCAGCCCGTGGTGGAGCGTACAAATACGGCTATTACTACACCTCATCGGACGTCATGAAGAAGCCCGGGTTCTTCGGACGCTTCAGCAAGAAGCAGCGTAAGCACCAGGACATCGAAGTTGCTCTCGAGCCGGTGTCGCCCGGAAGACATAGGTGACAACGCGCCTCAACTCAGGTGAGGAGCGGGTCGTGGGCATGGTGGTTCGTCAACCGTTGACCCGTGCACAGCAGGCGCTGTGGGCGGTTCAACAGGCGATGCCACTGTGCCCCATAAACATCGCCGAATACATCGAACTGACGGGGTTCGTCGATGTTGATCTTCTCCGTACGGTGGCCCAAGAGGTCGGCCGGCAGACCGGGATCGCATTTACCCGGTTCGAACAGACCGACAACGGTGTCGAGCAGGTCGTCGACCGCGACCTGAGCGACCACATCACCGTGAAAGACCTTCGCGGTGAGCCGGACCCGATGGCTGCCGCGCAGCTGTGGATGCGGGCCGACTACACCCGGCCTGTCGACCTGTTCGCCGATCGGCTGATGGCATCGGCGATCCTTCAGGTTGCCGATGACACGTGGTTGTTCTACCAACGCGGACATCATCTGGTGTTCGACGGGGCCGGCGCATTTTCGATGTTGGAGATGGTTGCCGGCACCTACGGTCGGCGCTTCGCCGAGGGCACCGGCGAGCCGGTTCCTGCACGGGACCTGGCCGGTCTCGCCCAGGCAGACGTCGACTACCGATCTTCTCCACGGTACGAGAAGGACCGGGAGTATTGGCGTCAACAGGTGGCGCAGCTGGCACCTCCAGTCAGCTTGTCTCACCGTGTGGGCCCGGCGGAAGCCGGGCCGCTCCGTGTCTCGGGGGTTGTTCCCCGTGAAACCGTGAGCTCGCTGAAGCGCGCCGAGACATCGCTGCGCACAACGCTGCCGGTGCTTGTCGCAGCCGCGGCCGCGGGCTATCTCGCGCGCGTGACCGGCCGTGGTGATGTGGCATTGAGCTTGCCGGTGGCCGCACGGACCACGGCTTTGCTGCGGAAGAGCTTCAGCACGGTGTCCAACGTCGTACCGCTGCCGACTGGCATCGGGGCGGAGACAAACGTCGAGTCTGCGGTGAGCTCAACCCAGGCCGCGATGATGGGTGCCCTTCGGCACCAACGCTTCCGGTTCGAAGACATGCTCGAGCTGATGCCGGGCGACAACTCCCCGCTGGCCGGTCGGGAGTTCACCGGCCCTCTGTTGAATCTCATGCTCACCGTTGACGCTCTGCAGTTCGGGGATGCCGACGGATCGCTGCATATTCTGTCGACGAGCGCGGTCGACGATCTCGCGATCAACCTGTACCGCACCGGAAACCCGAGCGAACCCGACGAGTTCAGGTTCGACCTCGAAGCAAACCCGAACCGCTACACCGAGGAAGAAGTCCGCGGCCACCACACCCGACTCCTGAACTTCGTGGCGTCGGTCGCCGACACGGCATTACACGAGCCTGCACAGACTTTCGACGACCTTGCGCTGATGGCACCGGGTGAACTCAGCCGGGTGCCGAGCACTCCGCACCCCGCCCCGGCCCCCGCAACCCTGCGCGAACTTCTCGACGATGCCGCCTGCCGTTACGGAGCCGTGCCCGCAGTCCACGCAACGTCGGTGCAGTGGAGTTACGCGGACCTGTCGTCGCGGTCGCGGCAGTTGGCCCACCATCTCCAGGCGCGGGGCGCCAGGCCGGGCACCACCGTGGCCATCGCCACCGGACGGGGTCTCGACCAACTGCTCGCATTCTGGGCCGTGGCCCAGACCGGCGCGACGATCATGCAGATCGATCCCGCACACCCGCGTGAGCGAGTCAAAGCCGTGCTTGCCCAGGCTGAACCGATCGTCGTTCTGACGGCTGCCGGTGGAGTTGAGCCCGAGTCCGGCGACCGCTGGTGGGATCTGTCCGACGTCGAGCTTGCCGGTACACCCGACACACCGGTCGAGCCGGCTCGTCCGTTGTCTGTCGACGACGTCGCCTATCTCGTCTACACCTCCGGCTCGACCGGAACCCCCAAAGGGGTGCAGGTCACCCACCGGGGACTGTCCGCGCTGATGGAGGAGCAGCGACTCCTCGGCGTGGTTGAGGGATCGCGGGTCTCGGGTTTGGCGTCGCCGGCCTTCGACGCCTCCGTGTTCGAGATCCTGCTCGCTGCGTCGGGCGGTGGCGCATGGTGTCCGGCGCCGACTGATGTTGTCGCCGGCCAGGAACTGGCCGATTTCCTCGTCACCGGCACGATCACGCACACGGTGATCACCCCCAGTGTGTTGGGCACGATGGATCCCGACCAACTGCGCGCCGACGTGTGTGGCACGTTGATGTTGGCCGGTGAGGCCTGCCCACCAGACGTGGTGCGCCGCTGGGGGAGTGGCCGCGATGTGTTCAACCTGTATGGTCCGGCCGAATCGACGGTCATGGCCACGGCAACCGCGCCCTTGGCGGCCGGTGATCAACGCCCGGCAATCGGAGCGCCGATCGCCGGCATGACCTGTCTGGTCCTCGATCACCGGTTGCGTCCGGTGCCGGGCGGCGTGGTCGGCGACCTCTACTTGGCAGGGCCCGCACTGGCGCGGGGCTACGCAGACCAGTCCTCGCTCACGGCAACGGCGTTCGTGGCCAACCCATGGAATCCGGACGGCGGACGGATGTATCGCACCGGTGACCGCGTCCGCTGGGATGAGACCTTCGCGCAGCTTCATTACGTGGGGCGAAGTGACGATCAGGTCCAGGTTCGCGGGGTACGCGTGGAACCGGGCGAGATCGCCATGGCCGCGCTGACCCATCCGGACGTCAAGCAGGCCGCGGCTGTTGTGGTCGACGTCGGCCGCGGGGACCAGTTGGCTCTCTACCTGGTCACCGGTTCCGAGGATCGACGGCTACCCAAACGCGTCCGCAAGCACATCGCCTCTCGGCTGCCGACGTCGATGTGGCCGGCGCACATCGTGGTCATCGATGCGCTGCCCGTCACCACCACCGGAAAACTGGATCGCACCGCCCTTACACATCCCGACCTCACCGAGGCGCGCTCGCACCGCCCGGCCAAAACCGAGACCGAAAAGGCACTGGCGCAGGCCATCTCGGAGATCCTGAACATTCCCGACCCATCGATGGACGACGATGTGCTGGCACTCGGTGGCTCGTCGCTCGATGCCACCCGCATTGCGGCACGGATCAGGGAACTCACTGATCGCCCGCTCGGCCTCCGCGATGTCCTCCAGGCCGCGGACCTGGCCGAGTTGGCCGAGATCATCGACCGCACCGCCACCCAGGCGGCGCAGAGCCACGACGTGACCACCAGGGCAGCGCGCCCACCGGCCACGCCAGGTCAGGTGTCGCTCATCCTTGCGGACCGGCTACAACCCGGATCCACCGCGAATCATCTCGGCGCGGACGTCGAACTCCGTGGACCGCTGGACCGCAATGCACTCGCGGCCGCGCTCGCCGATGTCGTCGACCGGCACGAAGCGTTGCGCACCGTCATCCGGATGGAATCCGACGGCACCGCCTGGCAGGACGTCGTCGATACCCGAGATGCCCTGACTTCGATCAGTGTCGACGTGACCGGCAGCGAATCCGAGGTTGCGGACGACCTGATCGATCCGACCATCCGGCCGCCCCTGGTCGTGCGGTTGACGCAGATCGCGCCGGAAACGCACCGGTTGTCAGTGCGCACCCACCATGCGGCGGTCGACGGCTGGTCCCTGGGCGTCCTGACGGCCGACCTGGCAACCGCCTACCGGGCCCGCCTGGCGGGATCTGCACCGGCGTGGGCGCCGACGACCCAGTACGTCGACGCGACCGTCGGCGGCGCCCCCGCCCCGGAAGTTGTTGCCGCGCAGCTCGAACTGTGGAAGAACGAACTCGCCGATCTGCCACCGCGTCCCGAGCTGCCCGCGGATGTGAGCGCCGTGATGGCGGACGCGCTCGCCCCGGCCGCAGTGGTGCGGCGGACCCTGGGTGCATCGATGTCGTCTCTGCTCGCTGCGGCCGCCGCCGAGCGGGGGATCAGCACCTTCGCGTGGCTGCACGCCTGCCTCGCCGTGACCGTGGCCCGCTACACCGGCACCGACGACTTCGTGATCGTGGTTCCACAGGCCGGGCGGGCCGGGTCGCACCTCGACAATGCCGTCGGAATGTACGTCAATCCGGTGGCGATTCGCTCGCGCAACAGCCTGGCCGGCACGTTCGAGGACGTCCTCACTCGATCGGCCGAAGCGATCGGGTTCGCGCTGAACTCTGCTGATGTCCCGCTCGGCGCGGTCGCGTCTGCAGTGGAACCGAGGCGCGACGTCACCACAACACCGCTGTCCGACATCCTCCTGACCTACCAGAACCATCCACTCGGACAATGGAACATCGACGGTCTCGACATCGAGGTCCATCCCCACGAGCCGGTCCACGCGCGAGTCGCGTTGCAATGGATCGTCGACGAGACCGCGGACGGACTCCGTATCGAGCTGACCTACCGCAGCGACCGGTTCAGCGCACCGATGGCCGCAACTCTGTGCCATGCGTATGTGACGGCCATCGCCCAGTCGGTGGCCGCGCCGAATGCGGCTCCCGCGCAACTCGTTCCAGGACAGCACGTGCCCATTCCCGCGGTGGCGTCCGCGTCCAGCACACTGGTACACCGGATTCTGGAGGTGGCGCAGCAGACTCCGGACGCGGCAGCGCTGGCGTTCGGGGACGAGACATACACCTATCGCCGACTGGTCGACGAGGCTCGGGCGCTGGCAACGGTCCTGGTGAACGCCGGCGTCACCCGTGGTGACCTGGTGGCTGTTGCCCTGCCCCGCGAGGGCCGGGCTCTTGTTGCCCAACTTGCGGTGATGTGGGCGGGCGCGGCATACGTGCCGCTCGATCCCGGCTACCCGGAGCAGCGCATCCTCGCCATCCTCGAGGACGCGCAACCACGGGTGGTGCTGGTGAGTTCGGCCACGCGCCACCGTATTCCGGAAGGAATGCGGCTCATCGATGCCGACGTTCGGGACCATGTCGGGGGCTCGGCGCCGGAACTCGACGGTCTCGCGGCCACCGACGGCGCCTACGTCATCTTCACCTCGGGCTCCACCGGACGACCCAAAGGTGTTGCCGTCACGCACGGCAACGCCCTCGCGCTGCTGGATGCGTGCGAGCAGGTCTACCGCTTCACGGCCGACGACGTGTTCAGCTGCACCCACTCGACCGCCTTCGACGTCTCCGTATTCGAGATCTTCGCGGCCTGGACCTCCGGTGCGCAGGTGGTCCTGTTCGACCAGCTGACGGTCCGCGACCCCCAGGCGCTCTGGCCGTTGCTCCGGCGCCACGGCGTCACGATCCTGTCGCAGACACCGTCGGCCTTCTACCCGCTGGCGACGGTGGCCGCCCGCGGCGGTGAGCTCGGCCGGTTGCGTGCGGTGATCTTCGCCGGTGAGGCGCTGCGTCCCGAACGATTGATGGACTGGCACAACACCTTCGGCGATGGCGTTTTGCTCTCGAACATGTACGGGATCACCGAGACCACGGTGCATCTGACCGCCGGTGCGGTGGCACCGGAGGATCGACGGTCGCTGATCGGTGAACCACTGGCGGGTTCGGCATTGCTGGTGCTCGACCGCAATCTGCAACCCGTGCCGGCCGGTGTGTGGGGCGAGCTGTACGCCTGTGGGCCGCAGGTGACCCGCGGATACGTCGGTAGGCCGGGGCTGACCGCCCAGCGATTTGTTGCCTGCCCCGCCGACCTCGGTGGTGGCCGGATGTACCGAAGCGGCGACGTGGTCCGGCGAACCCTCGAAGGACAACTCGAATACCGCGGGCGCTCGGACCGGCAGGTCCAGGTGCGTGGACATCGGGTGGAACCCGGCGACATCGCCGCAGGGCTGCAGGCGATCCCGGAAGTGGCCGAGGCCGAGGTGGTCATCCGCAACACCGAATCGGCGGGCGGCGGCGACATCACCGGCTACGTTCGGCTCAACGATGAGCTGCCGGTCGACCAGCGGCCCGGTGAAGAACACCTGCGGGCGATGGCCCAGCGGCTGCTGCCGGCGTACCTCGTCCCCGCGCGCATCGTGGTGGTGCCGCAGTGGCCCCTGAACGCCTCCGGCAAGCGTGACATCTCGGCGCTGCCGGAGCCCCCGATCCGGGTTTCCGCAGGTGGTGCGGAAGACGGAGACCTCGACTCGCCGGTCTGTGCGGTGGTGGCCGAGGTGCTGGCCGTCGACCCCGACACGATCAACTCGACCGTCAGCTTGTTCGATCTCGGCGCGAACTCACTGTCCGCCATGCACATCGCGCTGCTGCTGTCCGAGCGGACCGGACGCGATGTCAGTGTTCGCATGGTCGCCGGTGCGGCAAGTATCGACGACCTGCAGGCCGCGGTGAACGCGGCTCCGCTGCACAGCCGCGACAAGGCTTCCGCGGGCAACACTGCACCGCCGCCGCCGACACCTCAGCAGCGGGCGCTGTGGGCGCTCAGCCGGATCGACGCGAGCAGCGCCGTCTACCATCTGCCCGCGGTGATCGAACTCCCGGCGGCGGCAACACCGCGGGCCGCGGTCGACGCATTGATGGATGTGGTCGCCCGGCACGAGGTGTTGCGCACGGTACTGAGCGATCACGGCGGACTCCCGCAGCCGCAGCTGCTACCGCTGGACCAGATCCGGAATCGATTGACCGGCATGCTGACACCGCGGCCGCTGCCGGACGCCCATGCGGAGTCGAACCTGAGGTCGGAGGCGCGCAGGCCGTTCGATCTGACCACCGACCTCCCGTGGCGCGGTGATCTGTTCGAACCGGCCGGTCCCGATTCCGGACTCCGGCTGTTACTCGTCGCGCATCACGTCGCGGTCGACGGCTGGTCGATGGCAGTTCTGGCGCAGGACTTCGGCCGGGCTCTTCAGGCCCGGGTGGCCGGTACCGCCCCGCTCTGGCCGGCGCCGGCTGCGCAGTACCGCGATCACGCGTGGAGCACGATGCGATCGATGGGGACGCAGGAGCGGTCGACCGCGCGTCGTGACCGGGTGCTGGAGCACTGGTCATCGATGCTCGACGACGCCCCGATCCACCTGCCGCTGCCGTTCCGGGCACATCAGGGTCAGGCATCACTGGGGCCCGAGCCCGCTGAGTATCTCGACGTGACGATCCCGGCGCGAACACGTACTGCATTGCAGCGCTTGGCCACTGGCGAAGGTGCAAGTGCCTTCCACGTACTGCACGCCGCGCTGGCGGCCACGATCGGCCAGTTCACCGGTACCGACGACATCATCATCGGGACACCCACCGCCGGCCGCACCACCGAAATGCTCTCGGCGGTCGGCATGTTCGTCCAGACCGTGCTGTTGCGCACCGATGCCCGGCCGGCTGCCTCTCTACGGGCGGCCATCAGCGCCAGCCATCAGGTGGTCGCCGACGCGGTGGACCACGCCGACGTCGCCTTCGAAGAGGTCAAAGCGCACCTGGCGCCGGCCCAATCACTCGGGTCGGACGCCTACCTCGATGTGATGGTCGCGTATCAGCTCGCCCCGGAAGCCCCGGCAGGGCAGGATCTGTCGGTCACCCCGATCAGAATCGGCCACGCTCGCGTCCCGCTGGAATTCACGATCACCGACCACGGTGACGGTGCGGCCATGGAGGTCACACTCAGCTACGGCCTGTGGCACGTCGACCCGGCCATGGCGCAGCGGTTGGCCGGAGCCTTCCTCCGGACGGTCGAGGCGATGGCGGACGCGGCCGATCCGGCTGCGGTGACCATACACCAACTCACCACGCCACGGACCGACGAATTGGCGCACGCTGCACTGTCGCTCGAGCAGCCGAAGCCCGATGACTTCGTGGACGTGACCGAAAGGATTGTGCTGCAGGCGGAAGCGACGCCCGACGCGATCGCGACCGTGGACATCCACGGCAGCACCACCTATGCCGAACTCGTCGAACAAGCCTCTGCTGTCGCCGGCGTGCTCAGCGCCCGAGGAGTACGCCGGGGAGACCTCGTCGCGGTGATGGCGGACCGCAGCCGTGACACCGTCGTGGCGATGGTCGGAGTTCTGCTCGCGGGTGCAGGGTATGTGCCCATCGACCCCAACTATCCGGCCGACCGGATCTCCACAATCCTGAGCGACTCGAACCCCGTCGCGGTGGTCGGACACACCCGGCATGCCTCGATCACCCCCGAGCTCGGCAACATCATCGACATCACGGTGGTCTCACCGTCCGAAGAGGCGATGCGCGAACTCCAGGATCGGGATTCGGCGCCGCTGCCGCACGATCCGGCGTACATCATCTACACCTCGGGTTCCACGGGTAAACCCAAGGGCGTCATGGTGACCCGATCAAACATGACGACCCTGTTGCAGTCGGCACTGTCGGTGGTCGATGCGACCCGCGGCGACGTGTGGACCTGGTTCCATTCGGCCGCGTTCGACTTCTCGGTCTGGGAGATCTTCGGGCCACTGACATCAGGTGGACAGGTGATCGTGGTCGACCACGACACCGCACGCGAACCCGCTGATCTGGTTGAGCTGCTGCGTCGCCATGGCGTGACAATCCTGAACCAGACCCCGACGGCGTTCTCGCGTCTGGTGCAGCTGCCCGATGCGCCACTGCCGGATTCGGTCCGGCTGGTCCTCTTCGGCGGTGAAGCGCTCGATCCGAAGGCACTGTCGGACTGGCACTTCGGACATCCCGACGTCCGGTTGGTGAACATGTACGGGATCACCGAGACCACGGTGCACACATCGGTCACGGACGTCGACGTCACGGATGCGCGCAGCCTGATCGGATCCGCGCTGCCGGGTCTGGGGCTGCTGGTCCTCGACCGGTACCTCCGGCCACAACCGGTCGGTGCCACCGGCGAGCTGTATGTCACCGGGCCGCAGGTCACCGCGGGATACGCAAATATGCCCGGGCTGAGTGCAATCCGCTTCGTTGCGGCGCCGTGGGGTCCGCCCGGAACCCGGATGTACCGCACCGGTGATCTCGCGCGGTGGGTTGACGAGGAGAACCTGGAATACCTGGGCCGCAGCGACGCGCAGCTGAAGATCCGTGGCCACCGCTTCGAGCCCGGCGAGATCACCGCCGTCCTCCGCGCACAGCCGGGGGTGTCCGATGCAAAGGTGCTCCTGCACAACCGCGGTCGCGCCGGCGACGAGGTACTGGTCGGCTACGTCGTCGTGGACTCCGACGAGGTGTCCACGGCCGCACTCCGGGTGGCGTGTGCCGCGGTCCTGCCCGTCCACCTCGTCCCGGCACAGGTGCAGATCGTCACCGACTGGCCGACGACGTCCACCGGCAAGCTCGACGTCTCCCGCCTGCCCGCGCTCACCACCATCGAGGCCAGGCTGCCGCTGCGGGGCGCCGAGGTCGGTGTCGCCGCTGCCGTTGCACAGGTGCTCGACATCCCGGTGGCCGCCATCGGCCCGGACACCAACTTCTTCGAACTGGGCGGCAATTCGCTGTCGGCGGCCCGGCTCTCGGCGGCGATCAGTGCGCTCACCGGCTCTGACCTGCCGGTCCGGTCGATCTTCGAACGCCCGACGATCGCACTGTTGGCCACGGCGGTTGACGATGCCGGTGCGCACGCGTCCGTGCTTCCGATGGTGCATCCGGTGGCCAGGCCGCGCCCGGATCGGCTGCCGTTGACACCGCAACAGCAAGCTCTCTGGCTGCACTGGCAGGTCGCCCCGGATCGCACCGACTACAACCTCGGCGGGTTGGTCTCGATCGAGGACATTCCCGCCGACCGGGTCGAGGCACTGGTGCGCACGATGATCGCGCGGCACGAGGCCCTGCGCACCAGCTTTCCGGCAGATCAGGACGGCCCCTGGCAACAGCTGTGGGAATCCGGTTCGGTCGAGCTGGACCTGGACACGCAGGTGGTCGCCGATCCGGTGGCCGCGTTGTCGGAGCTGGACCGGCCGTTCGATCTGACCGCGGAATTGCCCTGGCGGGTCGCGTTGTTCGAGTCGCCTATGCATGGGATGCAGCTCGCCGCGGTCGTTCACCACATCGCGGTCGATGGTGAATCGATCCGGATCCTGCAGCAGGAGGCAGCGAACATCGGTGCCGGAATTCCACTGGTGTCACAAGACTTCGGATA
The DNA here is from genome assembly GCF_059553375.1 of Williamsia sp. z71. NCBI lineage: Bacteria > Bacillati > Actinomycetota > Actinomycetes > Mycobacteriales > Nocardiaceae > Williamsia > Williamsia sp. z71. Next base: position 624,787 of record NZ_JCANWX010000001.1, read on the forward strand.
CAGCGATTACGCGGTCTGGTCCGACGACGTGCTCGCGCACAGCGGTGAGATCCTGCGCCGATACTGGGAGGGCGTGTTCGCCGAACCGGTGGCGAGGCCGCAACTACCAGGCCTGCGACCGCCGTCGGGCGAACCCGGGCCCAGCTCGACCGCCGAGATCACCGTTGATCAGGGAAGGTACTGGCAACTGCGCGAACAGGCGCAGGCGCATCACAGTTCACCATTCATGGTCATCCACGCAGCGTTGGCGGTCCTGCTGTCGCGGCTCGGTGACGAGCCGGACGTGGTCATCGGCACCGTCGCGGCCGGCCGGGACGTACCGGAGTTCGCCCGCACCGTCGGCATGCTTGCACGAACGGTCCTGTTGCGCACGGCCATCGACATCGAGAAGCCGTTCTCGGCGATCCTGCGTCAGGTCACCCGCACCGATCTCGACAGTTTCGCGCATGCGGCATATCCCGCCGACGCAGTCGCCGCGCTGGCCGATCCCGATCACGGCCGCGGTTCACGCCCGGTGGTGGACGTGTTCCTGGCCGACCTGGGCGAGGCGCCCGACGATGTGCTCCGCAGCGGGACCGAAGAACCCCAAGCGCGTTTCGGCCTGGATCTGATGATCGTCGAGGTCGACGGGACCCTGCAGATCCGGCTGGCCTACTCCGCCGACCGCATGGATGCCGCGGACGCCGACCTGTTCATGGATCGACTCGCGAACCTGCTCTTTGCGGTGCTCGACGATCCGGATGCGGCGCCGGCACAACATCTGGTCGGAACCGTCGAGGAGTACGAGCCGGTCCCCTCGGTGTCAGTTGGCCGGACATTGCCGGAACTGTTGCAGCGCAACGTGACTTCCCACCCGACAGCCGTCGCATGCGAGGACGGCGACTGGCAGCTGAGCTACCGCGACCTGGACTCGGCCAGTACCACTGCCGCCCGGGCACTGATCGCACGCGGCATCGGGCCAGGCGATGTCGTCGCGATCTGCGCACCGCGATCGATGTGGTCGGTGATCGCCACGTGGGCGATCGCCAAGACCGGCGCAGCCTTCGTCACCCTCGGAGTCGGCGACCCCGAGAGCCGCCAACGTGCCATGGCCACCGCGTCCGGGGCAACACTGGGCGTGCACGCACCCGATCGACGACCGGCACTGGACCTCGACTGGCTCGACCTGTCGCAGATCGTTGCAGCGCCGGCCGGTCCGACCGGCGTGCTGCCGTTCGACACCGGCGAACGAGTGCGCCCGATCATGCCCGCCGACGTGGCCTACATCATCTTCACCTCGGGGTCGACCGGAGAACCCAAGGGCGTCAGCGTCACTCACGCCGGACTTCCGGCATTGGTCGACGCGGTGGTCGAACACACCGGTCTGCGGCCGTCGAGTCGGGTGCTGCACAACTACGCCACCGGGTTCGACGCGCACCTCATCGAACTGATCCCAGCCTTCGCCGTGGGGGCCACCGTGGTCGTCTGTCCGCCGGAGATCATCGGTGGCAGCGAACTCGGTGACCTGCTCGAACGCCGATCGATCACCACCTTCTTCTCCACACCTGCGGTGATGGCAACGATCGACCCCGAGAACCTGACCACGGTCAGAGTTGTTGCCACCGGCGGGGAATCACTGTCCGCGACGGTCGCGCACCGCTGGGCGTCGCCCGAGCGCCGGATCGTCAACTTCTACGGTCCCACCGAGGCCACGATCGCGGTCACCGCCAACCCATCCGTGGTCGCCGATGCGGTCATCCCCATCGGTCGGTCGATGGCCGCTGCCGCCACCTACGTTCTCGACAGCAGACTGCGGCCGGTCCCGCGGGGTGTTGTCGGTGAGCTGTACCTGTCGGGTGCCGCCCTGGCCCGTGGCTACGTGGGGGCCAGTGCGATCACCGCGGGGCGGTTCGTGGCGAACCCGTACGGCGCCCGCGGTTCACGGATGTACCGAACCGGGGATCTGGTACACCGCAACGTATCCGGTGACCTGGTGGTGCACGGACGCAGTGACAGTCAGATCAAGATTCGCGGTATCCGGCTGGAACCCAACGAGATCGATACGGCACTGGAGTCGTTGCCCGGCGTCGAACGTGCCACCACCGGTATCTCGTCGGCGGGTGCGCAGCCGGTGCTGTCGTCCTGGCTCATCGCCGATCCCGATCGCCCCTGCGATGTCCAGGATGTACGTGAGCGCTTGCGGGAGATCCTGCCTGCCACCCACATACCCACCCACATCACGGTGGTCGACCACTTCCCGATGACCCCGAGCGGCAAACTCGATCGGCGCGCGCTGCCGGTGCCCGCGCCGACGGATCACACACTCACGCCACCACAAACACCGACCGAGCTCGTTGTCGCAGCCGTGTGGGCCGAGGTCCTGGAGATCCCGGTGAACACGATCGGGCGGCAGAGCGAGTTCTTCGCCGCCGGTGGAACCTCGCTGTCGGCCAGCCGGATGGCCGGCAGACTGCGGGAACAGACCCGCCGTGACGTGACCGTGCGGCAGGTGCTCGATTCGCGAACCCTCGCCGACCTGGCCGGGGCCATGGACACGTTGGCGGCCGTACTGCCGGCCGGCGAGGCGCCCCGGCATCTGCCCGTGCCCACGGATCTGGGTCTGGCCTATCCGCAGCAGCGACTGTGGGTGCTCAACCGGATCGACCCCGACTCGACCGCGTACCTGATCCCGTTGGTACTGCGACTCGACGGCGACCTGGACACCGCACGCCTGGCCGAGGCGGTCGCCGGGATCCAGCGCAGGCACGACAGCCTGCGCGCCACATACCCGCAAACCCCGCAGGGGCCACGGCAACTCATCGGCGATCCGGATCGGGTGATCACCCCCTCGGTGGTCGAGCTCGCCGCCCAGGACGTCCCGCAGCGGATCATCGACCTGGTCACCGCGCCCTTCGACCTCACCACCGAGCCCGGCTTCCGCGGTGAGATCCTGGTCAGCGGTGAGCGCGAGACCTGGTTGGTCATCACCCTGCACCACGTGGCCGCCGATGGGTGGTCGATGCCGCTGCTGGTCTCCGACCTCATCAGCGCATACGTGGGAAATCCAAGTCCGGCAGCACAATTGACGTATGCCGACTTCACCCAGTGGCAGAATGCGCGGCTCGGTGACCCGTCCGATCCGCACAGTCGATATGCCACGCAGATCGTGTTCTGGCAGCGTGAACTCTCCGGCGTCACCGGACCGGTTCGGTTGCCCGGCCGGCTCGCGAACAGCCCCGCGCGCGCTGCCGGGGGAGCGGTCCACGCCTCGATCGACGCGACGACGCTCGGGAACCTCACCGGGGTGGGCCGGTCGGAGTCGGCCACCCTCTTCCACGTCGCCCACACCGCACTGACAGCGCTGCTCGCGCAGCGCACCGGTGACCAGGATCTGGTCATCGGGGTACCCGTGCTGGGCCGAGACGACCCGGCCTGGGAGTCGGTGGTGGGGATGTTCGTCAACACCCTGCCGCTGCGCACCACCATCGGCCCCGATCAGCCGGTCCGCGAGGCGTTGCGCCGGGTGCGGGACACCAACCTGACCGCGCATGCTCACGCCGACGTCCCGTACGACGCGGTGGCGCGAGCAGTGACCGGTGGGCGCAGCGGTGTGGTCGGCGGCGCGGGCGCAGATCCGCTGATCTCGGTACTGCTGGTGCATCAGGAGGCCCTCGGTTCACTGTCGGCCGACCACCTGGCAGTGCCCGGACTGGACGTCGAAATCGTGACGGACAGTGCATCTCTCGTCGCCCCGAAATACGACATCGAGGTGGTGTTGGCGTCGGGTACCGACGGGACGCTCGACATCACCCTGGTGCACGGCCCGGCCATACCGAAAGAGTTGGCGACCGCATTGATCGCCGACTATCAACAACTGCTGCACGCGATCGCCACCGCGCCGGGTCAGCCGTTCCCGGTGTTGCACACCGCCGACACCGGTGCCCGCGCGCCGGCGGACGAGGCAGGCGAGGTGGGCGTCGCGCTGCCGGCTGCACCCGTCGCCGGCGACCCGGAACTCGAACGCGTCGTCACCGCGGCGATGGCCACCGTCTTGGGACTGCCCACCGAAGAGATCGGCCGGACCGACAGCTTCTTCGACCTCGGTGGCAGTTCACTCTCGGCCACCCAGGTGGTCGCCATCATCGGAGAGGCGACGGCCGCCACCGTGCCGGTGCGACATGTGTTCGCGGCACCGACCCCGGCCGCGTTGGCAGCCCTGCTCGGCTCCTCCGAAAGCGTTGCCGCCGAGACACTTCCCCCGTTGACGGGTGCGGGTGCGCCCGCAGATGTCGGCGGAATCCCGCTTTCGCCGGCCCAGCACCGCCTGTGGCTGGTGCAACAGATGCTGCCGGAACGCCCGCTCTACGCGGTCCCGGTGGTGGTCGGTGTGCCCGCGGCGGCGGATCCGGTCGCGGCCTGGCGTGCGGTCGCCGCTCGGCATGCACCACTGCGGACGCTGTATCCCGAGTCCGGCGGTGCGCCGGTGCAGGTGACCCTCGAGGACGCCCCGGAGGTCGTCGATCTCGGTGACCGCGAACTGACCGATGTTGTCGGTACCCTGCTCGCCACGCCCTTCGACCTGACGGCGTCGGTCCCGGTGCGGGTGGCATTGGTCCAGCAATCCGGACACCGATTCCTGGTGATCGTCGCCCACCACATCGCGATGGACGGGGAGTCGGTCAGTGTGCTGCACCGCGACCTCGCCACCGCACTGGCCGGAAACCCGCTGTCGCCGTTGCCTGTCGACTACGGGCAGGTGGCCCGTTGGCAGCACCTGGTCAACACCCGGATGCGGGCACCGATGCTGGAGTTCTGGCAGCATGCCCTGGCCGGCTACCCGGGAGTCCTGGAATTGCCCGATTGCGCCCCGCGGGACCCGCGACGGTCATTGGCGACCGCAACGGTGTCGGTTCCGGTCGATCAGAGCATCACCGACGCGGTCGCCCGGACCGCTCGGCGCCTCGGTGTCAGCGAATTCCACGTCCATCACGCCGCCCTGGCCCTCACACTCTCGATCGCCTGCGGCACCGACGATGTCGCGGTCGGCACACCGGTGTCACTGCGGCGACATCCGGAGACCGCCGACATGGTGGGCATGTTCGTCTCGACGGTGGCGCTGCGAACAACGCTGCACACCGGGATGAGGACGGCGGACCTGATCAACCTCGTCCGCGACACCGACCTGGCCGCACTCGATAACGCCCTGCTCCCGTTCGACGAGGTGGTCGCGCAACAAGATCCGATCCGGGAGATGGGCCGGCACCCGATCGTCCAGGTGACACTGGCCGTCAACGACGAACCCGGCGGCCAGGTCCCCGACGAGCTCAGCCCCACCTCCGAGTTCGACCTCCAGGTGACGGTCGGCCGCGACGCCGCGATGTTCACCCACGCCACCGCCCTGTACGACAAACGAGCCATCGAAACCCTGGCATTGCGCTGGAACGTTGCCCTGCAACTTGTTGTCTCCGAAGACAACCCGTCACTCGAGACCGCCGACCTTCGGACCGAAGAAGAGTGCGCCGACCGCCTGCACCGCAGCACCAGTGGGCCCGCTCTGACCCTCGGTGAGATGCTGCAGGCCTCGGTGCTCCGCCGGCCGAACACGGTGGCCGTGGATGACGGGACGAGAACCCAGACCTACGCCCAACTCGACCGGTGGTCGTCCGCACTGGCGGCCGAACTGGTCGCGGCCGGGGTGCGCACGGGTGACCCGGTGGCAATGATGTTGCCGCGCAGCCTCGAATCGGTGGTGGCCTTCTGGGCGATCGCGCGCCTCGGCGGGGTCTACCTACCCATCGACCCGCGGTATCCGGCCGAACGTATCGAACGGATGCTGTCGGCGAGCGGCACCCAGGTCGCCATCGCGTCCCGCACGGCGTCGCAGTACACCTGCGCCACGATCGAGGTACCCGACCCGGAGAACCTCGGCCGGTCGGCGGTGGACTGGGTGTCGGTGACCCCGGGCCATCCGGCCTATCTCCTGTTCACCTCGGGGACCACCGGAGTGCCGAACGGTGTGGTCGTGGCGCACCGCGGACTGCGCGCTCTGGTGGAGCCCACGGTGTTCACGACGAGCCCGCAGGAGCGGATCGCGCACATGGCCAGCCCCAGCTTCGACGCATCGATCATGGAAATGGTGTGGGCGTTCGGGTCGGGCGTGACCCTCGCGGTGGTCCGTGCCGACGACGCCGGCGGCCGCAGTCTCACGCAGCAGCTCCGGTGGCTCACCGTCGACCAGGCCATCATCACCCCCTCGGTCCTGGCCACCCTCGACGAGACCGCATTACCGCGGCTCCACACGATCTACGTCGGTGGTGAGGCCTGCCCGCCGGAACTGGTCTCCCGGTGGAGCAACGGCCGCAGCATGATCAACGGGTACGGCCCCACAGAGACAACGGTCATCGGAACCTCGCATGGACCCATGCAGGCGGACACCGCCTCCATCATCGGTCGGGGCCTGCCCGACATGAGGACCCATGTGCTCGACGCCCACCTGCGCCCCACACCAGATGGAGCGCTCGGAGAGCTGTACTTCGCCGGCCCGGGGTTGGCCATCGGCTATCACCGGGACACGCCGCTGACGGCCTCCCGGTTCGTCGCCGCCGCGGATGGGCAGCGGATGTATCGCACCGGAGATCTGGTGCGCCGGTTGCAAAGTGGTGACCTCGAATACCACGGCCGGGCCGATCGTCAGGTCAAGATCCGCGGCCAGCGGATCGAGCTGGCCGAGGTCGACGCGGCCCTGGTGGCAGCGGGCGCCCGCACCGCGTTGACCGTGCTGCGCGCCGGACCCGCCGGCCCGGTGCTGGTTTCCTACGTGACCACGGACGGTTCGGACCTGACGCCCGAGAACCTGCTGGATGCGGTGGTCACGACCCTGCCACATCACCTCGTTCCCGCCGCGATCGTTCCGATGACCGAACTTCCGCGCACCCCGGTCGGCAAACTCGACACCGCAGCACTTCCCGAACCGTCCTGGTCGGTCGTCGGCGGGACACCGCGGACCGACACCGAATCGGCTGTGGTCGAGGTGTTCCGGGATGTTCTCGGAATTCCGGAGATCGGGATCTACGACGACTTCTTCGCGATCGGTGGCAACTCGCTGCTCCTCGCCTCGGCCGCGGCGGCCTTGACCAAGCGGCTCGACCGTCCGGTACCGGCCGCTGTGCTGTTCGCGCAGTCGACACCGGCAGCACTGGCCGCGGCCCTCGACCACTACGCCGATCTGGTGTCGGCACTGAGCTCGGTGGTGGAACTGTCCACCGGCGAGCGGCGGGGCACACCACTGTGGTGCATCCATCCGATCAGCGGTCTGGTGCTCGACTACCGCCCACTGGGGGAGATGCTGCCGATCCCGGTACTGGGCTTGCAGATGCCGGGTCTGGACGATCCCGCTGCGCCTCACCTGTTCTCGATCGAGGAGATGGCCGCGCATCACGTCGAGAGCATTCGGCGCCACCAGGCGTCCGGCCCATACCGTCTTCTCGGCTGGTCGCTGGGAGCGATCCTGGCGCACGAGGTCGCCCGCCAGCTGACCGCGGCCGGTGAGACCGTCCAGATGCTGGTGCTGCTCGATCCCCGCCTCGATCTCGACGCCCATGGCGGCGCGGTCATCGACGAGACACTCGAGCGGACCCTGCGCGCCATCGACCCCGAGCGGTTCGAGCAGTACCGGACCCGGTGCGCCGAGGCGATCGCGGCGGCGATGGCCTACCGGCCGGCCCCGGTGACCGCCGGGATCACGGCTTTTGCCGCAGCGCTGGACAATCCGAACCCGGCGCAATGGCGATCGCTGGTATCCGGGGCGATGGTCATCGAAGAGATCCCGGTGGCCCATCACGCGATGGGTGCCCCCGAGGCGATGGCGACGATTGCCGAGTTGGTGATCCGGCATCTACCGGGCGACGACCATGTGACAGATTCCGGTGAGACATCGGAACCGACGAAGTGAGCAGGAGAACCAGGTGACGGACGCAGTACCGGAAGGGCCCACCACCGAGAAGAAGTCTCACCGACTTCGATGGTGGATCGGTGGGGGGCTCGCAGTCCTGGTGCTCCTCGTGCTCGCCGGGTTGTATCTCGGCTACCTGGCGTTGAAGGCCAAGGACTCGATCGACTCGGCGCGCGGACACGTCACCACCGCGCAGCGCGCCTTCCTCGCCGGTGAGACAGACAAGGCTGCGACATCGGCCGACGCGGCGGTGAGCGCCGCGAGTTCGGCGAAAGACGATGCGCACAACGTGGTCTGGTCCGCGGCAGCGGCGATTCCCTGGCTGGGGGATCCGCTGAAGTCGGTCCAGGAGCTGACCGAATCCGTGGACGCGCTGGCCACCGACGTGCTGTCACCGACCATGCAGCTGGCCGATGTCATCAGCCCGGACAATCTCCGCACAGAGGACAGCGCCATCAACACCGCCGCACTGGCGCAGGCACAACCGGAGTTGGCGCTCATCGCTGATCGCGCCGAGGCGGTTCTGGCGGACGTGGAGGGCACCGACGGCACCTGGTTGAGCACCGTGTCCGATGCGCGCACCCAATTGCTCGATCAGCTCACCGAGTCGGCCCGGTTCATCCGCGGTACCGACACCGCGGCCAGGCTGCTGCCACCGATGCTGGGCAACAGTGGAGAGCGTAACTATTTCTTCGGATTTCAGACCCCGGCCGAATCCCGGCCCACCGGAGGGCTTCTCGGCGCCTACGGTGTGGTGAGTGCGGAGAACGGTCGCGTCGATGTCGAGGATCTCGGTGCGAACACAGACATCGACGCCCCGCAGAACCCGCTCGACCTCGGCGAGGAATTCAACTACAACTACGGCATCAACCGCCCGTACAACGATGTTCGGAACAGCAACATCAGTGCACACTTCCCGTACGCGGCGCAGATCTGGATGTCGATGTGGCAGCAGCAATCCGGGATGGAACTCGACGGTGCGATCGCGCTCGATCCGATCGCGCTGAGCTATCTGCTGGACGCGGCCGGCCCCATCACCCTGGCCGACGGACAGAAGGTGACCGGCGACAACGTCGTCGAGCTGACGTTGTCGACCTCGTACGAACAATTCGAGAACGACAACAGGGCCCGGAAGGCCTACCTGCAGGAGATCGCGCAGATGGCGGTCTCCAAGATCTCGTCGCTGCGCGGGAACACCGCAAAAGTGTTGGAGGCCTTGGGGCATGCGGTCCACGAGGAACGGCTCATGGTCTACAGCGCCGACGAGGAGGAGCAGCGACTGCTGGCCGCCGCCGGCCTGACCCACGAGGTGGCCGAAACCACGGCGCCGTACGCCAACGTCGTCCTCGGCAACCTGGCCGGGAACAAGATCGACTACTACCTCGAACGGTCGATCAGCTACCGGTCCGGCAGCTGTGAGGGTGAGAAGCGCACATCAACCGTCGAGGTGAAGCTGACGAACACCCTGACCGATACGAGTCTGCCGCCGTACGTGGCGGGAAGTCTCGGCAATCCCCAGCTGAAACTCCCGCCGGGGACGAACTATTCGGCGGTCACGCTGTACGGCACCACCGGAGGCGCCATCGACGGGGTCACCGTTGACGGACAGGCGATGCTGTACTCCACCGGCACCGAGCGCGGACACCCGTTCGCGACCGCGCAGGTGAAGATCCCCGCAGGCAAAACGGTGACCGTCGCCTACCAGGTCACCGAGCCGGTCTCCGCAGGCGCGGCCGTCGTACCCGTGCAGCCGCTCGTCGACGACCCGGAGGTGAAGATCGATGTCCCCACCTGTGAGTGAGAACGCGATCGAGGTCTGCGACCTCCGGATGAACTACCGGGGTGTGGACGCGCTCAAGGGAATCGATCTGGTGGTTCCGACGGGCACCGTGATGGGTCTGCTCGGTCCGAATGGTGCAGGCAAGACCACCACGGTCCGGATCATCGGCACCCTGCTCAAGCCGACCGGCGGCTCCGTGCGGATCAACGGCGTCGACGGCCTGGCACACGCCCATCGGGCACGCAGCCTCATGGGATTGTCCGGGCAGAACGCCGCGGTCGACGACAATCTGACCGGACTGGAGAACCTGGTGATGATCGGCAGGTTGTCCGGTCTGGGCCGACGCCGAGCCGTGGTCCGGGCGCGAGAGCTGTTGGAGCAGTTCAACATCGTCAAAGCGGGTTCGCGTCGGGTGGGCACCTATTCCGGCGGTATGCGTCGCCGGATCGATCTCGCCGGTGCCATCATCATCCGCCCACCGGTACTGCTGCTCGATGAACCCACAGCCAGTCTCGACCCCATCAGCCGGACCGAATTGTGGTCGGAGGTAAGGGCTTTGGTCGGGTCGGGCACAAGTGTCCTGCTGACCACGCAGTACCTGGAAGAGGCCGATCAGCTGGCCGATGCGGTGACCGTGATCGTCGGGGGTGAAGTCGTGGCCCGCGGTACCCCGGCCGAACTCAAGGCGACCCTGCGGACGGCGCAGGTCCGCCTGCAGTTGTCGTCCGCCACCGATGCCGAGTCCGCCCGGGACATCGTCTCGCGGCTCGACGGCGCATCCGGGGTCGACGTCGAGGGAACCACCCTGACGTTCTCGGCCGCCGACGCCGGGCCCCACCTGGCCCGCGCCATCTCGATGCTGGCCACCGGAGGCATCGGCGTCGACGACGCCGTGACCTCCGAACCCACCCTGGACGACGTGTTCGTATCCCTGGCAGGACGCTGATGACCGAACTGAAGCCCGCGACCGAAACGAAGCCGGCAATGCCCTTGTCCGAATCCCAGCTGTTCTCCGGATCCATGGTGGGCCCACGACCACGCACTGTGATGACGTTCCTGATCGACTGTGAGGTCGTCGCGGTCCGGAACATCCGAACCATCCTGCGCAACTGGCAGATGATCCTCGGAGTCGTCCTGCAGCCGCTGATGTTCGTGCTGCTGTTCTCGTACGTGCTCGGGGAGGCGCTCGGCGGTGACCGCTACCGCGAGTTCCTGATCGGCGGGATCATGACGCAGACGGTCGCCTTCAACGCCGGATTCACGGCGCTGGGACTGGCGACCGACATCAAGGACGGCATGATCGACCGATTCCGGGCGTTGCCGATGTCACGCCTGTCGGTTGTGGTCGGCCGGACGATCTCCGATGTGTCGGTCAACATCGTCGGATTGGTGGTGATGTCGCTGGCCGGTCTGGCGATCGGCTGGCGGATCGACACCAGCTTCTGGGAGGCGCTCACGGGCTATGCCATTGCCCTGTTCTTCGGCTTTGCGCTGTCGTGGGTCGGTGCGGTGGTGGGTTTGGTGGCCGGCTCGGCGGAGGCCGCGCAGAGTCTGTTGCTGACCGTCCTGTTCCCGTTGACGTTCGTCTCATCGGCCTTCGTTCCGGCGTCGACTCTTCCGGCACCATTGCGGGAGATCGCCAACTGGAATCCGGTCACCGCGGTGGCGCAGAGCCTGCGTGAATGCTTCGGTAACCCGACGACGGTGAATCCGCTGTTGCCCAACCCGGTGACGTGGGCGTCCGAAAATCCTCAGGCCTACTCCCTGATCTCCATCTGTGCCCTGCTTCTGATCGCGGTACCCCTCGCGTCGCTGGCGCTCAAACGCCTCTGAACACCCGGGTGAGCAGGAAGATCGGGGCTCGTGACGCAGGGCATGACTGAATCATCCGAATAGAGGGTTTTCTCAGGTTCACTTGGCAGAATGGTGGCCATGATCGTGTTCTGGGTCACTGTTGCGGTGATCGCCTGGCTTGTTACGTCGGTTGTGGTAGCAATCGCTGTCGGTCGCGCAGTTCGTCTGCGCGACGTCGCTGAAAGTTCCGGCGGCCGCACCGGTGATGGCGAATCTCAGCCCAGGGCGTCTTGATTGTCGTTAAAATGCACGAATTCGTGCCCGATCTGCTGCGCATACCCCAATTGCAGCGCGAACACTGGAGAATTGTGTGATCGTAAGGATCAAAGTTGTGGGGTTGGGAAGTCAGGGGTAGCAAGATGCGGGTGATCGAAACGAGGGCCGGAGTGCGGCAGGACTGGTCGGGCTGGGATGCCCGGTCGCTGGCGACCGTGATGGATTCACTCGTCGGTGGACTGGTTGTGGTGACCCCCGAGGGCAAGGTCGAGGCTGCGAACGAAGCCGCCGACCGGATTCTGGAACTCTCCGACCGGCGATCGAAACTCGAGTTCAACGAGTCGGGCCCCGTGACGTTCCGCAGCGATTCCGGCGCACGCCTGGTTGCCGGCGATTTCCCCAACCAGCGCGCCATCGCCACCGGCGGTCCGGTCTCGGACATCGTCCTCGGCGTCGACCGGATCGACGGCAAACGCGTCTGGCTCGACTGCAGTGCCACCCTGCTCCACCCTGACGACCCGGAATCCCTGGTGATCGTCTCGTTCAACGACGTCACCGAATTGCGGACCATGCGCGAGCGCCTCGCGATCGACGGCGAACGCGACGCACTGACGGGCCTGCCCAACCTCAAGTACGTGATCCGGTACATCAACGAACTCCTGGGGACCGTCCGTTCACTCGATCGTCCCAAGGTCGATGTGGTCATGGTGATCAACTTCGACAAGCTCCGGCAACTCAACGACTCCCTCGGACACCTCGGCGGCGACCGGGCACTGGCGATGACGGCCGAACGGTTGCGCGACGAGTTGCCCGAGCCGCATCTGATCGGCCGGGTCGTCGGGGCCGAGTTCATCGCGGTCCTGCGCGACGTCGACGAGGAAGACGTCGAAGACGTCTCCGACTTCGTGCACGTCCTGTTGACCGAGCCGTCCGAGATCGACGGCACCCAGGTCCGGCTCCGGGCAAGTGTGGGGATGGCACGTATCCGGCCGGGCGATCGGCGCAGCGCCGAGGACATCATCAGCGCGGCCGACACCGCGATGTATCACGCCCGGACCAAGGGTGGCGGTCACACCGTCGACTTCGACGCCCTGAACCCCGCCGATCAGTGACGGTGTGTGATCACCGAACCCGTTTGATCAACGACCCGGAGTTGTAGCCGGCCCCGTCGGCGCGCAGTTCTGCCTCGGCCAGGCGTCGTCGGAGTTCGGCGTTCTGTTCTCGCAGCGCCCTGAGTTCGGTTGTTGTGCCGCTGCTCATCTCGATGTCCCCGTACTGGCGGCGGGTGTGGAACAGCGTGGCCACCGACATGTCGAGTTCGATCGTGATCGCCTCCGCGGCCATCTGCTCGACGGTCTTGGCCTTCGCCGTCCGTCTGCCATCGCGGCGTTTGTTGCCCATCCCGGGGATCGGCAGCGGGCTGCGGGGTATCTTGTGCGATCGGTAACGCCACACCATGCTCCAGGTCTCGCCGACATAGATGGTGAACGCGATGCCGGAGATGACCGTCAGTGCGACCAGCATCGCGTCGCCGTGCAGGAAGATGATCGACGGCACCATCGTCGCCGCGCGGAAGATGTCCCACATCATCCGGAAACGGGTGCGCCCCAGGAACGGCAGGATCCGGTCGATCGGGATGATGACGATGTTGAGGCAGTTGTAGACGGCGGTCGCGGCGAAGAAGGACCACAGGTCGCCCGAGGTGGCGGAGTCGGGGAGTATGCCCGTGATCAGCACTGCCACAACACTTGCGACGAGGCACCCGAGGCCGAGCGCGGAACCGAACAACAATCCGTTTCTGGTCCCCGATCGGACCGTCATCCGTGACTCTTCGCGTATCCCTCGGGCGACGGTGGTGTCGATGGCCGGGGTCAGGATCTGCCCGGCGATGGTCTGAAAACCGTTGGTGACCCGGGTCGCCAACGCCCAGGCGGGTGCGAAGCTGCCCATCGTCCCGGAGGCCAGGGCGCCGGCCTGCATCGAGAGCCCGTTGAAGAACTGTCCGGTGATCAACGCGCTGCCGCTGCGGATGTCGTGGCCGATCGAGCGGAGTCCGTAGGGTATCCGCGAGAAGGTCAGCCGCCGGATCTTTGTGCGCAACAACGCTGTTGCTGCCGAGAGTCCGTACGCCGCCGCGATGCAGGCGATGAAGCTCAACTTGTTGCCGGCGGCCAGGCACAGCACGACGTTGCCGGCCAGCAGGATGCAGGCATAGGTGAAGCGCATCGTCATGAACTCGGGGTAGCAGTCGGCGGCCACCAACACCGCCTGCGCGATCAGGTAGGACGCCTGCGCCACCAAGACGATGGCGACACTGGCGATGAGGGAGCCGGTGGAGTGTTCGCCGGCGGTATAGACGACCACGCCGGCCAGCAGCGCGGTCAGGCCGAGGGAGCCGGTGCAGAGCAGTGCCGAGCGAACCAGGCTCTGTGATCGACGTTCCCCGAGATGCGCGGTGGGCAGGCGGTAGCCGATGGCCAGGGTGGATACACCGGCGGTGATCGTCGAGAACGCCACCACCACGAGGATGAACACCAGAACGTCGTCGAGACCGAAGAACGCCGGAAGAACGCCGGACACCAACGTCATTCCTTGCGCCACAAATCCCACCCCTACGGAGCGGAGGTTGTTGATGCGCGAGAGAATCTGCATTCCGGGCGCTACGAACCCGTCCGATTCAACACGGAACGAGCAGTCAGGATGATGATCTTGATGTCGAGCCAGACCGACCAGTTCTCGATGTAGAAGTTGTCGTAGAGCGCCCGGTCATTGATGTCGGTGTCGCCGCGGAGTCCGTTGATCGCCGCCCAACCCGTGAGCCCGACGGTGACCCGGTGCCGGTCGGTGTAGGAGTACACCGAGTCGCTGAACTGCGCGACGAAATGCGGGCGCTCCGGTCGGGGTCCGACGAGCGACATGTCACCCCGGGCCACATTCCACAACTGGGGTAGCTCATCGAGAGACGTCTGCCGGAGAAACCGGCCCAACCTGCCGGTGCGCGCGGTCTGGTCGGGCTGCCAATCGGTATCCGAGGTGCGGGTGGCGACCGGGCGCATCGACCGGAACTTGTAGAGGGTGAACGTCTTCCCGTGCCGGCCGACGCGATCCTGGCGGAAGATGACCGGTGCGGACCGGTCGTTGAGATACACCGCTGCCGCAGCGGCGGCCAACAGCGGTGACAGGAGGATGAGCGCGGGCACCGTCAGACAGAGATCGAGCAATCGCTTGCAGTACCAGTAGAACGTGCGCTGGGCGTTGCGCCTGACCTTGATGATCGGGATCGTGTGAATCCGGTCCATGCCGGGGGTCAGATGCAGGAACTCGAAAAGCCGCGGAACGATGTAGATTTCGCAGTTCATCTCACCGCAGGCTCGGAGGTCTGCCACGAGTGAGGAGTCGGGGCGGTTCCGGAACGTGACGATGATCGTGCCGATCTGTTCGCGCCGGACGATCTCCGCGAGCGGGATACCCGAGACGACCGGGATCCGGAACTTCTCGGTGTCGAACATGGGGTCGTCGTCGATGACCACCACCGGCTCGAGTCCGAGCTGTGGCTGCCGGACCGTGCTCTCCACGAGTGTCGCGGCCACCGTCCCGCCGCCCACGATGGCGGTGCGACTTCGTGCGCCGAGACGACTGCGCCGACGTCGGCGACGCATCCAGTAATAGACGAGGCGGATGGAGAACAACACGGCGGTCAGGGCACCGACGGTGAACAGGGCGCGCAGCGTGGAGGACTCGTGCGCGAAGACGACAAAAATCGCCAGGACCGCGATGGCGACCGTGCCCGCCAGTTTCGGCAGGTTGTCGAGCGCAGAGAGCGTGATCGCGCGGGCGTAGCCGCCGGAGAACTCGAGGAACAGGGTGACGACGAGTGCGGCGAGGAGGGCGACCTCGAAGGAACTCGCCCCGAGCGTGATGACGGCGGTGACCGCGGCAAAGTCCAGCATGACCAGGGTCGTATCGGTACGCCGCAGGGTTCTCGAGCCTAGTTGGACCGCGGCGCGGCTCGCTGAGGTTTCGGTGGTGCTCATCGGCGTTCGGCTTTCTGTCCGGACGTGAGCGATCGGGTCAGCTGTGCCGTCGCACGCGATGACGACCGGTGATCGAAGAACATCTCGACACGGGCTCGTCCGGCCAGACCTTCTGATCCGGCCAGTTCGGGATCGTCGAAACGTTTGCCGATCTCCGCTCCGAGACCGTCGAGGTCACCGACCGGAAGCACCGCTCCGGCCGTGCCCACCGACTGCTTCATCCCGCCACAGTCGAAGGCGACGACGCAGGTACCGCTGGCCATCGCCTCCATCGGGACCAGCGCCATACCCTCGGCCCGGGACGGGACCACCACGACGTCGGCGGCCGCCATGTACGCGGTTGCGTTGCCGCGGTTGCCCACCCATCGCACCGACGAATGGCGACCGTGGGTGCTCTCTTGCAGTTGCCGCGCCAGTGGACCGTCACCGACCATCACCAGCTGGGCCCTCGGGTGGGTCGATATCACGTCCTGCCACGCCTGCAACAGCATGTCCTGACCCTTCTGCCGGGCCAGCCGGCCCACACAGACCGCCAGCGGACCGTCGGGCAGATCCAGACTCGCACGAAGCGTCGCGACATCGGTGGACGGCCGAATCCGCTCGGAGTCAACACCATTGGCGATCACCGAGTAGTTCCCCTCGATTCCCGCCGAGATGCCGACACGACGTTCTTCGTCGCTGACACAGACCAGGTGATGGGCCCACCGCGCACCGAGACGTTCCCAGGTACGGGCCAACCGGGTCAGTGGGGAGTCCGCGGCCTGGAAGGACCACAGGTGGGGCTGGAAGATCGTCGGCACCTCACCCCGCAGGGCGAGCCGGCCGGCCAGGCCCGCCTTGGAACTGTGCAGGTGGACCACGTCGGGGGCGGTGGCCCGAAGTATCGCGCGCAGGCGCGTGGTCTCGGTCAGGGTCGCCGGCCCGGGGGTACGGGTCGCCGGCCACGGATGCACGGGTACCCCCAACGCGGCGGCGCGTTCGGGAAGTGCGCCGACGGGCGGGCAGGCCAGCATCGGCGACCAGCCGCGCGATATCTGGTCGGCGAGCAGGGTCGCGACGACCTCCGCCACACCGGCGTCCACCGGCTGTGACACATGCATGATCTTCACGGGCGTTGTCCTGCCGACGGATTCGAGTGGACCGGAGGAGAATCACTGGAGAACGAGATGTCGCAACAGCGCATCGTAGCTCTCCATCATCAGCTTCGGGTTGTATCTGGTCCGGATGGTCTCCATGCCGAGGTCGGCTTCACGCGCACGGGCCGAACCGTCGTGCAACATTTCCCGAAACGCCGCGGCGATCGCATCGACATCCTGTGCGGAGACCAGGCGCCCACCACCGGTGCCCAGGATCTCGCGGAGTCCGTCGACATCGGTGGCCACCACCGGCCGCCCGGCCGACAGCGATTCCAGGATGGAGATCGGCAATCCCTCCCAGTCGCTGGTCAGTACCGAGATATCGCATGCGGCAAGAAGCTTGGGGACATCCGAGCGCACACCGCTACCGAAGAACCGCACCCGGTCACCCAGATCCAGACGCCGGGCCTGGGCCTCGAGCTCGGGCCGCAACGACCCGTCCGAGGCGAGTATCAGCAACTCGTCGCCCGGCAGCTGGGCCCAGGCGTCGAGGAGCACGTCGTGCCGCTTCTGGGGTTCCATCCGCGCCAGACACAACGCGACCGGTTGATCGGCGGGTATCCCGTATTCGCGGCGGCAGGCCTGGCGGTCCGGGCGGGGCATGTCGGTGATCGCGTTGCGGATCACACTGAGCTGCAGGGGCCGGCGGCCGGCGACGGACCGCAGCCGGCCGGCGATGGCTTCGGACACGGTGACGATGTGGTCCGCGGTCGCGGCCAGGATCCGGGCGGAATGGCGGTAGTCGTCGTCGGCCACACCGTGAAAGATCGAGAGCACCGGGACCTCGCGTTGCGCCAGCCGGGTGAGTGCGCTGGCCGACACGTTGTGGGCGATGATCGCATTGGGTCGGTATTCGGAAATCGCCTTGGCTGCTTGGATTCTGGCCCTCATCAGACCGCCGAGCGATCGTCGGGGCGGCTCGACGAAGAACTGCGGTACGCCCGCTTGGGCCAACATGTCGGCCCGTTGGCCACCACCGGAGGCCACGGCGGATCTCCATCCCATCTGCTCGCCACCGCCGACCAGTTCGGCGACCACCGATTCGGCCCCGCCCACACCCATCTCGCTGATCACGTGCAGCACCCGTAGCGAACTCGTCGCAGTGCCCCCGGTGCTCATCAGGACCAGATCTTCCACGGGGCCTGGCCGGCGTCCCACATCTGATTGAGGTTGATCTTGTCCCACATGGTGTCCATCCCCAGCCAGAAACCGTCGTGCCGGTACGACGACAACTGGCCGTCGGCGGACAGACGTTCCATCGGGCGGCGTTCAAAGATGGTCGGGTCGCCGTCCTCGATGTAGTCGAGGATCTCCGGCTCGGCCACGAAGAACCCGCCGTTGACCCAGCCGCTGCTGCCCAGTGGTTTCTCACTGAATGTGGTTGCGCCGCGGTCACCGATCTCCAGGGTTCCGTAGCGGCCGGGAGGCTGCACCGCGGTGACCGTGGCGATCGTGTTGTTGTTCTTGTGGAAGTCGACGACCTTGCGGACATCGAGATCGGCGACCCCATCGCCATAGGTGAAGGAGAACGTCTCGTCGCCGATGTGCTCCCGCGCCCGCAGCAGTCGGCCGCCGGTCTGGGTGTCGAGGCCGGTGTCGAGCAAGGTCACCTTCCACGGCTCGGCCTTCGACTGCAGGGTGGTGATGGTGTCGGTCGCCAGGTCGATGGTCACATCGGAGGTGTGCAAGAAGTAGTTCGCGAAGTACTCCTTGATCATGTAGCCCTTGTAACCGAGCAGCACGACGAACTCGGTGATGTCGGCTGCACCATAGATTTTCATGATGTGCCACAAGATCGGCTGACCGGCGATCTCGACCATGGGTTTGGGACGGGTTTGCGATTCCTCGCTGATGCGGGTGCCGCGACCACCCGCAAAGATGACAGCCTTCATGGGTTGTCCTTTTCTGTGTGTAAGAAAGTGCGCAGCAAGCTCACGACCCGGTCGACGTGCTGTTCTTCGAGCATCAGCGCGGACGGCAGGTTGATCGATCGCTGGGCGATGTCATAGGCCACCGAATTGGTGGCACGTGCTGCGGCGACCTGGTCCGGATAGGCGGAGAACGCCTGCAGGGAACTCAGTGGTGGGAAGAAGGGGCGCGTATCGACACCGTTGTCGTCGAAGTACGCCATCATCTCGCGGGTCGAGGTACCGAACCGTTTGTCCACGACGATGTTCGTCATCCAGTAGGTGTTGACGCAGTCGTCGCCCTGGGAATTGAGTTGCACGCCGTCGAGGCCGGAGAGCCGGTCTCGATACCAGCCGAACAACTGCCGTTTCTTCGCGACCAATTCGTCAACGCGCTGCAATTGGGCGCGACCGAAAGCTGCTTGCAAACTACTCA
Source organism: Williamsia sp. z71 (assembly GCF_059553375.1). Lineage (NCBI taxonomy): Bacteria > Bacillati > Actinomycetota > Actinomycetes > Mycobacteriales > Nocardiaceae > Williamsia > Williamsia sp. z71. The sequence continues at coordinate 644,080 of NZ_JCANWX010000001.1, forward strand.
TCTGATATTTGAATCCTGGAATATCAGAGACCAATTGTGCGTGTGCGCCCGGTCGACGTCCGAGATTGCGGAGTTGAGCCATCTTCTCGAACAGGTCGGTGCGGTCGGTGACCACCATCCCGCCCTCGCCCGAGGTCAGCGTCTTGGTGCCGTGGAAACTGAAGACACCCACATCGCCGAGCACCCCGGCCGGAATGCCGTGCCGGACCGCGCCGATCGCCTGGGCGGCGTCCTCGATGATGGGGATGTCGCCGGCGAGTTCGCGGATCGCGTCCATGTCGGGGACATCGCCGTAGAGGTCGACGGTGACGATCGCCTTGGTCCGGGGGCTCAGCCGTTGTGCCACCGAATCGGCTGACAGGCACCAGGTGTCGGGGTCGATGTCGGCGAACACCGGGGTCGCACCGGTGTAGGTGATCGGGGCAGCGGTGGCCACGAAGGTGGTCTCCGGGACGATCACCTCGTCGCCGGGGCCGAGATCGAGGGCGGCCATGGCCAGGTGCAACGCCGAGGTCGCATGGGGGACGGCCAGTGCGTGGCGGGCTCCGAGGTGGGAGGCGAACTCCTGCTCGAACAGCCCGGTGGACTGGCCGGCGTTTCCGTACCAGTCGTGCAGCGCCGCGTCCGCGACGAACTTGGCCTCGAGTTCGGTGACCCAGGGCCCGGCGACAGGAATGCGTTTGGAGAAGTCGTGCACTGCCATGCCTACTCCATGGTCTGGTTCGTTCATATCGTTACAACGCTGCGTAGATCGATGTCGAGGGTGCCGGCGTCGAGGAGCTGCTTGATGGTTCGCAGCCGGAAGTACTTGGGTCCGTTGAAGAGTTCTTCGGTCATGGTCCCCGAGTAGGCGTTGTACAACTCTTCGATACCGAGGGGAACGGTCCACTGCGGGCGGTACCCGGGCAGGCTCCGTTCGATCTTCGAGAAGTCGACCTTGTAGTCGCGGATGTCCGGTGCGGCACCGTCGCCGAGGCTCACGACACAGTCGGGCACCACGCCGGCAACCAGATTCGCGATATCCCTGACCTGGTAGTTCTCGCCGACGCGACCGACATTGAAGGCCTCGTTGTGGATGGCCTCGCGGGGTGCGTCGAGGACGCAGGCGAAGGCGTGGGCGATGTCGAGTACGTGGACGAGCGGGCGATGCGGTGTGCCGTCGCTCTCCATCACCACCTTGCCGCTGGTCACCGCGTGCGCGACCAGGTTGTTGACCACGATGTCGCAGCGCAGTCGCCGAGACAGGCCGTACGCCGTCGCGTTACGCAGATAGACCGGCGAGAAGTTCTCGTCCGCGAGCTCCGACAAGGCCTGTTCGACGCGGATCTTGGACTCGCCGTAGGGCGTGACGGGATTGAACTCCGCGTTCTCGTCGACCTCTTGGTCGCCGCCCTTGCCGTAGAGGCTGCAGGACGAGGAAAAAAGAAATCGGGACACTCCGGCCGCTTTAGCGGTCTCTGCTAAATGCACGGAAGAATCTAAATTGATCGTGTATGTCAGAATTGGATTGAGATCCGATAGAGGGTCATTAGATAGCGCTGCTAAATGAATTACCGCGTCAAACCCTTCGAGGTCCTCCGGGGTGACGTCCCGTAAGTCCTTCGCCACCACCGGCATAATGTCCGGCGCCCCAAGGAAATCCCCGGTCGCGAAGTAGTTGTTGTCCAGGCCGAAGACCTCGTGGCCGAGCTGGGTCAGCATTGAAGACATCTCGGTTCCGAGATATCCCAAGTGGCCGGTGATCAGTAGTTTCATATTCGCTTCAATCGGTGCGGGAAGATTTTGGAGTGACGATACTACGTAATTGAGCTGACGATAAATGTGATAAATCACTGTGCCCAAGAAGGGCACATCTGAGCTATTGTGTGAAAAGAAGCGCCGCGAGTCGGCGCGTGCCCGCATCGCATGTCCGGGGGGAGAGTGCGAGATCGACCCCTCTGGGGTGGTTACCAAGACTAGGATTCGTCCGCGAAAACATGTTTACCTCAACAGGTCTGGCCGGTATCGGCTACAGGTACCAGCGGTACCGCCGGGTGTTCATGGCGCTGGCAACTGTGTACGCCTTTGTGTTCGGACTGTTCGTGGTTATGCACCGGACGATCATTCTTCCGGCCAAGTTCTCCTCTGACGGCGACGTGATCGGGCAGCTGGCCGCGGGCCGGATCGTCATCAGGGAAGACTCCTCGTACACGAATACCGCTCGGGTGTACGACATCTTGGGCCTGGGTTCGCACGCGACGAGCGCCTCCGTCCTGGGACTCGCGGCGGCGACGGCGGTGGTGCTCCTGTGTCTGGTGCGCACGAAGGGATTTCACGGCGGACTGCCGGAAGCGGCCCTGGCCGGTCTGATAATCGTCCTGGCCGCGGTGTACATCGGGTACTACTCCAAGGAGCTGACGGTTCTGCCGTTCACGGCCCTGGTACTCCTGGTGCCCAGTGGGGTCGCCTTCGATGCGGTTCTGGTGGCCGCGATGCTCGTCTACGCGCAGGTCTTCCGCCAGTACTGGGTCATCATCGCGGTCGTGTACGTGGCGCTAAGGATCGTGAATTGGCGTCGCATTCGGGTGATCTCGAGTGTGGCGATGGGGGTGGCCTCGCTGGTTGGACTGGCCGTGGCGTTTGCCGTGCTGCTCGGATTGCCCGTCGATCACTATCGCGAGATGGTGAACAGCGCTCGGGGTGCGGGACCGGATTCGATGACGGCCATCGGTTCGTTCACCGATATCGCCGATCCCCTCGGCGGCATCGTGAATGCGATTGCCAGCTTTGCGTTCTTGTTCGTACCCATCCCGATGGTTCTGCTCGGTGGCGCCTACTACGCCGGTCTGGCGGTACTGATCGCCGGCATCTGGGCATACTTCTTCGTGTCGCTGTGCCGGGTCGGACGGGTATTGCCGGGCGCCTCGACCGAAATCAATGTGTTGGTCAGAAGGTCGACCGCATTTGTGCTCGCCTTTGTCACGGTGCAGTCGATATTCGAACCCGACTTCGGTTCGGCGCTGCGTCATCAGGTTCCGATATTGCCTTTGGTATTGCTGGTGTGCCTGGTCGCACGCGGCTCGCCGGGGCCTGCTGACAGCTCGAACATCCCATACCAGGAATCCACCATGGAGCAGAAGACATGACATCCCGAACATCGGATCGACGAGATGCCAACTGGCTCAGGCTCTGTGCCAATGCACTTCGCAATGGTTGGATTCTGATCGTGGCGATCACCGTCGTGGTGGTGCTGGCGGGGTTGGGCTACACGCTGACGCAGAAGTCCGAGTACGAGTCCACCGCGACCCTGTACGTCAGTTCGGTGGCGAACCAGAGCGGTGAACGAGAAACGCCGGAGGGACTACAAGGACTCGTCGCGACCTATTCGGCGCTGGCCACATCCACCGAGATCGTCACCGCGGCGCTGCGCGACGCGCAGATCGTGATGCCGGTCGCCGACGCGATCAAGAAGATCACGACGCTGGCGGTGCCGGAGACTACACTGCTCGAGGTCGCGGTGCGGGACACCGATGCCGGCCAGGCCTCGCGGCTGGCCAATGGTGTCGCGGTCGCGCTGGCCGGTTTCATGTCCACCGCGGACAAGCAGGGTAAGTCGGAGCCGGCACAGATGCGGATCGTCACCCCGGCCGAGACCGGCAAGGCGGTATCGCCGAACCTGATCATCAACCTGCTCTGGGCCTTGATCTTCGGACTCGTGGTGGCGACGGCAGTGGTGATCGCGCGCGCCGTACTCGATAGTCGTCTGCGCAGCGCGGTGGATGCGGCGACGGTGCCGGGAGCGCCGCCGGTGCTCGGTGAGATCGCCCCGGGTGGTTTGGAGTGGCTCGACGAGTTCCCGTACCTGCCGGTTCGGGGCACGGCCGCGGCGCAGTCGTTCGACCTGTTGTCGACCAACGTCACCTATGCGGCCGGCGGCAGCCCCATCTCCAGCATCCTGGTGACGAGTCCGACCGATTCGGTCGAACGCTCGGTGGCGGCCTCGAATCTTGCTGCGGCCCTGGCGAAGACAGGACGTTCGGTGGTCCTGGTCAGGGCTGATCTGTCCGATGTCGGTCCGGAGGTGTCCGAGCCCGGCGTCAGTTCCGTCCTGGCCGATGGTCATCCGCTCGACGAGGCGATCTTCGGGAAGTTGGTGCCCGGACCTCTGGTGCTGGGCACCGGCCCCCGCAGCGGTGCGGGGCTGGAGTTGCTGAAGACCCCGCGCGCCACCGAGATGTTCGATGAACTCGAGAAGTCGTTCGAACACGTCGTCATCGAGGGCCCGCCGGTGCTCGATGGGGATATCGCCTCGGTTCTGGCGGTCGGTGCCGAAGGCACCCTCATCGTCTGTGTGGGTGGCCGGACCCGGGCGGGGGAGTACTCCGATGCGCTCGATCAGTTGGCCAAGGTCCGGGCCCGGGTGATCGGCTCGGTGCTGATCCCGGAGGTCGGCAGGCGGCGTCGAAAAGCCAAGAGCGACAGCCGGTCACCGTCCGATGACGTGATGACGGAACAACCCGGCTGGATCGAACCCGGCGAATCAGTCGAGCCGGTCGAACCTGTCGAATCGGTTGAACCCGTGGAGTCGGCCGAGGCGTTGGCGACGGTCAAGGCCGTCGACGACTAGGAGATCGAGATGCCTTCCGGGACATTGACGGTCTCGGCCGGCACATCGACGAACTCGTTGGCGTCGAGCGAACCGGTCGACCCGGCGCGGTCGAACAGGTTGATCCCGTTGGTGCATTCGACGATGCGGTTGCGGCGATGCTCGATGTGCCCGGCCGTGGCGTTCGTATCGAGGATGCCGTCGGCAAATCCCGAGATGGTGTTCTCTGAGGTGGTGGTGTCGGTCGGGCCGTCGTTGCTGTTCTCGAATTGGATCCCGGCATGGGCGCGATTGCCGGTGCGGGAGAGCGTGTTCTGGCGTGCTGCCGGGATCTCGGTGTGCCAGAAGGCGATTCCGTCACCTCGGAATCCGGAGAATGTGTTGCGCTCGTACCGGCAGGCCACCCCCAGGGTGATACTGCCACCGACGGTGGTCACGCCCTCGGCCGTCGACTCGCCGGTGTTGTTGACGGCAAGGCAATCTCGTGGCTGATCATCGGCGTCGTCGACGCCGAACATCGCGATGTAGGAGTCGGCATGGCCGGAGACGGTGATCGAGTTGCGTTCCACGGTGGTCATGGTGGTTGATCCGTACAGCATCACCGCGGCCCGGTGGGGTGCGTAGGACTGGCCTTGCCGGTCGGTGTCGGCGCGCGTGAACTCGATGGTGTTGTCGGCGACGGACACCTGGCTGCTGCGGATCACCGCCACACCCCACCAGGTGCTGTCGGAGACGGTGTTGTTGATGATCGTCGCCTGGGTGATGTCCTCGACGACGATGCCGCGGCGAAACTGACCCCGAACGGTGTTGTTGGCGACCGTGTAGGTGGAGTTCGGCATCGGTCCGGACTCTTGTTCGCGGTCTTTCAGTGCCTCACAATGGATTCCGATGCGTGCGTCGGATCCGGCCCGGCAGTCGACCTCGTTGCCGATGATGGTTGCGGCCGCGCCCCAGGTGACGATCCCGTCGCCCCGGTCTTCGCCCAGCGTCGACACGAGGTCGTCAGGGCCGTCACCGGCGCCGAGGACATCTTTGATGCGGTTGTTCAGGATTCGGGTGTAGTACCACTCGCCGTAGGGATCCACCCCGATCCCGCTCTGGAACGAATCGATGAAGCACTCGGAGATCTCGACGTTGTTGGCCTTGATCGTGATGGCAAACGGGTTCTCTCCGGTCTGTGACCGCGCCCCGAGCAGATCTGGATTGGTCATCCGCAGTCGATGGACCCGGGACCCCGATCCGGTCACGGTCAGTGCCGACGCCTGCGCGATCCCGTCGGTGAACTTCAGCTCGCCCGGACCGGAAAGATGTTTTCCACCAGGGAGTTCGAGGCCGGCGGTACACCGGAGCACAGCTCCGTCCGGGATCACGATCTCGCAGCCGTCCGGTCGGGTGTCGAGAATCGACTGCAGAGCCGCGGTCGCGTCGTCGGTGCCGGTCAGGTCGGCGTCGGCGTCGGAGAGGACATAGGTCGACGGGATACCGGGTTCGTCGACGGTGAGGGTCGGTGTGGCCGGATCCGACGATGAACATGCGGCGATCAGCAGGGCGGCAGCGGCCGGACTCGCCATCAGGAAACGACGCCGGGTCAGGGCGGTCGGGCGGGGGATCGGCACCGGGCCGGATTCGTGGGCGCTCATGTCTACGCCGATCGTACGGCCCGGCCGGTTACAAGCGGATGTCGCCTGCGGCTTCGGGTTTGCCGAACAGGAATCCCTGCGCATGGGTGAATCCGAGGTCGCGGAGCTTGCGCAGTTCGTCCTCACTCTCGACACCTTCGGCCACGGTCAGGATGCCGAGGGACGCCGACAACGTGCACACCGCGCCCACCAGGCTGCGCAATGGCTCGACGGTACCCACCTTGGAGACGAGGGAGCGATCGATCTTCACCACCTGTACCGGCTGCTCGACCATGTAACGCAGCGCGGCGAATCCGGTCCCGAGGTCGTCGACGCAGACCGTGCACCCGAGTTCGTCGAGTTCCAGAAGTGTTTGCGCCGCCGGAGATCCGACCTCGATCAGGTTGCGTTCGGTCACCTCGACCCACACCGCCTTGGCAGGCACGCCCGTCGCCGCGATGGCATCGGCGACGTGCTGCACCAGCCCACGGTCGATGAGCTGGCGGGCCGAGAAATTGACCGACATGAACATCGACATGTCGCCTGACTCCCGTTGCCACTGCGCGAGCTGCTCGAGCGCGGTCGTCACACCCCAGCGGCCGATCGGGACTATCAGCGATGTCGCCTCGGCCGCGTCGAGGAAATCGGCGGGGAGCCGGAGCTCATCACCCACCCGCCATCTGAGCAGCGACTCGAACCCGACCCGCTTCCTCGACGACAGATCGACGATCGGCTGGTAATGCAGGGCGAAGTCGCTGCCGATCGCCTTCGCCAACTCGGTGGTCCCGGCCACCTCGTGCTTGAGCAGCTCCAGCGACTGTGACGTCGCGCGGATCGACGTCGACGTCGTGCGGATCGCGTGGTGGACCGCAGCTGTGGCGGCCTGGACGAGCTCCCGGACGTCGTGGGCGGTGGACACCTCGGAGGCGAGCGCGATCCCGAGGCAGCTCGGTACGAAGACCGCCTGTCCCTCGACCATCACCTGACGGGACATGCGCTCGGCAAGGCGGCGTTCGACCGTCCTCACATCGACCGCGGTGGTATCGAAATACACCAGGATCAGGTGGTCGTACGGTCCCTCCCACACACCCGGATGGTCACCGAACATCTCGCTCAGTGCAGCAGCGACGGCCGGGCGGAGTTTGCTCGCCAAGTGAAATCCCAGCGCGGCGGTGATCAGGCAGGTCGGGTCCATGGAAACCAGGACCACTCCGAGGGAGGGGTAATCGATGCCTGTGAGGTGGCCGCGAATAGCATCGCGGTTTGCCACCTTGGGCTCCAGTGGCGGGGTTGACGCCGGCATGCACAACTCCCGATGATGTCCAGTCCAGCGCGACGGCATTCCCACGAATGCACTCGCCCCGCTCGTTCAATCGTTGAGACTACCGCGCTCCGGCGAATTTCCACCTAAGATGGCCCGCAAGTCGAACACGTGACTAGACTGGCTATGGTTGTTCCCAATCGGGAACCGGCGTTGAGTGGTAATTCGCGCCTCAAGGGTTCATCGTCGCATGTCCGGTCAGGTCTGGCGCGTCTGACCGGTGGCGTCGCCACGTGTTGGGGATTCGGATAGCTGATCGCTGTGGAGTACAAGTTCTCGGACCGCTTCGACGCACGATCAACTGCGGTACTGATAAGTACGGCGGGCGCTTTCGCGTTGCCATTGTTCGCGTTCATACAGCCGGAATTCATTATCGACGGCGGTATGAAATACCTGGTCGTCATCTGGCTTTTCAGTACATTTTCTTTCGCGGTCACGCTATATGTCGGCAGATTGTCCGATACGCAATTCGCAATGCTGGGATTCGGCGGAATGTTGGGTGTCGCATGGTCGGCCTATCTGGTGTCGGATCCGGCCGCGGCCCGGGCGATCGTGGCGCTGCTGGCCGCCATCCCGGCGATCGCTGCCATGGGCTCGTCGCGGCGGGTGACCGTCTCGTTCACCGTGCTCGCGATGATGCTCGCGGTGGCACTGTCGTCCTTCAACGCCACCTCGGGGGTGGCGCTCATCGTGGCGACCGGCGCCGCGGTCACCACTGTGTTCGTGCCGGTGTTCATGGTCGCAGCGCTCCGGAAGTCGCTCGGTTCGGTGCTCCTGAAGGTGGCCAAGCTAGGTGATACCGACCCCCTGACGGGCGTGCTCAATCGTCGCGGGCTGCTGAACCGAAACAGTGATCTGCTCGAGCGCATCGTCCGGACCCGTCAGTCGATCGGGTTCATGATGATGGACTTCGACAACTTCAAGTCCGTCAACGACAACCACGGGCACGCGGCCGGGGACGCCGTGCTCGTGACTGCGGCCGCCCTCATCGAGAAGACGGTTCCGAGCCGTTCGATCGTCAGCCGGTTCGGTGGTGAGGAGTTCGTGGTGATGACAGAGTCGGCCAACCCCGCAGAACTCGTCGACCTCGCAGAGCAGATCCGCGATCGGATCCAGGCCGAATGCGGTGTGACGATCAGTATCGGCGCCATCTATGCGCCGCTGATCCGGTCGACGACCGGTCGCCCCAACATCGACGACGTGATCGACTTCCTCACCAGGCAAGCCGACCGGTGCATGTATGCCGCCAAGGATGCCGGGCGAAATAAAGTGATCTCGCGCACATGTGCACCGATCGTGTGGGTTCCTGGCCCTCCGAGTGAGCCTCAGGTCGAGTTTGTCGCGGACGAACGCCGCGTGGGCAATCTCGATCTGGTCCGCAGACGGCGGGCCGCCGGCGTCCGCTCTCAGGCGGCGACGCCACTTGTCGATGACCAGCCGTTCTGATCGGCGCCGGCCGCGAGGATCTGTGTGTCCTGCATCATGTGGGCGAGCACCTTCGGCTTGGCATCGAGTGCGATCCGGTCGCGGTCCCACCACATCAGGCTGGTCTGGTAGCGCGCATCGGGGTACGGCGAGGCCGGGATGTCTTCGGCGACCCGGCCGCCGGAGGACTCCCAGCGACGCAGGACGTGGTCCGCGGCGGTGGCCATGATGTAGCGGGCACCGGTCAGCGTCATGGTCGGCAGGGCCACGCGGGCGAGCATCCCGGCAACCGTCGGGGCGGCCGGCCCCTCGGCGGCCCACGCCGTCTTCATCTCCACGACGCCATCGGCCAGACGCGAATCGATCGCGTCGATGACCATCTCCAGGCCCGGCTGACCAGCCCATTCGAGCAATGCGTGGGACTGGTGGGCGTTGCGGTAGGGTCCCTTGGCGCGGACGCCGCCGATGACCGTTCCCGATCGGTCGAGGGCGGCGTAGAACAACGTGGTGCAGTGGCCGCGGACGACGTCGTCGTACTCGAGGGCCATTTCCGCGCCGTACTTGGCGTAGCTTTCGCGAGCGCCGTCGAGATACTCGACCCACACATCCGGAACCGATTGCGGAGTGCCGACGATCAGAGTCGTCCCGGTCTGCTCGTCGATGACCCGAGCGGTGAAGTCACGCGCTGCTGAGCCGATCTGTGCGGTTCGACGATGGGGGGCGAATGCGGTGGTCATTGGGTCTCCTGGCCTGCACATGTGTGCGCGCTATTGCTATCTCACTATTGTGGATAGCTGGTGTGGGTTTCATGGATGGTCTTGCAGGTAGCAAACATCGCGCGGGGTTTTGTTGTCCCATGCGTATTGTTGCTTGTTTCTGGTCGTTATGTCACTGTGTGTCAATCTCCCTCGCCGAAAACGCCCCATCCGGTTAGTTGCATGCCCGGCTTTGGACAGTGTTCTGAGCGAACGTCCAATTCCCTCGGTCGAATGTCGCTAGGGCTCAGCGGATGTGGGATGTACAGCAGTCCGTATGTGCCCCGGGGGAACAGGTTTCAATCCCGGGGAAGCATTGAAAACAAAAACAGGATGGTGTAGTGAGCGATCAGGCCAATGAATCCCAGGCGACCGTTGAGGTTATCGACGAACGGAATCCGGAGGGGCGCAGCCGTCTCGAGGAACTCCGCGCCACATCGGGAATAGACCTCCTGGATTCGGTGGCCTCCCAGCTGTCGGCGGCAGGCGAATTGATCCCGCCGTTGGGGAGTGAGTTTCTCGATGAGCCGGCCCGCTGGATCTACTATCCCTGGCGAAAGACGGCAATTCGACTGCTCGGACCCGCCGGATATCGGCGACTGCGGCTCGACCGGAACCGCAACAAGTTGACCGTCGACGAGCAGGATCGGGCCGCTGGGCTGCGAATCGGGGTCGTCGGCCTGAGCGTCGGACACGCAGTTGCACATACGTTGGCACTCGAAGGTCTCTGTGGCGAGTTGCGACTGACCGATTTCGACGACATCGAATTGTCGAACCTGAATCGAGTTCCCGGTTCGGTCTTTGACATCGGCGTCAACAAAGCGGTTGTCGCGGCCCGGCGAATTGCGGAGATCGATCCCTATCTCGATGTCCGGGTGCACCGAGAAGGTGTACAGGAATCCACAATTGATGAGTTCTTGGCGGGCCTGGATATCGTCATAGAAGAATGTGATTCATTCGACGCGAAAGTATTGGTCCGGGATAGGGCGCGGGCACTGGGGATTCCGGTGATCATGGAAACCAGCGACGGCGGTGTTCTCGACGTCGAGCGATTTGATCTCGAGCCCGATCGGCCGTTGTTCCACGGTCTGCTGGGCGATTTCAATGCGGCCTCATTGTCGGGATTGTCGGCCGCCGAGAAGGTGCCCTTTGCGCTACAGATCCTCGACGGCGACCGATTGACATCACGAATGGCTGCTTCAGTATTCGAAATGGGCCGAACCCTTTCTGCCTGGCCACAACTCGGTGGCGACGTCGCTCTCGGCGGCGCGACCGTCGCCGCAGCCGTCCGGCGGATCGTCCGGGCTGAATCACTCCCGTCGGGCCGAGTCCGGGTCGATCTGGATTCCATCCTCGAAGGTCTGACCGAACCGGCCGCCGCTGCCGAGCCCGCACCGCGGACCGACGTCGATGTGGCCGCCGAGTTCGCGGCCCTCGAGCCCCGAGATGCGGTGGTGTACGCAGGGTCTCGGGCCCCTTCGCTCGGCAACGCACAGCCGTGGAGCTTTGATGCCGACGATGCCGGTGTGACGGTGCGAGCCTCCACTTCGCCGTCGTCGCGGATGGATGTGGCCCGGCGGGCGTCGGCGGTGGCACTGGGTGCGGTCTTGCACAACATGACGGTTGCCGCGTCCGCCGTCGGAGTGGCAGGCAAGACCGCGATCACCGGGTCGGGCAGCGAACTGCAGGTTCGGTTCGACTTCGGCGGAATCGTGGAAGCCGATGGCACCGTACCGATTCGGGCGGTGCTCGATCGCCGGACCAATCGGGGTTTCGGCGATCGCAGTGAGCTCGGCGACGACGTGGTGAGCGAGCTGTCGAAGGACGTGCCCACCGGCGCGCAGGTCCGACTGGTCACCGATCCGGAGACACTCGCCGCATTCGGCGTGATCGCGGGGGCGGCCGAACGGCTGCGATACCTGGATCCGGATCTGCAGGCCGAGATGATGGCGGAGATCGTGGCCGCCTCAGAGATGGCCTCGGACACCGGCATCGAGGTCGGGGACATGGCACTGATGCCGCAGCAGGCCCCGTTGCTGGCGTTGCTGCGTCGCCCCGATGTGATGGCGCACCTCGACGCCTGGGGTGCGGGGTCGGCGCTGGGCGCAGATGCGCAGGGCCGGATCATGACCGCGTCGGCGCTGGCGGTGGTGACGGTAGGCGGACGAAACGCCGATGCCTACGTCCACGGTGGAGTTGCGATGCAGGATCTGTGGATCCGCGCGCAGGCACTGGGCCTGGCCGTTCAGCCGATCACGCCGGCGTTCCTGTATGCCGATGGGCCGCAGGAGTGTGATGCGATCTCGCCGAAGAAGAGTGACGAGTTGTTCGCCCTGGCGACGCAGTTCCACGAACTGTTCGATGTGAAGGACGGTGGGGCGGTCGCCGCGGTACTGCGACTGTCGCGGTCGGCCTTTGTTCCCTCGGTGAGCCGGCGTCGTCCGGTGAGCTGACCCGGGCCTAGGGGAGCTGCTCGGCTTCGAGCGTGAAGCCCGCGGCGCGGAGGCGTTCGATGAGGACGTCGCCGATTGCGGCCGCCGGGGTCAGGATGCCCGACCGGGGTGGCAGTTCGTCCCGGTTCAGCGCCAGCGACAACGCGCACTCCGACAACATCACCGCCGTGGCCTTGTACCCGGGGTCGCCCTTGGCGACGATCCGGGACCGATAACGCTTACCCGTGCTGGTCGTCGTGTAGGTCTCGGTGGTGAAATACCCGGCCTCCCGCGCCTTTTCGCTGGGTCCCTCCCCGGGCTTGGGCAGGACACGATCGAGCACCTTGCGGACCGGGCCGATCGACATCGCGCCGAGGAATGCCCCGGTGCCGGCGGCGACCACGGCAGCGATGGCGGTCGAGAGGTACGGCGTGTCTCCGACGTACATGGTTTCGCCGTATCGGAAGTTCTCGCCGTAAGCGCCGTCGAGCAGGGCATTCGACCGGCGCACGATCCGGGTGTTGTGGCTGGCCATGAAGAACGGAGCCAGCGTCCCCTTGAGGCTCGGATCGACCTTCGAGGCGTCGACCAGCGCCATGTCACTGGGTTCGGCGCTGCGTTTGATGCCCGCGTGTTCGCCCGGTCCGGTGGACAGGGCGTGGGGATCGAGCAGGGTGCGACGGGTGTCGGCGTTGGCGGCCTCCTTGGCGATGACTCGCATCGAATCGATCGTCCCGCCGCTGATCCCACCGCGGAACCTGCGGAGCACCATCGTCGTATCACCCATCGTGCCCTCGCCATCGGCGCTGATCTTCTTGTGCAGCAGGTAGACGCCGAGATCGGAAGGGACGGAATCGAACCCGCAGGAATGCAGGATGCGTGCGCCGTTGGACTTCGCCTGGTCGCCGAACTTGTCGATCGACATCCGGACAAAGGGCACCTCGCCGGTGAGGTCGACGTAGTCGGTGCCGTTGTTGACGGCCGAGGCCAGGACCGCCTCGCCGTACTTCAGGTAGGGACCGACGGTGGTGCACAACACCCGGGTGCGGGCGGTCATCGCGTCGAGCGTGGCCGGTGAATCGACGTCCGCAACGATCAGCGGCCACGCGTTGGCGGGCGCGGGCAGGTCGAACCGCATCTGCGAGAGTTTGTGCTCGCTGCGGCCGGCCAGCGCGATCTTGGTTCCGGCGGGGGCATGTTCGGCCAGGTATTCGGCCGTCAGCGCTCCGACGAAACTGGTGGCTCCGAAGACAACAATGTCGAACTCGCGATCACTCATGACCCGACCCTACTGAAAACTGTGGGGCCCGGCTTCCGGTTACCCCGGCCGGGTGGCCTGAGCAGCCGGCAATCGATCGGGTTCGGGCCGGTCAATACGACTTGATGCGGCGATAGGGCTGTCGGCCCGGCGGCTGCTCAGGCGTCGAGTCCGGACGCAGTTCCTCGATCGGCAGTGTCACCGGATCGTCGCCGAGAAGGAACGACTGACCGTGGTGCCACAGCTGCCGGTGGTCGCCGCCGATCAGCCGGTAGGTCGCCTCCTGATGATGTACCTCGACCTCGATGTAGGTGCGCTGCAATGTCATCCGGAAGACCATGCGGTCCAGCCGGTGGGGAATCCTCGGCGCGAAGGTGACAACACCACCGTGATCCCGCATCCCGCCGAAGCCGGCGACACAGCACAACCAGGTCCCGGCGAGCGCCGCGATGTGCAGACCGCCGGACGAATTGTGGTGCAGGTCGTGCAGATCGGTGAGCGCGGTCTCGATGAAGTAGTCGTACGCCAGATCCAGATGTCCGACCTCCGCGGCCACGATCGACTGCGCACAGGCCGACAGGGACGAATCCCGCACCGTCATGGGTTCGTAGTAGTCGAAGTTGCGCCGCTTCTCATCCGCGGTGAAGGCATCACCGCGCAGCCACATCGCGAGTACCAGATCGGCCTGTTTGACCACCTGTTTGCGGTAGAGATCCTGATACGGGTAGTGCAGGAGCAGGGGATAGTTCTCGGGTGGTGTGTCAGCGAAATCCCATTTGGCCTGGCGGGTGAACGACTCGGCCTGTTGATGGACATGCAGTTCCGGGTCATACGGCAGCGTCATCCGGTCGGCGCAGTCTTTCCAGTACGCCGTCTCCTCGTCGTCGACACCGAATCGGGCGGCCACCGGCGGATGCCGCTTGCACGCGGCGACGGCATCGCGGAAGTTCTTCTGCGCCATCAGGTTCGTGTAGACGTTGTTGTTGGCGACCGAGGAGTACTCGTCCGGTCCGGTGACCCCGTCGATGCGAAAGTCCCCGCGCAGGTCGTGGTGGCCCAGGGACGCCCAGGATCGGGCGGTCTCGATCAGCAGTTCGAGACCCCGATCGATCTCGAACTGAAGGTCGCCGGTGGCCGCGACGTATTGCGAGACCGCTGCGGCGATGTCGGCATTGATGTGGACCGCGGCACTGCCGGCGGGCCAGTAGCTCGAACATTCCTCACCGTTGATCGAGCGCCACGGGAACATCGCCCCCGCCTGGCCCAGCTCGACGGCCCGGCTCTTGGCCATCCCGAGCGTTGCGTGCCGCCAGCCCAGCGCGTTGGCGGTCGCATCGGGGACGGTGTAGGTCAGGACCGGCAACACGAAGGTCTCGGTGTCCCAGAAGGCGTGGCCGTCGTATCCGGGCCCGGTCAGGCCCTTTGCCGCCAGCGCCCGGTTCTCGCCGCGGGCACCTGCCTGCAAGACCTGGAACAGTGCGAAGCGGACCGCCTGCTGCAGTTCCGGATCGCCGTCGATGACGACGTCGGCGGTATCCCAGAAGGCGTCGAGATATTGGCGCTGGCGGGCCTTCAGCTCGTCCCAGCCGTTGTCGCGGGCTATCGCCAGGGCGGCGTCGACCTGGGCCTGCAGCGCCGAGGGCGACCGCTGGCTCGACCACCCGTACGCCAGGAATTTTGTGATCGTGATTCGTTGTCCGGCAGGGACATTGGCGGTCACGGTCAACCGTGCCAGATCATCGCTCAGGATCTCGCACGACACCGAGTTCGGGGCATCGAGCTCATGGTCCATCCCCGCGGCCATCCGCAGACCGGACTCCCTGGTGTGGTGGCCCAGAACGGCCCGGTGGCCGTGGGCCTCGGCGAAATCGCCCACCAACGGCCGGTCGAGTGCAGCGGCCAACCGCGGATCTTTGCCTGCGGGTCCGGCCGTCGATTCGTTGGCCAGCAAGTCGGATTGGAGGACGATCTCGGTGTCCTCGTCCAGTGGTTCGACCTCGTAGCGGATCAGGGCCATCGCCCGTTCGGTGAACGACACCAGCCGTTCGGAGGTGATCCGGATCCGTCGGCCGACCGGTGAGGTCCACTCGGTGGTGCGCAACAGCGTTCCCGAACGAAAGTCGAGCTTCCACTCGTGATGCTGGGTGGTCCCGTAGCGCAGATCCATCGGTTCGTCCTCGACGAGCAGCCTGATGATCTTGCCGTTGGTGACGTTGACAACCGTCTGCCCGTCCTCGGGATACCCGTAACCACCTTCCGCGTACGGCAACTCGCGACGTTCGTAGAAGCCGTTGAGATAGGTCCCGGGGTTGAAGACCGGCTCGGCCTCCTCGACGTTGGCACGCAACCCGATGTGGCCGTTGGACAGGGCGAAGATCGACTCGATGTGACCAAGAGATTCTTGGTCGGTGCCGCGCCAGCTCAGATGCCAGGGCGCCACCTCCATCCGGGGATCCTGGGTCATCGCGCCTCCAACAGGTCGGTCAAGGTGGTGACCACGCGGTCAGCACCGGCTCGGTTCAGGTCGTCGCCGTGGGTGTCGCCGCCGGTCCGGTCGACGCCCACGACGTAACCGAAGTGGCCGGCATGCCCGGCTGCCACGCCCGCGACGGCGTCTTCGAACACCGCGGCCTGCTCGGGTGGCACGCCGAGAGCCTCGGCACCGGCGAGAAATGCGTCCGGAGCGGGCTTTCCGGCGAGACCGCGCTGGGCGATCGTGAGTCCGTCGACGCGGGCGGAGACGTAGGCGGCCAGCCCCGTTGCCTCCAGGATCGGGCCGCCGTTCTTGGAGCTGGTCACCACGGCGATCGCCAATTGCGAGTGCTGCGCTGCCTTCAGATACGTCACAGCGTCGGGATAGGGTTGCGCGCCTTCTGTTTTCAGTGTTTCGAGAAACAGGCCGTTTTTGGTGTCGCCGATGCCGCTGACCGTGGCGTCGTCGATGGTGTCGCCGGCGCGGCCCGGCGGAAGCGTGATGCGGCGGGACGCCAGGAATGTCGTGATCCCGTCGTCGCGCGACCGGCCATCGACGTACTGGAGATAGTCATCGTCGCTGAAGGGTCGACGCTGGTCGGGGTCTGCCGCAGAGTAGGACGCGAGGAAGGTGTCGAAAGCCTGCTTCCACGCTCGACGGTGAACTGTTGCCGTGTTGGTCAGAACCCCGTCGAGATCAAACAGCAATGCCGTCACCGATGTCGGTAAGCCGATCACCCTTGGAACCGTACCCGGTAGGGCCGGGTTCGCGTCCGAAGTCGCGGCCATGACGGGTCGGCGCGGGCGGATGTCCGCGTCGTCACACCGGTCGACGCGAGAGACAGGCGGGCCGCGCCGCTAGCCTGAAGTCATGAACCCTTCGACCCTGCAGGCGCGCGTGATCGTCGACGAGATGATCCGCGGAGGCGTGGCCGAAGCCGTGTTGTGCCCCGGTTCTCGCAATGCGCCGTTCGCGTTCGCGTTGCATGCCGCCGACGCGGCCGGGCTCCTGCGACTGCACGTGCGGGTCGACGAACGGACCGCCGGCTATCTGGCGCTGGGTCTGGCCGCGGCCTCCGGGCAGCCCGTGCCCATCGTGATGACCAGCGGTACCGCGGTGGCGAACATGAGCCCGGCGGTCTTCGAGGCCAACTACGCGCGGCTGCCATTGGTGGTGATCAGTGCGAACCGGCCCTACGAACTGCTCGGATCGGGTGCAAACCAGACCATCGAACAGTTCGGGATCTTCGGCACCCAGGTGCGGGCGGCCATCAGCCTGGGGCTGGCCGAACAGGACCTAGACACCAACAGCCAGTGGCGTTCGGCCGTCGGGCGGGTACTCGCCGCGGCCCGGGGCGCCCGCACCGGCAATGCCGGACCGGTGCAGTTCGACATCCCGTTGCGCGAGCCGCTGGTTCCCGATCCGGGCGTGGCGCCCGGCGATGACCTCGGCGTTTTCGCCGGCCGGCCCGACGGTGCGCCCTGGACGGTGACGGCCGTCGGGAAGCTGGACGTGCCCGTCGGCATCGACATCAGCGAACCGACCGTGGTGGTGTCCGGGCACGGCGCCGGGTATCGGCCCGAACTGGCCGTCCTGCCGACCGTGGCCGAGCCGACCGCCCCGGCTCCCGAGAACCCGCTGCATCCGCTCGCGTTGTCGGCGCTGCGTCCCACCCAGGCGATCATCTGTGGTCGCCCGACGCTGCACCGCGAGGTCTCGACGCTGCTCGCCGACCCGAACGTCCGCGTGTATGCCCTGACCACCGGTCCGCGCTGGCCCGACGTCTCCGGCAACGTGCTCGCCACCGGTTCGCGCGCCGAGGTGTCCGGGGAACCCGACGAGGACTGGCTCAAGGCCTGCGCGGCGGCGCATCAACGAGCGGTCAATGCCGTCGACATGCAACTCGACGCCACCGACACCGTCACCGGACTGCACGTGGCGAAGATCGTCAGCGCGGCGATGGCGCCCGGTGAGCAACTGGTGGTCGGTGCGTCCAACCCCATCCGCGACGTCGCATTGGCCGGACGTGTCGGTCCCGATGTGCGGGTCCTGTCGAACCGAGGAGTCGCGGGGATCGACGGAAATGTCTCCACCGCCATCGGCGCGGCACTCGCGACCGGCGCCCGGACGGTCGCGCTGATGGGCGACCTGACCTTCGTGCACGATGCCACCGGTCTGTTGATCGGTCCGGCCGAACCACGGCCGAAGCGGCTGACGATCGTCGTCGCGAACGACGACGGCGGCGGCATCTTCGGTCTGCTCGAACAGGGCGACCCCCGCTTCTCCGGTGACGACTACCTCGGCGCTTACGAGCGGGTGTTCGGCACCCCGCACCGCACCGACCTGGCGTCGGTCTGCGCCGGCTTCGGCACCCCGCACCGACTGGTGACGCTCGACGAGTTGCCCGGTGCACTGAACGCGTCCGGGGAGGGCATCGAGGTGATCGAGGTCCGGACGGACCGGTCGACGTTGCGGTCGCTGCACGCGGCCATCAAAACCCGCCTCTGACCACCCGCCGACCGTGCCGATATCACCGTCGACCGTGCCGAAGTTGTCGTCCGAGATGGCGTCGCGTGCAACTTGAGCACGCTCGACGGTGATTTAGGCACGCTCAACGGCGTTATGGGCACGTTGGGCGGTGGGTCCGGTCGGGTGCGTGGCGACGGAATTGGGTCGTCGGGACCGAGTGACTATGGTGGCGGCATGTCTCCGACCGTGCTGCGCCGTGTTCAGATCGGGCTGCTCACCGTCGGGGTCATCATCACGATCATGATGGCGACCATGGTCGCCGGCGCCTATCGCAATGACACCCTCATCAACTCCGACAAGGCCACCACCGTGGCCGAGGTGACCAGCGCCGGCCCCACCAAGGCGTCGGTCGCGTTCTCCACACCCGACGGCATGTTCCACAGTCCCCGCCTGGGCGTCTTCTATCCCGGAGGCCTGACCAAGGGGCAGCGCATCAGCATCGACTACTCCAAGTCGGACCCCGAACTCGTCCGCGTCACCGGCCGCGACGCGAGCCTGGCGATCCTGCCCGCGCTGTCGGTGCTGGTGTACTCGTGGTTGGTCATCGGCGGCATCATGGTGCTCCTCGCCGAGATCAACCGGCGGCGGTCCGACGGACATTCATCTGCGGTCCCGGCCCCCGTCACGGCGTCGAAGGCAGTCTGACAACTTCGCCTCCGACACCGGCTTGCTGCTCGACCTCGAGAGTTGGCCCTGAGACGGAGCCCGTCAGTACGTGTGGTCAGGTCGGCGCCGGGGGCATCAGGTGCCAGCCGGTACGGTTGCGGTCATGTCTCGTGCATCGCTGGCCAAGAATCCCAAAGACGTAGCGGCGATGTTCGACGGTGTCGCCGGACGCTACGACCTCACCAACACCGTCCTGTCGTTCGGTCAGGACCGCGGCTGGCGTGTCGCCACCCGCAAGGCGTTGGCCCTCGGGCCCGATGATGTCGTACTCGATCTCGCGGCCGGCACGGCGGTGTCAACCGTCGAGCTCGCGCGGTCCGGTGCGTTCTGCGTCGCGGCGGACTTCTCGCTCGGCATGCTCAAGGCCGGGGCCAAGCGGCCGGTGCCGAAGGTGGCCGCCGATGCGTTGCA
The DNA here is from genome assembly GCF_059553375.1 of Williamsia sp. z71. Lineage (NCBI taxonomy): Bacteria > Bacillati > Actinomycetota > Actinomycetes > Mycobacteriales > Nocardiaceae > Williamsia > Williamsia sp. z71. The sequence continues at coordinate 663,554 of NZ_JCANWX010000001.1, forward strand.
CCTGCCGTTCGGCGACAACACCTTCGACGCCGCGACCATCTCGTTCGGTCTCCGCAACGTCAACGATGTCGATGTCGCCTTCGCCGAGCTGTTCCGGGTTCTCAAACCGGGTGGTCGCGTGGTCATCTGTGAGTTCTCCACGCCGGTTTTCGAACCGATGCGGGTGGTCTACATGGAGTACCTGATGAAGGCGTTGCCGGCGGTCGCGACCAAGGTCTCGAGCAACCCCGAGGCATATGTGTATCTCGCGGAGTCGATCCGCGAGTGGCCGAATCAGCCGGAGTTGGCGCAGCAGATGCGTGATGCCGGGTTCCACGACGTCCGCTGGCGCAACCTCACCTTCGGGATCACCGCGCTGCATCGGGGCGTCAAGCCTGCCTAACCCGATGATGTGGTGTTTTGGCGACGCCCACCTGGGGTTTTGTTCGCCAAAACCCCACACTTTCGGTGCTGTCTGGATCCCTCGCTAACCTGCAATCAATGACTACCGACTGGGCGCAACTGATCACCGCGGCGTCGCTGATGGGCGACTTCGATCCGGGGTCGCTCAGTCGTGGCGCGGCGTACGCCAAACAGCGCCGCGTCAGTGCGGTGAAGTGGGACGAACCGAAGCACCGATTGACCGGACGATGCACGGGCTCGGGTGTCTCCACCTACGGCATGCGCGTGGTCTTCAGCGGCCTCGGTCCGGACTGGAAGATCGCGGATGCGTCGTGCACCTGCCCGGTCGGCTACTTCTGTAAACACGCCGTGGCGTTGCTGCTCACCTTTGCCGAAGGCATCGACACCGACGTCTCGCGCTTGCCCGCCCAGCAGGTCCCGCAGTGGGAACGCCGGTTGCGGCCGTTGCTCGAACAGAATCGGCCCACTCCGGCCGAACCATTGGCCTTACAGGTGTTCTACAGCGAGGGCGTCACCCCCGGGCGCCGGCCCAAACCGGCTCAGTTGGCGCTGCGACTGTTACGTCCGGGCACACGCTCGAAGTGGATCAGGTCAGGTATCGACTGGCCGATGATCGTCGGGCTCGGACCGGGACACTTCGACATGGCGCAGGTCTCGGTGCTGCAGTCGATGGCCTCGGGGTCCATGCGGACCACCGGATACGGACTCCACTACGGATTGATCCTCACGACGGCACCGGCCACCATCTGGCAACAGCTCGATGCCGCGCTCGCAGCCGGGATCCCGATCCTCGGTGACCCGTCCACCGGAATCGAGGACGTACACATCGGCAAGCGGGCCGGGCTCACCCTCGACATCGGTGGGGAGCTCGGCGGTGACACCCGCGTCGTGATCGAGATCGACGTCGATGGCGTCACGCTGCCGTCGGATGGCGTCGAAATCCTGGGAAACAAGGAACCGCACGGTGTTTCGTATATCGACGACGACGGTGTGCTCACGCTCGCACCCTTCGAACCGGACAACGGTGCGGTCGCTCAACTGTTGGACGGTCCGCCGATTGTCATCCCGGCCGGAGATGCCGCCGCGTTCGCTGCGGACATGTTGCCGCGCTTGCGCGAATCGGTGGCGGTGCGGGTGGACGAATCGGTATTCGAGCCACCGGTCATCACCGGGCCCGTCGCTGTCCTCACCGTCCAGCTCGTCCACGACACCGCCCACATCCGTTGGGCCATGCGCTATCTGGTCAACGACAAGCCGCGCGACTTCCGTGACGACCCGCCGGCGGAGCCGCGTTGGCGCGACGTGGCCGCCGAGCAGGAACTGTGGGAGAAGCTTCGTGACGTCCTGGCGGCGGTCACCGTCCTGTCGCAGGTGGCGGCCTTTCGCCTCCTGGCCACGCACCCCGGGGGAGCTCCCGGAACCGGCAGCTTCCCGCCGATCCGCGAACTGCAGTCGGCCGATCACGAGCATGCGATAGCGGCTGCGACGACCCGAACGCTGCGTGGCGATCTGCAACTCACGCCCGTCGAGACCGCGCGCCTGTTCGCCGAGATCCTGCCGACGCTCACCGACCGCGACGACCTGGTACTCGACGTCGCCGAGGTCACCACCCGGTACCGGAAGGTCACCGAGCGGGCGCGCGTACGGTTCGCCGGGTCGGACTCGGGGGAGTCCGACTGGCTCGACCTCGCGATCACCATGGACGTCGACGGTGAGCAGGTGCCGGTCGCCGACGTCCTCGCGGAATTATCGACGGGTGCAACGCATATGCTGCTTCCGTCCGGGGTCTACTTCCAGCTGGACACACCCGAGCTGACCAAGCTCAAAGCGCTGATGACCGAGGCCGAGACGTTGGGGGAGCTGGACGCCGGACGCGTCCCGGCGCTCCCGGCGAACGCCACGCTGTGGGAAGAGTTGCTGCAACTCGGTGTGGTCGACGAACAACTCGGGCAGTGGCGCGAACGGGTCGAAAGGCTCAGCGCGGCGCGACCGCCGCAGCGCGTCGAACCGCCGCTGATGCTCCATGCCACCCTGCGCGACTACCAGCGCGACGGCTTGGACTGGCTCGCGTTTCTCTGGGACAACGGGATCGGTGGCGTGCTGGCCGACGACATGGGACTCGGCAAGACCCTGCAGACCCTGGCGTTGTTCGCCCGAGCCCGCGAGAACGGGGAAGCCGGGCGGTTCCTGGTGGTCGCGCCCACGAGCGTCGTCGGGAACTGGGTGTCGGAGTGTCACCGCTTCACCGACCTGAAGGCGGTGGCCGTCACCGCGACCGCGGCGCGGAGCCGCAAACCGTTGGCAGAGTTCATCGCCGACGCCGACCTGGTGATCACCACCTATGCGTTGCTGCGGATCGATTTCGATTCGTACGACGAGCAGGAGTGGGCGGGCATGCTTCTCGACGAGGCCCAGTTCGTCAAGAACCACAATTCGAAAGCCCATCAGTGTGCGCGGCGGTTGTCGGTGCCGTTCAAGCTCGCCGTCACCGGGACTCCGATGGAGAACAACCTGATGGAGTTGTGGTCGCTGCTGTCGATCACCGTGCCCGGGTTGTTCCCGAGTCCGAAGTCGTTCGGTGAGTTCTTCCGTAAGCCCATCGAGAAGGGCGAGGATCCGGAGCGGTTGCCGGTCCTGCGTAAGCGCATCAAGCCGGTGATGTTGCGCCGCACCAAAGACCAGGTAGCGCGGGATCTGCCGGCCAAGCAGGAGCAGGTGTTGCAGGTCGAGTTGTCGCCGAAGCACCGCAAGATCTATGACACCCGACTGGTCCGGGAGCGCGAGGTGGTGCTCGGCCTGCTCGGGGATTGGGAGAAGAACCGTTTCCAGATCTTCCGGTCGTTGACGATGCTGCGCCAATTGAGCCTGCATGCCGGCCTGGTCGACCCGGCGGACAGCGACGTTGCGTCCGCGAAGGTCGACTTCATCCGCGAGCAACTTCCGGAACTGATCGCGGAGGGGCACAGTGCGCTCGTCTTCAGCCAGTTCACCGGATTCCTCGGCGTGCTGCGAAAGGCGCTGGAAGCGGACGACATCCGGTACAGCTACCTCGATGGATCGTTGTCGGCGAAGGAGCGGACCGCGGCCATCGAGAACTTCACCTCCGGCAAGACTCAGGTCTTCCTGATCAGTCTCAAGGCCGGCGGCTTCGGGCTCAATCTGACCGAGGCCGACTACTGCTTCGTCTGTGACCCGTGGTGGAATCCGGCCGCAGAGGCCCAGGCCATCGACCGCACGCACCGGATCGGCCAAACCCGGCCGGTGACCGTCTACCGACTGGTGTCCGCCGGAACCATCGAGGCGAAGGTGGTTGCGCTGCAGGACCGCAAACGTGAACTGTTCAACGCCGTGGTCGACGACGGCGAGATGTTCTCCACCGCCGTCGACGCCGACGACATTCGCAAAATGCTGGAGTAACCCCCGATGATGTGCCCTTTTGGCGGTGCCCACCTGGGCTTTTGGTCGCCAAAAGGGCACATTATCGGGGGGTGGGGGTCAGGTGAAGGGCGGGCGGGCGTCGAGTTTGTTGCTCGTCAGGCCGGCGAGGTGCCAGGCACGGGCGATCAGATCGGAGTCGTCCTCGGTGATCAGGTTGCCCATCACGCGCACCACCATCGACATCAGGGCGGCCGAGCGGATACCCGGACGTCCCAGGATCGGGACCACTCGCGGGACCGTCAACACTGCGGCCAGACGGCGGGCCGCAGAGAAGGCAAGCGCATAGCGGGACCGCAACAGATCCGGCCACAACGTCGAATAATCGTTCTCGCCAAGGACTTCGACGGCCAGGCGGGCGGTTTCGAGGGCGTAGTCGATGCCCTCGCCGTTGAGTGGATTGACGCATGCCGCGGCATCACCGATCAACATCCAGTTCGCGCCTGCCACACCCGAGACGGCTCCGCCCATGGGCAGCAGGGCAGAGGCGATGCGCAGGGGCTTGCCGCGCAGCTGCCAGTCGTTGCGCTGAGAGTTGGTGTAGTGCTCGATGATCGGCCGCAGCGCCATGTGGGCCGGACGCTTCTCGGTGGCCAGCGCGCCGACCCCGATGTTCACCAGCCCGGACTCCGCACCGAGCGGGAAGACCCAGCCGTAGCCGGGCAACAATTCACCGGCGCCATCACGTAATTCGAGGTGTGAGCCCATCCAGGTGTCGTCGCAACGTCCGGACTCCACGTACGCCCGCGCCGCCACGCCGTAGGCGGTGTTCCGATGCCAGCTACGACCCAGCGACGTGCCCAGTGCGGAGCGGACGCCATCGGCGACAATCACTTTGCCGACCTCGATCTGGGCCGGGCCGTCGGGCGTATTACATTGCACCGCAGTCACTTTGCCGCCGATGATGGTGGCGCCGACCGCCTTGACCCCGGACACCATCGTCGCACCCGCGTCCAGTGCGTGGTGCCGGATGCGGTCATCGAGTTCGGTGCGGGCCACCGCGCTGCCGTAGGCAGGGAAGTGCGCCGACTTCTGCGGCCACCGCACCTGCTGGCGTCCACCCCACCCCTGCAGGTCGAGTCCCTCGATGCGGGGGCCGCTGAACGCATCGGCGAGACCGAGGAGATCGAGCTCTGCGATCGCTCGTGGCGTCAGCCCGTCACCGCAGGTCTTGTCGCGCGGAAACACCGCAGAATCGAGCAATGTGACCTCGTGACCGGCGGCTGCTGCGGCTGCGGCCGCCGCCGACCCGCCAGGACCTGCACCGACGACCAGAATCTCGGTGCGCGCGGGAACGCGGATGGGTGCACTCACCCGGCAAGTATCCCGCACCACTAGGCTCGTCCTATGACGGGAGCAGGTCAGGCGTGAAGACAACGTTCGCAGGTCTTGAAATGGGATCCGAGGCTTTCGCCAAGGACGTCGAGCAGTCGCTCGAGCGTGTTGAGGAGTTGTTGCTCAAGGAGCTGTCCTCCGGCGAGGACTTCCTGACCGAGGCGGCCACACATCTCGCGAAGGCCGGTGGCAAGCGGTTCCGCCCCATCTTCGCGATCTTGTCGGCCCATTTCGGTCCGCAGCCGCACGCCGATGAGGTGATCACGTCGGCGACCGTCGTCGAGATGATCCACCTCGCGACGCTGTACCACGACGACGTGATGGATGAGGCCGACCTGCGCCGCGGTGCGCTCAGCGCCAACAGCCGGTGGAGCAACAGCGTGGCCATCCTGGCCGGCGACTTCCTCTTCGCCCGGGCATCGCGCCTGGTCTCGACCCTGGGCCCGCATGCGGTGCTGATCATCGCGGACACGTTCGCCGAACTGGTCACCGGTCAGATGCGCGAGACCGTCGGCGCCCGCGGCAAGTCCGACCCGGTGGAGCACTACCTACGGGTGGTGTGGGAGAAGACCGGCTCGCTGATCGCGGCCAGTGGCCGCTTCGGAGCCATGGCATCGGGTGCGGACACCGAACAGATCGAGCGGCTCTCGCGGCTCGGGGACGCGGTCGGGGTGGCCTTCCAGGTCTCCGACGACATCATCGACATCAGTTCGGCGGCCGGCGACTCGGGCAAGAACCCGGGCACCGACCTGCGCGAGGGCGTGCACACCCTCCCGGTGCTCTATGCACTCGCGGACCCGGCCGAGACCCGACTGCGGGAACTCGTCGTGGCCGCCGACGGCAGCAACCGCGCCCTCACCACCGACGATGAGGTCGCAGAGGCCCTTGAACTACTCAACAAGTCCGAAGGCCTCGTCAAGGCCCGGGCAACCCTGAAGGGGTACGCGGACGCCGCGTACACCGAGCTGGCCGAGCTGCCAGCGGGTTCCGCGCACGACGCGATGAGCTCACTGGTTCGCTACACCGTCGACCGCATCGGCTGACCCCTCGCCCAAGCCCGATGATGTGCCGTTTTGGCGGGGCCCACCTGGGCTTTTGTTCGCCAAAAGGCCACATCATCGGGAACGGAAGGCGGCGTTCGTTCGTTGAACCTCCAGTGCGAGAGAACAGGAGTGATCAATGGGCAGCCATGCCAACGGACTGAAGACGGCCCTGCTGTTAGGGCTCATGTCGGCCATCATCGTGGGAATCGGTGCGGCATTCCAGAGTCCGGCGATCCTGGTGCTGGCGATCATCCTGGCCGTCGGCGTCAACGGGTACGTGTACTTCAACAGCGCCAAGATGGCCCTGAAGTCCATGCATGCGCAACCGGTCACCGAGGTCCAGGCGCCGGTGCTCTATCGCATCGTCCGGGAACTCGCGACCGTTGCCCGCCAGCCGATGCCGGCGCTGTACATCAGTCCCACCGAGGCGCCCAACGCCTTCGCCACCGGCCGTAACCCGAAGAACGCGGCAGTGTGCTGCACGTCCGGGATCTTGCAGATCCTCAACGAACGTGAGCTCAGAGCTGTACTCGGGCACGAACTCTCACATGTCTACAATCGCGACATCCTGATCTCGTCCATCGCCGGTGCGATGGCGGCGGTGATCAGTGGTATCGCCAACTTCGCGTTCTTCCTCGGCGGCAACCGTAATGGCGGTGCGAATCCCATTGTGCTGCTGCTGATCACCATCCTCGGCCCGATCGCGGCGACGGTGGTCAAACTCGCGGTGTCGCGCTCTCGCGAGTATCAGGCGGATGCCTCCGGTGCCGAATTGACCGGCGACCCACTGGCATTGGCTTCGGCGCTGCGCAAGATCTCCGGCGGGGTCCAGCGGGCACCGCTGCCGCCGAACCCGGATATCGCCGCGCAGTCACACCTGATGATCGCCAACCCCTTCCGGGCCGGTGAGCGCATGAGCAAGATCTTCGCCACACATCCGCCCATGGAGGATCGCATCCGTCGGCTCGAAGAAATGTCGCGCGGACGCAGCTGACGGCTCGTTGATCGACAGGATTCTGCGATTGCGACAGGCCGGTCTCGCAGGCGATTTCGGACTGATCAGGCCGGACGCGGCTGCAGCCGAAGATCTTTGACGATCTCCGCGACCCGATCGAGCTGACCGATGTCGGAACTGGTTGGGATGAGGTGGATTTCGTCGGTGCCGATCGCGGCGAACTCCTCGAGTATTACGGCGAGTTCGGCGTCGGAGCCGGACCAGCCCGTCGTGGGTGCGATCGCATCGACGAACTCGGCCGGAATCCAGTTCATGTAGTGGCGCAGGTGCTGATGTATCTGGGCGCGGGCGGGTTCGGGGTCGCCGAGTGCGAACCAGAACGACGTAGCGAGGTGCGGTGGTTTCGCGCCGGCCGCTGACCATGCGGTGGAGGCGGTCGCGAACAGCTCGCGCTGCTTGCCGAGCTCGAGGTCCAGCGTGACGCCGGCCAATCCGTCGGCCCAGGCGGCCGCGCTGCGCAGTGTCCTGGGTCCGATCGTCCCGACGAGCAGCGGGGGACCGCCCGGTTGGATCGGGACGGGCCCGACCGGGCGCACTGAATCGGTCTGGCGCTGCCCGGCCCACACGCGTTTCATGACGTCGACGCGGTCGGCCATCTGCCGCATCGTCTGGGTTTTCGGATCGGCACCCACCGACCGGTAGTCCTCGTGTCGACCACCCACACCGATCCCGACGGTGAGCCTGCCGCCGCTGATGACGTCCCCGGTGGCGAGTGCCTTCGCCAGCATCACCGGATCGTGCAGTTGCGGCACGATCACGGTGGTCACCAGACGTACCCGCTCGGTCCACGCCGCCATCGCGCCCAGCAGCGTCAGGCTGTCGGGATTGTCGAAGGCGATCCGTTCACCCCAGCAGAGCGACGAAAACGGGCCTTCGTCGATTGCCCTCGCCCAGGCTCGCAGTATTGCCGCATCAAGGTCCGGTTCCATGACCGGCATCGTCATTCCGACCTGCACGGGCTGATTCTGCGGCATCAACCGGCCGGGTGAGGCCGAATTCGTCCCCCTGGTCGGTCGTCGAGGGCAATGTGCCCTCGACAGGCATCCAGGGGGACGAAACGGGGGAGTGTCGGACCTACCGGTAGTTCACGAACTGCAGGGCGATCTCGAAGTCTTTGTTCTTCAGGAGGTTGATCACTTCCTGGAGATCGTCCCGCTTTTTGCTCGAAACCCGGAGTTCGTCGCCCTGGATCTGAGCCTTGACACCCTTGGGGCCCTCGTCGCGGATGGCCTTGCTGATCTTTTTCGCCTTCTCGGAGTCGATGCCCTGGACCAGTGACCCGGTGATCTTGTAGGTCTTGCCCGAACCCACCACGTCGCCGGCGTCGAACGCCTTGAGGGAGATGTCCCGTCGGATGAGCTTCTCCTTGAACACCTCGAGGCCGGCCTGGGCCCGCTCTTCGGCGTCCGAGGTGATCACGATGTTCTCTTCGCCGGACCACTCGATCGTGGTGTTGGTGCCGCGGAAGTCGTAACGCTGCGACAGCTCTTTGGCGGCCTGATTGAGCGCGTTGTCGACTTCCTGGCGGTCGAGCTTGCTGACCACGTCAAAACTTGAATCTGCCATAACCGACAAGGGTAGTCGGGCGCCCGGCCGAAACGTTGCACCACAGTCAAAAGCTCTGGATTCGAGGGCTCTGAACAGCGCATTTGTGAATATGGGGGGTACCCGATGTAATGTTTCCCGCGTTGCTTTCCGACGGTCCAAAAGACACCGGAAAGTGGCAAGGCAGGTTGCCCGAGCGGCCAAAGGGAGCGGATTGTAAATCCGCCGCGCAAGCTACATAGGTTCGAATCCTATACCTGCCACAGCGCCACGGAAGCGGCCTCGAGCTGGATTTCTCAGTGAGAGGCCGTTTGGTGCGAAAGAGGAGATGAACAGCGGATTTGGCACCAGCCCGGCGCGCTGTGTAATCTCGATGAGGCCCTGAAGCAAGGGCACCGCAAGGTGCCGGAGCCAAGAGCCACGCCCCCTTAGCTCAGTCGGTAGAGCGTTTCCATGGTAAGGAAAAGGTCGACGGTTCGATTCCGTCAGGGGGCTCGCTGGACTCAGGATCGAGCGGTGGGACTGCTTTACGCCGCCCCGCCGTAGTCGATTCCGGGCCATGGCGGTGTAGCTCAGTTGGTTAGAGCGAACGACTCATAATCGTTAGGTCGCCGGTTCGAGTCCGGCCATCGCTACCAGGTCGCCTCCGGCAAAGCGCTAGCAGTGCCGCTCGCGGCAACGCGCCAGCAGTATCGCTCCGGCGATGACCACCGAGTGTCTCCCCTCAAGGAGACACACCACACGATCCACCTGAAAGGCAATCCCGTGGCCTCCTCAACAGACGTGCGCCCCAAGATCACCTTGGCCTGCGAGGTTTGCAAACACCGCAACTACATCACCAAGAAGAATCGGCGTAACGACCCCGATCGTCTTGAGATCAAGAAGTTCTGCCCCAACTGCGGAACGCACCAGAACCACAAGGAATCGCGCTAGCCACCAGCTGGTGGTCAGTCGCTGACTGCCTATTCGACCGGGGACGCGCAAGTGTTCCCGGTCTTTGGTGTTCTGGCACAACGGTGCGGTGGCCCCAGCCCTGATCGATGATCGCACCGCCGTCGTCCAACAGATAGTTGAAAGATGAGGTCGGTCGAGTGACGAATGCGGGCGAAGCCAAGGTCGAGCAGCTCGATGCTCCCGGGGACGGCGAGAAGCAGACCCCCGAGCAGATCGCCGACCACACGCAGAAGATGGTCGGGTTCAAGTACACCGTCGACGACTACTACGAGGTCGGACGCGAGAAGGTACGCGAACACGCCCGCGCCGTCCAGGACACCAATCCGGTGCACTGGAACGAGGAGAAGGCCAGGGAGATGGGTCACGACACCCTCGTGGCCGCTCCGACGTTCGTCTCGGTCCTCGGCATCATCGCGCAGCGGCGCCTCTTCGAGGACGTCGTCACCGGCTACGACCTGTGGCAGATCATGCAGAGCGATCAGCGACTCGTCTTCCACCAGCCGATCAAGGTCGGCGACCGCCTGGTGTGCGATGTCTCACTCGAATCCTTCCGTCAGATGTCCGGCACCGACCTGATGGTCACCAAGAACGTCATCTGGAACCAGCGCAACGAACCGGTGATGACCACCTTCACCAGCCTGGCCGCGCGAGCGGCCGTCGAAGCCGACCCCGCGCTGGTCGACAAGCTCGAGCACGTGATGATGCGGGAACCCGAGGGCATCAACCCGGGCAAGACAGTCGTGGGACCGTTCGACCGCTACGACGAGCCCGATCCCACCATGTCGCCGCAGGCGTACGCCGCCATCAACTTCGATTCGCTCACCGTCGGCCAGGAGTTGCCGCCGCGCACCTTCAAGCTGACCCGCGGCAACCTGATCAACTATGCGGGGGTTGCGGGCGACCCCAACCCCATCCACTACAGTGATGAGGTCATCAAGGTCGCCGGCCTGGACGACGTGGTCGCCCACGGCATGCAATCGATGGGCCTGGGAGCAAGCTTCCTCGGAGAGTTCATCGGCGACCCGGCTGCGATCTGCGAGTACAACGTGCGCTTCACCAGCCCCGTGTACGTACCCGCAGATGACTACGCATCCGTCGATTTCACCGGCAAGGTGAAGTCGCTCGATCCGGAAACCCGGCGCGGGCAGATCTCGATGGTGGCAAAACAAGGCGAGCGCAAGATCTTCGGACGCGCACTCGCCACCGTGCAGTTCAACTGAATCTCTCGTACCGACCCGGGTAATCGACGGACAAAGCCCAGCTCACAGAGCTGGTTGGAGTTCGACCCACCTGGTGACGTACACTTCTAAAGTCTGAGATTTACTAGACATGCGCGCTGCCCTGAGGGTGGCGCGTTGGTTTTGTGTAGTCCAGACGCCGGGTCGACGAGGACTCGAGGGCCATCACGTGGTCAGCGAAGCCGAGACGACCCAAAGGGGCGTAGCTCAACTGGCAGAGCAGCGGTCTCCAAAACCGCAGGTTGCAGGTTCAAGTCCTGTCGCCCCTGCCCTTGGCGGTGTGTTTCGCACACCGGGAGGGCAACCGATGTCAGTTGTTGTGCAGCAGGGCCCAGGCCCGGCGCAGAGCAGCGGACTTCAGCCACGAGAGGATCAAGTTGAGCAAGCGCGACCGTGCCGAACGCGCCAAGAACGCGGCCGAGCCGACCGACGAGGTCGAGCTCGACGCCTCTGTGGACTCCGCAACGGATTCGGTGGACGACAACGCCGCCGGGGACACCGCAACGCAGGCGCGTCCTTCGGGCAAGCGATCACCGCGTGGCAAGCGAACAACCGTCGCGAACACTGACAGTGGCGATGACGATTCCACCTCGTCTGCCGTCACCACCAAAGACGCCGGCAAAGACAAGAAATCCGCCGGTGCGCGCAAGCGGGTCAAGCCGGAAGACAGCCGTAATCCGTTCATTCGGATCTACGTGTTCCTGACGCAGGTTGTCAGTGAGCTCAAGAAGGTCATCTGGCCGACGCAGAAGCAGCTGATCCAGTACACGATCATCGTGCTGATCTTCGTGATTGTGATGGTTGCGTTCATCTCTGCACTGGACCTTGCTTTTGCCAAGGGAGTTTTGTGGTTGTTCGGGTAACCAACCCGAACGACTGCTTCGAAGAAAGGGAGCGTGGGCTGCAGTGAGCACCCCCGAGAACGACGCTGATATCAGCGAGACCGAAACCGACACCATCGATCAGGCGGTCGGTGATTCGGGCGCTGTCGACAGTGGCGTCTCCGACTCCGAACCGACCGACGAGGCCATCGAGGGCGACGACGCCCCCGAGGAGACCCTCGACGAGGCTGCCGACGCCGCTGAGGTCGTCGAGACCCCGGAAGCCGTCGAGCCCGAGGAAGAAGAAGATCCGGTCGAGGCGCTGCGGAAGTCCCTCAAGAGGGCTGCCGGCGACTGGTACGTGATCCACTCTTACGCCGGGTACGAGAACAAGGTGAAAGCCAACCTCGAGACCCGCGTGCAGAACCTCGATGTCGGCGACTACATCTTCCAGGTCGAGGTTCCGACCGAAGAGGTCACCGAGATCAAGAACGGCCAGCCCAAGAAGGTCAACCGCAAGGTGCTGCCCGGCTACATCCTCGTCCGCATGGAACTCAACGACGAGTCGTGGGGCGCAGTGCGCAACACGCCCGGTGTCACCGGCTTCGTGGGACTGACCTCGCGTCCGTCCCCGTTGTCGATGGACGACGTTCTCAAGTTCCTGATGCCGCGCACCGAGCCCAAGAAGGCCTCGGCCAAATCGGGCTCCGAGGGTGGAGCAGACCTGGCCGCCGCAAGCGCGCCGGTCGTCGAGGTCGACTTCACGGTCGGCGAATCGGTCACCGTCATGGATGGACCGTTTGCAACGTTGCCCGCGTCGATCAGCGAGGTCAACGCAGAGCAGCGCAAGGTGAAGGTGCTGGTTTCGATCTTCGGTCGTGAGACCCCGGTCGAGCTCGCCTTCAACCAGGTCGAAAAGATCTAGCAGGTCTTTTCCGGCCCAACAGACTTTCACGTCTCCAGCGGGCGTGAAACCGGGCTGAAGCAAGTCATCAGCCCAAGCGACATCAATCAGAAACAGGGAAAAGGATGCCCCCCAAGAAGAAGAAGAAGATCACCGGGATCATCAAGCTCCAGATCAACGCAGGCGCCGCCAACCCGGCACCGCCCGTGGGTCCGGCACTTGGTCAGCACGGCGTGAACATCATGGAGTTCTGCAAGGCGTACAACGCCGCGACAGAAAGCCAGCGCGGCAATGTCGTGCCTGTGGAGATCTTCGTCTACGAAGACCGTTCCTTCGACTTCAAGTTGAAGACGCCGCCGGCCGCGAAATTGCTGCTCAAGGCCGCCGGTCTGCAGAAGGGCTCGGGAGAGCCGCACAAGACCAAGGTCGGCAAGGTCACCATGGATCAGGTCCGTGAGATCGCAAAGACCAAGCAGGAAGACCTCAACGCCAACGACGTTGAGCAGGCCGCCAAGATCATCGCCGGAACCGCCCGCTCCATGGGCATCACCGTCGAGTGAGCTTGCGAACTCGCAAGCTCTGAGTGGCCGAACTCAATACCAAGTAATCGTGGCAGGGCCGGCTCGGTCCGTACCACCAAACCGCATGAGTTGCGGAGAAAGACAGAGCGAATATGAGCAGGAACAGCAAGGCATACAAGGCCGCAGCTGAAAAGGTCGACAAGTCCAAGCTCTACAGTCCGCTGGAGGCTGCAAAGCTGGCCAAGGAGACCTCTTCGACCAAGACCGACGCGACCGTCGAGGTTGCAGTCCGTCTCGGTGTTGATCCCCGTAAGGCCGATCAGATGGTGCGCGGCACCGTCAACCTTCCGCACGGCACCGGTAAGACCGCCCGTGTGATCGTTTTCGCCGCCGGCGACAAGGCCAATGAGGCCGTCGCTGCCGGAGCCGACGAGGTCGGCGCCGAGGACCTGATCGAGAAGATCCAGGGAGGCTGGCTCGAGTTCGACGCCGCGATCGCCACCCCGGATCAGATGGCCAAGGTCGGCCGCATCGCCCGCATCCTCGGACCGCGTGGCCTGATGCCGAACCCGAAGACGGGCACCGTCACCACTGACGTGGCCAAGGCCGTCAACGAGATCAAGGGCGGAAAGATCAACTTCCGTGTCGACAAGGCTGCGAACCTGCACTTCGTCATCGGCAAGGCTTCGTTCGACGAGAAGAAGCTGGCCGAGAACTACGGCGCTGCGCTGGACGAGATCCTGCGCGCGAAGCCGTCGGCGGCAAAGGGCCGGTACCTGAAGAAGGTCACCGTCTCGACCACCTCCGGACCGGGCATCCAGGTGGACCCGTCGGTGAACCGTAATTACAACAACGAAGACGTCTGAGCACGTCTGAACTGACATGAGGCCGGGACTCCCCAACGGGGGTCCCGGCCTTTGTCATGTCCGGCGGGTCAGACCTGCGCGGCCTTCATCGCGTCGGCAGTCAGTTCGAGTGAGCGCAACCGTCCTTCGATGCTGACCGACTGATGGCAGACCATCAGTTCGTCGGCCTGTGCGGTCTCGGCGAAGTTCTCGAGGTAGCGACGAGCGTCGTCGCCGGTGCCGACCCCGGTGTACTTCATCATCGAGGCGATTCCGTGGCCTTCGCGGGTGGTCAGGAAGGCGTCGATCTCTTCGTCGCTGTACTGCGGGGTCGATGGTCCCCGGGAGATCAGGCCACGAACCCGGATGCGTCGCAACGCCTCGAAGTCCGCCGCCGCGACGTCGGGATCGTCGGCGGCGACGATGTTCACCCCGGCGATGACGTAGGGCTCGGACAGCTGTTCCGACGGCTTGAAGTCGCGGCGGTACAGGGTCACCGCCTGGTGCAGGGCATCGGGGGAGAAGTGCGAGGCGAACGCGTACGGCAGACCGAGATGCGCCGCGAGCTGGGCACCGAACAGCGATGACCCGAGGATGTACAGCGGCACGTGGGTTCCGGCACCGGGGACCGCGGTGATCCCGGGAATACGCGACTCGTCACCCAGGAAGCCCTGCAGCTCGAGCACATCCTGGGGGAAGCGGTCGGCGGAGCTGTTGTCACGGCGCAGGGCACGCATGGTGGCCTGATCGCTGCCGGGCGCCCGGCCCAGGCCCAGATCGATCCGGCCGGGATGAAGCGTCTCCAACGTCCCGAACTGTTCGGCGATGGTCAGGGGGGCGTGATTCGGCAGCATGATGCCGCCGGCGCCGAGGCGGATGGTCTCGGTGTGAGCGGCGATATGGGCGATCAGAACACTGGTTGCCGACGACGCAATCGTCGCCATGTTGTGGTGCTCGGCATACCAAACACGCTTGTAACCGTGCTGCTCCGCGGCGCGGGCGAGTTGCACACTGCCTGCGAAGGTTTCGCGAGCACTCTGACCCGGGGCGATGGGGGCGAGATCGAGCACGGACAACGTCACTGACATACGGGGGCCTTCTTCACGTCGGGTACTTCTCACGGCGCGGCACAGCGCCATGAGTTATATGTATGTCAACGCATATGGGACCTGGTCCCTTCCCGCCTCGCGTACTCACGGCCGATCGCGGACCACCACTTCACCGGGCAACGCCCATTCGGTGCGTCCGAGACGGGCCACCGGGGCGAGTTTGGTGAAGTCGGGATGTCCGTCCGCGGCTGCTACGTCGGCGGCGACACTGACCGCGACCACCCGTCCCATCACGACCTGCGAGTTGCCCACCTCGATGATCTGATGCAGAACACATTCGATGGACACCGGGCTGTCCCTGACCCGCAGGCAGTCGACCACCGCGGCGGGTTCGGACGCCACACCGACGGCCTCGAACTCGTTGACGTCCTCGGCGAAACCGGCCGAGGTGGCGTTGACGTGGTCGAGCATCGGTTCGGTCGCGACGTTGATCACGAACTCGCCGGTCGCCCTGACGTTGTCGGAACTGTGTTTGAAACCACCGACCGTGGTGAACTGCACGATCGGCGGATCCGTCGAACTGACCGTGAAGAAGCTGAACGGCGCCAGATTGTGTACGCCGGCGGCGCTACACGAGGACACCCAGGCGATCGGACGCGGCACGATCGACGAGGTGAGCAGTCGGTAGAACCCGCCGGCCGAGGTGTTGGTCTGGTCGAAGAGTGTTCGCTCGGAGTTCGGCTCGACGTCTTGGTTCACCGCTCCAGCATGTCATCCGGGATCACCCGGTAGACGGACTGCACCAGACCTTTGCTCAGCGTGGCGGTGCGCATGTGTTCGAGGAGGATGTCCTCGCCGATGTAACCGAACAGGGGAAGTCCCGAGCCGAGGATGACGGGCACCGTTGTGATGGTGAGTTCGGTGATGAGGTTGCGGCTCAGAAATCCGGTGATCAGGCGGCCGCCGTCGACATACAGGTGCCGTAGGGCCTCGTCCTGTGCCGTCTCCAGTAGCTCGTCGATGCTGCGGTGCACGGTGACGCGGTGGTCGGCGCCGGGGTCGAGTTGTGAGCTGACGACCAGGACACGCATGCCCTCGTAGGGCCACTGTTCGAACGTCAGGCCGACCTCGTACGTGTTGCGGCCCATGGCGATTGCGTCGACGGATGCGGCGAACTCGGCGTAGCCGGTCTCACTCATGTCGTCGTCGCGTCTGGTCAGCCAGTCGATGCCACCGTCCTGACGGGCGATGTAGCCGTCGACGCTGGTGGCGATGAACACTGCACCGGTGATGTCTCTCATGTGGGGTCCCTTTCATGTCCAGGTGGACGTCAAGTTGCCGAACTCGGTATCGAGGATCGACCGGAGTGATCCGCTCGGGTCGACTGTCCAGGCCAGAAAGCTGCCTTCCAGAAGTGCGAACAGTGTCCGAGCGGCGACGGCGGGAGCGGGCGCGCCGGGGAGGTCGCCCGCGTCGACGGCCCTGCTGATCAGGAGTCCGAGCTGTGAGCGTTTGCGCTGCCAGCCGAGCGCGAGCAGTCGGGTCAGTTCCGGATCGCCGAGGTCGGCGGCCAGTGACGACACATGATTCGCGGCGTCGTCCGGGCGGGAGTGGTCGATATAGGGCCGCACCGACAGTCGGTAGAGCGTTGCCAGTGGCGTTTCGCCGGGTAGCGTAGCCGGCTCGATGTCGATGGAATCGATCCAGCGCTGGGATGAGGCGATCAACAATCCACGTTTCGAGCCGAACCGCTTGACCAGGGTCGCTGCCGAGACGCCGGCCTCCTGACCGGCGAGTTCGAGGGTGAAACCGGCTGAACCGGTCCGGGCGAGCACCACCGCGGCGGCGTCGAGAAGAGCGGAGTCGGAGTTCACGCGAGGCCGGGCCACAAGGATTAGTAAATCACCATTTCCTAATTCGGACCAGGGTATGCCGCGACCGTTGTCCCCACCCCGAGGTTTGGTCCACAGTCGGGCGCCGCCGGGGCCGAGCAGTCGGGTCCGGCACCTATGGTTGGACGGGTGCAGGACAAAAAACTTCTGACCAAGATCGCCGGTCTGCTGCGTCAAGCCGAGGGCACGGACAACGAACACGAGGCGCAGGCCTTCATGCAGGCCGCCCAGCGGCTGGCCACCGCGGCATCCATCGATCTCGCCGTGGCCCGAGCGCATGGCAACGGAAACCGGCGGGTGGCTCCCGAGCAACGGAACATCGCGATCGGCGAAGCCGGCAAACGCGGTCTGCGCACCTACGTGCAGCTGTTCGTCGCGATCGCCCGGGCCAACGACATCACGTGTGACGTCGCGAGTAACTCGACCTTTGTCTACGCCTACGGATTTCCTGGCGACATCGACTCGTGTGAGGCGCTGTACAGCTCGCTCGTGGTGCAGATGGTCGCAGCCAGCGACGGGTATCTGAAGTCGGGGGACTACAAGGGGGAGACATTCGCCCGGGTGGTCACCGAGCGCCGGGGGAGGTACGCGCGGCGGGTTGTCGAGGAAAAACCACTGTCACCGATCACGGCCCGACTGAACTTTCAGTCGGCGTTCGCCGAACGGATCGGCAAGCGGCTCGCTGCGGCTCGCGACGAGGCCAGGGAGCAGGCGGTTGCCGCCGACGGGGGCAACACCGACACCGGAACCGCACTGGTGCTGCGCAACAAGGAGATCGAGGTCCGGGACTTCCATCGGGAGGTCTCGACGGCCCGGGGAACCTGGCAGTCACACAGTGCGTCGGCCGGATATTCGGAGGGCGCGCGTCGGGCCGGCGACCGGGCCGGGCGCCGCGCCCGGCTGGGTGACGGCATCGCGCTCGGTGGCACTCGCGGGGCACTCGAGGCATGAGCGTGCCCCGTTGACCGAACGCGACAGCCAGCGGTCGGCGCTGTACGCGGCGGAACGGCTGGTTCACAACGTCTTCGAACGGGCGGCGGGTGGCGGCAACGTTCTGACCATCGCCGGGACCACGGTCACCCTGCCTCCGGAGGCGAAGTTCGGTTCGGTGGACTCGGTCCGCGACTATGCCGAGCGGGTGTTGACGATGGACAGCGTTGTCGCCCGATTCGCGCGGGCGCGGATCCCGGTCAGCGTGCGGACCCGTCGTGGGCAGCATCAGGCGCACTACGAATACGACCCCGGTGGTGGCGCCGGCGTGATCGCGGTTCCGGTGGCGACGCAAGGCCGTTGGGCGATGCGGGAGTTGGTGGTGCTGCACGAGCTGGCCCACCATCTGAGTCCGGGGTCGGCAATCGACAAGCACGGCCCGCGTTTTGCCGAAACCCTGATCGACCTCGTCGGTCTGGTGTTGGGACCGGAGGCGGCACTGGTCTACCGGGTCACATTCGGCGACAGCGGGATCCGCGTGGGCTGAGGGATCATCACGCCGCGTTGATCGTGCCCAACCAGCCGTCGACCGTGCCGAAACCGCCATTGACCGTGCCTAAACTGCTTGTGCCCGAGCAACTTCGGCACGCTCGGCGGTGATTTCGGCACGCTCGGCGGGGATTTCGGCACGCTCAGCGGGGGGATCACCAGGCGGGGGAGCCGACCGCCTGGAAGGTGAGGTAGCTCTGATGGAACGGGTCGAGGACGATCTTCTGGGTCCGGAAACCGGCTTTGAGCAGGTCGGGCAGGACCGCCAGGAACCGGGGCAGGCTGGCGGCGTACACGTCGACCCGCAGCCGGTGTCCGGGCTCGAGGATGGCATCGGTTGCGACCAGGTCTATGTCGAGGTCCATCGGCAGGTGCGGCTGCACCTTGAGCTTGCGCTTGAAGGTCAGCGGATGGTGGGCCAGTAGCAGTGACCCGTCCTCGGCGTACTCACACAACTCCGGATCGAGCGAACGATTCGACGAGGTCAGCGAGCCGTTGGACAGAACCGTCGAAGTGCCGTCCGGGGCAACGTCATTGAGAGTGACCGCCCACAACGCATCGGTTCCGGCGCAGGTGGTCCGCAGGTGCAGGTTCACCGAGCCGGAGATCTGAACGGAGTCCGATACCGGGGCCGTGGTGAACGACAGCGCGCCACGTTCCTGGAACCGGGCGTCGGTGGTGAACCATTTGCCCAGCACCCGCGTCGCGCCCGCGGTCACCTGGGTCATGTCCCGCGACACCAACCCACGGACATCGGGGCGGATGCCCAGTGCCGCCGACTCCGTGTTGACAGTGGTGCCCAGGGTGCCATCGTGGACGCTGTGCTTCGCGGTATCGGAGGGGGCTGCCGACAGGTAGAGGCGCTGCACGCGGGAGTCGGTGCGCGGGAACGACTTTCCTGACGTCCATGAACCGCCCTGCTGTTGCAGCGTCACCGGCCCGTACTCGTCGACGCCGTTGTCGATGCCCTTGAGCCAGCGGTCGAACCAGGCCCGCTCGAGGACGTCGACCCGCGGCGGTGAGACCCGTCCACCGAATCCGAGGCCGGCATCGATGTGATAGCCGTCGGCCATGACCAGCTGTTTCTGGCCGGGAGGCAGGTTGAGCTGGTTGTAGATCCTGGTCGCGCTACGCCCGAACAAGTCGTGCCAACCGCCGAAGACGAACGTCGGTGCGGTGATCTGGTCGATGTTGGGATCGCGTTCGTCGAAATAGGGGTCGTCGTAGATCCGGGGATCGGTGCCGGTGAGGAACCCTCGTGCCAGAGAGCCGATCTCGGTGGCGGGGGAGGCGAGGCGGTCCTTGAGCCAGCTGAGCCCATTGGTGCCCAGCACATCGCCGAGTGCGGTCGACGGGTTGGGGAGCCACTTGAGCAGGTTCACCCCGGCGAGCCAGATCGGGATGAATGCAGATGGCGCACCGCCGGTGATGTAGATGTCGCGAACGATGTCTTCGCAACCCTCCACCGCGAAGACGGCCTTGAGATGGGGCGATCCGTTGCCCGCGGCCTGCAGGGAGTTGATGGCCGAATACGACCAGCCGGCCATTCCGACATTGCCGGCGCACCACTGTTGGCCCGCGGCCCAATCGATGACCTCGATCGAGTCCTGCTGTTCGCGTTCGCCGAGGATCTGCCAACGGCCATGTGACGAACCGGTGCCGCGGACATCGACCACCAGCTGCACATATCCGCTCTGCACCAGCTTGCGGTTGATGCCGAAGACATCGAGGATCCCGCCGGACAGCGGTGGTAACGGCAGCCGATGGGTGGCCTGGTCGATGAAGTCCAGGATCGCGCGGTTGTACGGATTGATGCTGACGACCGTGGGGAGCGCGGTGGTGACGACGTCACCGGCGTCGTCGACCGGCCGGATCAGGGTGGCCCGCAGCCGAACCCCGTCGCTCATCTCCAGCTCGACGGACCGGTCGATGGTCAGGGATGCGAACTCGGGCTTGCCGTCGACCAGCTCGCGCCACCAGCGAGCGTTCGCGCCGCCGGTCGGATCGCCGAGAGGAAGGGTCGGTGCTGTCCGACTGACCCCGCGGCTCACTGCGGACTCGTACGGGCTCAACTGGTAGACCATGGCGCTCCCTCTCCACTGCCGGGAGGGATGCGGCGAAATCCGAAAACCCTGGTGCTGACCGGGGGTTTCGGGTCGCGACAACACTCCATCGTGCTGCTGGCCAGTGCTACCGGAGTATTCGTGACCGGGCTCACACTGGACTGGTTGCATCAATGTAGCCGAGCGGACGTTCGGTCGCGACATCTGGGTTAATCCGGCTTCACATATTGATCCGGATGTGGCCGATTTGTGACCGGGTGGGGGTTACCGGTAGTGTTGCCCCTTGGTGTTCGTGGGTCATATGCCTGCGGACGTCAGTTCAACCAGAGACCGTTGGTCACCGGTACGCGATTCGTCGCGAATCGGCCTAAGGCCCGACTTTCGTCGGCGGCCCACGCAGGGAGAACGAGGTATCGCCGTCGAGTGGCATCATGCCACTTCGCTTGTGTACGCCCCGTGCCCTGTGCCGGGGCGTTTGTCGTTGGTGGGGCACTTGGCCCGTTCGGGAGGATCGCGCTCCTACGTACCAACCGACACGTCATGAGAGGAGGCGAAGTATGGCAAACACCGAAAAGGTCGCCGCAGTTGCGGAGATCACCGAGCAGTTCAAGGGAGCCACCGCAGCAGTTGTCACGGAATACCGTGGCCTGTCGGTCAAGCAGATCTCTGACCTGCGTCGTTCGCTCGGCGAAGGCGCCGTCTACTCCGTCGCCAAGAACACCCTGGTCAAGCGCGCCGCAGCTGATGCGGGCGTGACCGGTCTGGACGAGCTGTTCACTGGCCCCACCGCTATCGCCTTCATCGAGGGTGAGCCGGTCGTGGCGGCCAAGGCGATCAAGAACTTCGCCAAGGACAACAAGGCTCTCATCATCAAGGGTGGATTCATGGATGGCCGCGCGCTGTCCGTGGAAGAGGTCAACAAGATCGCCGACCTCGAAACCCGTGAGGTGCTCCTTGCACAGCTCGCCGGTGCCATGAAGGGCAACTTGGCAAAGGCCGCGGGTCTGTTCACTCAGCCCGCATCCCAGGTCGCACGTCTTGCGGCCGCACTGCAGGAAAAGCAAGCCGCGGGCGCACCCGCAGAAGCGGCCGAATAAAACCCCACCACCATCCCCGGGTCGCATCACCGTGCGCCCATGGGAAAGATCGAAAGGATTGCCACCATGGCAAAACTCACCGCTGACGAACTCATCGAGCAGTTCAAAGAGCTGACCCTGCTGGAACTGAGCGACTTCGTGAAGAAGTTCGAAGAGGTCTTCGAGGTCACCGCTGCTGCTCCGGTCGCCGTTGCTGCTGCCGGCGCTCCGGCTGCCGCTGAAGCCGCTGCTGAGCAGGACGAGTTCGACGTCGTGCTCGAGTCGGCCGGCGACAAGAAGATCCAGGTCATCAAGGTCGTCCGCGAGATCGTTTCCGGACTGGGCCTGAAGGAAGCCAAGGATCTCGTCGAGTCTGCTCCCAAGGCACTGCTCGAGAAGGTCGACAAGGACGCTGCCGAGGCAGCCAAGGCCAAGCTCGAAGAGGCCGGCGCCAAGGTGTCCGTCAAGTAATTCTGATCTGACAGGACTCCGGTTCACCGGGGCCCACTCAGAGCGCACAACGACCCGCAGCTTCGGCTGCGGGTCGTTTTGTCTTTCGCTTCAGTAATTTTTTTGAGGCCGGTCGCGGGGAGCGAAAGTTACCCGTCGGTAACTGAATTTTTCTTCTACCTGCAGCAACTCTGGATCAGCGGTGTCGCCCCTGGCTGCACTCCGGTATGCCCGAGTCCGCGAAACCGTGGACAGCTCGTTTATTCATGACGTCCGGTGGGTTAGAGTGAGCCGAACCACAGGTTCCGCAGCGGGGGCGGACTTCATTTGGAGGGAATTTCAGTGGGCGTTGAGGTCAGTGTCGAGGGGCTAACGAAGTCCTTCGGGTCGCAGAATATTTGGCGTGATGTCTCGCTGACCTTGCCTCAGGGCGAGGTGAGTGTCCTGCTGGGTCCGTCGGGTACGGGCAAGTCGGTGTTCCTCAAGTCGTTGATCGGCCTGCTGCATCCCGAGCAGGGCTCGGTGATCGTCGATGGCACCGACATCACCAAATGTTCCTCGCGTGAGCTCTACGAGATCCGCAAGCTGTTCGGAGTCCTGTTCCAGGACGGTGCCCTGTTCGGTTCGATGAGCCTGTTCGACAACATCGCATTCCCTCTTCGTGAGCACACGAAGAGGAAGGAAGACGAGATCCGTCAGAACGTGATGGACAAGATCGAGTTGGTCGGTCTGACCGGTGCCGAGAACAAGCTGCCCGGTGAGATCTCCGGCGGTATGCGCAAGCGCGCCGGCCTGGCCCGCGCCCTGGTCCTGGACCCCCAGATCATCCTGTGCGACGAGCCCGACTCCGGTCTGGACCCGGTCCGCACGGCCTACCTCTCGCAGTTGCTCATCGACATCAACGCCCAGATCGACGCCACGATCCTGATCGTGACCCACAACATCCAGGTCGCCCGGACCGTCCCCGACAACATCGGCATGCTCTTCCGCAAGGAACTGGTGATGTTCGGCCCCCGTGAGGTGCTCCTGACCTCGGACGAGCCGGTGGTCGACCAGTTCCTCAACGGACGTCGGATCGGACCCATCGGGATGTCCGAGGAGAAAGACGACGCGCAGCAGAAGCGCGAGCAGGAGATGGTCGATGCCGGCCACTCCGACGGTGGTACCGCCGAGGATGTCCGCGGCATCGTCCCGCAGCTACAGGCCACTCCCGGGTTGCCTGAGCGCAAGGCCGTCGGACGACGTCAGGCCCGGGTGCGCGAGATCCTGCACACCCTGCCGCCGGCGGCGCAGAAGGCGATCGAGGAGAGCTTTGTGCAGGAAGATGCTGCCCAGGAAAACCAGCGGCAGGCGGCGCACCGGATGGCACCGGCAGGCGCTCCCGCTTATGAACAAACCCAGGGTTACGAGCAGACGCAGGGATATGACCAGACACAGCCCCAATATGCCGACTCCGAGGCTCAGACCGAACAGTTCCCGCCATACCGACCAGGGGACAAGGCTCTGTAGATGACAAGTGCCACCACGCGTGGTGTCGATCGGGTTGCAAAGGCCGGTACGGGCGCGCTCGCCCAAACCGGCAACATTGTTCAGCTGTTCGTCGATGTCGCACGCCAGACATTCGTGCGCCCATTTCAGTGGCGCGAGTTCATCCAGCAGGCCTGGTTCATCGCAAGTGTGACCATCCTGCCGACCGCGCTTGTCGCCATCCCGTTCGGCGCGATCGTGTCGTTGCAGACCGGTTCGCTGATCCGGCAGCTCGGTGCCGAATCGTTCACCGGTGCCGCCAGCGTGCTGGTGGTGATCCAGCAGGGCGCACCCCTGGTGACGTCGCTGCTGGTGGCAGGCGCCGCCGGATCGGCGGTGACCGCTGATCTCGGTTCCCGGACGATCCGGGAGGAGATCGACGCGATGAAGGTGCTCGGTATCAACCCGATCCAGCGTCTTGTCGTCCCGCGTGTGCTGGCCATGATCCTGGTGGCCGTGCTGCTCTGTGGCCTGGTCTCGGTGGTCGGTATCGGCGGCGGATATTTCTTCAACGTGATCGTTCAGGACGGAACACCTGGTGCCTACCTGGCATCGTTCAGCGCGCTCGCTCAATTGCCGGACATCTATGTCGCCGAGATCAAGGCCGCGGTGTTCGGTGTGATCGCCGGTGTGGTTGCGGCGTACAAGGGCCTGAACCCCAAGGGCGGTCCCAAGGGTGTGGGTGATGCGGTCAATCAGGGTGTCGTCATCACCTTCTTGTTGTTGTTTTTCGCGAACTTGATCATCACTGCGGTCTACCTGCAGATCGTTCCGGCCAAGGGTTCATAGGAGAACAGGTGACGATCGCCAAAGGCAGAGGAGACCTCGGATATCGCGCGGGCAAGATCGCGCGTATTCCGTTGCGCGTCCTCGACGGTGCGGGCGACCAGATGTCGTTCTACGGACGCGCCATCGGGTGGTCGCCGCGCACCATCCGCCGCTACCCCAAGGAATTGCTGAGGCTGCTGGCCGAGGTCGCTTTCGGATCGGGCGGACTCGCCGTCATCGGCGGCACCATCGGTGTGATGGTGCTGATGTCCGGCTTCACCGGTGTGGTCGTCGGACTGCAGGGGGCCAACGCTCTCGACCAGCTCGGTTCGCAGGCCCTGACCGGATTCCTTGCCGCATATGCCAACACCCGTGAGGTCGCCCCGCTCGTGGCGGGCCTGGCGTTGTCGGCGACCGTCGGTTGTGGTTTCACCGCGCAGCTCGGTGCCATGCGGATCTCGGAGGAGATCGACGCACTCGAGACGATGGCCGTGCCGTCGATCCCGTTCCTCGTGACCACGCGGGTACTGGCCGGCTTCGTCGCCGTCATCCCGTTGTACGTGCTCGGACTGCTCTCGGCCTACTTCGCATCGAGGCTGATAGCCACGCAGTTCACCGGCCAGTCGTCCGGTTCCTACGACCACTACTTCAACCTGTTCTTGCCGCCGGAAGACGTGCTCTGGTCGTTCGGCAAGGTGCTGATCTTCGCCTTCGTGATCATCCTCGTGCACTGCTACTACGGCTACTACGCCACCGGTGGTCCCGCCGGTGTCGGCGTGGCGGTCGGGCACGCGGTGCGTGCGGCCCTGGTGATCATCGCGATCCTCGACTTCTTCCTGGGCCTGGCCATCTGGGGCACCACTACGTCCGTACGAGTGGGGGGCTGACCAGATGCAGGCACTACGCCGCCGGGCCCTGGGTCTGGTGTTCTTCCTGGTTGTCGCGTTGTTCTTGACGCTGACGATCATGCAATACAACACGTCGTTCACCAGCACGGTCGAGGTGAAGCTCCGCACCACCTCGGCGGGCAACGCGCTACCGACCAATGCCGATGTGAAGGTCCGCGGTCTCACCGTCGGTGTGGTCAGTGAGGTCGCACCCGACATCGAAGACGGTTCGGTCGTCGTGACACTGGCGCTGCAACCCGACAAGGTCGATCTGCTGCCGACCGACACCACCGCCCGCATCCTGCCCAAGACGCTGTTCGGCGAGCGGTACGTGGCGTTGCAGATCCCGCCGGGCCAGGAGGGTTCGGAGGCCGACCATCTGTCCAAGGGGTCGACGATCGAACAGGACCAATCGGGTAACGCCGTCGAACTGCAAGAACTGTTCGACGAACTGCTGCCGGTCCTCGAGGCGATCCCACCCGCTGACCTGAACGTGACGTTGTCGACCTTGTCGAAGGCTTTGGCCGGCAACGGCGAGAAGTTGGGCACGAGCCTGACCGAACTCAACACGATCTTCTCCGAGATCAACCAGAACATGCCCGAACTGCAGGGCACTCTGCGTGGTCTGGCGAGCTTCTCCCAGACCTATTCAGAGGCTCTGCCCGACCTGGTGGATTCGTTGGACAACCTGCGTACGACAACCAACACGCTGTTCGAGAGGCAAGCTGACCTGCGGACCACCATCGCCGCGGTCACCCGGGTCGCCATCGACGGCACCGGCTTCCTGGTGACCAACCGTCAGGACCTCGTCGACCTGGCGATCGAATCCGAACCGCTGCTGACGGCTCTGGCCGATCAGTCGCCGGCGTTCGGTTGCACCTTCGCGAACTTCGCCGGTCTCGTGCCGGAGGCCGATGTGATCACCGGCCTGGGCACCGAGAACCCCGGGGTCCGGGTGAACCTGCAGTTCGTGAACCCGCGGGGCCGGTATCTGCCGAACCAGGACGAGCCGCGTCTGCTCGATGAGCGTGGTCCGATCTGCTACCCGCCGGCGACAAACGGCAGGCCGTTCCCGCAGTACCCGGCGGGGTCGGTGAACGACGGCTCGTACCAGCCGCCGTCCCGCAATGCCGGGCCGCGCAACATCCCGCAGATGCCGGCTGCGCAGTACTCGACGATGCCGGAGGGCTCGGCGACCGAGCAGGCTGCGTCCGATGAAAAGCCGGTCACGAACTACAACGACCCGCGGAACAAGCTGCAGATGCAGGCGATCGTGGCGGCCTCGGCGGGCCAGGATCCTGCTGAGGTCCCGGGCTGGATCACCCTGCTCGCCGCGCCCACCGTGCAGGGAGCGCAGGTGAGCATCAAATGAAGGGCTTAGTGGGGCCGCTGATCAAGCTGATCGTGTTCGCGGTGGTCACCGTGTTCGCGACCTCGGTGCTCGCGTTCGCCGTGGCCAACGGCGGCGCCGGGGGTGGCACCGACTTCAAGGCGATCTTCGAGGACGCGACCCAGGTCGCGCCCGGTGACGACGTCCGGATCGCGGGTGTCCGCGTCGGCCAGGTGAGCGGCGTCGAGATCCACGATCGCAGTCAGGCCAAAGTCAGTTTCTCGGTCGACCGCGACCGGCTCCCGGCGGGGGTCAAGGTCGTGATCAAGCTCCGGAACCTGACCGGCCAGCGCTACCTGTCCCTCGAGAAGGGTCCGGGCGATCAGAGTCGGACCATCGGCGGCGGCAGCACCATCGGGTTGCCCAACACGGTCGAGGCGATCAACCTCACCGAGCTCTTCAACGGGTTCCGACCGTTGTTCCAGCAGCTGACGGCCGATGACGTGAACAAGCTGTCGGCGTCGATCATCCAGGTTTTCCAGGGGGAGAGCGGCACGATCTCGGAGCTGGTCCGCGACACCGCCAGCCTGACGAACACGATCGCCGACCGGGACGCGGTGATCGGCAGTCTGATCGACAACCTCAATGCGGTCCTGGGGAACCTCAACGCGCATGACGACCAGTTCACCTCGCTGCTGACCAACACCGAGAAGTTCGTGACCGGACTTGCCGCGCAGAAGGGTTCGGTCGGATCCGCGATCACGTCGCTGTCCAACCTGACCGCGGTGACGTCGTCGATCCTGCAGCCCACGCGGCCGGCCATCCAGGGTTCGATCGCTGCGCTCAACGACCTCGGGACCACAGTGGTCGAGCAGCAGGACGCGATCAAACAGACGCTGACCAACCTGCCCACCAAGCTCCAGAAGATCGGCCGGGCCGCGACCTTCGGCTCGTGGTTCCAGTTCTACCTCTGCGGCCTGGACGTGACGGCGGGCAATGGTCAGAGCGTGCTGCTGACCCAGCCCCTGATCCCGCTGCCGGACATCAACCATGTGCTCTACACCAGTGCGGCGACGCGCTGCTGGGCGAACCAGGATCCACCGGGATGACGATCGGGAACATGACAACACGCAGGACGGCGCACGGTAGGGAGGTGAGGCAATGAGTGCACGACCAGGTGAGGGCAGAAGCCCGGTCACCGTGGGATTTCTCGGCATCCTGATCCTGTTGATGGTGGCTTCGTCCGCCTTCTTCCTCAACTCGTTGCCACTCCTGGGGGCCGGTGTCACCTACGGTGCCAACTTCTCCGAGGCGGCCGGTCTCAAACCCGGCGCCGAGGTGCGGGTCGCCGGCGTCAAGGTCGGTGAGGTGCGTGCCGTCGAGCTCGACGGAGACAAGGTCCGGGTCGACATGCAGGTGAACAACGCCTGGATCGGTGATCAGACCAAGGCGTCCATCCAGATCAAAACCGTCCTGGGACAGAAGTACATCGCACTCGATCCGCAGGGCAGCAAGATCGCCGACCCCGACGACGTCATCCCGCTCAGTCGCACCACGTCGCCCTACGACGTGATCGAAGCGTTTTCCGACGCCGCCGAACAGGTCGACGAACTCGACACCGACCAGCTCGCCAAGAGCATGCGCACGCTCTCGGACGCATTCTCGGGAACGCCTGCCGACCTGCGGTCGTCGCTCGACGGTCTGACCCGGCTCTCGGAGACCATTGCAAGCCGTGACGAGAAGGTGCAGGAATTGCTGGCGGCCACCAAGGACACGTCGAAACTCCTGGCCGACCGGAACAACGAGTTCGAACGACTGATCTCCGGTGCAGGGGAGTTGCTGACCGAACTCAACAACCGGCAGCAGTCGATCTCGACCCTGTTGTCGAGCACGATCACCTTGTCGGATGCGTTGTCGGGCATCGTCAAAGACAACCAGGAACAGATCGGCCCGACGCTCGAAACCCTCAAGCAGGTGATCGTGATCCTGCAGGACCAGAACGAGAACCTGCGACAGTCCTTGACCTACATGGCCCCGTTCTACCGGCTCTACACCAACGTGCTCGGCAACGGCCGCTGGTTCGACTCCGTGGTGACCAACATCCTGCCGCCGGCCCTGCCGCAGCAGAACACCACGCGGCTCCCGGTCTTGAACACGACAACGCTCACCAGCGGCGGAACGGAGGCCGGCCGATGATGAGCACGGCACGCGATCTCCAGGGCACCCGGGGACCCGGGCGCTGGTTCACCCCCAAACACATCGTGTTCATCGTCATCGCGCTGATCCTGGCGCTGCTGATCGCCGGCTCGTTGTGGTGGGTCTTCAAACGCGTCACCAGTACGACCGTGACCGCGGATTTCCGCAGCAGCGTCGGCATCTACGAGGGCAGCGACGTCCGGGTGCTCGGGGTGGCCGTGGGTCGGGTGACCGACGTGACGCCGCAGGGCGACCAGGTCCGGGTGAAGATGCGGGTGGACGGCAACGTGGACCTGCCGGCCGATGTCGGCGCCGCGCAGATCACCCCGTCGGTCGTCGCCGACCGCTACGTACAGCTGACCCCGGTGTACACCGAGGGCCCCAAGGCGCCGAAGAACTTCAGCCTGCCCGTCGAGAAGACGATGGTTCCGGTGGAGGTCGACGAGCTCTACGCCAGTGTCGAGAAACTGTCGACCGCGCTCGGTCCGGAAGGGGCCAACAAGAACGGTGCACTCACCGACCTGGTGGCCACCGGTGCGGAGAACCTGGGCGAGAACGGCGAGGCGCTCGGTCAGACGATCCGCGGCCTCTCGCAAGCCGCGGACACGCTGAACGACTCGCGCGGCAACATCGTCGACACCATCAAGAATCTCGACAGTTTCGTCGGGATGCTGGCCGAGAACGATCAGCAGGTGCGCCGCTTCAACACTCAGATGGCCTCGTTCAACACTTTCCTGGCCGGAGAACGTGAACAACTCGGGACCGCTCTGGACAAGTTGTCGGTGGCGCTCGGTGATGTCGCCGGCTTCGTGCAGGACAACCGCGAGGCGCTCGGCGACGCGGTCGAAGGTCTGATCCCGACGACCCAGATGCTGGTGGACACCAAGGAATACCAGAAGGAAATTCTCGAAGTGCTGCCGGTGACCCTGTCGAACCTGGTCAACGCCTACAACGCGGAGTCCGGAACACTCGACCTGCATCTGACGCTGCCCGAATTGCAGAACCTGCTCGGTGCGCAGTGTGGCCTGCTCGACCTGGGCAAGCTCAAGCCCGGTGACCCGGCGTTCGAGCAGTTCAGCTCGACCCTGCGCCCGATCATCGACCAGTGCCGCGACGTCGCCGACCAGATCAACGACGGCATCACGACGCCGACGCTGAATCTGCCGTTCGGCATCATGAGCAACGAGAACCAGCAGAATCGTGGTCCGGTCCCGGGAACGGTGCCCGGTACCCCGGCGCCGGGATTGGGTGGCAACTGATGAACCGGTGGTTGAAAGCGGGCACGGCAGCGCTGGTCGGTGCTGCAGTGATCGCGGTGGGTGGTTGCGGTACCCAGGGACTTCAGTCGGTTCCACTGCCCGGTGGTGCGGCGCTGGGCGACAACCCGCGGACGTACAAACTCCAGTTCCTCGACGTGCTCGACCTGGTGCCCCAGTCGACCGTCAAGTTCAACGGCGTGCAGGTGGGCCGGGTCCAGGAGATCAAGGTCGCGCCTGACAAATGGACGGCCGAGGTCACCATCGAGGTGCAGAACCGCGTCGATCTCTCCGATCAGGCCCGCGTCGAGATCCAGCAGACGAACTTGCTGGGTGAGAAGTATGTGGCACTGGAAGATCCGCAGGAGAACGCAGATCTGCCCCGGCAGAATCCTTCCGAGGTCATCGGGTGTCCGGGTGTCGGCGACGCAGATTGCCGCACCCGCACCGCGACCGACATCGAGCAAGTCCTCGGTGCGCTGTCGCTGCTGCTGAACGGTGGCGGTGTCGCGCAGCTCAAGCCGATCGTCGACGAGCTGAACACCGCGCTCGACGGCCGTCAGACCGAGGTCAGGGGACTGCTCGACGAGACCGCACGCCTGATCAACGGCCTCGACGAGCAGAAGAACAACATCGTCACCGCGCTCGACGGACTGGACGCGCTCTCGAACCGGGCCCGCGCCCAGACCGACCAGATCAACCGGGTGCTCGATGAATTGCCCAAGGGCGTCCAGGTTCTCGAGGAGCAGAGGCCACAGTTCGTCACGATGCTCCAACAGCTCGACAGCCTCGGTGAGGCCGGTGTCGCGGTCCTGGGGACCGCCCGGGACGAGATCATCACCGATCTGCGGGCACTGCGTCCCACGCTCCAGGCACTGGCGCAGGCCGCGCCGGACATCATCACCGCAGCACCGCTGCTGTTCACCTATCCGTTCCCGGACAACCTGTTGCCCGCCGTGATCGGTGATTCGACCAACCTGTTCGCCAACCTCGACCTCCGACTGCTCAATCAGCTCGAGGCACTCGGGGTCGGTCAGGGCGAACCGGTGTACAGCCCCCCGAAGACCGGGCCGACACCCAGGGTCGATCCGAAGAATCCGTATTACAACGGCAATGGACCGCGCCTGGGATGGCCGACCATCACGTTGCTGCCGCTGCCCAATGCGCGGCCGGGACCGAACACCCCGCCATCGGGTGGGCAGTACGCGCTGATGCCCGAAGAGCGTGGTAGCCAGAGCTTCATCGAGGGGCCGTTGAATCTGTTGACCAATGCGAACGGAGGGATCGGATGATCTCCAAGGTCGCGAAATGGCAGCTCATCGTCTTCGTGGTCGTCGGGCTGATCGCGCTGATCTACGTCGGTGCCACCTACGCCCGCCTCGACCGCTTGGTGGGTGTGGGTTCGTACACGGTCAAGGCCGAATTCCCCGATTCCGGCGGCATCTTCACCAACGGTGAGGTCACCTACCGCGGTGTGCCGGTCGGTCGCGTCGGGCCCTTGTCGTTGCAGCCGGACGGTGTGCAGGTGGAGTTGATCCTCGATTCCGACGGCCCGAAGATCCCCGACTCGGCGATTGCGGTTGTCGCGAACCGGTCGGCCATCGGCGAGCAGTATGTGGATCTGCGGCCCAAGAACAACTCCGGGCCGTATCTCGAGGCCGGATCGGTCATCACGGACACACAGATCCCCACTCCGCTGCAGGATGTGCTGAAGTCCGCGGTCGACTTCACCGGCACGGTCCCGGTGGACGATCTGCAAACCGTGGTGACAGAACTCGGCAAGGCGTTCAACGGCAATGCCGACAATCTGGAGTCGCTGGTCGATTCACTGGCCGGCCTGTCGGAGGCGGGGTTGGACAATCTGCCGCAGACGATCTCGCTGATCCAAAACAGTGACACCGTGCTCGGCACGCAAGCCGACCAGTCGGACGAGATCCTGGCGTGGTCGCGCAATCTCGAGTTGGTGACACAGACGCTGCAGGCCTCGGATCCGGCGATCCGCCGACTGCTGACCACCGGTACCGCCAGTGCCACCGAGATCTCGCAGTTGTTGCAGGACAGCGGTGGTGACATCACGACGGTGGTCCGTAATCTCGCCGAGGACGTCCGCACGGTTGCTCCCACGTTCTACGGCATCAGTCCGGCGCTCGCGCTGCTCTCCGCGCTGTCGAGCGGCAGCTACGGCCCGACCCCCGGTGACGGCACCATCCACTTCGGAATCGTGCTCGAGGTGAACAACCCGCCGGCTTGTACGGTCGGATACGAGAGCACCGAGGCGATCATCGCGGCGGAGAAGGCCAAGAACCCCGACTTCGATCCCAACTACGACGATTTCCCGTTCAACACCGAGGCCAGTTGTGCTGTGGCGCAGGGCAATCCGACCGGTGTGCGAAGTGCCGATCGAGCCCAGTTCGCCGACCCGAACACGCCGCAGCCGTGGGACAACAACCCGAAGAAGATGCCCGACAGCCTCAACCTGAATCCGATCGCAGAGCAGATCGCCGCCCTGCTCGGTGTGCGCGAGAAGTGATGGCAGTACAAAGGCTTTCAGCAAACGTGTGTACCTTTGGCGGGCGATGACTACGATTTCTGAGCCCGGCGGCAAGCGACATCTCGGTTCGCAGCAACTGTGGCTACGAGTTTGTGCTGCCCTCGCGGCGGTCGCGCTCGTGGCCGCGGTGGTGTGCGCCGGCTACTTCGGTTACCGGTGGATCGATTCCGCCTTCTTCGGTGTCCAGAACGCCCAGGAGGTCCGGGACGACGCACAGGACGGCGCCGAGCAGGTGATCCTCAACGTCACCAACATCGATCCGAACAATTTGACGGCATTTCGCGAGCAGGTGGATTCGTCGTTGACGGGCAAGGCCCGCACGCAGATCACCGCCGAAGACTTCGAGACACTCACCAAGCAGGTCGACGAGAACGGCGACAACACCGCCACTCTGACGTCCGTGATCAAGCGCAGTGGTGTGGTGGAGTTCAACAAAGAGGACAAGACCGCCAAGGTTCTCGTCTATGTGGATGTCACCAGTGCCGTTCCGGGTGCCCAGCCGACCACGTCGAACATGGGTTTCTCCGTTGATGTGATGGATGTCGACGGCGGGTGGAAGGCCTCGGACATCCAGTCGATCGATGCGATCGGGCTGCAGGACCCGGCCGGGACCACCACCGCCCCGACAACAGGGGGTAACTGATGACCGGACCACGTAAGCCGGCCCGTCCGAGTGCGCCCCGCGGCAAGGTGCGGGTTGCCGGTAGCGGACCGTCCACCGGCAATGCGGCCGCCAAATCGCCGGACGTCGGCGACGACAAGTCAGTCTCGCTGACCAAGGGCGCGGCGAAGGGCTCCACCGCGGCATCGCCGAAGGCCCGCCCGGCCGCGCCGTCGGCCCCGACCCCCGAATCGGGCTTCCTGACGTGGCGCAAGGTGGCCGTGGTCGCGGGCATCGCGCTCGTGGTCGGGGTGTTCGCGATCATCGCGGCGTTCAAGCCCGGCGTCTCGGAGACCGGATCGAACCTCGCATTCACCAACGCCTCGGAGACGAGTGCACTCAAGGCCCAGGCCGGTGACCGGATCTGTGCAGTGCTGTCGGTGGATCCCACGAAGTTCGACGACTGGGCCAACAACGCGAAGACAGGTCTGACCGGTGAGGCGTTGACGCAGTTCAACGACTATCAAACCACGACCAAAGACCTTGCGGCGCAGAGCGGACAGGGCGCCGAATGCCAGGTCGACATGGTTGCGGTAAGCCATATGGACGACTCGAATGCGACCGTCATCACCACCATGATCATCAGCACCACCCAGCAGGGTGTCGCGGTGATGGGTGGACCGGGTCAGGCCCGGACCGAACTCGGACTACAGAAGATTGACGGCCAGTGGTTGATCAGCCGCATCTCTGATTTTTAACCTCTAAAACCGCGCGTTCCTCTTGACGCGGGGCCTTCTTGGTTGCAGTCTGTTCGCAGTAACTCCGTGGGGTTGTTTACGTGCGCCCATTTTCTGGTACAGTTGGACGTTGCGCTGGCTGCGTCCTGTCCACCTCACGATTTCACCTTCCGACCACAGAGCCTGTGGTGTTCCGGTGATCGCCGTTGACCAGGTTGTACAGCAGCGAAACACCACTAGGGCACTACGAGTTATTCGTGTTGGAAGGACATATCTTGGCAGTCACCCGCCAGTCCACCTCAACCATTCCAGGTGCGCCTCGGCGCGCCTCATTCGCAAAGATCAGCGAGCCACTGGAAGTACCCGGACTGCTTGATGTGCAGCTCGAGTCCTTTGAGTGGCTGGTTGGTTCCGCGGAATGGCGTGAGCGCGCTGCATCTCGCGGCGTTGAGAACCCCACCGGCGGTCTGGAGGACATCCTCGCCGAACTGTCCCCGATCGAAGACTTCTCCGGTTCCATGTCGCTGTCTTTCTCCGACCCGCGTTTCGACGAGGTCAAGGCCTCTGTCGCGGAGTGCAAAGACAAAGACATGACCTACGCGGCTCCGCTGTTCGTCACCGCCGAATTCATCAACAACAACACCGGCGAAATCAAGTCCCAGACCGTGTTCATGGGCGACTTCCCGATCATGACCGACCGGGGCAGCTTCGTCATCAACGGCACCGAGCGTGTCGTCGTGAGCCAGCTGGTCCGTAGCCCCGGTGTCTACTTCGATGCGAACATCGACAAGGCCACCGAGAAGACCCTGCACAGCGTCAAGGTCATCCCGGGTCGTGGCGCCTGGCTCGAGTTCGACATCGACAAGCGTGACACCGTCGGTGTTCGTATCGACCGCAAGCGCCGCCAGTCGGTCACCGTGCTGCTCAAGGCGCTCGGCTGGACCAAGGAGCAGATCGAGGAGCGCTTCGGCTTCTCCGAGATCATGATGTCGACGCTGGAGAAGGACAACACCGCCGGCACCGACGAGGCACTGCTCGAGGTCTACCGCAAGCTGCGCCCGGGCGAGCCCCCGACCAAGGAGTCGGCGCAGACCCTGCTGGAGAACTTGTTCTTCAAGGAGAAGCGTTACGACCTGGCCAAGGTCGGCCGTTACAAGGTCAACAAGAAGCTCGGTCTGGTCGAGAACCCGATGGCCGGCGCCCCGGTGCTGACCGAAGAAGACATCGTTGCCACCGTCGAGTACCTGGTGCGTCTGCACGAGGCCGACCCCAACGTGACCAGCACCATGACCGTGCCCGGTGGTGTAGAGGTCCCCGTCGAGGTCGACGACATCGACCACTTCGGCAACCGTCGCCTGCGTACCGTCGGCGAGCTCATCCAGAACCAGATCCGCGTGGGCCTGTCCCGCATGGAGCGTGTCGTTCGCGAGCGGATGACGACCCAGGACGTCGAGGCCATCACGCCGCAGACCCTGATCAACATCCGTCCCGTGGTCGCCGCGATCAAGGAGTTCTTCGGAACCTCGCAGCTCTCGCAGTTCATGGACCAGAACAACCCGCTGTCGGGTCTGACCCACAAGCGCCGCCTGTCGGCGCTGGGCCCCGGTGGTCTGTCCCGTGAGCGTGCCGGCCTCGAGGTCCGAGACGTCCACCCGTCGCACTACGGCCGGATGTGCCCGATCGAGACCCCGGAAGGCCCGAACATCGGCCTGATCGGTTCGCTGTCGGTGTACGCACGGGTCAACCCGTTCGGTTTCATCGAGACCCCGTACCGCAAGGTCGTCGACGGTGTTGTCACCGACGAGATCCAGTACATGACGGCTGATGAAGAAGATCGCTTCCTCATCGGACAGGCCAACACCAACTTCAGTGCCGATGGCGTCATCACAGATGAGCGTGTTCTGGTCCGTAAGAAGGGTGCCGAGGTCGAGTTCGTGACCTCGTCGCAGGTCGAGTACCTCGACGTCAGCCCGCGGCAGATGGTGTCCGTGGCCACGGCCATGATCCCGTTCCTCGAGCACGACGACGCCAACCGCGCCCTGATGGGTGCCAACATGCAGCGTCAGGCGGTGCCGCTGGTTCGCAGCGAGTCGCCGCTGGTCGGTACCGGCATGGAGCTCCGTGCTGCTGTCGATGCCGGTGACGTGATCATCAACGGCAAGGCCGGTGTGGTCGAAGAGGTCTCCGCCGACTACATCACCGTGATGGCAGACGACGGCACCCGCGACACCTTCCAGATGCGCAAGTTCGCGCGCTCGAACCAGGGCACCTGTGCCAACCAGCGTCCGATCGTGGACGAGGGTCAGCGCGTGGAGGTCGGACAGGTCCTCGCGGACGGTCCGTGTACCCAGAACGGTGAGATGGCCCTCGGAAAGAACCTTCTCGTGGCGATCATGCCGTGGGAAGGCCACAACTACGAGGACGCGATCATCCTGAGCCAGCGTCTCGTCGAAGAGGACGTGCTCACCTCGATTCACATCGAAGAGCACGAAATCGACGCCCGCGACACCAAGCTCGGTGCCGAGGAGATCACCCGGGACATCCCGAACGTCTCCGATGAGGTGCTCGCCGATCTCGACGAGCGCGGCATCATCCGCATCGGTGCCGAGGTCCGCGACGGCGACATCCTGGTCGGAAAGGTCACGCCGAAGGGCGAGACCGAGCTGACCCCGGAAGAACGCCTGCTGCGCGCCATCTTCGGTGAGAAGGCTCGCGAAGTTCGCGACACCTCGCTCAAGGTTCCGCACGGTGAGACCGGCAAGGTCATCGGCATCCGCGTCTTCTCGCGTGATGACGACGACGATCTGCCTCCCGGTGTCAACGAGCTGGTCCGGGTGTACGTGGCCCAGAAGCGCAAGATCCAGGACGGCGACAAGCTCGCCGGCCGCCACGGCAACAAGGGCGTCATCGGCAAGATCCTGCCCGCCGAGGACATGCCCTTCCTGCCCGACGGCACCCCGGTCGACATCATCCTGAACACCCACGGTGTGCCGCGTCGTATGAACATCGGTCAGATCCTGGAGACCCACCTCGGGTGGATCGCCAAGACCGGTTGGAACATCAACGTCGCCGAAGGTGTGCCGGAGTGGGCGTCGAAGCTGCCCGAGGACATGCTCTCGGTGGAGCCCAACACGAACACCGCCACCCCGGTGTTCGACGGCGCTCGCGAAGAGGAACTGACGGGCCTGCTGGCCTCGACGCTTCCGAACCGCGACGGCGATGTGATGGTCAACGCCGACGGCAAGGCAACCTTGTTCGACGGTCGTAGTGGCGAGCCGTTCCCGTACCCGGTCTCGGTCGGTTACATGTACATCATCAAGCTGCATCACTTGGTCGACGACAAGATCCACGCGCGTTCGACCGGTCCGTACTCGATGATCACCCAGCAGCCGCTCGGTGGTAAGGCGCAGTTCGGTGGTCAGCGTTTCGGTGAGATGGAGTGCTGGGCCATGCAGGCCTACGGTGCGGCGTACACGCTGCAGGAGCTTCTGACCATCAAGTCGGACGACGTTGTCGGCCGCGTGAAGGTCTACGAGGCGATCGTCAAGGGCGAGAACATCCCGGAACCGGGTATCCCCGAATCGTTCAAGGTGCTGCTGAAGGAACTTCAGTCGCTCTGCCTGAACGTCGAGGTGCTCAGCTCCGACGGTGCTGCCATCGAGATGCGTGACGGCGACGACGAGGACCTGGAGCGGGCTGCGGCCAACCTGGGTATCAACCTCTCGCGCAACGAAGCCGCCACCGTCGATGACCTGGCCAACTGATCACTCCGCTTTTTCTGACTGAGCTACTGAAAGGTAAATAGTGCTCGACGTCAACTTTTTCGATGAACTGAAGATTGGCCTGGCCACGGCCGACGACATCCACAACTGGTCGTTCGGCGAGGTGAAGAAGCCGGAGACGATCAACTACCGCACGCTCAAGCCCGAGAAGGACGGCTTGTTCTGCGAGAAAATCTTCGGTCCCACCCGGGACTGGGAGTGCTACTGCGGCAAGTACAAGCGCGTGCGCTTCAAGGGCATCATCTGTGAGCGTTGCGGCGTCGAGGTCACTCGCGCCAAGGTGCGTCGTGAGCGGATGGGTCACATCGAGCTGGCCGCACCGGTCACCCACATCTGGTACTTCAAGGGTGTGCCGAGCCGGTTGGGTTACCTGCTCGACCTGGCGCCGAAGGATCTCGAGAAGATCATCTACTTCGCCGCCTACGTGATCACCGCTGTGGACGACGAACTGCGCCACAACGAGAAGTCCACGCTCGAGGCCGAGATGGAGGTCGAGAAGAAAGGCGTTGCCGATCAGCGCGACGCCGATCTCGAAGAGCGTGCCAAGAAGCTCGAAGAGGACCTGGCAGAGCTGGAGCGCGAAGGCGCCAAGGCCGATGCCCGCCGCAAGGTGAAGGATGCCGGCGAGCGCGAGATGCGCCGTATCCGTGACACCGCGCAGCGCGCCCTCGACGATCTCGACGAGATCTGGGACAAGTTCGTCAAGCTTGCTCCCAAGCAGATGATCATCGACGAGAAGCTGTACCGCGAGATCCAGGACCGCTACGGCGAGTACTTCACCGGAGCCATGGGTGCCGAGGCCATCAAGCGTCTGCTCGAGGACTTCGACATCGCCGCCGAGGTCGAGATCCTGCGCGACACGATCCGCAACGGCAAGGGGCAGAAGAAGCTCCGCGCCCTCAAGCGCCTCAAGGTCGTCGCAGCGTTCCACCGGTCGGGCAACTCGCCGCTGGGCATGGTCCTCGACGCCGTGCCGGTGATCCCGCCGGAGCTGCGTCCGATGGTCCAGCTCGACGGTGGCCGTTTCGCCACGTCCGACCTGAACGACCTGTACCGCCGCGTGATCAACCGCAACAACCGCCTCAAGCGACTGATCGATCTCGGTGCCCCCGAGATCATCGTCAACAACGAGAAGCGGATGTTGCAGGAGTCCGTCGACGCACTGTTCGACAACGGCCGTCGTGGCCGTCCGGTCACCGGACCGGGTAACCGCCCGCTGAAGTCGTTGAGCGATCTGCTCAAGGGCAAGCAGGGTCGTTTCCGTCAGAACCTTCTCGGCAAGCGCGTCGACTACTCGGGCCGTTCGGTCATCGTCGTCGGCCCGCAGCTCAAGCTGCATCAGTGTGGTCTGCCCAAGCTGATGGCGCTCGAGCTGTTCAAGCCGTTCGTGATGAAGCGTCTCGTCGACCTGAACCAGGCGCAGAACATCAAGTCCGCCAAGCGGATGGTCGAGCGTCAGCGCCCGGCCGTGTGGGACGTCCTCGAAGAGGTCATCGCCGAGCACCCGGTTCTGCTGAACCGTGCGCCGACGCTGCACCGTCTGGGCATCCAGGCATTCGAGCCCCAGCTGGTCGAAGGCAAGGCCATCCAGCTGCACCCGCTCGTGTGTGAGGCCTTCAACGCCGACTTCGACGGTGACCAGATGGCAGTGCACCTGCCGCTGTCCGCCGAGGCGCAGGCCGAGGCCCGCATCCTGATGCTGTCGTCGAACAACATCCTGTCGCCGGCATCGGGCCGTCCGCTCGCCATGCCGCGTCTGGACATGGTGACCGGTCTGTTCCACCTGACCACGCTCAAGCCCGAGGCGGTCGGCGCGTACACCGCATCGACCGGCGACGACGTCGAGCGCGGTGTCTACTCGACACCGTCCGAGGCTCAGATGGCCGTGGACCGTGGCGTGCTCAGTGTTCAGGCTCCGATCAAGGTCCGGCTGACGCATCAGCGTCCGACCCGGGCGATCGAGCGCGAGCAGTTCCCCGAGGGCTGGAAGTTCGGCACCCCGTGGACTGTCGAGACCACTCTGGGACGCGTGCTGTTCAACGAGCTCCTGCCGAACGACTACCCGTTCGTCAACGAGCAGATGCCGAAGAAGCGTCAGGCCACGATCATCAACGACATGGCCGAGCGCTACCCGATGATCGTCGTCGCGCAGACCGTCGACAAGCTCAAGGACGCCGGCTTCTACTGGGCCACCCGTTCGGGTGTCACCATCGCGATGTCCGACGTGCTCGTGTCGCCGAACAAGGGTGAAATCCTCGAACGGTACGAGGACCGGGCCGATGGTCTGGAGCGCAAGTTCCAGCGTGGTGCCCTGACCGCTGCCGAGCGTCGTGACGCACTGGTGGAGATCTGGAAACAGGCCACCGAAGAGGTCGGTACCGACATGGAGCGGCACTACCCCGACGACAACCCGATCCCGATGATCGTGCAGTCCGGTGCCGCGGGCAACATGACCCAGATCCGCTCGCTGGCGGGTATGAAGGGTCTGGTGACGAACCCGAAGGGTGAGTTCATCCCGCGTCCGATCAAGTCCTCGTTCCGCGAGGGTCTGACCGTCGCCGAGTACTTCATCAACACGCACGGCGCCCGTAAGGGTCTGGCCGACACCGCGCTTCGTACCGCCGACTCGGGTTACCTGACCCGTCGTCTGGTGGACGTCTCGCAGGACGTCATCGTGCGTGAGACCGACTGTGGCACCGAGCGTGGCATCAACACGGTCATCGCCGAGCGTCAGGCCGATGGCTCGCTCATCCGCGATGCCCACGTCGAAACGTCGACGTTCGCACGGACGTTGGCCGCGGACGCGATCGACGCCAACGGCAAGGTCATCATCGAGCGCGGATTCGATCTCGGTGATCCCGCGATCGAGGCTCTGCTCGAGGCCGGCATCTCGCAGGTCAAGGTCCGTTCGGTCCTGACCTGTGGCACCGGCACCGGCGTCTGCGCCACCTGCTACGGACGGTCGATGGCCACCGGCAAGCTCGTCGACATCGGCGAGGCCGTCGGTATCGTCGCGGCCCAGTCGATCGGTGAGCCCGGTACCCAGCTGACCATGCGTACGTTCCACCAGGGTGGTGTCGGTGACGACATCACCGGCGGTCTGCCGCGTGTCCAGGAGCTGTTCGAGGCCCGTGTCCCCAAGGGCAAGGCCCCGATCGCCGAGGTCTCCGGCCGGATCCGTCTCGAGGACGACGATCGCTTCTACAAGATGACGATCATCCCCGACGACGGTTCGGAAGAGGTTGTCTACGACAAGATCTCGAAGCGTCAGCGTCTGCGTGTCTTCAAGCACGACGACGGCACCGAGCGTCTGCTCGCCGATGGCGATCACGTCGAGGTCGGTCAGCAGCTCATGGAAGGTGCTGCCGATCCGCACGAGGTCCTGCGTGTCATGGGTCCCCGTCAGGTGCAGATCCACTTGGTCAACGAGGTCCAGGAGGTCTACCGGAGCCAGGGTGTGTCGATCCACGACAAGCACATCGAGACGATTGTTCGTCAGATGCTGCGTCGCGTGACGATCATCGATTCCGGTGCGACCGAGTTCCTGCCCGGTTCGCTCACCGAGCGGGCCGAGTTCGAGGCGGCCAACCGTCGCGTCGTGGCCGAGGGTGGCGAGCCCGCTGCCGGACGTCCGGTGCTCATGGGTATCACCAAGGCATCGCTTGCAACCGAGTCCTGGTTGTCGGCGGCGTCGTTCCAGGAGACCACTCGCGTGCTCACCGATGCGGCCATCAACAGCCGTAGCGACAAGCTCGTCGGCCTCAAGGAGAACGTGATCATCGGTAAGCTCATCCCGGCCGGAACCGGTATCAACCGGTACCGGAACATCCAGGTGCAGCCGACCGAAGAAGCACGTGCAGCTGCGTACGCGGTGCCGTCTTACGACGACACCTACTACAGCCCGGACGGCACCTTCGGTGCCCCCTCGGGTGCGGCTGTCCCGCTGGACGATTACGGATTCAGCAGCGACTACCGCTAGGTAAACGCTACAAAGGCGGGCGCTCCCTTTCGAGGGGGCGCCCGCTTTTTGTTGCCCACTGACAGATTCGCGCCACTTACCTGCGTGCGCGCCGGTTGCAACCGGCGCGAACGTCGGCAAGTGGCGCGAATTTGGATGTGCACAGCAGCGGCGCTGATCCACAGGCCGGGCGTCCGAGCGTCATGGGAGCGTGAGTTCGGTCGGTGCCGCCGCTGAATGTCGGTGCATGAGCGAACCCAACATCGAAGACCCCAACCTCGTCCGTCGCCGTGATGCAGTCCAGATCGGCGAACTCGATCGGCAGCTGGCCACCCGCGTCAAGACAGGTGAGATGCGTCGTTTGTACCGCGGTTTCTACACTTTCACCTCAGACCTGGCTGCGCTCGATCAGTTTGCCCGCGAAACGGAGATCTACCGGCGGCAGGTCCTTGCGGCTGCCGACAACGGTGAGCCGGGCAAGGCGATCAGTCACTGGTCTGCCGCAGTCCTGCATGGACTCCCGGCGCTCAACGGTGACCGATCCCGGGTCCACTTCACGGCAAACCGAATCGGAGGAGGCCACCGGAAGGGCCGGGCATGTGTCGTGCACGGGGCGAAGTGGGAGCCAGACGAGGTGGTCACGGTTGGTGAGTTCCTGATGACCTCGCCGGCGAGGACGGCAATCGATGTCGCGCGCTCCGGGACGTTCTTCCAGGCGGTGTGTGTGCTCGACGGCGCGATGTACGCGGGGGTGTCGCGATCCGAACTCGAGACCGTTTTACGACGCAGCGCAGGCAGGACCGGCGTCTCGATTGCTCGCGCAGCGCTCGCGGTGGCCGACGGGAAGTCCGAGAGCGTCGGTGAATCCCTCTCTCGCGCTTTGATGTTGAGCTTCGGCGACATACCGGTTCCACGTCTGCAGCACAGGTTCTCGACCCCGGATGGAACGTTCGTGGCCCGCACCGATTTCGATTGGGGTTCTCTGGTGGCCGGTGAGTTCGACGGCTACGCAAAGTACATCCGCTACCTGCGTCCCGGTGAAACGACCGAGCAGGCGTACGAGCGGGAGAAGTGGCGTGAGCAGAGGCTGCGTCGCTTAGGGGTCGTCGTCGTGCGCTGGAACTGGAGCGATCTGGAGAAGCCGGGACGCCTGCACCGGATCTTGGTGGAGGCGCTGACCGCGCATGGCCTGATGGCTGCTGCCTGATCCCGAATTCGCGCCACTTACCCGCGTCCGCGCCTGTTGCAACTGGCGCGAACGCAGGCAAGTGGCGCGAATTTGGGGTGGGGGAGGGGGTCAGGGTCAGGTGTCGTCGCGAGAGGGCAGGTACTGGACATTCCAGGAGTTACCGTCGGGATCGGCGAAGTAGACGAAGTGGCCCCAGGTCTGGATGTCCACTTCGCCGGGATCGACGCCCACCGATAGCAGATGGTCCCTCGCCTCGTTGATGTCGGTGACGCAGACCTGCAGGCCTTTCACCGATCCGGGTTCGGAATCGATGAGACCTTTGCCGAAGGCGATGGAGCAGTCCGATCCCGGTGGGGTCATCTGCACAAAACGGATGTCGTCGGACACCGTCTGGTCGTGGTCGAGTTTGAATCCGATCTTCTTGTAGAAGTCCCGGGCGCGGTCGACGTCGGTGACCGGCAGCGTGATCACTTCGAGTGTCCAGTTCATGACGGTTCCTCTGGTTGTGGGTTCACTGTGGGCTGACCTCAGTGTCCCAGCAATCCAGGACAGATTTGGTCCGTTGAGGTTGACGGTTACCAGCTTGGTGAATCGGCTGACGTGACTCGCCG
The DNA here is from genome assembly GCF_059553375.1 of Williamsia sp. z71. NCBI lineage: Bacteria > Bacillati > Actinomycetota > Actinomycetes > Mycobacteriales > Nocardiaceae > Williamsia > Williamsia sp. z71. Next base: position 707,014 of record NZ_JCANWX010000001.1, read on the forward strand.
GCCTGGGTTGTAATCCGTCCATGACCTACGACATCGTGATCCGTCGCGGGCGGTGGTTCGACGGCACCGGCCGCGCGTCAGAGATCCGTGACATCGGGATCCGTGATGGCCGCATCGTCGAGATCTCCGCTGAATCTCTGGAGGCCGACGGTTGCTCCGACGTCATCGACGCAACGGGTTTGTGGGTCCTGCCCGGGATGGTCGACATCCACACGCACTATGACGTGGAGGTACTCGGCGGTCCGGCGTTGAGCGAATCGTTGCGCCACGGCGTCACCACGGTGCTGCTGGGTTCCTGCTCGCTGTCGACGATCCACGTGGACGCCGAGGTTGCCGGTGACCTGTTCGGGCGGGTCGAGGCGATCCCGCGGCAGCACGTCATCTCGAACATCGAGCAACACCGAACCTGGCGGACCGCGGGCGAGTATGTCGAGGCGCTCGAGTCTCTCGCCCTGGGCCCCAACGTCGCGGCGTTCATCGGGCACTCCGATATCCGCGCCGCGACCATGGGCCTCGACCGCGCCACCCGAGGCGATGTCACGCCCACGCCTGCCGAGCAACTCCGAATGGAAACCATGCTCACCGAGGCGTTGGATGCGGGCTTTTTGGGGTTGTCCTCGCAGCAGCTCCTCTTCGACAAACTCGACGGCGTGCTCTGCCGGTCCCGCACGCTCCCGTCCACGTACGCGAAGCGGCGGGAATTGCGGAGGCTCAACGCGATCCTGCGGAAAAGGGCGAGAGTGCTGCAGTCCGGCCCGGACATCTCCCGGCCGCTCAACGTGCTGTCGCAGGTGCTGACGTCCCTGGGTTGGGGGCGCCCAAGACTGAAGACGAGCCTGCTGTCTGCGGCCGACATCAAGGCACGTCCAGAGGTGATCCACGCAATGGGTCCCATCGCGAGGGGCGTCAACCGGCTCGGCGGCGATTTCCGGTGGCAGCATCTGCCCGTCCCGTTCGAGGTGTACGCCGACGGTATGGAACTCGCCGTGTTCGAGGAATTCGGGTCCGGAGCGGCGGCGCTGCACCTGCAGGGCGAGATCGATCGCAATGAGCTGATGCGCGATGAGAATTACCGCCGCGCGTTCCGTAAGGACTACGACAAGAAGTACGGACCACGGGTCTGGCATCGGGATTTCTTCGACGCCGAAATCGTCGAGTGCCCGGACAGCGTCGTGGTCGGAAAGACCTTCGGCCAGGTCGGACTCGACCGCGGCGGGCTGCACCCGGTCGACGCCTACCTCGACCTCCTTCTCGAGCACGGGACGAAAGTCCGTTGGCGCACCACCATTTCCAACCATCGGCCCGAGCTCCTCAAAAAGCTCGCGAAGGAACCCGGGATCCAGATCGGGTTCTCCGACGCAGGGGCGCACCTGCGGAGCATGGCGTTCTACAACTTCGGACTGCGACTGCTTCGGCACGTACACACCGCCGCCGAGGCCGGTGCGCCGTTCATGACCGTCGAGCACGCGGTTCACCGGCTGACCGGCGAGCTCGCCGACTGGTACGGGATCGACGCCGGGCACCTGCGCGTCGGTGATCGGGCCGATCTGTTCCTACTCGACCCCGAGTATCTCGACGCATCGCTCGAGGACTATCGGGAGGCCGAGGTCGAACAGTTCGGAGGGCTCTCGCGGATGGTCAACCGCAACGAGCGCACCGTCCGCACCGTCATGGTCAATGGGGAGACGGTGTTCACCGGTGACCGACCGGCAGATGCACTCGGGCACAAGAGGTTCGGCCGTTTCCTACCCGCGAGAACTACTGAAAAGAGGTACGAGCGTGTCAGATGACAACAAGTCCGCGGTCCTGGGTCTCTGGGCAGCATTGAGCAAGCGGGACTGGGAGGGGGTCAAGGGGTTTGTGTCCGACGACTGCATCTACGTCGACATGCCGCTGGGGCCCGCCGCTGCGGCGCGTGGGCCCGACGACATCGTCAAGCGGCTCAAGGTGGGCTTGGAACCGCTGTCCGACTACATCAACCACGACGGTCTCCTGATCTCCAGCGGCCCCGACGTGATGTACGAGCACAGCGAGACCTGGACCTGGCCCACCGGCGAGTCCGCGACGCTGGCATTTGTGACCGTTCACAAGGTGTCGGGCGGCAAGATCACCCGATGGAAGGACTACTGGGACTTCGGCGGGTTGGCATCGACGGCTCCGCCGGACTGGATGGAAAAGCTGGCCGCCTCCGACATGTCCTGGATGTACGACGCCACCGGACAGATCTGATGGCGACCGGGCCTCAGTAACACGGGCTGGCCTTTCCGGGCGCCTGACCTCGTTCTGTCATATTGTCGGCAGGGATGACAACGCCTCCGGTTCGCCGTTTCCGAGCGATCATGCACGTCGACCTGGATCAGTTCCAGGTCTCGGTGGAGCGCCGCCGGAACCCTGATCTGGTCGGTGTTCCGGTGATCGTCGGGGGCACCGGCGATCCGATGGAGCCGCGCAAGGTCGTCACCTGTGCGTCCTACGAAGCCCGTGACCTCGGGGTTCGGGCCGGGATGCCGCTGCGATCAGCGTTCCGCAAGATGCCGGAGGCCATCTACCTCCCGCTGGATCACCCGTCGTACGACGTGGCCTCCGATGAGGTGATGTCGACGCTGCGAAGTTTCGGGTATCCCGTCGAGGTGATCGGCTGGGATGAGGCATTCCTCGGGGTTCCGGTCGACGACACCGACGTCGACCTCCGCGAGCTCGCCGGGTCGATCCGCCGGCGCATCCTCGACGACAACCAGCTGTCGTCGGCCGTGGGCATCAGCGACAACAAGCAGCGGGCCAAGATGGCCACCGGGTTTGCCAAACGTGAGCCGGAGCATGTCTTTTCGCTGGACAGCCAGAACTGGATGCCGATCATGGGGGAGCGGGGTGTCGGTGATCTGTGGAGCGTGGGGCCGAAGACGACAGCCAAGCTCGAGAAGCTGGGCATCATGACGGTGGCGCAGTTGGCGGCCGAGGACCGCGGCCACCTGATCGCAGAATTCGGCCCGCATCTGGGCAACTGGCTGAACCTGCTCTCGCGTGGGGGTGGTGACATCAACGTCAGCACCGAACCGTTCATCGCCCGCTCGCACAGCAAGGTCGAGACATTTCCGGCCGACCTCACCGATCCCGCAGAGATCGACGACGCCGTCCGGCGTCTCACCCGGGAACTGCTGGACCAGGTGATCGTCGAGCAGCGCATACCGTTTCGGGTGGCGGTGACGGTGCGCACCAAGACCTTCTACACCCGCACGAAGTCGCACAAGTTGCCGGCGCCCACCACCGATCCGGCGGTTCTGGAAGCCGAGATGCTCGACGTCCTGCACAAGTTCGAACTCGATCGTCCCATCCGCTTGCTCGGGGTGCGCTTTGATCTGCTGATGCCTGCCGAGAACTGAGCGTTCAGTGCTAGCTTCAAGGCCAGAACGCGAAGGGACAAAGCAATGCGGTGGACGTTTCGATCGGTGCTGGTCACAACAATCCTGCTGGTGATCGGGCTCGGTGTGGCGCCGGCCGCGCAGGCCGCCCCCTTGCCGGTGACCTACAACTTCCTGGCCGGCATTCCTGCCGAACTCGCGAACCCGGGTGGATCGTTGCCCGGATCGAACGACTACAGCTGTAAGCCTTCGGCCGAGCATCCGAATCCGGTGGTGCTCGTGCACGGAACCGCCGGCAGTCAGCAGACCAACTGGATATCGATGGTCCCAGTACTGAAGAACGAGGGCTATTGCGTCTTCGCGCCGACCTATGGGGAGTTGTCGTCGGTGTGGCCGGCGTCCCGGGTCGGTGGACTCGGCCCGAAGGATGTCAGTGCCTGGCAGCTCAAGGTGTTCGTCGACAACGTGCTCGCGAAAACCGGTGCGAAAAAGGTTGACATCGTGGGTCATTCGCAGGGTACCCAGATCCCGACGTACTGGGCGAAGTACTACGGCGGTGCGCCCAAGATCGACAGGTATGTGTCGTTGGCGCCGTACTGGCAGGGGTCCGACGACGGATCGGGTTGGTCGGACATCACTTCCGTGTTCGTCGAGGGTCTGGGCCTGCCGCCGATCGCAATCCCGGACACCGACTGCCCCGACTGCATTGCCGCACCGGGGGATGAGTCCTTCGAAGCGGCCATCATTGCCGGTGGGGGACCGTATGTCGAGGGCATCACCTACACCAACATCGTCACCCGGTACGACCAGCTGGTGACGCCGTACACGAGCGGGATCCTCGACGGCCCGGACGGTATCGACGTGACGAATATCGTTGTCCAGGACACCTGTTCGGCTGACCGGTCCGATCATCTCTCGATCGTCTCCAACCAGCGTTCGGCGGCCATGGTCCTCAATGCACTGGACCCGGCCAACTCCCGCGCGGTGCCCTGTTTGGCGGTGCCGCCCTACACGGGCGCGTGAGCGAGGGACAGGAACGCGTCGAGGAGGATCCCGCAGTTTCGCCGGGACTCGTCGGCGCGCGCGGAGATCTCGGCCGTGATCCTTTGCAGGTCGATCCCTCGTTCGACCACCAGCTGTCCCTCGCGGGCGGCGGCCCAGCCGGCCTGCCAGGTCGCCCAGACCGCCGGTGAGATCTCCGGATGGAACTGAACGCCCAGGTTTCTGCCGAATGTGAAGGCTTGCAGTGCGGCGCCGTTGCGGGCGATTTCGCGGGCTCCGGGTGGCAGCGTGAATCGGTCGAAGTGCATCTGCATCCACGGGCCGCGGGACACCAGATCCGGTGCGACGGTGTCCATCATGACGTATCCGTGTTCGGGCATCTCGGAACGTTTGACCTTGCCGCCGAGGACCCGGGCCAGTAGCTGTCCACCGAAGCAGACCCCGAAGATCGGTATGTTGGCGGCCAGAGCCGAACGCAGGTAGGCGATCTCGGCGGCGAGCCACGGAACCGAATCGTCGTATGCCGACTCCGCCGAACCCATGATGATCACGAACTCGTATTCGGTCACATCGGGGAACTCATCCGCCGGGTGAACGATGTCGTATTCATATCCGCGCTCGGCGACATGCTCGCGGAGCGTTCCGGTGTCGGCGATCCCGCGGTCGGTGTCGTTGTCATGGACCAGGAACAATGCTCGAGCCGGACCGGTGTCTGCGTCGACTGTCGCCGTGGATGCTGAAAGCTTCACCTGCTGTACTCCTGGTCGCTGGTTGCGTACGTCCAGTATGGCGGCAACGTCGGCCTGCCGCGCCCGGACGTAAACCCGTGCCAATCAGACAATAGCGACGTCGAAGGGTTCGGAGAACGCACCATTCGGTGAGTGGGACGATGGTGTGATGGTCGATACACATGAAGTGTTCAATCAGGTTCCGCCGCTGGTCGGATACAACCCGGCGACCAGCCCCGCGCTGTCGGAGTCGCTGGTTCGAGAAGGTGGCGCGTGGGGTGCCGACGAGGTCACGGCCCTCGGTGCCATCGCCGCAACGGCGCAGGCGCAGAGATGGGGTGAACTCGCGGATCGCAATGAACCGGTGCTGCGGACCCACGACCGGTACGGATATCGCATCGACGAGGTCGAATACGATCCCGCCTACCACCAGTTGATGGAGGTGGCGGTCGGGCACGGGTTGCACGGTGCGCCGTGGGCCGACGCCCGGGCCGGTGCCCATGTGGTGCGCGCCGCCAAACTCGGTGTCTGGAATGTCGAAGCCGGCCACGTCTGCCCGATTTCGATGACCTATGCGGTGGTTCCGGCGCTCCGTCACAATCCTGAGCTCGCCGCGATCTACGAGCCGCTGCTGAGCTCGCGCAGCTATGACCCGACGCTGTCGGTTCCGTCGGGCAAGGCGGGTCTGATCGCCGGGATGTCGATGACGGAAAAGCAGGGCGGCTCCGACGTGCGGGCCAATCAGACCAGCGCGCAGCCCAATTCGGATGGCAGCTACACCTTGACCGGGCACAAGTGGTTCACCTCGGCGCCGATGTCCGATGTGTTCCTGGTACTCGCCCAGGCGCCGGGCGGGCTGTCGTGCTTTTTCCTGCCGCGGGTGCTGCCGGACGGCACGCGCAACCGAATGCGGCTGCAGCGGCTCAAGACCAAGCTGGGCAACCACGCGAACGCGTCGTCGGAGGTGGAGTACGACGGTGCCATCGCGTGGCTGGTCGGGGACGAGGGCCGCGGCGTACGGACCATCATCGAGATGGTGAACCTGACCAGACTCGACTGTGCGCTGGCCAGTGCAGGCAACATGCGGCAGGGTCTCACGCAGGCGATCCATCACGCCCGGCACCGGAAGGTGTTCGGTGAGTATCTGATCGACCAGCCCCTGATGCGCAACGTGCTCGCCGACCTGGCCATCGAGTCCGAGGCCGCGACGATGGTGTCGATGCGGATGGCCGGTGCCACCGATGCCGCCGAACGCGGTGACGACACCGAGACGTTGCTGCGGCGGATCGGACTCCCGGCCACCAAGTACTGGCTGTGCAAACGGGCCACCGCCCACGTGGCCGAGTCGATGGAATGCCTTGGTGGCAATGGCTATGTCGAGGACTCGGGGATGCCGCGGCTGTATCGGGAGGCCCCGCTGTACGGGATCTGGGAGGGCAGCGGCAACGTCAGTGCACTCGACACGTTGCGCGCCATGGCCACCGCTCCGAAGTCGGTGGACGCTCTGTTCGACGAATTGGACCGCGCGACCGGACTCGACGACAGGTACGACACGTACCTGGCCGCGTTGAAGAAGCAGCTGGTCACCGCCGCAGAACCCACCGCGCGCCGTATCGCGGAGTCGATATGCATTGCGCTGCAGGGATCCCTGCTGCTGCGGCACGGACACCCGACCGTGGCGGAAGCCTTCGCCGCCACGCGACTCGGTGGTGACTGGGCCGGGGCGTACGGAACCCTGCCGGAAGGACTGGACCTCGCGCCGATCCTGGAACGCGCCCAGGTCGGGTAGGGCCCGACCCGAGCGCCGGTCAATCCCGCGGAATCACCATCTTGACCATGCGATTGCCGGGATTCGGCGTCAATCCGATCTCGCCCCAGGGGGTCTCGATGCTGAGCACCGCGTACGCCGAGGTCGGAAACCGCGGGATGGGTGCGTCGGGGTCGAGTGCGACCGCGGTCGCCGGCATACCCGGCTCGTGCCCGACCACCAGGACCGTCTCGGCACCGGCCGGGACGTAGATCCGGATGGCCTCGCAGACGTCGTCGGAATCGCCGCCGTAGATCTCTTCGACGTAAGTGGTCGGGGCGCTGATGCCGGTACGTTCCAGTGTCTGCCGGGTCCTGGTGGCGGTGGAGCACAGCACGTGGTCGACGCGAAGCCCGGAGTCGACCATCCACCGGCCGGCCAGTGCAGCCTCTCGACGGCCACGTTCGGCCAGGGGGCGTTCATGGTCCATCACGCCGTCGGGATAGTCCGATTTGCCGTGCCGCATCAGGATCAGTGTTCGACTCACAGGTTCGACGGTAGCCCGCCGGTCAAGGAAATCCGGAGACGATCAGGCCGTGCGGCGATGCCGACCGGTGCCCGCCGCACTGCGGGACTGCGCCAGCGCGGTACGGAGAAGTCGCACCGTGGCGTTCCAGGCGGAGGCTTCTTGTTCGAGGTGTTGTGCGCACTCGGGGTGGCCGCGAAGCCATTCGAGTTCGGCGTTCTCCCGCAGCTCGACAACCTCGTCGAATCCGAATCCGATGAGCTCGGCCAGTGCGGTGGTGTCGGAGCACGCCCATTCGATCTGGTCTCGGCTCAGCGTCATCAGCCGCTCCAGGTCATCACGAAGCATCGCTCGCGTCGATGCGGAAAGGCCACTCACCTGATCCAGGGTGCCCTACTTTTCGGACAACGGCCAGTCGGCGCGCCGACCAGCATGTTTCCGGATGGAATGATCGTGGCGGTCGGACCGCGAGGTAGGTTCGGGCGATGGCGCGGGGCCGCAGATCCGGCGCCCTCGTCGCCGAGGCCGCTCCGTCGAGCGACTCAGGACCACTGCCACTCGCGGATCTCCGGCATGTCCTCGAAGTGTTCGCGGACGTAGTCGTGGTGTCGCTGCAGTTGGGCCTGGCAGAACTCGGCGAGCTCGGCAGTCTTCTCCGGCACCCGCCTGGTGCGCCGCAGCGCTTCGAGCACCAGGTGGTAACGGCTCATCTTGTTGAGCACCACCATGTCGAAAGGCGTTGTGGTGGTGCCCTGTTCGTTGAACCCGCGGACGTGGAAACGCTCGGCGTTGGTGCGTCCGTGGAGTTGTTGGTGAATTGCGCGCGGGTATCCGTGGAACGCGAAGACGACGTGGGTGTCGGCGGTGAACAGGTCGATGAAGGCCTGTTCGGGCAGGCCGTGCGGGTGATCGTTCTGGGGCAGGAGCACCATCAGGTCGATGACGTTCACCATCCGGACGCGCAGCCACGGCACCCATTCCCGCAGCAGGTGGGCCGCGGCGAGGATCTCCTGGGTCGGTACGTCGCCGGCGGAGGCCAGCACGATGTCGGGTTCGCCGTCGACGCCCACCGTGGAGGTCTCGGTGCCGGCCCATTCCCAGATCGAGGCCCCGGCGGCGCAGTGCTCATTGGCCTGCTCGAGGGTCAGGTACTGCGGATGGGACTGCTTGTCGACGACCAGCACATTCACGTGGTCCTTGCTGCGGAAGCAGTGATCGGCCACCGACAGCAACGTGTTGGAGTCCGGCGGCAACCAGACCCGGACCACCTCGGGCGAGAGCGGGATGACGGCGTCGATCATGCCGGGGCCCTGATGGCTGAAGCCGTTGTGGTCATTGCGCCAGCAGGTGCTGGTGAGCAGGACGTTCAACGACGCCACCGGTTCGCGCCATGGCAGCGCCGCCGCATGCTGCAGCCACTTGGCGTGCTGGACCAGCATCGACACACTGACCATCGCGAACGCCTCATAGGTGGCGAACAGACCGTGGCGGCCGGTCAGCAGGTAGCCCTCCAGCCAGCCCTGACAGAGATGCTCGCTGAGCACCTCCATGACCCGGCCTTCGGGTGAGAGCCCATCGTCGTATTCGGTGCGCGGTAGTTGCCAGCACCGGTCGGTCTCCTCGAAGACGGCCTGCAGACGGTTCGACGCGGTCTCGTCCGGACTGAACAGCCGGAAGTTGCCGCCGTGGTCGGCGGTGGAGTTGTCGCGATAGATGTCGCGCATCAGCTCACCGAGAACCTTGGTGGTCTCGTACGACGTGGCGCCGGGGGCATCGATCTGCAACGCATACGACTCGAGCGGGGGAATCCTCAGCGGGACGAGATTGCGGCCACCATTGGCGTACGGGGTCGCACCCATCCGCAGGTCGCCCGTCGGGGCCAGTTCGGCGAGCTCGCGAACGAGTGTCCCGTCTGCGTCGAACAGTTCGTCCGGACGGTATTTACGAAGCCACTCCTCAAGGAGCGCAAGGTGTTCGGGATTCTCGCGCACACCGGAGAGCGGAACCTGATGGCTCCAATGGGTGCCCTCGATCAGTTTGCCGTCGACCGTGTGCGGACCGGTCCATCCCTTGGGTGTCCGAAGCACGATGGCCGGCCACTTGTTGCCGCTGGGCACCCCGGTGCGCGCGTCGGCCTGGATGTTCGCGATCTCGTCGTGGGCGTCGGTCAGTGCCCGGGCGAGGTCGGTGAACACCTGGCGCGGATCGTGGCCCTCGACGAACACCGGCGCCCAGCCCTGCCCGGACAGATAGGCCTCGATGTCGCGATCGCTGGTCCGGCCGAGCACGGTGGGCGCGGCGATCTTGGCGCCGTTGAGATGCAGGATCGGGAGCACCGCGCCGTCGCGCACCGGATTCAGGAAGGCCGGGATCTTCCACGACCCCGACAACGGACCCGTCTCGGCCTCGCCGTCACCGACCACACAGGCGACGACCAGTTCGGGGTTGTCGAACGCCGCGCCCGCGGCGTGGATCAACGCGTATCCGAGTTCGCCGCCTTCATGGATCGAGCCGGGCGTCTGGACGCTGACGTGACTCGGGACGCCGCCCGGTGTCGAGAACTGCCGGCACAGGGCCTGCACGCCGTCCGAGTCGCGGGAGATGTGCGGATAGATCTCGCTGTACGTGCCTTCGAGGTACGTCGACGCCACCAATGCCGGGCCACCGTGGCCGGGCCCGGTGATGTACAGCCACTTCGATCCGGTGTCCCGGATCCGGCGATTGAGCAGTGTGTAGATCGCCGAGAGTCCGGGGCTGGTGCCCCAGTGTCCCAAAAGACGCGGCTTGATGTGATCGGTCTTGAGCGGCTCCCGCAACAAGACGTTGTCCTGCAAGTAGATTTGCGCGACGGTCAGATAGTTGGCGGCGTCCCACCAGCGCAGGTCGAGGTCGAGTTCGGATTCGGTGTAGTCGGCCAAGGACATGGTGGCACCTCTCTGATACGGACAGGGCTACTCGATTATCAGCCGCCACGGCGACGGTCGCAGGGTGACGAGTACCCAGATGCACGGAGTTCATCCTGACGTTGTTGCCGATTGGCTCACAAGGGGCCGTCGCTCTCAGCTTTCTCCCACTGTCGGCAAGTAATGTCGGGACCGTGCATTTGTTCCTCCCGGCGCTGTTGGCGACGCTCTCGGCCTTGCTCGTCGCCAGCGGGACTCTCGTGCGCCAGCGCTCGTCCACCCCATCGGGTGGCATCACCAAACGGTGGTGGCTGGGGGTGGTGATCGCGGCCGGCGGGTTCGCCCTGCAGGCCGCGGCGCTCGGGATGGGATCGCTGCTGTTGGTGCAGCCGCTGATCGTCCTGTCGGTCCTGTTCGCATTGCCCATGGAGGCCTACCTCGACCATCGGCGCCTCAATTTCCACGAGTGGAAATGGGGCATCATCCTGACGGTTTGCATTGCCGCCTTCGTGGTGATCGCGCAGCCGGAAGCGGGCCTGGGCCACGTCTCGGCGGGGACACTCGCCGGCACGATCGTGGTGGTGATCGCCGTCCTGGCCGCATTGGTCGTGGCTTCGAAGTTCGTCTCTTCCCACCATCGGGCGCTGCTGTTGGGCTCCGCCTCTGGCCTGCTCACCGGCGTGCAGGCATTCCTGCTCAAAGGTGTGATGACTCAGCTCGAGGACGGTTTCGTCGAGATCCTGATCCATCCGGAGCTCTATCTGATCCTGCTCGTCGCCTCCGGGTCGGTGGTCACCCAGCAGCTGGCGTTCGCGGCCCACGACCTGCAGACGTCGTTCCCGGCGATGACGGTGTGGGAGCCCGCGGTCGCCATGGCGATGGGCGTGCTGATCCTCGGCGAGCGGATCGATGTCAACTGGATCGAGGGTGTTGTCGCCGGGGTCGCACTGGTGACGATGCTCCGCGCGGTGTTCGTGTTGGCGCGGCACGCCGCCGAACGCGAGACCGAGTTCGAAGTCGACCTGGTGAAGAGACCTGCGCCCGCCTCCGGGGGCAGCGCACCCGACTGAGTGATCCGCAGGTCTGGAACACGTTCGCCCACAGTGGCAAGGTGGGGTGATGGCAGAGACCGAGTACGACGTCGTGGTGATCGGTGGCGGCCCGGCCGGGGAGGTCGCGGCGCAATATGCGGTCGCCGGATCGTCCCGCACCGCGGTGATCATCGAGCACGAACTCCTCGGCGGTGAATGTTCCTACTGGGCCTGTATGCCCAGCAAAGCGATGCTTCGGCCGGTCGCCGTCCACGCCGCTGCCCGTCACCTCGCCGGCATCAAGGTCGGGAAGAAGATCCTTCCCGAAGAACTGATGCGCCGCCGTGACGAGTGGGTGAAAGACTACGAGGACGAGGGCCAGGTGGAGTGGGCCCAGGGCCTGGGCATCGACGTCGTCCGGGGTCACGGGATCCTGCGGGGCAAGCGCACGGTCGAGGTCGACAACGGCGGGCGCAGCAAGACCATCAAGGCGCGGGAGGCCGTTGTCGTCGCCACCGGGAGCACCCCCGTCATCCCGAGCATCTACGCCTCGGCGTACCCCTGGACATCCCGCGATGCCACCGGTGTCCGGGAGATCCCGGCGTCGCTGATCGTCGTCGGTGGCGGTGTCGTCGCCTGTGAAGCCGCGACGTGGATGGCCGCGCTCGGCACCGAGGTCACGCTGCTGGCCCGGGGTCCGCTGCTCGGAAAGTCCGAGCCGTTTGCCGGTGAACTCGTCGCGCAGGGCTTGATCAACAGCGGCGTGGATGTTCGTCGCAACGTGGAGGTGACCGAGGTGGCCCGGCCCGTCGCGGCCGATACCGGGGTCGGCCGGATCCATGGCGACGCGGTGACCGTTGTGGTCGACGGCGAGTCGATCACGGCCGACGAGATCTTGGTGGCCACCGGCAGAGCGCCGGCGCGTAAGGGTATCGGCCTTGATTCGGTCAACGAGGATGCGTCGTGGCTCTATTGGGTGGGCGATGCCAGTGGCGGTCCGGCGCTGACACATTGGGGTAAGTACCAGGCCCGCAATGTCGGTCACGCCATCGCCGCCCACGCCGAGAACCGGATCCCGCCTCCGGTGCCCGTCGACGTGCCGGTCCCGCAGGTGGTGTTCACCGACCCGCAGGTGGCGAGCGTCGGGCTGACCGAACGGGAGGCGAACGCCAAGGGAATCGACGTGAAGCTCGCCGACGTCGACATGTCGTCGGTCGCCGGATTCGGGTTGCTGCGTGACGACGCCTCCGGGCGGGCCCGGCTGGTGATCGACCGACGGGCCGACGTCATCGTCGGTGCCACGTTTGCCGGACCCGAGGTCGACGAACTGCTCCACGCCGCGACCATCGCGATCGTCGGGCGGGTACCGATCGCCACCCTGTGGCATGCGGTCCCGTCGTATCCGTCGGTGAGTGAGGTGTGGCTGCGGCTGCTGGAGTCGTCGTCCGACACCTGACGCCGGGCGGCCCCAACCCCCAAAGTTCGCGCCACTTACCTGCGTTCGCGCCGGTTGCAACCGGCGCGAACGCAGGTAAGTGGCGCGAATTCGAGCGGGGGGTCGAGCTTTACAGCATGGTTCCGGGATTGAGGATGCCGAGTGGATCGAGGGTGTCCTTGATGCGCCGGGTCAGTTCGATGACGTCGTCGCCGAGCTGATTCGGCAGCCAGCCCTTCTTGAGCCTGCCGACGCCGTGCTCGCCGGTGATGGTGCCGCCCAACGCAATTGCCAGGTCCATCACCTCTCCGAACGCGGCATTGGCCCGGGCCGTCTCGTCGGCGTCGGTGGGGTCGTGCACGATCAGCGGATGGGTGTTGCCGTCGCCGGCGTGTGCGATCACCGAGATGAGCACCCGGCGGTTGGCGGCGATCGCCTCGATGCCGTCGATCAGATCGGGCAGCCTGTGCAGCGGTACGCCCACATCTTCGAGGAGCAGTGGGCCGATCTTCTCGATGGCGGGGATCGCAAAGCGGCGGGCGGCGGTGAATGCCTCACCCTCGTCGGGGTCGGTGGTGGAGAACACCTCGGTGGCCCCGCAGTCGGTGAACGCCTGTTCCATGACGGCGACCTCGGCGGCCGCAGCCGTACCCGGTGCGTCGGATTGGGCGACCAGCAATGCTCCGGCGCTGCGGTCCAGGCCCATCCTGAGGTGATCTTCGACGGCGTTGATCGCCACCTTGTCCATGAACTCGAGCATTGCCGGGCGGATGGTGGAGGTGATGGCCAGTACCGCCTTCGATGCGGCATGGACCGATGTGAACGACGCCACCACCGTGGAGGCGGGCGGTTGTGGCGGCAACAGGCGCAGGGTGACCTCGGTGATGATGCCCAGGGTGCCCTCGCTGCCGACGAACAGTTTGGTCAGTGACAGCCCGGCGGTGTCTTTGAGTCGAGGTCCGCCGAGCCGGACGGCGCGACTGTCGGCGAGGACCACTTCGAGGCCGAGGACGTAGTCGCCGGTGACGCCGTACTTGACACAGCACAGGCCGCCGGCGTTGGTGGCGGCGTTGCCGCCGATGGAGCAGGTCTCGAAGGACGAGGGGTCCGGCGGATACCAGAGTCCGTGCTCCCTGACCGCGGCCTTCACCTCGGCGTTGAGCAGACCGGGCTGGCAGATCGCGGTCCGGGTCACCGGGTCGACGGTGATGTCGCGCATCTTCTCGGTGGTCAGCACGATGCCACCGGACAATGCCGTGGCGCCGCCGGACAGCCCTGTTCCGGCGCCCCGCGGGATCACCGGGATCTGATGTTCCGCGCACCACCGGACAGTGGCCTGGACGTCGGCGGTGCTGGTCGCCCGGACCACGGCGAGCGCGGTCCCGGCGTCGGGATCAGCGGCCCGGTCCTGCCGGTAGGCCGCCACGATGTCGGGATCGGTGACGACCACGCCGTCCGGCAACGCCGCCACCAGGTCTGCCACCACTGTTGTTGTCGACATGTTCGCAGCGTAATCCGCGATGCCGGACGGGGGCGGCGAGACGGAGTTCAGGAGGAGACGAAGCGCAGCGGAGCTCGACCTTTAGGAACCGATGACCTTCGTGATGCCCTCGGCCCATTCTTTGGCCTGCACCTTTGCGGCAACCTTCGACGACATGTCGTGGCGTCCGTGCTCGCCGACCTGGCTCGCGCCGAGTTCGGTCAGTTTCTCGGCCATGATCTCGCCGCCGCGGTTGAAGGTGTCGTCGTAGACGCTGTCGCCGAGTCCGAAGACTGCGAAACGCAGCCCGGTCAGATCGGGCTTCTCGTCGTCGAGGGCCTCGGCGAACGGCTCCGCGCCGGTGGGCAGTTCACCTTCGCCGTAGGTGGAGCAGACCACCACGAGGAAGTCGTCGGACGTGAGGTCCTCGACCGCGAAGTCGGACATGTCGTACATCGAGACATCGTGCTGTCCGGCCAGGACGTCGGAGATCGCATCGGACACGAGTTCCGCCGTGCCGGTCTCGCTGCCGTACAGGATCACAACAGACATTTCATCTCTTTCTACGTGGATCAGTGCCGACTGAGGGTACCCCTGATGGCGACAGTTCAGCCGTCGGGCAGGTCGTACCCAGTCCGTGATGCTAGCGAAATTTGGTCCGGTGGTCATGGACGACCCGTAACGCTCGGTAACCTGGGTGGATGAAACCCGACGCCGGCCAGCAGCCCGAGAATGCCCGTGACCCGAAGGGCCACAAAACCGGACTGTGGCGCGAAGTCGACGCGCGAAAGGGCGATTCCGTCGGCAGTTACCACAACGGTCGTCGAGAAGGACTGTGGCGGTACTACTTCCGTGACGGCACAGTCCGTTGGGAGGCGAACTATCGTTTCGGCATCCTCCACGGCGAGAGCATCTGGTATCGGGAAAACGGAGGTCTGCTGCAAAAGGGGACCTTCGTCGACGGTGAGAAAACCGGTCTCTGGGAGCGATGGAGTCCCGAAGGGAACCTCATCGATCGCGGACATCGGGTAGATGGCAAGAAGACGGGGGAGTGGCAGTACTTCGCCGCGGACGGATCGGTGGAGCGCACCACGGTTCACCGGCCCCACTCGGGCTGAGCCGGACCGCAGGAAAATCGCCTGACATCGCATTCTGCGGTGGATAGGCTCGCAAGAGGACCCCAATGAAGGGATATGGCATGACTGCCGATTCAGAAACCAAACGCAAGTTCCGCGAAGCCCTCGAGCGCAAGAACCAGAAGGGCAAACTGGCGGAAGACCACAAGGACGCCGGCTCCAAAGCCGGTGGTCAGCACGGTCCGGAGGGTGGCCCGCACCAGTTCCGCCGCAAGACCGGGTAGTCCTTCCCGCAGGTCATCTACGAACCCTCGCATTACTAGGAAGTCCTAGTATATAGTGATCGAGACAACACGTTCGTAGATGACTTGTGAGGACCCCATGACCAGGCAGATCGAGCACTTCGTGGACGGCGCCCGCACCGCCGGAACCAGCGGCCGCACGGCTGATGTGATGAATCCCAGCACCGGCAAGGTGCAGGCCACCGTTCCCATGGCCAACCAGGCGGACATCGACGCCGCCGTCGCCAGTGCGGTGCAGGCGCAGAAGGTGTGGGCGGCGTGGAACCCGCAGCGTCGCGCTCGCGTGATGATGCGCTTCGTCGACCTCGTCAACCAGAACATGGACGAGCTCGCCGAGCTGCTGTCCATCGAGCACGGCAAGACCATCCCCGACGCCAAGGGCGACATCCAGCGCGGCGTCGAGGTCATCGAGTTCGCCATCGGCATCCCTCACCTGATCAAGGGTGAGTTCACCGAAGGCGCCGGCACCGGCATCGACGTGCACTCGGTCCGTCAGCCGCTCGGCGTGGTCGCCGGCATCACACCGTTCAACTTCCCGGCGATGATCCCCCTGTGGAAGGCCGGCCCCGCGCTCGCCTGCGGCAACGCGTTCATCCTCAAGCCCTCCGAGCGTGACCCCTCGGTGCCGGTCCGCCTGGCCGAATTGTTCCTCGAGGCCGGTCTGCCCGCCGGTGTCTTCCAGGTCATCCACGGTGACAAGGAGGCCGTCGACGGCCTGTTGAACCACCAGGACGTCCAGGCCTTCGGCTTCGTCGGCAGCTCTGACATCGCGCAGTACATCTACTCCACCGCTGCGGCAAACGGTAAGCGCGCGCAATGCTTCGGTGGCGCCAAGAACCACATGATCATCCTTCCCGACGCCGACCTCGATCAGGTTGTCGACGCGCTGATCGGTGCCGGTTACGGCAGCGCCGGCGAGCGTTGCATGGCCATCTCGGTTGCCGTTCCGGTCGGGGAGGCCACCGCAAATCGCCTGCGCGAGAAGCTGATCGACAAGGTCAACGCTCTGCGCGTCGGCCACAGCCACGACATCAAGGCCGACTACGGCCCATTGGTCACCAAGGCTGCCCTCGAGCGGGTGAAGGACTACATCCAGCAGGGTGTGGACGCCGGCGCCGAACTGGTCATCGACGGCCGCGAGCGCGCTGCCACCGACCTGACCTTCGACGGTGAGAGCCTGGAAGAGGGCTACTTCATCGGACCCACCCTCTTCGATCACGTGAAGAAGGATCAGACGATCTACACCGACGAGATCTTCGGACCCGTCGTCTGCATCGTCCGCGCGGCCGATTACGAAGAGGCACTGGCCCTTCCGACCGACCACGAGTACGGCAACGGTGTTGCGATCTTCACCCAGGACGGCGACGCCGCACGTGACTTCACCTCGCGGGTGCAGGTCGGCATGGTCGGCGTCAACGTGCCGATCCCGGTGCCGGTGGCCTACCACACCTTCGGTGGCTGGAAGCGTTCCGGATTCGGCGATCTCAATCAGCACGGAACCGCCTCGATCAACTTCTACACCAAGGTCAAGACGATCACGACCCGCTGGCCCTCGGGCATCAAGGATGGCGCCGAGTTCGTCATCCCGACGATGGACTGAGGCCGGTCGATGTCTGCTGAGACCTTTTCGCCGTTCGATCTGAGCGCGGACGACAAGGTCATCGTCGATACCGCGGCGGCCTTCGCGCGCAAGCGTCTGGAGCCCAGCGCCCTCGACTGGGATGAGCGCAAGCACTTCCCGGCGCAGGAACTGCGCGAGGCCGCCGAACTCGGCATGGCCGGGATCTACACGAGCGAGGACGTGGGTGGCAGTGGACTCCGTCGGATCGACGGTGTCCGGATCTTCGAAGAATTGGCCAAGGCCGATCCGACCACTGCCGCGTTCCTGTCGATCCACAACATGTGCACGTGGATGGTCGATTCCTACGGAACCGACGAGCAGCGCCAGAACTGGGCGTCGAAGATGGCTTCGATGGAGGCCATCGCGAGCTATTGCCTCACCGAGCCGGCCGCGGGAAGTGACGCTGCGGCGTTGCGTACCAAGGCCGTTCGGGACGGCGATCACTACATCCTCGACGGGGTGAAGCAGTTCATCTCCGGCGGTGGCGTCTCCGACGTGTACATCATCATGGCCCGCACGGGTGCCGAAGGGCCACGCGGCATCTCGACGTTCATCGTGCCGTCGGACACCCCGGGCCTGTCCTTCGGTGTGAACGAGCAGAAGATGGGCTGGAACGCTCAGCCCACCGCGCAGGTGATCATGGAGGGTGCCCGGGTGCCGGCCGCCAATCTTCTCGGTGGAGAAGAAGGCAAGGGATTCGGCATCGCGATGAACGGTCTGAACGGGGGCCGGATCAACATCGCGGCCTGTTCGCTCGGTGGGGCGCAGGCGGCCTACAACAAGGCGATCACCTACGTCTCGGACCGGGAAGCCTTCGGCGGCAAGCTGATCAACGAACCGACCATCCGGTTCACGCTCGCCGACATGGCCACCTCACTCGAGACGTCGCGGCTCATCCTCTGGAGGGCCGCCGGCGCGCTCGACGCCGACCATCCGGACAAGGTCGAGCTGTGTGCGATGGCCAAGCGCTACGTCACCGACACGTGCTTCGAGGTCGCCGACCAGGCGCTGCAGTTGCACGGTGGATACGGGTACCTGAAGGAATACGGTCTGGAGAAAATCGTCCGTGACCTCCGGGTGAACCGAATACTGGAAGGCACCAACGAGATCATGCGGGTTGTGATCGGCCGGGCAGAGGCCGACAAGTCGACAAAGGGGCAATACCTATGAGCACCATCGCGTTTCTGGGTCTGGGCCACATGGGCGGACCCATGGCCAAGAACCTGGTCGAGGCCGGACACACCGTGCACGGTTTCGATCCGTCGCCGGAGGCGTCCGCGGCCGCCACCGCCAACGGCATCGAGGTGTTCGCCGGCGGGATCGAGGCGGTGGCCGACGCCGACGTCGTGATCACGATGCTGCCGCACGGCAAGGCCGTCGTCGACTGCTACTCGCAGATCCTGCCCGGTACCAAAACCGGTGCGCTGCTCATCGATTCCTCGACGATCTCGGTCGAGGAGGCCCGCGCGGTGCATCAGCAGGCGGCCGACCACGGATTCGCGCAGCTCGACGCGCCGGTCTCCGGTGGTGTCAAGGGTGCCGATGCCGGCACATTGGCCTTCATGGTCGGTGGCAGCGACGAAGCCTTCGTGGCCGCACAGAGCATCCTGGATCCGATGGCGGGCAAGGTGATCCACTGCGGTGGGTCGGGCGCGGGGCAGGCTGCGAAGGTCTGCAACAACATGGTGCTCGCCGTGCAGCAGATCGCGATCGGTGAGGCGTTCGTACTCGCCGAGAAGCTGGGCCTGGAAGCTCAGGCGCTCTTCGACGTGATCACCGGCGCCACCGGGAACTGCTGGGCGGTCCACACCAATTGTCCAGTGCCCGGACCGGTTCCGACATCACCGGCGAACAACGACTTCAAGCCCGGGTTCGCCACCGCTCTGATGAACAAGGACCTCGGCCTGGCCATGGCCGCGGTCGAGTCGACCGGTGCGATCGCCCCGCTGGGTGAGCATGCCGCGACGCTGTATGCCGATTACGCAACCGAGCATGGCGCCAAGGACTTCAGCGCCATCATCGAAACCCTGCGCTGATCGATCTCGCACCACCACTTCGCTCACCGAACTCACACCCGCGCCGTCTGCAGACCGCGCGGGCGTGAGAACGGTGAGCGAAGTTGTGCCCTCACCCTCGGGCCTCGGCCACCACTCTCGGAGCCCTCACGAGTATGGGTTCGAGGAGAGCTCGGCATCCATCGTCAGATGTCGCCGGAGTGCTTGCGTACCGCGTTGATGGATTTGACCAGTGAATTGGCCTGGGACTCGGTCATCCCGACGTCGCCGAAGACCTCGCGGTTGAGCGCCAGGGTTGCTTCTTCGACCGTCTCGCGCCCGGAATCGGTGATCTCGACGAGTGTGGTGCGGCGGTCCGTCGGGTGCGGTACGCGGCGGACCATGCCGGCCTCCTCGAGGCGGCGGATCGCATGGGTCACCGACGTCACGTGCACCTGGAGACGGTCGCTGGCCTTGGTGATCGGTAGTGCGCCTCGCCGGCTGAACGCGAGCAGACGCAGCAGTTCGAACCGCGAGAAGCTCAGTCCCCACGGCTTGAGAACGGACTCGACCCGGGCGAGCAGGATCTGATGGACCCGCATCACCGATGTCACGGCCTGCATGCCGACGGCCACGTCACCCCATCCGGCCGCCTCCCAGTTCCGTCGAGCCTCGGCGATGGGGTCGTCGTCTGGGAAGTCGCTGGGCATCCCCCTATTCAACAGCAGGGCCCACGCGCGGCCCGGTAGGTGCCGTCCCCCAACGTCGCCACTGGTTTATGTGACAGTGACCATTGACACATTGTGAGGTGGCGAATAGCGTCGGGTTCAGCGAACCGCTACCCCGCCATCAGGAGGCCCGATGTCAGCGCCAGCCCGATCCCGTTCCGCAGCCCAGAAATCCGAGGCGTCCGGTGGTCGTGAAGCGATCGCCGCGAGATTGCTCAGCGGTTCGGTCAAGCGGTCGTACTCACCGGTAGTCGACCTCGACTGGGATGCGCCCCTCGACCCGGACAAGTATTTTCTGCCGCCGCGGATCTGCAGCCTGTACGGCACCGACCTGTGGAACAACCTCACCACCGAGCAGCGGATCGAGGTGTCCCGGCAGGAGCTCGCAAACATCCTCTCGATCGGCATCTGGTTCGAGAACCTGCTCAATCGGTCTCTGCTGCAACGACTTCTGAAACAGGATCCGGCGTCGTCGGTCAGTCACTACGCACTGACCGAGATGGGTGACGAATGCCGCCACATGGTGATGTTCGGGCGCGCCATCGAACGCAGCGGCGCCCGCTCCTACGGCATGGCCGGGTGGGAACGAATGATCATGCTGGTGCTTCCCTTCGGATTGCGGGGTTCGCTGATGTGGGTCGCCGCGCTGGTCGGCGAGGAGATCTTCGACGCCCTACAGCGGGAGATGCTGGACGACCCCGAGCTGCAACCGCTGGTCTCGCGGCTGATGCGTATCCACGTCACCGAAGAGTCGCGGCACATCGGCTTCGCCAGGGACGGCATTGTCCGCCGCCGCAGCACCCGCGGACGCTGGGAGCGGTTCGTGGCCGCGAACCTGCACGGGCTGGCCGCGATGCGGTTCAAGTACCTCTTCACCAACCCGGCCATGTACGCACGGGCGGGTCTGGACAAACGCGAGGCCACCCGGGCTGCCCGCAGCAATCCGAACTTTCACCAGATGCAGCGGCTCGGGTTCGCCGACCTCGCGCAGTTCCTCGAGGACAACGGTCTGATGACCCGGTTCTCCCGAGGCGCGTGGCGCAAGGCCGGGTTCCTCGGATGAGCGGGCCACGCGTGGGCCTGATCGGCGCGGGACCGGTGATGTCGGCGATGGCGGAGCGTCTGCGCCGATCGCAGCTCGACATCGCGGTCACGGACGTGGCGGCGGTCGGGGAGTTCGGCGCCACGAGCGACCTCTGGGACGACGAGAACCACAGCCGGATCCTGATCACCTCGAATGTCGCGCCCGACGACAACTACCTCGGCGTGGTCAGCAGCCGGCAGGCCAACCTCTTCCACGTCGATGCTTCCTCCGTCGACTACATCGGGGCGGCCATCGACGAACTGGCAAGATCCGGTTCGAGCCGGGTGCAGGTGCGGGTGCCGATCGAACGGTCCTGGCTCGGGTACGTCCGGGCGAACGGTGGTGAGCGCAAACGATCCCGTGAACTCCGGCGTTTCGATCCCTTCGACTACGACTTCAGCTCCGCCGACATCCGGGATGAGGGCGTCTACGACGGGCCGGCGCAGATCGGCCACGAGGACGAGCAGCTCGTCGCCCGGATCCGGGTCCAGGGCTACCTCGACCCGCTCGACGGCCAATACCACTGGGCCGGAATCGTCTTCGGTGAACAGGCCCGCGCGCTCAAGGACGCCCGGGTCAGCGCGGTGGAGGTCGCGGTCGATTCCGCCGAACCGGTACCGGCGCGCCTCGCGGAGGTCACGCCGTGGGGCACCGTGCGGATCACCGGCGTCGGAGCACCGCCGTATCGGCTCGATGACGCCGAACTCCTCGTCCGAGGCTGAACGCCTCCCTCGGTCGGATGTTCCTCGCACCGGGTGATCCTCCGTAGACTGGGCGCGTGCGACTGCCGAGGTCGCGCCCGGTCGAGGAGGAGCCATGGCCAAAGAAATCGACAGAGCCCGCACCCGGGCGATGAAACAGACCGTCGCCGCGCATCCGGGGATGGTGTTGTTCGCCCTGGCCCCCGCGGTGATCGTCTTCGGGGTCCTGTGGATCATCACCAACTTTTGGATAGCCCTGATCGTCGGGGTCATCGCCGGCGGCGCCACCCTCTGGAAACTGCTCAGTAACTGATGCCCGGCGCGCAACCGAGCACCAGGGTCGACAGCTGGATCTGGTCGGTCCGGCTGACCAAGACCCGGTCGGCCGCCGCCTCCGCCTGTCGCGGTGGCCACGTCAAGGTCAACGGAACCCCGGCCAAGCCGGCACAACACGTGGCGGTCGGCGACGAGGTCCGGATCCGGGTCGCCGGTCGCGATCGGATCGTGGAGGTCGCCCGGGTCGTGTCCAAACGGGTCGGTCCACCGGTTGCGGCGGAGTGCTTCATCGACCACAGCCCACCTCCACCACCCAAGGAACTGCTCGCCTCGCTGCCCCGGCGGGATCGGGGGACCGGCCGTCCCACCAAACGCGAACGGCGCGAGACGGACCGGCTGCTCGGTCGAGAAGATGTCAGCTGATCAGGCCGACGGCACGAACACTTCTCTACACTGCAATCTGTGATGACCTCGGCGCGCAGGAATCGGATCGGGGCGGTGACGGTGGCGGCGTTCGCGGCGATGCTCATGATGGTGGGTTGCTCCGATGACAGCTCCGCCGACACCGACCGGACAACCAGGGCGGACGCACCCACCGGTAAGGCCGGCCAGGGCCCGTTCTTCGGTGAGTGTGGCGGTGTCACCACCGAAGACGTCGCCGCGGTCTCCAAGATCGCCGGTCTGACGAACACGATCAACAACCCATCGGTGTGCGAATGGGTCACTGCCCAAGAGCAACTCGGGCCGCAGCTGTCGTTCAACTGGTATCGCGGCAGCCCGATCGGCCGCGAACGTGCCACCATCCAGCTCTCCCGCGACGTGATCGAGGACATCACCATCGACGGGCACAGCGGGTTCATCGGATCGAGTGAGGGTATCTGCGAGATCGGTATCGACTTCGGCGCCGACTTCTTCGAGTGGTCCGTCACCTACGGCCTCCAGTCGCCGGGGCAGGCGTATCCGAGCCGGGCCGAGATCTGTGAGGTGGCCAAGACGCTGGCCACCCGATCGATCGAGAACGCCACATGACCCGCCGCGGGGTCGCACCGCTCGTGATGGCCGTGCTGGCTGCGGTCGCGCTGCTCGCGGGCTGTACCCGGGCAGTGGACGGGGACGCCACCGCAATCGGCGGCGGTGGTGGCACCGCCGACGGGAACGTCGACACCGACGACTACAAACGGCTGCTCTACGAGTGCGAGATCATCGCGCCGGAATCCATCGCGAACGCCGTCGGCGGCACGCTCGCCGAACCGAGTTTCTTCGGTGCGATCTGCCGGTGGACGGTCAACGGCCCGGTCGTCACCGAGGTCACGTTCAACTGGTTCGAATGGGGCGACATCGAGGTCGAGAAGTCGACGGCCAAAGAACTCGGCTACACCACCGAGAACGTGAAGGTCGCCAGCGTCACCGCGTTCACGCAGGTGAACCCGGCCCGTCCGGCATCATGCGGGATCACCGCCCGGGCGCCCGGCGGCGGGATCTACACCTGGTTCGTCGAGCCACGCAGCACCACTCCGATTGGCGATCCCTGTGCGGCGCCGACCAAGTTGATGGAAATACTGCTCGGCGGCGGCCAGTGATGCGGCAGTGATCAGGCGGGACGCTTGGTGATGGTGACGGTCGCGGCCACCTGGTCGCCGTCGATCAGCCACAGCCGGAGCTGATCATCTTCGCGGCGGCGCCGGATCGTCACCGTCGCTCCGGGCTGGATGGCACGCAGATATTCGATGACGACGCGATGCGGGCCCTTGAGAAGGTCCTCGTGGTCGAGCAGTTCGTCTTCGACCACGGCGAAGTACGCGGCGTTGTTCAGATGCTTGAACGGATCGAAGTCGGTCGCCCGGAGCGTATGTGGCCGGTCGGTCGCCGACGGCTCGGGCGCGGTGGCGGTGTTCATCGACTTCCACCGCAGTCGATGCTCGTCGGTCGAGCGGCTCAGCAGTTCGAACGCCTCGTCGGTCAGCCGTGAGGGCATTCCCTGGTCGTTGACGTTGATCCAGAACGCCTCGGTCTCGATGAGGCCGTCTTCGCGAGGTTCCGGGTTGAACCGATTGGTCTCGTGGGTCGAGGTGACCCGCACCCGCATGTTGGTCCAGCGGGTCGACAACGCGCCGCACCAGCGCTCCAGTTTCACGTTCGCCGGCCAGGAGATGGGCCGGATCACGTCGATCACCGTGCGCCGGACGATCCAGAACGGATCGGACACGTGGAAGTCGGTCGCCTCGAGGTTGTCGTTGGCCACGTCCTGGAGATAACGGGTCAAACCGTCGAACCGCAATCGCATCGACTGGTCGACATCACCCGTCCGGACCCGGTAATTCGATTCGAAATGACGGGCGCCAGCCTTGATATCCGGCAGCTCGATGGGGTTCAGTGCAGCGTCGATCGGCGAATCCGGCATTTCGGGTCCTTTCGTTTTCCGTCGCGGCAACCGGGGCGCCTGCGAAGCTCGACACCAGGATCGCAGCATATGGGCTTCTCGTAATCGGGCGGGTGGCATTACCTTTGTGGGACCGGCGTAACAGAAGCTGTCGCAAGATGACCTCTGACACGTCTACTCGGTCGCGGGGACTGAAGAGAAACTCCTCGTCGCGGCCCGGTAGTTGGCCGCCGGGCGAATACAGGGTAAAAATTGGAACAGGTTCCATTTTTTTGGAACGACGAGAGTAGTCGAGGTAGGGGCCGTATGGCACACGTGATCACGCAGCCTTGTTGCAACGATGCCAGTTGCATCAGCGTCTGTCCGGTGAACTGCATTCACCCGACGCCGGATGAGCCGGAGTTCGCCACTGCGGAGATGTTGTACATCGATCCGGACACATGCATCGACTGTGGTGCATGCATCGACGAGTGCCCGGTGGAGGCGATCTTCCCGGACGATGCGCTCGATGAGGGCCAGGAGCGCTACCTCCAGATCAACGCGGATTACTACACCGACCACGATGTGTCGGGTGGCCTGGTGGCCCCGCGTAAGAAGCCGCCGCTACCGGCCGACAAAGAGCTCCACGTCGCGATCATCGGGGCCGGGCCTGCCGCCTTCTATGCGGCCGAGGAACTGGTTCGGCACAGCTCGATCCGGGTCGACATGTTCGATCGCCTTCCGACCCCGTACGGCCTGGTGCGCGCCGGTGTCGCCCCGGACCATCCGTCCACCAAGGGTGTCGAGAAGACCTTCGCGTCCACCGCGGCCAAGCGGACCTTCGAGTACTACCTCAATGTCGAGGTCGGTAAGCATCTCGATCACAACGACCTGACCGACCACTACGGCGCCGTCATCTACGCACACGGTGCCTCGACGGACAAGCATCTGGGCATCGACGGCGAGGATCTGCCCGGCAGCATTGCCGCGACCGATTTCGTGGCCTGGTACAACGGCCACCCCGACTACGCCGATCGCGACTTCGACCTCTCCGCGGAGCGGGTGGTCGTGGTGGGCAACGGCAACGTCGCCCTCGACGTGGCCCGGATCCTGCTGGACAGCCCCGACAAGCTCGCCAAGACCGATATCGCCGACCACGCCCTGGAGAAGCTGCGCAGCAGTAATGTCTCCGAGGTCGTGATCCTGGGCCGTCGCGGTGTGGCACAGGGCGCGTACACCAACTCGGAGTTCCTCGCGATGGGCGACATGGACGGGGTCGACGTGATCATCGATCCCGACGAGCTCGTGCTCGATGCGGCCAACCAGGCTGCCCGCGACGCCGGAACCCTCGACTCGACGATCGCCACCAAGGTGCGGATCGCCGAGGAGTTCGCGGCGCGCGTACCGACCGAGGGAAACAAGCGGGTGGTGTTCCGATATCTGGTGTCGCCGCTGGCCATCAAGGGCTCGAGTGAGGGGGTCGAGACGGTCCGTTGCGCCCGCAACGAGTTCGTGAACGCCCCGGACGAGTCGGCGGACAACTCCGGCGACGCGCCACGGCCGGCATCGAGCCGGGTGGCGATCAGGCCCACGGGTGAAGAGTTCGATCTGCCTGCCGGTGTGGTGATGCGGGCGATCGGTTACACCGGTCTGCCGCTGCAGGGGGTGCCGTTCGACGGCGGTCAGGGCGTGGTGCCCAACACCGGCGGCCGGGTGCTCGAATCGCCCGGCGGTGATCGGGTCGAGGGCGTGTACGTCACCGGCTGGATCAAGCGCGGGGCCACGGGCGGGATCGGCATGAACCGGCTGTGTGGTCAGGAGACCGCGCTGGCCGTCATCGCCGACTTCACCGAGGGCAAACTGTCCGACCCGGTGAAATCGCGGGAGGAGATCCCCGCACTGATCGCGGAGCGGGGTGCCGACCGGATCGATGGCGCCGGCTGGAAGAAGATCGATCTCGCCGAACGCACCGCGGGCAAAGAAGCAGGACGACGACGGATCAAGCTCGTCAGCATCGAGGCCATGGAGGCTGCCGCCAAGGCCTAGGCAACCGATGCGGGGCCGGCCGGATGAATCCGGCCGGCCCCGGCAGTGTTCTGTCGAACCAGCAGGGCACGTTCTCCGACGGATACGGTTACGGCCACCAGGCCCGGCACGAAAGGTCACAATGCGCGTAGCACTGCTGTCTTACCGAAGTAAGCCTCATTGTGGTGGACAGGGCGTGTACGTGCGTCATCTGTCACGGGAACTCGCCCTGCTCGGACATCAGGTCGAGGTCTTCTCGGGCCAGCCGTACCCCGACCTGGACGACAAGGCGATCGCCGCGGGCGTCACGCTCACGAAGGTGCCCAGCCTGGATCTCTACAACGACGTCAATCCGTTCCGGACACCGTGGCCGTGGGAGATCAAGAGCTGGATCGACGCCCTCGAGGTGCTGACGATGTGGACCGCGGGATTCCCCGAGCCACTGACCTTCAGTTTGCGTGCCGCCCGGCTCCTGCGACGTCGGACCGACGATTTCGACGTCGTCCACGACAACCAGTGTCTGGGCTACGGGCTGTTGCAGATCGAGCGCGACGGATTGCCGGTCCTGGCGACCATTCACCACCCGATCACCCGGGACCGGGAGCTCGCGGTGAAGGCGGCGAAGGGGTGGCGCAAGATCACCGCGCGACGCTGGCACGGCTTCCTGGCGATGCAGGGCCGCGTGGCCCGCCGGATTCCGCGCCTGCTCACGGTGTCCCGCAGCAGCGAGGTCGACATCCGCAAGGCCTTCGGCATCCCCGAAGGCCGGCTGACGACGATCCCGCTCGGGGTCGACACCGAGCAATTCCGGCCCGGGGCGCAGCGCGTGCCCGGCCGCATCGTGTGTGTCGCCAGTGCCGACGCCCCGCTCAAGGGCGTGTCCTACCTGCTCGAAGCGGTCGCGAAGCTGCGCGCCGAACGACACGTCGAGCTCAAGCTGGTCTCCAAGCTGGTCCCCGGTGGACCGTCGGACACCCGGATCGACGAGCTCGCGATCCGTGATTCGGTCGAGGTCGTCTCGGGCCTGGACGACGACGAGCTCGCGGCGTTGCTCGCCTCGGCCGAAGTCGCCTGCGTGCCGTCCCTGTACGAGGGATTCTCGTTGCCCGCGGTCGAGGCGATGAGCTGCGGGACCCCGTTGGTGGCCACCCGCGCCGGTGCGATCCCCGAGGTGGTCGGGGAGGCGGAAGAGGCGGCGATCTTGGTGCCGCCGATGGATTCGGGCGCTTTGGCAACCGCTTTGGGGTCGCTGCTCGGCAACAAGGAACTACGGGATCGTCTCGGCGCCGGTGGTCGCGCCCGGGTCGAGGACCGGTACAGTTGGTCGGCCGTTGCCGCCAAGACCGCTCAGAATTATCAGCAGGCGATCGATGAGTTCAACCAGTCAGAAACGTTCGGGCACTAGGGGGCAGCGATGTTAACCGTTGATTTTGATCGACTCGGGGTCGGAGCGGGTTGCAAGGCGATCGACATCGGGGCCGGGCAGGGACGGCACTCGTTCGAGATGTTCCGGCGTGGTGCCGACGTGATCGCCTTCGATCAGTCGGAGAGCGACATGGCCGCGGTCGCGGAGATGTTCGACGCCATGATCGCCGAGGGCCAGGTTCCGGCCTCGTCCAAGGCGCGCGCCGAAGTCGGTGACGCACTGCGGCTTCCGTACGCCGACGGCGAGTTCGATGTGGTCCTGATGTCGGAGATCCTCGAACACATCCCGGACGACACGGACGCCATCGCAGAGATGGCGCGCATCCTCAAGCCCGGTGGTCTGGCCGCGGTGACGGTCCCGCGGTACTGGCCGGAGAAGGTCTGCTGGGCGTTCTCCGACGAATACCACGCCAACGAGGGCGGGCACATCCGGATCTACAAGGCATCCGAACTCGCCGGCAAACTGCGTGATGCCGGACTCGAGGTGACCGGAACAGGCCATGCCCACGCACTGCACGCGCCGTACTGGTGGCTCAAATGTGCAGTGGGCGTGGAGAAGAACGACAACCCGCTGGTGAAGGCCTACCACAAGCTCCTGGTGTGGGACATGATGAGCGCGCCGAAGCTGACCCGGGTGGGGGAGCAGATCCTGAACCCGGTGATCGGCAAGAGCGTGATCCTGTACCTACAGAAGCCGGCCTGATCCATGGCCGACCTGCCGAACCTGACGGACGCGCCGGACCTCGACCACCTGCCGAACCTCGCCGGAATCCTGACCGTCGACGAATGGCTGGCGACGGGCCGGGCCATCGCCGCGATGCAGGAACCGACGGGTGCGCTGCCGTGGTTCCCCGGTGGACAGACAGACCCGTGGGACCACATCGAGTCGGCGATGGCGCTGTCCGCCACCGGATTGATCCCCGAGGCGGAGGCGGCCTACGAGTGGTCCCGGCGGTTGCAGCGGGAAGACGGTTCCTGGCCGATCCGGCTGGTGGCGGGGGAGGTGACCGACGCCAACACCGACAGCAATTTCTGCGCGTACATAGCCGTCGGCGTCTGGCATCACTACCTGATCACCGGGGACGTCCGCTTCCTGGAGCGGATGTGGCCGACGGTGTCGGCGGCCATCGACCTGGTGGCCGCCTTCCAGGCACCCGGCGGCGAATTCTATTGGGGTGCAACCCATCCGTTACCGACGCAGACCGGTGCCCACGAGGGGATGTACCACAGCGCGCTGATCACCGGCAACGCCAGTATCCATCAGTCACTCGGTTGCGCGATCATGATCGGCAACGAACTGTGCCGGCCGGTCGATGACTGGGAGACCGCACTGCTGGCCCTGGGCCATGCGCTGCGGAGCCATCCGGAACTGTTCGAGCCCAAGCCCGAATACTCGATGGACTGGTATTACCCGGTGCTCGGTGGTGCGATCCGTGGTCGCGCCGGACAGGAACTGATCGCGGCGCGGTGGCACGACTTCGTGGTCACCGACCTGGGTATCCGCTGTGTCGATCATCGGCCGTGGGTGACCGGTGCCGAGACCTGTGAACTGGTACTCGCGCTGGATGCGTTGGGCGACACCGCCGATGCCACCCTGCTGTTGGGTGACATGCAACATCTGCGTGATCCCGACGGCTCGTACTGGACCGGGCTGGTGTTCGCCGACGGCAAACGCTGGCCGGTGGAGAAGAGCTGCTGGACCTCGGCTGCGGTGGTGCTCGCGGCCGATGCACTGAGCCGGACCACCCCCGGCAACGGGATCTTCCGCGACGCCGATCAGGTGGCGGCCCGCATCGGTGTGACCGGTTCGGGCGGGTGTGGTTGCGCCACTGCATGATGCGGGTTCGGCTGTCCGCGGCGCGGTGCGGTCATCGGCATCCGATGGTGTCCAGCTCGGCGAGGTCGTCATCGGACAGTGTGAGCCCGGCACCGACGATGTTCTCGCGTAGGTGCGCGATCGACGACGTGCCGGGGATCAGCAGGATGTTCGGTGATCTGTCCAGCAGCCAGGCCAGGGCAACCGACATCGGACTCGCTTCGAGCCGGGTGGCCACGGCGGAGAGCGCGGATGACTGGAGCGGGCTGAACCCACCGAGCGGGAAGAACGGTACGTAGGCGATGCGCTGCGCGGCGAGCCGGTCGATCAGCTCGTCGTCCCGGCGGTGGGCGAGGTTGTACATGTTCTGTACGCAGACGATCGGTCCGATGCCCTGTGCTTCGGCAACCTGCTCGGCGGTGACGTTGCTCAAACCGAGGTGACGGATGAGGCCGTCGCGCTGCAGGTCGACGAGCGTCGTGAACGCTTCACCGACCGGGCCCGCCGCCGGCCCCTCGGCGGTGCCGAGTCGGAGGTTCACCAGATCCAGGGTCTGCAGGCCGAGCGATTCGAGGTTCTCCTCGACCTGACGACGCAGCTGCTCCGGCTCTCGTGCCGTCGGCCAGCCACCCTGATCGTCGCGCTGCGCACCGACTTTCGTCACGACGTGCAGCGAGTCCGGGTAGGGGTGCAGTGCTTCGCGGATCAGTTGGTTGGTGATCCGCGGACCGTAGGCGTCACTGGTGTCGATATGGGTGATCCCCAGACCGACGACCTCGCGCAGGACGGCGATCGCGCCGTCGGGATCGGCGGGCGGGCCCATGACCCACGGGCCGGCGAGTTGCATTGCGCCGTAGCCGAAGCGGGTGACGGTCAGATCGCCGAGCGTCCAGGTGCCACCGGGCAGTGTTGGGGACAGCGTGCTCATATGTCTGCATCTTTCGGGTCGATCGCGCGTTGGCGCCGGCCGGCGCCCCTACTTCACGATCGTCCGGTAGCTTCCCCTTGGGAAGTGGGCACTTTCAAGTGCCTTGGTTACCTGGGGGTGAGATGGAGGAGACGATGACCACGACGACGGCGGCACAGCAACGAGCACAGGCCAAGCTCGAATACGACGCATTCCTGGATGTGTGTCCCAGCCGCAAACTGCTCGATCGGCTCTCCGACAAATGGGTCACCCTGATCCTGTGTGCCCTCGGCGGCGGCAACGGTTCCGACGACCCCCGTCCGATGCGTTTCTCGGAACTGTCCCGGGCGCTGGCCGGCGTCAGTCAGAAGATGCTCACGCAGACACTGCGTTCGCTGGAGCGCGACGGCTTCATCACGCGGACCGTCACCGCCACCGTCCCCGTCACGGTCTCCTACGAACTCACCGATCTCGGTCTGTCACTGCGTCACCTGATGCGCGGCCTGAAGAACTGGGCCGAGACGCACATGGACGAGGTGGACGAGAACCGCGCGGCATACGACGCCCGCACGGCCTGACGGCCCGTCCAGCGCGTACTCGATCAGTTGAACTGGCAGCCGGACTCAGTTGAACTGGCAGCCAGACAAGGGCTTTCCGGCAAACCGGTCGAGCAGGTAGTCGACGCCGCCGCCGGGCAGTACGCCGTCGGTGATCATCGGCAGTGCGTGGTTGGCCGCGGTGCCGGACAGGATCGGTGGGATCCCGTTGCTGCGGAACTCCACCGTTGCGCCCTGATCGCACCAGCTCCGGGCCATCCGCCGGGCCTGTGCGTAGGGGATGACGTCGTCGTCGAGGCCGTTGGTCACCAGCACCGGGGAGGTCGGCTTGAGTTTGCCGATCTCCTGGTCCTCGAGAATCGCCAGGGCCGCCGGGATCTCCTTCAGGTTGTCGAGCATCGACCGGCCGTCCTTCGTCAGGTCCGAGGTCGACAGGAACGGATGATTCAGGATGCTGTCACCGATGCACTCGGTGGAGATCTGCTTCAGGACACCCCGGCCGTGCGAGGTGACCCGACCGTCGACGATCTCGGCAAGCTCCGAGTTGCGTTCGACGAACCCGTTCAGCGCGTAGCCGATCGCCCCGGCGATGAGGTTGTCGTCGATTGCGGGCAGGACATCGAGCAGGTCCGCGGGCGGTGCGCCGGCGAAGGTTCCCTTGACGTTCAGCTCCGGCGCGTAGACCGGTTGGAGTTCGGCAGCCGATGCGGCCGCGCCGCCGCCCTGCGAGTAGCCCCAGAAGGCGACGGGGGCGTCCGGGTCATCGCCCAGTGAGAGCGCGGCCCGGGCGCCGTCGAGTATCGCGTGTGCTCCCTCGGCCCGGTTGACATAGGTGTGCACCCCGGGTGTGCCGAGCCCGATGTAGTCGGTCATGAAGACCCGGGCACCCTCGGCCAGCCAGCGGTCGGCGGCGATCACCTCGTAGTTGATCGACGCGGAGAGAGGATCGTCCGTCACGCGCAGGGCGGTGGAGAAGTTCCGGGAGGGTGCGCATTGGTCGCCCTGGCCGACGGTGCCCGGACCGATGACGATCGTCGGCCGGTCGCCTTCGCCCCGCCAGGGGGCTGCGGGTTCGACGAAGCTGCCGGTGACCGCGGTGGGGGTCCCGTCCTGCAGCGCGGAGGTGTACATGATCCGCTGTCCCTCGCCCGGCCACGAGCCGCTGCGGCCGGGAATCGAGGCGTAGAGCGGCATCGACTGGGTCTTGAGCACGGTCCCGGCGTCAGCGGTGATGTCGGCAGGCGGCGTGTAGAACCCGCCGAAGATGTCAGGTTCGGCCTCGGCCACCGCGGTCGCCCCCGCGACCTGCACCAATCCTGCAATCGCAACCATCGATATCAACCGTGATATCCGCATTCATCGCCCCCATCGGCGTTCTGTCGGCGGCATTACCCGCCGGTAACTTCTGTGAGTCGGGACGTTATCAGAGTGGGGTGTGGTGGCGGGCACACGGATGTACTAAGTCTTGCTAACTGTTGGTTTGCCGGCCGCCGCGAACGGCGCCCGGCAAATCTGGAACGTGTTATATTTCTGAAGTTCGCCGGACTGGTGTCCAGTCACTCGTCCACATCGCTTCGGTACGTCGGATTCTCCGCGGAAAGGCTGCAACCATGGACTTCGGGATCGTCCAGTTCACGAGCGATCGAGGCCTTGCGCCATCGGTGCTCGCGCCGCTCATCGAGGAGGCGGGGTTCGATGCGTACTTCGTTCCCGAGCACAGCCACATCCCCACCCGGCGCGACGCGGCACATCCGCAGACCGGTGACTCGTCCCTGCCCGACGACCGCTACATGCGCACGCTCGACCCCTGGGTGTCGCTGAGCGGCGCGGCCGCGGTGACCTCGCGGGTCCGGCTCGGTACCGCCGTGGCCCTGCCCGTGCAGTCCGACCCGCTGACGCTCGCCAAGAGCATCGCCACCCTCGATCATCTCTCCGGCGGCCGGGTGACCCTCGGCGTCGGCTTCGGTTGGAACCTCGACGAACTCGGTGATCACCACGTGCCGCCCAAGCGTCGGCGGACGATGCTGCGCGAGTACATCGAGGCGATGCGCGCGCTCTGGTCGCAGGAGGAAGCCGAGTACAGCGGGGAGTTCGTCAACTTCGGGCCCTCGTGGGCCTGGCCCAAGACCGTCCAGCAGCCCGGTCCGCCGGTGCTCGTGGGCGCCTCGGGCAACGAGAAGAACTTCAAGTGGATCGCCCGCACTGCGGACGGCTGGATCACCACGCCGGGGGAGCAGGACATCGAGGGTTCGGTGAGGCTGCTGCAACAGATCTGGGCCGACGCCGGTCGCGAGGGTGCGCCGCAGATCGTGGTCCTCGACTTCAAGCCGGTGGCCGAGAAACTCGACCAGTGGCGCGAACTCGGCGTCACCACCGTCCTGTACGGCGTGCCCGACGACAATGTGGAGAAGGCGGGTGCCTACTTGGCGAAGCTCGCAGGCAAGCTGGGCCTGGTCCAGCCCTCGACCGTGCCCTGAATACCGCCGACCGTGCCCTAAATACCGCCGAACGTGCCCATATCACCGTCGAGCGTGCCAAAGTAGCCGTAGCCCAGGGGAATTCACACAACATCAAGGACGCTGCAGATGGATGCTCACGTCGATCTTCCGGAACTCGGTTGTTATGGACTGGCCGGGCACGCGAACAGTCCTCGTGATCTGCTCGGCGAGGTCGAGCTCGCCGAACGGCTGGGCATCGGGTCGATCTTCCTCTCCGAGCGGTTCAACACCAAGGACGCCGCCGTCATGGCCGGAGCCGCGGGGGCGGTCAGTGAGAAGATCGGAATCGCCTCGGCGGCAACCAATCACAACACCCGCCATCCGCTGGTCACCGCGACGATGGCGACCACCCTGCATCGGTTGACCGGTGGCCGATATGCGCTGGGTCTGGGGCGCGGTTTCGACATGCTCTTCGACGTGATGGGCCTGCCCCGGGTGACCTCGGCGCAGTTGGAGGACGTGGTCGGGATCTACCGCACACTCTGGTCTGGTGGTGCGGTGGCCGGTCACGACGGTCCGGCGGGCAAGTACCCGTTCCTCATGCAGGATGCGTCCTTCGACGAGGACATCCCGATCATGATGGTGGCGATCGGGGAGAAAACCCTCAAGCTGGCCGGCCGAATCGCCGATGGCGTTGTGTTGCATACCTTTTTCAGCGACGAGACGTTGCACAACGCGGTGCAGACGATCCGGAAGGCGGCTGCCGAATCGGGGCGCGACCCGGCATCGGTGCGGATCTGGTCGGTGCTGGCGACGGTCGAGGATTCCATCCCGGAGGAACTGCGACTACGCAAACTCGTCGGCCGGATGGCGACGTACCTGCAGGGTTACGGCCAGGTGCTGGTCGAGATGAACGGTTGGGATCAAGCCGATCTCGACCGATTCCGGGGCGACGAGTTCGTGCAGAGCTTCGCCGGGGCCTTCGATGCGGTCGGGACCGTCGACGATCTGAATCGGGTGGCCGAACTGCTCCCGGAGCACTGGCTCGCCGCGTCCGCGACCGGCAGTGCCGCCCGGTGTGCAGCCCGGATCGCGGATCAATTCGATTGCGGTGCCGACGGAGTCATCATGCACGGCGCCACGCCGACCGAGCTCGGCCCGGTGGTCGACGCCTGGCGCTCGGTCCGTCCGGCCGGCCGGTTTGATGCGCTGCCGGCCAATCCCGGACGGGCAG
This sequence comes from Williamsia sp. z71, assembly GCF_059553375.1. NCBI lineage: Bacteria > Bacillati > Actinomycetota > Actinomycetes > Mycobacteriales > Nocardiaceae > Williamsia > Williamsia sp. z71. The sequence goes on from NZ_JCANWX010000001.1 coordinate 741,768, forward strand.
CCTCATGACCGGGGTGACCGCGCCCATCGTCACCTCACCCGATGAGCTGACCACCGAGTGGCTCTCGGCCATACTCGGGGCGAACGTCGAGGCCGTCGCGGCCACGCCTGTCGGGACCGGTCAGATCGGGACCTGTTACCGGCTGGAACTGAGCGGAACGGCTGTGCCGCAGCGACTTCTTGCGAAGCTGCCCGCCGCGGATCCGGCGACCCGGGAGATGCTGTCCGGCGTCTACCGGTCCGAGGCCCGCTTCTACACCGACCTCGCATCGACCGTCGCTGTGAGGAGTCCGCACTGTCACTACGCGGCGATCTCCGACAGCGGCGCAGATTTCACCCTGTTGCTCGAGGACATGAGCCCGTCGCAGCAGGGTGATCAGCTCGCGGGATGTTCGGTGGCCCAGGCCCGTGACGCGGTGGTCAACCTCGCCGGGCTCCATGGCCCGCGGTGGTGTGATCCCACGCTGCTCGACGTCGACGGGCTCTCGGTCAACGGACCCGACGACACAAAGCTGCTCGCCGAACTGTACGGTCCGGCCACCGACATCTTCATCGACGCACTGGGCGAGATGATCTCGGTCGATGACCGTTCGACGCTGCGGGATTGTGTTGAGGTGGCGCAGGTGTGGGCGTGCGGCCGGGCGCAGCGGTTCGCGCTTGTCCATGGCGACTACCGGCTCGACAACCTGCTCTTCCCTCCCGGTGGCGGCCGGGGTGTGGTCGCCATCGATTGGCAGACCCTGAGTCTGGCCCTGCCCGCGCGCGATCTGGCCTATTTCATCGGCACCAGCCTGACGCCGGATCTTCGACGCGAACACGAATCCGGCCTCGTCGCGAGCTACCACCGGGCGCTGACCGACCACGGCGTAACGGAGTACGGCATCGACGATTGCTGGGATGACTATCGATTCGCGATGATCCAGGGCCCGCTGATCTCGGTGTTCGGATGCGCCTACGGCACCCGGACCGACCGCGGCGACGCCATGTTCGCGGCGATGGTCTCGCGGTCGTGTGCGGCGATTCGAGATCTCGACACCCTGACGTCCGCGCGCGCGGCCCACTGAATCCGAGCGGGCGGCGAGCTCGGTGTGTTACCTCCGAGGAACGCCGCGGTTAACGCTGCGATGCCCGATTGACAGCCCTTCGACACCTTGGCACTATCGCATAGTGCGAGATGACGTTCCGCAATGTCGCGCGGGCGCCGCTCCGGCTGACATCAATCCGAAGGATCACAGATGACAACTCGAATTCTGGCGCCGATCACCGGCCCGAGTGCCTGGCGCGGCGACGAGCTCATGAAGACCGATGAATGGATCTACCGGCTCTCCGATGCCGAGCGGATCGAGCTCGAAGAGGTCGGCCGGGCGTTCGTCGCCGACGATCCGGATCTTCGCACCGTGACGGCGCTGCAGTATCCGTTACCGGTGTGCGCCAGGGCGATCGAGGTCTTCGGCACCGCGATGGACTCGGGTCGTGGTTTTGTTCTGGTGCGGGGTCTGCGTACCGATGAGTACGGAGACGCGGTCGCCGGGGCGATCTTCTTCGTGATGGGCCTGCACCTTGGGTTGCCCATGAAGCAGAACGAGTCCGGCAATCTGATCGACCATGTGATCGCGACCTCGGACAAGACGTGGTCGGATCCCACTGCGCTGCCATCGCGGGTGCGTGACCGACTGCCCTTCCACTCGGACAGTTCGGACGTCGTTGCGTTGATGTGTCTGCGCGGTTCGAAGTCCGGTGGCGCGAGCAGCCTGGTCAGTGGCGCCACGATCTACAACGAGATCCTCGAGCGCAGGCCAGATCTGGCGCCGCTGCTGTTCGAGGACTGGTACTGGGACTGGCGCCGACAGGATCCTGACGCGCCGGCGAAGTTCTACGTGAGCCCGATCGTGAGCCATGTCGACGGGGTCTTCTCCACTTATGCCGGCAGTTCGATCATCTTCACCGCGCAGGACTACCCTGAGGTGCCGCGGTTGACCCCGGCCCAGATCGAACTGCTCAAGCTGTACGACGAGATCACGCAGGAACCGGGTCTGGCGATCGACATGGACTTTCAGCCCGGCGACGTGCAATGGCTGCTCAATTACGCTGCGCTGCATTCCCGTACTTCGTTCGAGGACCATCCCGAACCGGAACGCCGACGTCATCTGCTGCGGCTATGGCTCAAGCGTGACGTCGGTCGTCCGCTGGTCCCGGGATTCGGCAAGAATGTTGTGCAAGGTCGTGATGAGCAGCGCGAAGGAGCCGACACCGAGGTGGCGAGCCGCGTGAAGCACATCGCCGAAGCCGTTGTCCCCGACCTTGATCGGGGTGCCTGACCACGTCGAGAACCGTGATCTCGCCACCGAAGGGTGCCCATCCGGATGTCCGGATGGGCACTTTCGTGTTTCGCGGGTCATTCCATGATGAGCACGGCCTTGCCGACGGAACCCTGACGGACGGCGTCGATCGCTTTGTCGATGTCGGCGAACGCGAACTCGGTCATCAGTTGGTCGACCGGGAAGAGCCCGTCGTGGTGGAGTTCGAGGAGTCGCGGCAGGAATGTTTCGGGCACGCTGTTGCCCGCCGTGATGCCGGTGACGCTACGCCCGGCGAGAATTGATCGCCACTCGAAGGACATCTCGGGGCTCGGGCCGACGCCGACAACACCGCAACGTCCCAGTGGCGCCAGAGCCGATACCGCGGTGCGGACGACGTCGGCCCGGCCGGTGGCCTCAACCGTGTAATCGAAACCGCCAGGGGCGATCTCGTCGAGCACCGTCAACAGATCGGGATCGTCGCTGCGGACGGTATGCGTGGCGCCGATCCGGGTGGCCTGCGCGAGTCTCGCGTCGCTGACGTCGACGGCCACGATCGCTCCGCACTTCTCGATGGCCGCCGCCATCACCGCTGCCGCCCCGACCCCGCCGACCCCGAACACGGCAATGGTCGAATCGGGCTGGGGGCGAAGCACGTTCATCACAGCGCCGGCGCCGGTCTGGAATCCGCATCCGAAGGGACCGGACGTGTGCAGATCGGTGTGGTCGGGGACCCGGACGACGCTGCTCCGGCGCGCGATGACCCGGGTGGCGAAGGAGGACTGTCCGAGGAAGTGCCCGCCGACCGGTGAGTGCGGGTACGCGCTGCCGGTGTAGGACAACGCCGTTGTGCCGTCAGGTCGTGAGCCGATGAAGTTGTGGGTCCAGAAGTGCTCACAGTAGGCCGGAGCGCCGGTTCGGCACGGCCTGCAGCCATCGCAGCGGGCGAACGTCATCGTGACCTTGTCGCCCACGGCGAGATCGGTGACACCGGTGCCGATGGCCTCGACGGTTCCGGCCCCCTCGTGACCCAGGACCACCGGAGTGCTCATCATCGTGGCAAACTCCAGGTCGGTGCCGCAGATGCCCGAACTCGAGACCCGGACGAGCACCTCGCCTTCGGCGGGACCTCGGATGGTGAGTTCTTCGAGTTCGAAGGGGCCGCCCTGCCGGCGGACCACAGCAGCGGTAACGGCGTAAACATCAGGTTTCATTGTCTTAGAATAAGAGATACCGTCTTGACTTGCGCGATCAAGCTGCGGAGTATTCGCCTATGGTAATCGACGTACCCGAAGCCTCTCATTTCATCGCCGGTGGCTGGGTCCCGGGCGGCGGCAACACAATCGAGCTGATCGACCCGTCGACGGAGACGGCCTTCTTCTCCGTGGCGCGCGCAGACGCCGAGACGGTCGACGTGGCGGTTGCCGCAGCCCGCGCGGCCGCACCTGGCTGGGCGGCGACGTCCGCCTCGGACCGCGGTGCCGCTCTGGCGAGATGGGCACGCGCACTGGAGGAGAACGCGGACGCCCTTGCCGCGCTCGAATCCCGAGACGTCGGCAAGCCGCTGTGGGGTGGCGGGATGAACATTTCCATCGCGACCTCGATCGTGGACTATTTCGCCGGTGCGGCAGACAAACTCACCGGGGCAACGCTGCCGACTCGCACACCCGACTTCCACGGGTACACCTTGCTGCAGCCGCTGGGCGTGTGTGCGGTCATCACTCCGTGGAACGTCCCGGCGGTGTTGGCCGCCGCCAACGTCGCGCCGGCACTCGCCGCGGGTAACACCGTGGTTCTCAAGCCCTCTGAGGAGGCGCCGCGGGTCATCCTGGCCATGGCGGCGCTGGCGGAACGGGCCGGGGTGCCCACCGGTGTCTTCAATGTGGTCACCGGACTTTCCGACGCCGGCGCAGCACTCACCGCCCACCGGGGCATCGACCACATCTCGTTTGTCGGCTCGACCGCGACGGGTCGTTCGGTGATGCACGCCGCCGCGGAGTCGTTGACGCCGGTGAAGCTCGAACTGGGTGGCAAATCACCCAACGTCGTGTTCGCCGATGCCGATCTGGATGTGGCGCTGCCCGCCATCGTCGGCTCGATCACCGAGAACGCCGGCCAGAACTGTTACGCCGGCTCCCGCTTGGTGGTCAGCACCGAGATCATCGACGAGGTACGCGAAAGGGTTGTGGAGTTGATGCGCGGCGTGCGGGTCGGTGCCTGGGACGCGAATCTCGATATGGGTCCGTTGGTCAATCATGCTCAGTACGAACGTGTTCAGGGATTTCTCGACGGGGCGCCTGCGGAGGGCGGAAAGATCCTCACCGGCGGCGGTCGGCCGGCGGGCCTCGGGAGTGCCGGGTGGTTCATCGAACCGACGGTCATCGACAACGCCGAGTCGTCGTCGCGGATCATTCGTGAAGAGGTCTTCGGCCCGGTCCTGGCGCTGCAGACCTTCTCTTCTGACGCCGAGGCGCTGTCGATCGCGAATGATACGAATTTCGGTCTGCTGGCCTCGATCTGGACCAACGACGTCTCCCGTGCGCTGCGGATGGCCGCGTCCGTGCAGTCCGGTCAGGTGTCGGTGAACCAGTTCGCCGATTCCGGGGTCATCGGATTCCCGTTCAACATGAGCAAGGACAGCGGTTTCAGCAGCGGGGGTGGGTATCACGCGATGCGGGAGTACACCCGGGAGAAGGGTGTTGCGATCCGGTTGTTGCCGGCTTGATCCCCGTCCTGACCCCCCGGTGGCGCGGCCGGGAAACACCGCGCATGAGGTTTCTACGCCTGAAAGTCACATCATGACCGCACAGCTTGGCAACACGTCATTCGACCACCACTCCGACGAGTGCAACTCCGATCCCGTTGCGTACTACCGGGATCGGCGAGACCGCTGCCCGGTCGGGTGGACGGATGCACATGAGGGTTACTGGTACACCACGCGGTGGTCCGACATCGCGGCGATCGCCCGGGACGACGAGGAGTACTCGTCGCAGCGTCAGAACCCCGGTGACGGGGTCTCCTTCGTCATCCCCCGCGGCGGCGGTCTGGTGCAGTACCCCATCGAACTCGATCCACCGGCGTCCCAGCCTTACCGAGATCTGATCAACCCACTGCTCACGCCGGACGCGGTGCATGCACTCGAGCCGATGATCGCCGAGCTGACGACGCGGGTGATCGACAGATTCATCGAGTCCGGATCATGTGACCTGGTCACCGATCTCACGAATCCGCTGCCGACCGCGGTCACCCTGACCTGGGTGGGATTTCCCGAAGCGGACTTCGAACTGCTCGCCGGTCCGGTGCACGACATCTTCGCGGCTCCGGCCGGCAGCGAACGCAGCATGCGTGGGGTCGCCGGACTGGGTTACCTCGAGCGCCGGGTACGGGAACTGCTCGCGGCGCGGCGCGCGCAACCGGCCGACGATGTCCTGACCACGCTGGTGCAGGCGGTGCATCCGGAGGGGCGGCCGTTCACCGACGACGAACTGGTCTCGGTGACCTATCTGCTGGTCGCCGGTGGTGTGGACACCACCACGTCGTTGACCGGATCAACGCTCGTCTGGCTCGCCAGGAATCCCGCTGAGCGCGATCGGCTGATCTCGCAGCCGGAGCTGCTGGAGAACGCGACGGAGGAGTTCCTCCGGGTCTTCGCACCCTCCCAGGCGATGGCCAGGACCGCGGTCACCGACACCACCGTCGGGGGCTGTCCGGTGCAGGCAGGTCAGCGGGTGCTGCTGCCCTGGGTGGCGGCCAACCACGATCCGGAGGTCTTCGACGAACCCGAGTCGGTGCGACTCGATCGCGATGCGCGCAGGCACCTGTCGTTCGGGATCGGCAGCCATCGCTGTCCCGGAGCGCATTTGGCCCGGGCGATGTTCACCGAGATGATCACGCAGGTACTGACCCGGCTGCCCGACTACGAGATCGACGAGGACGCGGTGGTGCCGTATCCGACGCTCGGAAATCAGGCGGGCTGGGATCGGGTCCCGGCGACCTTCACACCCGGCCACGTCGATCCGGGCGGTACGTTCACGGTCGGACCGGTTCGGGTGGAGTCCGTCCGGTTCATCGCCGACCGGGTGCTCGAACTGACACTGCGGCATCCCGGAGGGCGGCGACTACCGGAGTGGACACCCGGTGCCCATCTGCCGGTGAGCCTGCCCTCAGGTGCGCGCAGACACTACTCGCTGTGTGGTGACCCCCAGGACCGGGCCGGCTACCGGATCGCGGTGCTGTTGGAGGAGTCGGGGCGTGGCGGTTCCGCCGAGGTCCATCAGCTCGGCGCCGGATCGACCTTGACCATTGCACTGCCGCGCAACAAGTTCCGGCTCCAGGACGCGCCGGAGTATCTCTTCATCGCCGGTGGCATCGGTGTGACACCGATGCTGCCGATGGTGAAACATGCGTTGGCCCGGCAAGCCCGGGTCACGATGCTCTACTGTGGCCGCGGCCGCAGCTCGATGGCCTACGGCGACGAATTGCGTAATCTGCTCGGCGGGTCACTGACGGTCGTGGACACAGCCGAAAGTCCCCGCCCGGACATCGCGTCCTGGGTGAGCGCGATCGGCGATGATGCGCTGATCTATTGCTGTGGGCCGTATTCGATGACCGCCGCAGTCGAAGATGCCTGTCGCGGCGCGGGTTCGTCGAAGAGATTCCGGAGAGAACACTTCGGCACGGTTCCGGAGAGCTCGCTCGGGGCGGCGTCGGGTGTCCCGGACCGGGAGTTCTCGGTGACGCTGGCGCGTAGCGGGACAACCTTGTCCGTACCCGTCGGCCGAACGCTGCTAGACGCCATTTCCGAGGTGGTCCCGGGCATCTCCCGCGACTGCGAGGAAGGGTACTGCGGTGCCTGCGAGACACGGGTGCTCGCGGGGAAGCCATTGCACCGGGATTCGGTGTTGACGGAAGAAGAACAAGCCGCAAACCGGTCGATGATCGTCTGTGTCGGACGCGCGTGCGGTGAGGGTCTGATTCTGGACGTGTGAGTTCCGCATGACAGATATGAGATAGCCGGCAGGCACGCATCGTCCGGTGCCGCAGAGACGAAGGTCCCCACAAACTTCAGTAGAGAAAGTCTGAATGAACGTGAATCAACACGAGTACGGCATATTTCTGCCCATCAGCAACGGCGGCTGGATCGTCTCCGACACCGCGCCACGCATCGAGGCCACCTACGACTACAACCGCGAGGTCGCCGTCGCTGCCGACCGGCTGGGCTTCGACTTCATCATGTCGCAGGGAAAATGGCGCGGATACGGTGGCCGGACCGATCATTGGGGCAGGACCCTCGAGTCGATGACAATGATGTCGGGTCTGGCCGAGGCCACCGAGCGGGTCAAGATCTGGTCGACGGTGCACACGATTCTGTTCAATCCGGCGCTCGTGGCGAAGATGTTCACCACACTCGACCAGATCAGCGGTGGCCGTTGTGGCATGAACATCGTGGTCGGCTCCTTCTCGGCGGAGTTCGCACAGATGGGTATGTGGCCCGAAGAGCTCGATCACGCGGCGCGCTACCGCTATTCGGAAGAATGGGTGCAGGTGTTGCTGGCGTTGTGGAGCCAGGATGAAGTCACCCATCACGGTGAGTTCTTCGACATGAACGCCTGCTCGTCGCGGCCCCACCCGGCGACGACACCCACGCTGATCTCGGCTGGGCGATCACCGGTGGGACTGCAGTTCCAAGCGAAATACTGCGACGCATCATTCCTGTCTGCGCATGAACTCGACGGCCTGCGGAAGGTGAGCCGTGAGGCCAAAGCCGCCGCGGCCGACCACGGACGGAGCCTTCGCACCTACGCGATGGCGACGATCGTGATGGGTGATACCGATGCCGACGCGGCGCGCCGGATCGAGGTGTACGGCGCCGGGGTGGATCAAGAAGCGCTGCGCAACATGGCGATCGCGTACGGTATGCCACCTGACAAGAACGACGCGCCGGGTGCGAAAGCGTCGGAGCAGAGCGGATTTCAGACCGAGGTCATCGCGGGGTCGGCGTCGACCGTCACCGAGAAGATCCACGAGATGGTCGACCACGCCGAACTCGACGGCCTGATGTTGATCTTCCCGGACTACGTGCCCGACATGAACGCGTTCGCGCAGGCCGTTCTCCCGGCACTGAACAAGGTCACGACGTGACCGCACTGCCGGGGCCGCTCGCCGCCGGCGCACTACTGGTGATCGACGTGCAGAACTCCTTCGCCGATCCGGCGGTCCTCGACTGGGTCGGCGAACAAGGCCGTGCGGCGGTCGCCGCAGCGGTCGAGCGAACGGCGGCACTCGTGACGGCGAGCAGGGCTGCCGGCCTGCCGGTGATCTGGGTTTCCCTGGTGCAGCGTCGTGAAGATCCCTGGGAGGCCTCGTTGTGGCTGCGCGACATCGAACCGGGCCAGTGGCCCGGTCCGGAGGAGCCGTGTGTTGCCGGGACACCGGGGACCGAGATCTATTCCCTGCAACCAGCCGTCGGCGAGATGCAGATCGCCAAGCAACGCTACAGCTCATTTTTCGGGACGGACCTGCACACCCGGTTGGGCGAATCCGGGGTGCAGTGGTTGTTGGTTGCCGGTCTGACGACCGAATGTTGCGTTCTGGCCACGGTTTTCGACGCCGCGCAACTCGGATATCACGTCGTTCTGGTCGAGGACGCGACGGCCAGTTACGAGGCGTCGACGCATGAGGGAGCGGTCACCGCGTTGACTCTGCATGCGGCGAAGAAGACCTCCACGGCCGAGGCCGTGGATGCGCTGGGTTCATCCGTCGCTGCGGGATCGCGGTGAAGATGACCGAGCCGGCGCAGATGGCACTGTCTTTCGATCTGTCGTTCACCCACACCGAGGGTCGCTGGGCGGTTCCGGGTTCCTGGGTCGGGACCGAATATCCGGACGTCGCCATGTTCACGGAGTTGGCCAGGACCGCTGAACGCGGCGGCATCGACATGCTGTTCTTCGGTGACGGGGTGGGGATCCCGGACACCTGGGAGGGTTCGGCCGACGCCGCGATCCGGTGGGGGATCTCGTGGCCACGCCACGATATGTCGCCGATCATCGCCGCGCTCGGTCAGGTGACGTCCCGGATCGGGTTCGGTCTGACCTACTCGTCGACGTACATGCACCCGTTCTACCTTGCGCGGCTGCTCAATTCGCTCGATCATGTGACCGGTGGGCGGATGGCCTTCAATGTCGTGGCGTCGGCCCGGACCTCGGATGCGGCGAACTATGGGTTCGACACGCTGATGGATCACGGCACCCGGTATGAGCGGATGGAAGAGTTCGTCGACGTCTGTCAACGATTGTGGGACTCGGTCGAACCGGCCGCTATCGTGCGTGATCGCCAGAGTCGGGTGTTCGCCGACCCGGCCAAGGTCCACCGCCTCGATCACGACGGCAAACATTTCAAGGTGCGTGGGCCACTGCCGTGTGTGCCCAGTCCCCAGGGCAGACCTGTTCTGGTACAGGCCGGTTCGTCGCCTCGGGGGATCGCGGCATCGGCCGCGTTCGCCGACGTGGTCTTCGGCTCCGGCGGGCACATCGACTCGCAGCGGCGGCACCGGTCGGAACTGGACAAGGCCCTGATCAAGGCGGGGCGGGAGCCTGCATCGGTGGGCATCCTGTGGGCGATCCAGGTGGTCCTCGGCGCGAGCAGGAGTGAGGCGATCGCGCGGCGGGAAGAACTGCTCGGAATGCTTCCCATGGAAGGCGTCGGCGCCTATCTCTCTTACAACACCGGTTTCGACTTCTCGGTGTTGCCGGAGTCCTTTGTGCTCGGTGAACTGCGGCAATCGATCGTCGACGCGCAGGGCACGCAGTCGGGCTTCGTGGACCGGTTGATATCCGACCACGGTTCCGAGACCCGTTTTGGCAGAAAGGATTTCTTCGATGAGGGCTGGCGCTACTCGACCGGGTACGACCAGACCATCGCCGGCACGGCTGCCGACGTCGCCGACGAGATGGAAGGGCAGTTCGAGGCGACGGGTTCGCTCGGCGGTTTCATGATCTCGAACCCACTTCGGACGCCGGGGGCCGTCGGCGACGTGGTCGATCATCTCGTTCCGGAGTTGCGGTCGCGGGGACTCCGCCCGCCCGACTACCCGGGAACGACGTTGCGCGCCAACCTGCTCGGCAGCGGGTAGTGCAGCGTCTTGCCATAAGAGACGCATTTGATCTGTGAAGGGGCCACCCGATGCATCGCCATCGGGTGGTCCCTTCTTGTGGACGTCGACCTTCGAACCGCATATTTGCCTTTCTAGCAGCACTTTTCGTTACTGGCTCATTACATCCCTTAATACTGTGTTTCGTCTTCGGATCGGGGTCCCCTGGCGATTGACACAGCTGGGAAACCGGGAAACCATCTCATAAAGCGGTATGCCATCCCGTATTGAGTCAAAGGACAAACTCTGTGAACGCCTCCTCATCCACGAGCAGTCGCTCGTCCACCCGGCAGGTCGTCGATCTGGCCGGTCGAACGCCGGCGCAGAAGCAGGGCTTGCTCTCGCATCTGATCATCCCGCGGCCGATCGCCATGATCACCACGGTCGGCGCCGACGGGACCGTCAATGTCGCACCGTACAGCTACTACATGCCGGTGTGCGGAGAGCCGCCGACGATCGCCATCACGATCGGCACCCTCCGCGAGGCAACGGACGGACCGAAGGACACGTGGGCCAACATCGAACGGACCGGAGAGTTCGTCGTCAACGTGACCGGCGGCGCAATGGCCGATCACATCGAGGCAGTGGCACGCGAATACCCAACCGATGTGTCGGAGTTGGACATCAGCGGGTGGGGGACAACCGATTCACAGGTTGTTGCCGTTCCGTCCCTCGTCGACAGCCCGGCGAACCTCGAGTGTCGGGTGCTCGAGGTGATCGATCGGGGCGAGCCGGAGGTTCGGTTCTCGGGGGTGCACATCGTGCTCGCGGAGGTCGTCTCCATCACCGTCGACGAATCGATACTTCTCGAGCCGGATCGCATCGATCCCACCCGCGTCGCACCGGTCGGCCGGATGGGCTTCCCCCATTTCGTCCGGGCCGAAGGTGGCGCGATCTTCCAGCAAGATCGGATTGCCTACGCGGACCTGTGATCCGCACTTCATATTCCTGATCCATCTCACTCCCTTGGAGGGATTGAACATGTCAAAATCGCGCATCATCAAGACCGCGGCGGTCGCGTGCGTCGCGCTGGCCGCACTCACCGCCTGCTCGGACCGCGGTAACAGCGACTCCGGCGGTGGCGGGTCCGCACAGTCGGCATCCGGGTCTCAACCCGACGTCAACGGCGACGGCAAAGTTGTTGTCGGCGTGCTCAGTCCGGGAGATCTGAACGACAACGGGTACTACGAGACATTCGTGACGAATGCCCAGGAGGTCGTCGATGCGAATGACTGGACGCTGATCAAGGTCGGCTCGGTCAATCCGGCAGCGGTGCTCGAACAGGCTCGCAACCTGTGCCGGCAGAACGTCGACCTCATCGCGATCGCGGCTCAGGAACTCAAGGACGCGCTGCCTGCCGCGGAGGAACCGGTCTGTGCCAACACCAACTGGTATTCGCCGGCGGGCACCGGGATCGAGCCGACACCCAACGTGACCGTGTCGAAGGACTTCGTCAACGAGGCCATGCTTGCCGCCGGTTACGCAAACGGCATCCTGATGCGTGAGCGGAACGCGACCAAGGCGGGCTACATCTCCGGGCCCGAACTCGACTTCTCGGTGATGGCGGCCAAGGCGTTCGAGGTGGGGATCAAGCAGCTGATCCCGAATGCGACTCTCGCGACGACCTACACCGGTGATTTCAACGACTCCGCGAAAGCGCGCGAAGCGGCGCAGGCGCAGATCAGCCAGGGCGTCGAGGCTCTCTACCCGTATCTGGGTGGTGCGACGGACAGCGTCGGTGAGCTCGGAACCCAGGCCGGCCTCATCCTGTCGACCCCGGGTACCGATCGCTGCGGCGAGCCGGCCATCAAGTGGGGTGTGTCGGTGATCTTCGATCCGGGTGCGTATTTTGCTGCGGCGCTGGAGAAGTTCAAGAACGGCGAGCTCAAGATGGGCGAGGTGCGTGAATGGCGCATGGGCAAGGACTCCGTTCCGACCGTGAAGCTGTGCAACGGCACCGAAGCCCAGAACGCTGAGCTGGCCACCTTCATCGAGAAGATCGGCTCCGGTGAGATCGTGCCGGACGACGTCATCGCGAAGTCGGGCGTGTAGACCATGGCCGGTGAGCAGGTGCGGGCGGCGGGGGATCGGACCCCGCTCGCTCCGGTGGTCGAAAGTGGGCCGCTCTCTGAGGTTTTCGAGGTTGGGTCTCCGCCGCCGGCACTGGCTGCCCGCGGGATTACGAAGGCCTACGGCTCGGTGCTGGCCTGTGACGCCATCGACCTGTCGGCACGATCAGGTGAGATCCACGGACTGCTCGGCGAGAACGGTGCCGGCAAGTCGACGTTGATGAAGGTGCTGCTCGGGCTCGTGCAACCCGACGACGGGACGATCATGCGCAGCGGCAAGCGCGTCGAGATACGGTCGCCCTACGACGCCCTGCAACTCGGAATCGGCATGGTGCATCAGCACTTCAGCCTGATCGATGCGCTGACCGTCTGGGAGAACACGGTTTTGGGTGAACGCGGTGCGATCGACCGGGACCGCGCGTGCAGTGAGGTCGAAGCGGTCTCGAGCCGGTACGGCCTCCCGATCGATCCGCTGGCCGTGGTCGGCGAGTTGTCGGCCGGGCAACGCCAGCGGGTCGAGATCGTCAAGTGTTTGCGTCGGGACCCGCAGATCCTGATCCTGGACGAACCGACTTCGGTGCTCACCGCCGCCGAGTCCGCCGAGCTGTTCGAGGTTCTGCGGACGGTGGTCTCCACCGAGAACCGGGCCGTGGTGCTGATCAGTCACAAGCTGGCGGAGATCTCGGCCGCAACGGATCGGGTGACCGTGTTGCGCAAGGGCAGGGTGGTCTTCCGTGCCGCCACCGCCGACACGACCCCGCAGATCCTGGCCCGGCAGATGGTCGGCCGGGAGGTCTCACTCGACCACGCGGCCCCGGCACTCGGCGTCGCACTCGACGGTGTGGCCACCCGGTCCCTCGGGGTCACCGCCTCAGATGTCCCGGATTCCGATTCGGAACCTGCGGCGTTGGAGATCGATGGCCTGACCATGAAGAACGCCGACGGCCGGTCCGTGCTCGACCGTGTGTCACTACAACTTCGCAGAGGTGAGATCGTCGGGCTCTACGGTGTCGAGGGCAACGGTCAGGCAGAGCTCGGTGACGTGCTGTGTGGCCTGGTTCCCTCGGTGGGTGGCGAGGTCAGGGTGGCCGGGCACCCCGTGTCGATGTCGAAGCCGGGGGCACTGCGCAAGGCCGGGGTCGGGGTCATCCCCGAGGATCGACACCGCTGTGGCGTTGTCCTGGATCTCAGTGTCGCCGACAATTTGGTGTTCAAGGATCTCGACACGTTGTCGAAGCGGGGGTGGCTGCAGCGCAAAGCGATCCGAAAGCGCGCCGAGGAACTGGTCGCGCGTCACCGGATCTCCACCCCGTCGATCGACACGCCGGTTCGTCACCTTTCCGGCGGCAACCAGCAACGGGTGGTCCTGGCGCGGGAACTGGCGGCCGGACCGACGGTTCTCGTCGCGGCGCAGCCGACGCACGGACTCGATATCGGTGCGATCGAGGACATGTACATGCATCTGCGCAAGGCTGCGGAGCAGGGAGTCGCGGTGTTGCTGATCAGTACCGAACTCGAAGAGGTGACCGCTCTGTGCTCCCGCATCGCGGTGATCTCCGATGGCCGGATCGCCGGCGTCGTCCGCACCCCCGATGCCACTGCCGAGCGGCTCGGAATGCTCTTGGGCGGTGAGGAAGCGGCATGAGCACCACTTCGATCCTGGACAAGGAGCCGGCACCGCCACCGCCGCGGTCCCGGCCCCCGTCGGAGAAGCTCCGGGCGGCGGTGATCCGGATTGCACCGGGACCCGGCGCGCTCGCGCAGGCGTGGCTGACGATCCTGGCGCTCGCGGTGGCGCTGTTGTTGTCGACCATCCTCGTCGCGGCGACCGGCGGTTCGCCCAGCGCAGTGGCGTCTGCGCTCTTCGAGGGCAGCATGTCCGATGCCGCATCGTGGTCGCAAACACTTCTTTCCGCGGCGCCACTGCTGATCGTGGCGGTGGGTGCCTGTGTCTGTAACCGGGCCGGCGCCTTCAACATCGGTCAGGAAGGGCAGGTGCTGATCGGCGCCATGCTGGCGATGTTCATCGGGCTCCGCATGTCCGGTCCACCGATGCTGGTCATCACGGTGAGCATCGTGGTCGGCGCGATCTTCGGCGGACTGTGGGCCGGCGTCAGCTCGCTGCTGCACCGCGTCCGTGGTGTGAACATCGTTGTCAGCACATTGTTGATGTCGTTCATCGCGGTCCAGGTCGTCAGCTATGTGGTCAGTGTTCCGTGGCTGTTGCAGGAACCGAAGACCGACGCCTCGAGCACGGGTGCAAACCAATCGGCACTGTTGCCCGCCGACTACCGCTTGCCCGCTGTCGGGCAGTATCCCGATCTGAGCCTCAACGCCGGACTGTTCATCGGTCTGGTCCTCGCCGTGATCATCGCGGTGGTACTGGCCCGCAGCCGCTGGGGTTTCTCGATGGGCATCGTGGGCCTGAACCCGTTGACCGCACAGCATGCGGGAGTTCGGGTGGCCCTCGCCGGCGCGGTCGCGCTGATGATCTCCGGTGCCTGCGCCGGACTCGCCGGCGCTGTTGTGGTCGAGAGTTCGGTGTTCCGGCTCCAGCCCGCGGTGGCCAACAACATCGGCTGGGATGGCATGCTGATCGCGCTGATCGCCCGGAATCGGCCGATGGTCGCGATCCCGGTGGCAATCGTGTTCGGCGCCTTGCGAACCGGGTCGGCGTTCCTGTCGGCGACCGGTGTGCCCATCTACCTGGTGAACGTCGTGCAATCGTTGCTGGTGCTGGCGTGCGTCATCGCGCCGGCGCTGACGTTCGCCGGCAATCAACTGTCGAAGAAAGCGCAGCAAGCGTCATGAGCCCCGACGACATCGGAATCATCCTGTCCAGCGCGATGCGGCTCACCGCGCCACTGGCCTTCGCGGCCTGCGGTGAGTACCTGGCCGAACGTGCCGGCACCCAGAACATCTCGGTCGAGTCGATGATGTTGGCCGGGGCATTCTCGTCCATTGCGATCGCCAGCGAAACAGGCAGCGCCACCATCGGTCTGGTGTTCGGAGCGGTCATCGGCATGATCGTCGGCCTGATCCACGGAAATCTGTCACATCGCCTGGACGTCAACACCTTTGTGGTCGGCCTGGTGCTGAACACACTCGTACTCGGTCTGACCACCTACCTGATCTCCCTGGCCGACTTCTCCAATCATCAGGTGTCCCTGATGAGCATTCCGGTCCTGCGGGACATACCGGTGATCGGGCAGGCGCTGTTCGTCGAACGCTGGCCGATGTATCTGCTGGTTCTGCTGATCCCGCTGACCTGGTGGTTGGTCGAACGCAGCCGCTGGGGCCTCAATCTTCGTGCCATCGGTGACAACCCGCAGGCCGCTGACGCGACCGGTCTGGACGTGAACAAGCTGCGCAGGCAGGCATTGCTGTGGTGTGGACTCTGCTCGGGGCTGGGCGGGGCATATCTGGCCGTCGGTGAAGTCGGTTCGTTCAACGCGAACATGACCGGGGGCCGCGGCTTCATCGTTCTTGCCGCCGTCATCTTCGGGGCGTGGCGTCTACGCCGCACGTTGCTCGGATGTCTGCTGTTCGGACTCGCCGATGCGCTTCGGCTGGCGTTGCCCGCGTTGGGCTTCGAGCTCAACTCCCAGATGCTGATCGCGGCGCCGTATGTGCTCGCGCTGGTTGCGATGGTGGTGATCAGCGGTGCGCTACGAGAACCGAGAGCGCTGGGCAAGCCGTTTGTTCGAGGCATCGTCTAGATGCGCAGGGCCGGCCCTTGGCGGGGCCGGCCCTGACGTCACTCAACGAGGAGTAGCACGCAGTGCACGATGATTCATGAGGTGGGCGGAGAGCGCCCCGGTATGACGCACATGGAAGAGCAGGCGCTGGTGCCGGGGCCCGGTGAGCGCCCGGCCCGGCGATACCGGTGGGTTGTCCTGGCGGCCGGGGTCTTTGCGCAGGCATCTGCGGCGTCGGTGTTGCAGGGCATGCCCAGTTTGTCGCCGACCCTGCGTTCGCGATTCTCGCTGTCGCTGACCGAACTCGGGTTCGTGTTGGCGGCCGGCACGATCGGTCTACTGCTGTTCCTCGTGCCCTGGGGGCTGCTCGCCGATCGGATCGGTGAGCGGCTGGTGATGACGATCGGCCTCTTTCTCAGCGCGGTGGCCCTGGTCTGTGCCGCTGTGTCGACAACGGTGTGGGCGTTGATGGTGTCGATGGTTCTCGCGGGCGCGGCCTGCGCGAGCGTCAACGCGGCCAGTGGACGTGCGGTCATCCTGTGGTTCCCGCGCTCGGAACGCGGTCTGGCGATGGGGGCACGACAGACGGCGATCCCACTCGGTGCTGCCGTGGCCGCGGTGACCTTGCCGGCGGCCGCGGAGGTGTGGGGACTCGGCGGCGCTCTGCTGGTGGCGGCGGGCGCGTGCACAGCGGGCGCATTCGTGGTGTGGGCGTTCGTCCGTGACCCGGGCGGACCGGTTGAAGTTCCCACGGACGCAGACGGATCCGAGACCCGCGCCGGCGATCGCCGGTCGATCGTGCAGCTGTGTGTGGTCTCCTTCCTCCTTGTCGTACCCCAGCTCACGGTGGTGGGGTTCCTGGTCGTCTACCTGGTCGACGGACACGCCATGTCGGCGATGGCGGCGGCCGGGCTGTTGGCGCTCGTCCAGCTCGGCGGTGGTGCGGCCCGGATCGGACTCGGTGCGCTCTCGGACCGTCGAGGTGTCCGCATCGCACCGTTGCAACAGGTCGCGGTGATGATCAGTGTGCTGTTCGCACTCGCCGTCGTCGGAGAACTCGTCGGTGGACCGATCGCGGTGATCGTGCTGATCTGTGCGGGATTCGCGGCGATCAGCTGGAATGGGCTGGCATTCACGGCCATCGGAGAACTGGCCGATCCGAAGAACATCGGACTGATCCTCGGTGTGCAGAACACCGCCGTCGCGCTCGGGATGGCGATCACGCCGCCGTTGATGGGTGTGGTCATCGAGGCCACCTCGTGGACTTGCGCGTTCGGCATCCTCGCCGCCGTCGCCGCCGTCGCGGCCGTGCTGTTGCAACGGATCAGAACCGGCGGCCGGTCTGCAAGGTTACAACCGTGAAACATGCTCGTAAACCTCGCTTTCCGGCTCTTCGGCGAATTGACAAGGCATCTCGGTCTTGATCGAATATCTCGTAGTGCGAGACGATGTCTCGCTGGCGAACAACCACAACGAAATGTGAGTGCACCATGACCACTACGCTGCCCGCAGCGCCGGATGCTGAACGTCTGGACGTCGGGAACTCGCTGATCGCGCAGGATTGGGAGGCCCTGACCTTCAAGGTTCATCGCAGTGCCTACCGCGAGAACGCGGTCTTCAATCGGGAGCGGAACGAGATCTGGGGTCGCACGTGGCTCTACCTGGGTCACGAGACCGAGATCCCGGTCGCCGGTGACTTCAAGACCCGCACACTGGGTGGGCGCCCCCTGATCTTCGTCAGGGACTCGAACGGTGTTGTGCAGGCCTATCTCAATGCGTGCCCCCATCGCGGAACCATCCTCTGTCGGGAAGCCGAAGGACGTACCAAGAACTTTCAGTGCTTCTACCACGCCTGGACCTTCCGCAATTCCGGTGAACTGGCGGCCCTGCCGGACAGCGGCGCCTACCCGGAGGCGAGTGAGTTCGTCGATTCGCTCTCGTTGAGGCGGGTCCCGCGTCTGGACATCCATGAGGGGTTTGTCTTCGTGGCCTTCGATGCGGGCGTCCCGCCCCTGCTCGAGCATCTCGGTCCGGCCGCGGATTACATGACGATGACCGCCTCGATCGGCAAGGACGGGATGACCACCCTTCCCGGCGTGCAGAAGTACAGCGTGCGCGGCAACTGGAAACTGGCCGTCGAAAACGCCATGGACGGTTATCATTTCGCGCCGACCCACAACACATTTGTGGGATACCTGCGCGAGACCGGGTTCGCGGTCACCGATCACGACCAATATGCCCACGACCTCGGACAGGGCCATGGACTACTGGTCCTGACCGGCCACAACGGTCGCATCGGCATGATCTGGGAACCTCGGTTCGGTGAAGCCGAAAAGGCGCGTATCGAGGGCAAGCGTGCGGAGATGGCCGGGCGCCTCGGTGCCGAGCGCGCCGACGACGTGGCCAATGCATCGCGAATCCTGTTCGTATTCCCCAATCTTCTGCTCTTCGACCTCGAATCGCTGACGATCCGTCAGCTCGAGCCCGTGGAACCCGGGGTGACCGATGTCCGCGCCTGGCAGTTCGTCGAGAACGGTGAACCGGACGATGTGCGGGCGCTGCGGCTCAAGACGATGGCCAGTTTTGTCGGTCCGGGCGGGCTGGCAACGCCGGACGACATCGAAGCGTATGAAGCGGTCCAGCGCGGGGTGTCGGCCACCGCCGGCTTCGACTCGGTGGACCTGGACTGGAGCGACATGTCCCGCGGTATGGGAGACGACCTGCGCGGTCCGCGCGGACGATCGATAGATGAAGGTGCGATGCGCAGCTTCTGGAGGCACTGGAGCAAGCGCGTGGGCGAGATCGACGGCGTCAGCGGAAAGGTCGGATGATGACTACGGCAATCGACATGGATGTCTCCACCGGAAGTGACCGGGTGGTCGCGCGCGGGGAGGTCGAGGAGTTCTTCTACGACGAGGCCGCGCTTCTCGATGACTGGAGGCTCGAAGAATGGCTGACCCTGTTCGTCCCCGGGGCGTCGATGCTCGTCCCCACGACCGACGCACGCGGCCTGGGCCCCGAGGAGGCGGGCTACTTCGTCGCCGATGACTGGGATCTGCTGAACGCACGGGTCAAACGCCTCAAGAGCCGAAAGGCGCACGCCGAGAACCCACATTCGCGAACGACCCGGCTGGTGAGCAACGTCCGGATCCTCGGGCGTGATGGCGCGAAGTTGCAGGTGAGCGCGAACTTCGTGATCCACCGCTACCGTGACGGGGGCGCATTTCACTATGTCGGTCGCTACGACCACGAATTGCTCGTGACCGACGATGCCCTGGCGTTCACGTTGCGGCGGGCGACGCTGACGAACGAGGCGATGGACCCCGGTGCACGCCTGAGCTTCATCCTGTAGAGGACTGGCGACGACGAGAACTCCTGACGACGGCGAGTTGTGGTGACCGTGACCACAACTGCCGTCGCCAGCCAAGGTGCTGCGACACTAGCCGTCGGAAGAGTGTCCCGGCGTGACCGACAGATTCGCGTCGACCAACGGTGCGAGATTGTTGACCGCGGCCGCCGCCTCACCGAAACCGACACTCATCAAACGTGTCTTGCTCGGATACTCGCTGATGTCCCCGGCTGCGAAAACTCGGGGGATCGAGGTCTGCATGTCTCGTCCCACGACGATGCGGCGCCTGTCCTGGTCCAGGCCCCAAGAATCGAGTGGCCCGAGGTCGGCGATGAAACCGAGAGCCGCGACAATCGAATTGGCGGGCAAGGCAATGGTTTCTGAGCTCTTCGTGTGCCTTACGGTCACCTCGGCAACGTCGTCTTCGCCGCTGACGGCGATGACTTCGTACGGCGTCATGACCGTGACCGTCGACTCCGCGAGCAGTGCGATACTGCGCTCGTGGGCGCGGAACACCGGCCTGCGGTGCACGAGGGTCACCGACGCCGCGATCTTCTCCAGTCCCAGTGCCCAATCGAGGGCCGAGTCGCCTCCTCCGACGATGACGACGTCGTGGCCGGCGAGGTCGTTCAGGCGTGGCACGAAGTAGCGAAGCCCGCGGCCCTGGTACTCCGAGCCCGCCGGCAACTCGCGCGGTTCGAAGCTGCCGACACCACCGGTGATGAGAATGGCCTTCGCGTGCACGCTGGTTCCGGTATCGGTGGTGACCGAGACGCTGTCGGGATGGGTTTCGAGTTTGGCTGCGGTCTGACCCAGGAGCAGGATCGGTTCACTCTGTAGTGCCTGCGTGTACAGGGAGTCGATCAGTTCCTGGCCCTTGATGGCGGGGAAGCCGGCGATGTCGAAGATCTGTTTTTCGGGATAGAGCGCGGCCACCTGTCCACCCACCTGCGGGAGCGAATCCATCAACGCAACGGACATCCCCCGAAAACCGGCGTAGTACGTGCCGTAGAGACCGGCCGGTCCGGCTCCGATGACCAACAGATCCACCGTGACCGGTGGCGGTGTCGTGCTTGTCATTCGGTGGCCTCCCACGCGGCGACGGTCGGGTGGTCCTTGCCGATGACGCCGACTTTCCGGGCACCGCCGGGGGATCCGATGGTTGAGAAGAACTGTTCATTGATCCCGATGAACACGGTCCGGTCCGCGGGAACGTCCTCCTCGTGGAAGATCGAGATCACCGGGCAGACCGGTTCACAGCGACCGCAATCGACGCACTCGTCGGGGTGGATGTACATCATCCGGTCGCCCTCGTAGATGCAGTCGACAGGGCATTCCTCCATGCACGACTTGTCTGTCTCGTCGATGCAGGGGCTGGTGATGACGTACGCCATGTGGAGCTCCTGTCCTATACATCTCTGTATGCAAGTTGATGACTCGCATTATGAGATAGGATTCCGGCTCTGACCTTGGCTTGTCAACGCGGACTCGACTTGAGCCACGTCTTTTCATGAAGACGTAACACTGCCACCGCAACGCAGTGGTTCTCGTATTACAAGATGATGTTTCACATTGACGTCTGGCGTGGGGGCAACTTAGTCTTCTGTTCAGGCTGCGGTGCCGTAATCCAACTGTCCGCGATCGGACAGTGGCCGGCGACGAAGATCTGAGGAGTACACCATGGGTGCAACTGTGAACCTGCTGGACGGCAACGTGATCCCGGCTGTCGGCTACGGGGTGTACCAGGTGCCCGACGACGCCGCCGAGGGGGCGCTCACGCACGCAATCGAGTGTGGCTACCGCAGCGTCGACACCGCGGCGATGTACGGAAACGAGGCCGGCGTCGGCCGGGCCGTTCGGGCATCGCCGGTGTCGCGATCAGAACTCTTCGTGACCACGAAGTTGTGGAACGACGATCAGGGTTACGACACCACGATGCGGGCGTTCGAGAAGTCGCTGGGCACTTTGGGTCTCGACTACGTCGACATGTACCTGATCCATTGGCCGCTGGCGAAGGAGGGCAAGTTCGTCGATACGTTTCGGGCCTTCAAGAACTTGAAGGCCGACGGTGTGGTCCGGTCGATCGGGGTCTCCAACTTCACCCGCGCGCATCTCGAAGAACTGATCGAAGGAACAGGTGAGGTCCCCGTCGTCAATCAGATCGAGCTGCACCCGCGACTGGCACAGAACGAACTACGAGAGTTCCACGCATCGCTCGGTATCGTCACCGAAGCGTGGGGACCGCTGGGGCAGGGGAGTACGCTCTCCATTCCGGAAATCGTGGATATTGCTGCCGCCCAGTCGAAGACAGCAGCACAGGTGGTGCTGCGCTGGCACCTGCAGCGCGGCACGGTGGTGATCCCGAAATCGGCGGCGCCCGAACGTATCGAATCGAACTTCGCAGTGTTCGATTTCGAGCTCACCGACGAGCAGATGGCGCAGATCGACGGGCTCGACACCGGCGAACGCC
This sequence comes from Williamsia sp. z71, assembly GCF_059553375.1. Taxonomy (NCBI): domain Bacteria; kingdom Bacillati; phylum Actinomycetota; class Actinomycetes; order Mycobacteriales; family Nocardiaceae; genus Williamsia; species Williamsia sp. z71. The sequence continues at coordinate 763,799 of NZ_JCANWX010000001.1, forward strand.
TCGGCGCCGATCCCGACATCATGTGGTGATCGAAACTAGCGCGCGGGAGCGGCCCGTAGCCCCGGCATCACGTAACGCCGAAAGTAGCGCCGCACCGCGGTTTGATCGTCGGGGTCCAGACTCGGACCGGGAACCGTGGTCAGATTGATGAGCACCCGGGCCACCCACTCCGAAGCCTCGGCGATGTCGGTCGCCGGGTGGATGTCACCGCGATCGCGGGCGGCGATCACATAGTCCTGCCAGAAGGCGGCCAGCTCGGGCACCAGACCCTGGACCCCGATGCCCGCGCAGGCGGCGAACTCGTCGGGCTCGCTCAGGCGGAGCTTCATGATCAGGGCTCCCGGCGCATCGTAGGCGCTGCGACCGTGGGCCACACCGGCCGCCAGCTGGGCGTCGAAGTCGGCCAATCCGGCCAAGGTTCGGTGTGCATCGGCCCAGAACGCATCGTTGAGCCGCACGATCGTGGCGCCGAGCAATGCCGACTTGTCCGAGAAGTGCCGGTACAGCCATGCTCTGGACACCCCTGCGGTCTCGGCGACCTCGAGTACCGTGGTCGCCCGAATGCCCTTGGCTGCGAGGCATTCCTCGGCGGCATCGAGGAGCCGATCGTGAACACTGCGGGCATCGACGGAATCTGTCACGGGAGCAAACATAGCAAAACCGGTAGACACATTCTCCGATCTGTGTACTGTCGGGGTCAACAGATTGCAGAATGTGTCAACAGATCTTCTCAGGAGCTCTCATGCAGGGTCCGACCACGGCAGTCATCGGCGCAGGCATCAGCGGATTGACCGCCGGAAAGATATTGAACGACTACGGAATCCCGTACACCTGCTTCGAGGTCTCGGATCGGATCGGCGGCAACTGGGCGTTCAAGAATCCGAACGGTTACAGCAGTGCGTACCGGTCGCTGCACATCGACACCTCCAAACATCGGCTGTCGTTCAAGGACTTCCCGATGCCGGACGACTACCCGGACTTTCCGCATCACTCCCAGATCAAGTCATATCTCGAGAGTTACGCCGACGCCTTCGACCTCAAGGACAACATCGAGTTCCAGAACGGCGTCACCCACGCCCGCAGGCTCGACGGCGGGGGCTGGGAGTTGCAGACCCAGGCCGGCCAGACCCGGAGATTCGACCTGCTGGTGGTGGGTAACGGACATCATTGGGATGCGCGCAAGGCCGACTTCCCGGGAACCTTCACCGGTGAGTCGATACACGCACATCACTACATCGACCCGCAGGATCCGTTGCCGCTGACCGGCAAACGGATACTCGTTGTCGGATTGGGTAACAGCGCAGCCGACATCTCGGTGGAGTTGTCGTCGAAGACATTGCGCAACGAGGTGACATTGTCGACGCGGTCAGGCGCCTGGATCGTCCCGAAGTACATTGCCGGCAAACCGGCGGACAAGTACTACCAGACCACGCCGTATCTGCCGCTGTCCTGGCAGCGCAAGCTGGTGCAGATGGGGCATCCGATGCTCTCGGGACGGCCGGAGAACTACGGGTTGCCCACCCCCAATCACAAACTGTTCGAAGCACATCCGACGCAGTCGGTGGAACTTCCGCTGCGGTTGGGTTCCGGCGATGTCATCCCCAGGCCCAACGTTCGTGAGCTCGACGGCGCCACGGTGCATTTCGAGGACGGAACCAGTGGCGAGTTCGACGTCATCGTCTATGCCACCGGGTACAACATCACCTTCCCGTTCTTCGACGAAGACTTCATCAGCGCGCCCGGCAACCACATTCCGCTGTACAAGCGCATGTTCAAGCCGGGCATCGACGACCTGGTCTTCATCGGATTCGCGCAATCGACCCCCACGCTGTTCCCGTTTGTCGAGTGTCAGTCCCGGCTACTCGGCGCCTACGCCGCCGGTAGATACCGGTTACCGTCACCCGAGGTGATGGAGGAGGTGATCGTGAGCGACCAGCAGAAGTACACCGGCCACATGCTCGATCGTCCACGGCACACCCAGCAGGTCGACTACTTCATCTACGAACACGACATGCGGACCAAGGAGCTGCCGGAGGGTCTGGCGCGGGCCGCTGACCTCGGTGCGCCCGACTGGGCGGTGGCCGCATGACCGCGCAGACCGCCGCCCCCGGCGCCGGAAGTTCGGATTCCGGGCCTCATCTGACCCGGACGTTCTCCAGCGGCGGCGTCGAATGTGATGCCTGGTATTTCCGGGCAGGCACCGACACCCTCAAGGGTCCTGCCGGTACGCCCATAGTGGTGATGGCACACGGACTCGGTGGGACGAAGGATTCCGGCCTGGAACCGTTTGCCACGGCACTCGCGGCCAGTGGCCTGGACGTGTTCGCCTTCGATTACCGCGGATTCGGGTCCTCGGGTGGCGAGGACCGGCAGACGGTGTCGATCGAGGGTCAGCTCGAGGACTACCGCGCCGCCATCTCGGCCGCGAAAACGCTCGACGGTGTCGATCCCAACAGGATCGTCCTGTGGGGTGTTTCGTTGTCCGGCGGGCATGTGCTGTCCGTCGGGGCCGGCCGTGACGACCTGGCCGCGGTCATCTCGATGACCCCGCTGGTGAACGGTCTGGCAGCAGGGCGGTTGGCGTTCGCGAATGTGCCGGCCTCGGCGATCGCCCGCTCGACCGCGCTGGGACTGTGGAGCCGGGTCCGCCGGAGCACCGGTCGGACGCCGACGATGATGCCGATCGTTGCCGAACCGGGCGAGATCGGCGCCATGACGCTGCCGGGCTACCTACAGGACTATCTCGCGATCGCGGGCCCCACCTGGCAGAACACCATCGACGCGGCGATCGGCCCGGAGATCGGTGGCTATCGGGCCGACCGGGATGCCGGCGACATCCGTTGTCCGGTGCTGATGCAGATCGCCGATTTCGACCGGGGTGCGCCACCGCACCCGGCCACCAACGCGGCAGTCAAGGCCCGGGCAGAAGTGCGCCACTATCCGTGCGATCACTTCGGCATCTATTCCGGGAAGCCATGGTTCGACGCCGCGGTGCGCCACCAGATCAAGTTCCTGACCAGGCATCTCGGTGGGTTGGCGTAGCAGTCCCGACCGGCGGTCACAAACCCATGGCGGCAACGTGTTCGAGTAGATCGGGATAGCGCTTGGTATGAGCGCCGCCGTTGATGTCGAAGGCGGAACCGGTGATCCAGGACGCCTCGTCGGACAGCAGGTACGCGACCATCGCGGCGATCTCTTCGGGTTTGCCGCTGCGTCCCAGTGGGGTGTTCTCGATGTAGTCCTCGGTCATGCCGGGGACCAGGGACAGCCCGGCGACCAGTGGGGTGTCGACCAGGCCGGGGGAGATCGCGTTGACCCGGATGCCGCGCGCGCCGAGTTCGAGGGCGGCGACCTGGGTCAGCATCAGGGCCGCGGCCTTCGCCGCGCAGTAGGCGCCCAGGCCGGGGGCGGGTTGGCGGCCGTTGAGTGAGGCGATGGTGACGATCGAACCACCGTCGGCGATATGGTGCGCAGCGTATTTGAAGGTGAGGAACGTGCCGGTCTGACAGACGGCGATGGTGGTGTTCCAGTCGGCCAGGCTCAGATCTGCCAGTGCGCCGGGGATGGTCAGGCCTGCGCAGTTGACCACCGACGTCAGTTGGCCGTGGTCGGTGCTCACCGACTCGAACAGCGAACGCACCGAATCCTCGTCTGCGACATCGACGGTGGCAGCCACTGTGTTGCCGCCGAGTTCGGTGGCCCGTTCGCGTGCGGCGTCGGCGTTGATGTCGGCGATCACCACCCGAAACCCTCTGGCGCTCAATGTCTGTGCGCTGGCCCATCCGATGCCGGAGGCACCGCCGGTGATGATGACAAGCGGGCTTGACTGCATGGGGCTCTCCTAGGGCGTGATGATGATCTTCTGCTGGTCACTCGGTTGGGACAGTCCGTCGACGACCTCCTGCAGGTCGTCCAGGGTCGCGTAACCGCTGACAAACCCGTCGAGCCGGAGGCTGCCATCGGCCAAAGCCGCCGCAGCGGTGCGGAATTCGTCGGCGGTGTAGTAGCTGACGAAGCTCATCGTCACGTCTTTGACGACGGCGCCCAGTGGCATGAAGGTGTCCGGTTCCATGCAGACCCCGGCGATGACGATGCGGCCGCGTGGACCGGCCGCGTCGAGACAGGTAGCGATCATCCCTGGCTTGCCAACACATTCGACGACGAGGTCGTAGCCGGTTCCGACGCCGGCGGTGGTGGGGTCGATGGCATGCGTTGCACCCAGACCCACGGCCGCCTGCCGCCGCTGGGCCACCGGATCGCAGACGGTGATGTCGGTGATGCCGCGGTATCGAGCCCAGACCAGTGCCGACAATCCGACCGGGCCGGCGCCGACGATGAGCAGGCGGTCACCGGCAGCGGCGCCACCCCTGTTCAGGGCGTGCAGACCCACCGCCAGCGGTTCGACCAGGGCGCCGTCTCGGGGGTTGACCGAGGCGTCGAGCGCGACGGTGCCGGACGCTGCCACGGTGACGTATTCGGCGAATCCGCCGGGTCGAATCCCCAGCCCCACGGCCTGCGGGGTGGCGCATCGGGCGGGATCCCCGGCCGCACAGGAACCACACGCGGCGCACCCGATCACCGGCATGGCGGCGACCGGTGTGCCCTCGGGCCACTGATCGGCGACGGCCGATCCGGCGGCGGCGACCTCACCGGCGAACTCGTGCCCCATGATCGCGCCGTCGGGCAGCAGGGGATAGGTCTTGAGATCTGAGCCGCAGACGCCGCAGCCGTGGACCCGGATCAGCACCTCGTCGGACGCGGGCCGGGGCTCGGCGATGTCGCGGACGACAAACCTTCCACCTTCGATGACGGCTGCACGCATTGCTGCAGATTAACCGCCGGGCCGCCGACTGTGTTGACGAATGGCGTAATTGGCAGGCGTTGTCGCTCAAACACTTTCGTGTTCTCTTTGCTTCGGCGTAAACCCTTGTGCAGTACGTGCCGATCATCAACACTGTCAGGCATGTCCGAGGCTGATGCGAATGTCTCGATCGTGCCCGGCCTTGCGTCTGGGGTACGGCGAGGTGGTCCCGGCAGCGGGTGTCGAGCGGTCGCCGACGCCACATCGAGCAGATCCGCGTGACCGATTCTGGCCTTTCGTCATAAAACTAGAACTTGTTCTCATATGCTCGGTGGCGTGTGCAGCCAAGGAGGTGGTCGATCGTGAGTGCAGTCCTCGAACCGGTGTCGCTCTATCGCGAGCTGGAATCTGACCTGACCGGGCCGGATGGTCCGTTTGCGCTGGCAACAGCCCAGGTCCGCGGTGAGTCCATGCTGGTCTACCGGGACGCCCCGGCGTCGCTGGATATGGTGTTCCGCGAACTCGTCGAGACCTATGCCGACAAGATCCTGTTGATCGAAGACGACGTCCAATACACCTATCGTGAGGTCGCAGAGCAGGCCGGACGGCTGGCCGGAGCGCTGGCCGCCGAGTATGGCGTCGGACCCGGAAGCCGGGTCGGCATCCTGATGAAAAACCGAGTGGCCTATGTAATTTCGATCATGGCCATCGCCCGCTGTGGTGGCGCCGCGGTGCTGTTCAACAGCCGGGAGTCCGTTGTCGAGACCGGTCACGCACTGGCAGATGCCGACTGTGTGGTGGTGATCGCCGACGACAAGCGCGCCGAGATGGTGCGTTCGGCGGGCTCAGAGGTGCCGTTGTTGGTGGTCGGTGACGCGCTGCCCGGTGGGTCGGCCCGGTCGTATGCCGACGTGATGGCGGAGTCGTTCGATCCGCCGGCACCGGTCGCGGTCGACCCGGAATCGCTGTGTTTGATCCTGTTCACCTCGGGCACCTCGGGCCGGAGCAAGGGTGTGCTGCTGACGCAACGCAACATCTGCACGATGGTCATGAACCTGCTGATGATCAAAGAGGTCAACATCCTCACCAATGCCCGCAAGTACGGGATGGAACCCGATGCGCTGCGCGGGTTGATGCCGAGCCTGTCGGCGCTGCTGATCTTTCCGCTGTTCCACACCTCCGGTCTGGTCTGCGTCCTGACCTCGATGACTTCCGGCGGGTTTGTGGTGATCCAGAATCGGTGGAACGCGCAGACCGCGATCGGATTGATCGCCGAGCACAAGCTGGCGATGCTGGCGGGTCCGCCGATGGTGATCACGGATCTGCTGGCGACCAACCCGGCGCCCGAGGCGCTCGCGAGTCTGGTGAACGTGGCACCCGCCGGGCAGGCGACCCCACCTGACCTGGTGAACCGGATCAGCGAGGTGCTCCCGTCGGCCGGCCGGAGTGTGGGATGGGGGATGACCGAAGCGGCCGGCAGTGTGTGTACCGCCGGTGGCGACCTGCTCGCCGCGTATCCGGAATCGTCCGGACCGCTGAGTCCGGTGATGTCGGTGCGGGTGGTCGATGACGCCGGAACGGTTCTGCCGGCCGGCGAGGTCGGCGAGCTGCAGGTCCGGGGGCCGCTGGTGATGGCGGGATACCTCGATCGTCCTGCCGAGACGGCCGCGACCTTCGACGGATCCTGGTACCGCAGTGGCGATCTGGGCTATCTCGACGACAACGGTCTGGTGTTCGTCGTCGACCGTAAGAAAGACATGGTGATCTCGGCGGGGGAGAACATCTACTGTGCCGAGGTCGAGCAGGCACTGATGGCCTCGGACCGGTTCACCGAGGTCGCCGTATTCGGGGTCCCGGACGAGCGACGCGGCGAGGTGGTGGTCGCGGCGGTCGCACCCCGGGACGGTGTGAACCTCACGGAGGCCCAGGTCAAGGACATCGTGCGCGACGCGCTCGCCGACTACAAGGTTCCTGCCGCGGTGGTGTTCGACCTGGCACCGTTTCCGCGTAGTGCCACCGGGAAGATTCTCAAAAGAAAAGTGCGCGAGCAGTATCGGGGCTGATGTCCGCCGGCAGGTTACCGTCGTAGGTGTGGACCTACTGCTCATCTCCGACACCCACATCCCCAAGCGGGCCCGTGACCTGCCGGCGCCCGTCTGGGAGGCGGTCGAGCGCGCCGACGTCGTCATCCATGCCGGCGACTGGATCGATCTGGCGTCGTACGAAGCGCTCGAGGCGCGGTCGGCCCGGTTGATCGCCTGCTGGGGCAACAACGACGGCGACGATCTGCGCGCTCGGATGCCCGAGCGCGCAGACGTCGTGCTCGGTGGTCTGCGGTTCACCGTCACCCACGAGACCGGGGCCGCGACGGGACGGGAGAAGCGGATGTCGGCGGCCTACCCGGACACCGACGTCCTGGTGTTCGGGCACAGCCACATTCCCTGGGACACCACGGCCGACACCGGGCTGCGGCTGCTGAATCCGGGGTCACCGACCGATCGGAGGCGGCAACCGAACTGCACGTACATGACCGCCACGATCGGCGACGATTCCGTGCTGGACGTGCAGCTGCACCGCCTGCCCCGACCCGCCGAGACCCGCACCGCTCAGAACAGGGGCTGACCCGGGTTCCCGGAGTCGCGCCGTAGAACCCGCAGTGAGCCCTGTGCGCCGACCTCGGTGAACTGCCCGGTGCCCAGTGCCTTCTGGTAGATCTCGAACGGTGGCCGGCCGCCGTCGGCCGGATCGGGGAACACGTCGTGGATCAGCAGGGCGCCGCCGATACGGACCCAGGGAGCCCATCCGGCCAGGTCGTTCTGTGCAGCTTCGCTGCTGTGCCCGCCGTCGATGAACACAAAATCCGCGGGCCGGCCCCAGATGCGGGCGGCGGCTGTGGAGGTGGCCAGCAGGCCGATGACGGTGTCTTCGAGTCCGGCGTCCCACATCGTGCGTCGGAACCGGGCCGAGGTGTCCAGCGTGCCGGTATGGGGGTCGACGAGGCTGGTGTCGTGGTACTCCCAGCCCGGCTGGTGTTCTTCGGACCCGCGGTGGTGATCGATGGTGGTGATGGTGGCGCCCACCGGCTGGGCAGCGGCGCCGAGGAAGACGGTGGACTTGCCGCAGTAGGTGCCGATCTCGACACCGATTCCGACTGCGTCGGGGGCTGACAGGTATTGGCGCGCAACCCGATACAGTGCGGTCGCCTCGTCGATCGGCATGAAGCCGGGGGCATCGATGGCGGCTTGGAGCTGGAGTTCACTGGGCTGGTCGTCGTGCTTCTGGGGAGCAGAGGTCATATGAGTGATCCTATCGGCGTCCCCGCGTAGGGTTGGGCGTTATGAAGGCTCAGATACTGAACGAAGAGACAGGTCCGAGTGGGTTGACCCTGACGGAGGTCCCCGATCCGGTACCGGCCGACAATCAGCTGCTCATCGACGTGAAGTCCTGCGGAGTCTGCTTTCCCGACCTGCTGATGAGTCAGGGCAAATACCAGCTGCGGATCCCGACCCCGTTCACGCCGGGTACCGAGGTCGCCGGTGTGGTGGCGCAGGCGCCGGCCACGTCCCGGTACTCCGTCGGTGATCGCGTTCAGGTGATGTCGGTGGTCGGTGGATTTGCCGAGCAGGTACTCGCCACCGATGAGCAGTTGCTACCCATTCCGCCGGAATTGACCTTCGACGAGGGCGCGGCGATGGGGATCAACCTGCAGACTGCGATCTTTGCCCTGAAGACGCGGGCCAATCTGCAGCCGGGCGAGACCGTTGGTGTGCTCGGTAGTGCCGGCGGCGTCGGTGTCGCCACCATTCAGGTGGCCAAGGCGATGGGCGCCCGGGTCATCGCCATCGTCCACCGCAAGGGTGCCGGGGAATTGTTGCGGGGTCTGGGAGCCGACGAGGTGGTCCAGCTCGAAGAAGGCTGGGGTACAAAGATAAAGGAACTCACCGGCAACGGTGTGGATGTGCTGATCGACCCGGTCGGTGGTGAGGTGTTCGACGAGGCGCTGCGTCAGGTTGCTCCCGACGGCAGGTTCGTGGTGATCGGGTTCGCGGCCGGCGGTATTCCGACGGTCAAGCTGAACCGGGTGTTGTTCCGCAACATCTCCGTGGTCGGCGCGGCGTGGGGCGAATACGTGCGTACACATCCCGATCTGCCCGCGAAACTCCACGACGACCTCACCGCGATGGTCGCAGCCGGGATGCGCCCCCCGGTGAATCGCACCTATGCCCTGGCCGATCTCCCGCAGGCCCTGGACGATCTGGCCAATGGAAAAGTCCTGGGCAAAGCGGTTGTCAAGATATCGGAATGATAAATCGAGAACGATGAGGAGTTAGCCCATGTGCCGCAACATCACCGAGCTCCGAGGGCTGGAGCCGCCCGCAAATGACGTCGAAATCGAAGCGGCGGCGCGACAATACGTGCGCAAGGTGAGCGGCGTACAGAAACCGTCGGCGGCGAGTGTCGAAGCGTTCGAGCTCGCCGTCGAGCGGGTCACCGCGGCGACCACGGAACTGCTGCAGGCGTTGCCTCCACGACGGCAGCCGCCCAAGTCCGTTCCCCCGCTCCGGCGTCCCGAGGTGCAAGCCCGGATCGCGGCGCAGGCGGCGCGGCAGAGCTAGCCGTTCTCCCGGTAAGCTCCACCGTCGACCCGAAGCCGTCGACCCGAAGCCGTCGAGCGTGCCGAAATTGCCGTCGAGCGGGCCGAAAATGCTCAAGGACCAGGCGGTTGAGTCAGGTTTCGATACCGAACAGGCGGGCCGCGTTGTGGTGCAGCACGCCTCGCACCCAGTCGTCGTCCAGGCCGACTTCGATGACGGCTTCGAGTGCGCTGGTGTAGCTGTACGGAATATTCGGGAAGTCGCTGCCCCATAGGATGCGATCACCTAGGTCGGTCAGCTTGTGCCGCGATTCGGTCGGAAACGGTGCACCTTCCTCGGCAAATGCGGTGAACGCCATCGTCGTGTCGAGATGGACGTTGCCGTAGATGCCGGCGAGGTCGAGGAAGTCGTCGTACTCGGGCATACCCATATGGGCGATGATCAGTGGTAGTTGTGGAAAGCGTTGCAGTAGTTCACTGATGGGCTCAGGGCCGGTGTATGTACCCGGTGCCGGGCCCGACCCGCAGTGGATCACCACTGGTACACCGGCGTCGGAGATCGTGCCCCAGACATCGTCCAGAAGTGGATCGGTGGGACTGTAGTCACCGACCTGGATATGCGATTTGAACACTGCTGCACCGGATTCGATGGCATCGGCGACATACGCCGGCGCCGTCACCTCCGGGTAGAACGTGGCCGTGCGCAGGCAGTCGGGTGTGCGAGCTGCAAAATCGGCGGCCCAACTGTTCAGCCAGACCCCCATGTCCGGTTTGTGTGGGTAGATCATCGAGGTGAATGCCCGAACACCGAAGTCGCGCAGCGTCTCGATGCGCTGGTCCTCATCGGCACGATAGGTGATCGGCCACTCGCGGCCGACCATCGGTCCGACCGAATCGAAGTATGCCCACACCTTGTCCATCACCGATTTCGGCATGAAGTGGGTGTGTACGTCGACAAGTCCGGGCAGGTCGAGCGCCTGCCAGATCGACCGGACGGCGTTCGGCTCAGCCACCGACAGGGATTCTGGTCCACACACGGCCCTCACGTTACCCACGCCAGAGGCCGGGGTGGTGCTGCCGCCGGGGATTCGTCTCCGGCGGCAGCACCGGCGTCACACTATGGAGTTGTCAATTTTCATGCGCGGTCCCGACGAGAGCTCGGGTGCGCTGGTGGGAAGCGTGTCAATTGGGAGAGGATGATCCGGTCAGGCGGCGAGGGTCAGGGTGCGTCGGTTGTAGGCCGGTAGGGGTCTTCGTTGGGGGTCGATGTCGGCCGGCGGGATCATCCAGGGGTGTCCGTCGGAGCCCATGATCACGTCCCAGCCGGTGTTGTGGACGGCCATGTGACACGTCCGGCACAACAGGCATCCGTTCTCCAGAGTGGTCGCGCCGCCGTCCACGAAGTGCACGATGTGGTGGCAGTCCGACCAGCTGGCATGGCCGCCGCATTTCACGCAGCAGGTGTCGCGGATGATGATCGCTTTGCGGACCAGCCCGGTGAACAGCCGTTTCGGTGGGCTCAGGTCGATCGGGACGTCCTGCCCGTCCAGGGTGATCGAGGTGATCGACGAATCGCACGCCAACATCGCAGCGGTCGCCTCGGTGACCGGACCCATCCACGGCAGGGTGGCGGCCTCGGGATGATCGGCGGGCACGGTCACGTTCACCTCGGTCCGCGGCGCCGACACCAGCGTCTGTCCACCACCGCCGCAGTCCAACAACCGGTGCAGGGCGTCGGCGCGGCGTTGCGTCGGGGACCGCGGATCATCCGAACCATCGGGTTCCGGATGTGCCCGGGACCAGCGATCCAACGCCGAGTGCAACTTTTCCCCGATCACCGCATCCACATCGAACGTGCCGACACAACGGCCCTCGCGGACTTTGTATTCGAGGCTGTTCAACGACCGGTCTTCTGCCGGCGGCGGACCACCGGTGTCCTTGGCGACCTCGTTGCCCAGCGCTCGGGCTGCGGCGCTGATCTCTGCAGGTGGCGCTCCGGAGATGGCGTGGTTCAACAGTTTTCGCTCGAACGCGACCTGCTGCTCGGCGGTGACCGGATCCTCGGACCGCCCGACAACATGGGCGACACCTTTGACCACCGCATCGACGTGCTCGGAGGACAGGAACCCGTCGCGTGAATATCCGGCCGTACGATCCAGACCCGCCAAACCCGGCCCGATCCGCAGCCATCGGTATGCAGATGCCGGCGCCGCACCGTTGGCCTGCAGCAACTTTGATGTCGTAGACCCGGACTTACGGGCGATCCCCGACTCGTCGATCACCGCCGCACACACTGCAAGTTGATGCTCCGTGGCGTTGCGCAGCGTGATCAGATCTTTCACCACCCCCAGCACGACATCCGCGTCGTCGGGTATCGGCAGGTCAACCAGATCGTCGACCATCTCGAGTAGTCGCATGGCACAGCACCTTCCAACGGGAACACGAACCGGGAACGTCGACCGGAGTGTCTCTGCGGGGAAGGCGTCAGATACATGATGCGTGTGGTCGATTGACTCCACTGTACCTATTCGAACGCATGTTCGCAAGACTGTTTGGGTCTAATTTCGTTCAGGTTCAACATCTTTCGATAGTGAGGCGAAGCAACTCTGCGCTGGCGGCCGAACGTTTCACGTGCAACTCGGCCGCCGGCGTTGGGGAGCTTTGGTCATCAGCTGAAGTGGTCCTTGTAGATCTGACCATGTACACCGACTGTCCGGTCGACCACCTGTGAGACGGTGAAGTCGGCCGCCGCGGAGAGGTATGCGTAGGCGGTCGCACGGTCCATGCCCTGATCGTTTTCGAGGAAGTCCAGCGCGTTGACGACAGCGCGTCGCATCGCGGCGTTGAGGTCGCTGCTCTGGCCGTCGACCGCACCGTCGGGATCGGATAGGCCGATGGGGATCCAGGATTCGGCAGTTTCCGCGAAGGGGTAGCCGTACGCGACACTCGGTGCGTCCCCGGATCCGGGCTTGCAGACCGTCAAGCGGAAGGTGCCGCGCAGCGAACCCTCCATCGCCGTCAGTGCGACCTCCCCGTCGCCCATCGCCATGTGTGGGTCGCCGACGTAGAACAGCGCACCGGGCGCGAAGACCGGAAGATAGAACGACGACCCCTCGCCGAGCAGTCGAATGTCGATGTTGCCGCCACCCAGCGTGGGTGGAATCGAGTTCGAGGTGGGCGCCGTCGGGTCGGCATCGGTGGAAAATGCAACACCCATCATGCCCATGAACGGACGGAGCGGAAAGCGGACGCGAGAACTCTGTCCAAAGGGCATGACCCCCAACCCATCCTCGATGGATGTGAAGATCGAAACGTTGCCCTGTCGTGTGGGGTCGGGGTCAGCCCTTCCGTCGGTTCCGACCGGAGGCATCACCTCGGCGAGGTCGATGCCTGCGGGTGCGCCGCCATCGCTGGTTCTTGCCAGTGAGCCCTTGCCGTGTCGACTGGAGACAACGCCGTACGGCACGCGCGGAATGGCTTCCAGGGTCTCGATCTTGAGGACGTCTCCCGGTTCGGCGCCCTCGACGAACACCGGTCCGGTGACCACATGGGGGCCGTCCTTGCTGAAGGTCCGCGGTGTCCGGTTGTAGTCCGCGGCGATGGCGGCAGCGTCCTGCAACACATCGGTCTCTGCGACGCCTTTGGTTCCGAAGTACTCGATGGGGTTACGGCCCTGGTCTTCGAGTATGCCCTCGTGTGACACGGTGTCGATGGTGATGGTCTGGCCGGATTTCATCCGAATCACCGGGGAGATGTGCACGTTCGGGACATATCCCCACAGCACTTGGTCCGGAAGGGACCCCAGATACAGGTCTCCGGACCTCTCGCCCTGCCCCGGCTGCAGAATCGGGACACCGCCGGCATAAGGCAGGGCCGGTGACGACACGGTCGGTCCCGGAGATGCGTCGGAGCAGGAAGCGGTCACTCCCGCGACACCGACCCCGGCACCGATCGCGGCGACGCTCTGGAGGAATCGGCGCCTGCCGAGTCCCTGGGATAGCAGCTCCGCGGCAGCTTTCGAAAACTCTTCGGGCACAGTGATCCTCCGGTGCGTTGTCGGATGTCCGAAACTACCGAGAAGTTGTTTCCTACGAGTTGCGCACGATGCGCCAAGATGTCGGAGATTGTTAACCGGTGGCGAGGTTTGAAGCCGACCGTGATGGGACACATTCGGCCGGACGATCGCGCGGGCCGTTGGATCAGGTGCGCAGGGCGGGGATCACCTTGTCGCCGATGAGGTGGACGCTGTCCCATGACGGCTGCTCGGGCATCCCGCCGCAGAGCGGGTGGCTGGTGACGAGCCGGAACTCTTTGCTGCGGCAGCGTTCGATGAGTTCGTCGGGAGTACAGACGACATATCCGCTGCCACTTCGGAGTTCGTCCACGGTAGTGGAGCTGTCGCGGACGTGGGAAGCGTGATCACCGTGCCAGGCGTCGTAAGCGCGGGCGTCGGCGAGGAGGTGGTCGCCGTACGCGTGCCAGAATTTGTCGGGGTCTTCGGCGCAGAAGACGGTGGACGGTCCGGGTGGGGGTGTCATGACAAAACCCGGTTGCCGACCGTGTCTGCGGCATTCGGCGTCGTAGAGGTCGCGGAGGTCCGGGTCGGCGACCTGTGGAGCGAAACCGAGATCGAGACGGGCTGCCCGCCGGGCTGCGGCCCGAGAACCGCCGCCGTAGAACAGGAATGGATGCGGCTGGGACAGGGGAGCGGGGGTGACGCGAACCCTGCGTCCGTCGTACTCGAACTCCTCACCTGTCCAGGCCTGACGCAGCACACCGATGGCGCGCTCGATGTCGTCACCGCGGGTGGCCCAGGATTTGCCGAACTGCTCGTACTCGGCGGGCAGGTAGCCGAGCCCGAGTGTGTACGTCACCCGGCCGCCGCTCAGGTTGTCGAGGAGCGCGATGTCCTCGGCCAGGCGCAGCGGGTCATGCAGATTCACCACGATCGCGGAGATGGTGATCTGGATCCGCTCGGTGCACGCGGCGAACGCGGACCCGACGATCAGCGGGTTCGGCAGATAGCCGTCAGGTGAGCCGTGATGCTCGGAGAGCATCACGGCGTCCTGATCATGGGTGTCGAGATAGCCGACCTGCTCCACGGCGCGCTTGAACAGTTCGGCCCGTCCGTCCGGCGTGGCACCTGGCGCACGAAAGTCGTAGCGCGTCGCGAAGAAGGTCATGTCGACTTGTTCTGCTTTGCGAGTTTGGCCTCGTGCTTCTGGATGACGGAGCCGAACATCATGTTCATCCTCGAACCCTGCGGCCATCCGACGTAATAGCAGAGGAACAGGGCGATTTCGAGGAGTTCGTCGCCGGTGAGTTCACCGTTGGCCAGTGCTGCGCCCGCCTGGATCTCGGCCACATCGATCTGTCCGGTTGCTGCCAGGACGCCGAAGATCAGCAGGCGGCGGTCACGGAAGTTCAGGCCCTCACGGTTCCAGACGTCGGCGAAGAGATGTTCGGTGAGGTAGGCGTAGAAATCACCCGGCCCGTCCTGCATCTCGAAGCCGTACACCTTGGCCATCGTGTCCATGCCTTTTTGGCGCAGCTCCGAGGTCGGTGGCTGTTCACCGTTCGAGGAACCCTGTTCGGTTGTCATTTCTTTTCCTTTCCAGAGGTCGAGCTGCGCTCCGCTGCGTCTCCGCCATCGGTCGAGCTCCGCTTCGCTGCGTCTCCGCCATCGGTCGAGCTCCGCTTCGCTGCGTCTCCGCCCACGCCCAGACCGTCTGCGAACCGGTCGAGAGCTACTTCACCCAAGGGGAGTTCGACGCCGAGTTCGCCACCGAGGGCCAGTGCCAGACCGAGGTCTTTTTCGCCGAGGTCGCGCACGTGGCTCAGGATGTCGTACCAGAAGTCGTCCGGCGGGATGGGAGCTGTGTTGTCCCGCAGGATGATCGAACCGGCGCCACCGGTGATCGCGTCGGTGTGACGGACGACCTTGCCGAGTTTGACGATGTCGATCCCGGCCGCCTCTGCCAGCCGGGAGGCCTCGGTTGCGGCGGTGAAGGAGATGAAGTGCAGCAGGTTTCGGGCCAGCTTCATCTTGGTTCCGGCGCCGATCGGACCCGCGTGCATGATCATGTCGGACATCAGGGAATAGGGCGGCTTCAACTTCAGATAGGCCTCGCGCTCACCCCCGACCATGATCGCCAGACGGCCCTCCTTGGCGCCGCCGGCCCCACCGGATACCGGCGCGTCCACCAGTGAGACACCCTGTGCGGCACACACTTCCTCCAGATCGATCGCGGTCTGCGGTCCGATTGTGGAATGGATGGCGATGACGGTGCCCGGCGCAGCGGTCTCGAGGATGCCGTGCGATCCGGCGACCACGGTGTTGACCTGCTCGTCATTGAGGACGGTCACGCCGATGACGGTGGCGGTCTTGGCGACTTCGGCGGGGGAATCGGCTCGGGTCGATCCTTCGATCGTGGCCTCGGGCCGCGTATCGCAGACGACCAGGCCACCCGGCCATTTCGCCAGGCGCTCGGCCATCGGTGCGCCCATGTTGCCCAGGCCGATGAAGCCGACCGGTGCGCTCTGGTCCGACGCGGTGTCGGCTGCCTGTTGTTCGCTCATGATCGGATGATCTGTCCGCCGTCGACGTTGAAGATCTGACCGGTGATCCAGCCGGCCTCGTCGGAGAGCAGGAACAGGCACATACCGGAGAGATCTTCGGGAGTGCCCATGCGCGACAACGGGATCTTGCCGACCATGTCCTTGACGATGCTGCTCGGAGTGGTCGATCGGGTCGCCTCGGTGTCGATCGGTCCGGGGGCGATCGCGTTGATGCGGATCCCCGATCCGCCGAGCTCGGTGGCGAGCTGCTGGGTCAGGCCGTTGATCCCGACCTTCGCCAGACCGTAGAAACCGCTGTACAACCATGCGGCGGTGGAGGACTGGTTCACGATGGCGCTACCGGGCTTCATCTGCCCGTACACGGCGCGGGTGACGTTCAGTGCGCCGTCGAGGTTGACGCTCATGAACTTCTTGTAGTAGTCCCACGGGACGGTGATCAGGAAGTCCAGTTGCATGCCGCCGTAGATCGCCGCATTGTTCACCAGGTAGTCGATCTGCCCGTAGGCCTCCAGCGTTGCCGCCGCCAGGGCCTGCGCCGATTCGGGCTCGGCGACATCGGTGTTGACGTACAGACCCCCGATGTCGGCGGCGACCTGCTTGCCTGCCTCGTCGTTGAGGTCGGCGATCACGACATTCGCACCCTCGCCGGCGAGCTTGCGGGCATAGACCTCACCGATGCCACCGGCAGCGCCGGTGACTATCGCCGTCTTGCCGTCAAATCTGTTGTTGCTCATCAGTCGATCTCCTTATGCCGGTGTCGCCACCGCTTTGATTTCCAAATACTCTTCGAACCCGGCCACGCCCATCTCGCGACCGATACCGGACTGCTTGTAGCCACCGAACGGGACGTCGGCGGAGTACCAGATACCGCCGTTGATACCCATGGTTCCGGTGCGTACGCCGTCGACGACCTTCTTGATCCGCTCCGGATCGGTACCCCACACCGCGCCCGACAGGCCGTAGGGGGAGTCGTTGGCAATGGCGATCGCGTCGTCGTCGCCGTCGTGCGGGATGATCACCAGGACCGGCCCGAAGATCTCTTCCTGCGCCACCCGCGCCGAGTTCTCCAGCCCGGAGATCAACGTCGGCTCGATGAAGAAGCCCTTGTCCTTGTCGGCCGGGCGTCCGCCACCGATCTCGATGGTTCCGCCTTCGTCGCGGGCGAGCTGGAGGTAACCCTCGATCCGTTCGCGCTGGACCGCGGAGATCACCGGACCGCAGATGGTCCCGGGATCTGTCGGGTCACCGGCGGGTAGCCCGGCCATCCCGGCCTTGACCAATTCGATTGCCTCATCGTATTTCTCGCGGGGCACCAGCATGCGAGTGGTGAGCGCGCAGCCCTGGCCGGCGTGGGTGACCACCGAGAACGCGGCCATCGAGCAGGCGGCCCCCAGATCGGCGTCGTCGAGAACGATGTAGGCCGACTTGCCGCCGAGTTCGAGGAAGACCCGCTTGAGCGTCTCCGCCGCAGCGACCATCACCTTCTTGCCGGTGGCGGTCGAACCGGTGAAGGAGACGACATCCACGCGCGGATCGGATGACAGCAACGCCCCGACGCTGTGATCACTGGACGTGACGATGTTGATGACGCCCGCTGGGAAGTCGGTCTCCTCGGCGATCACCTTGCCCACCAAGGCCGCACACCACGGGGTGTCGGGGGCGGGCTTGAGCACCACGGTGCAACCGGCGGCCAGGGCGGGGCCGATCTTCGCGAAATTGATCTGGTGGGGGAAGTTCCACGGGGTGATCGCACCGACGACGCCGGCCGCCTCGCGTTGCACCCTGCGATGGGTCTTGATGCCCATCGGCTTGGCGCGCCCGAGGTCGGTCTCCCACTCGTAGCTCTCGGCCAGATCGGCGAAGTAGCCCAGGTCGGCGATCGGGCCTTCGAGTTGTGGGCCCGAGGTCAGGAATGCCGGGGCGCCCACCTCGGCGATGGTGATCTCGCGGAGTTCTTCGATGTGACCTTTCAGTGCGTCCCGGAGTTGGCGTAGGCAGCGGGCGCGGAAGGCGTGATCACGCGACCATGTGGTGGTGTCGAACGCGGTGCGGGCGGCGCCGATGGCGGCATCCATGTCCCCGGTCGTGCCGTCGGCCGCGTGGCCGATGACCTCTTCTGTCGCGGGGTTGATGATCGCGAACGTGCCCCCCGATCCGGGCGCCAATTTTCCGTCGATCAGCAGCTCGGAGCTGGTTTCTGGTCTGAGCGTCATAACTGGTCGTCTCCTTCTGGACACGTGTCTGGACTGCGGTTTGAACGTAGTGTAACGTCACTGTCCATGTCCAGTCCGGTTTCTTTCGAATCCACCCGCCGCCGACTCACAACCGCGCAGGCCGAGACCGTCGGCAAGCTCACCGAAGCCGCGGTCGAGGTGCTCCGTGAGGTCGGATATGACGCCCTCACCGTGCGGTCGGTGGCCAAGCGCGCCGGGGTTGCCCCGGCGACCGCCTACACCTACTTCAGCTCCAAGGGACACGTCGTCGCCGAGCTGTTCTGGCGTCGGTTGGCGGAGGGCATCACCGAACCCGATCCGTCGGCGCCGCGCGCGGACCGGGTCGCCGTGGTGCTGCGTTCGGTGTCGCTGGCCGTCGAGGACGACAGTCACCTCGCGCGCGCGGTCACCGCGTCGCTGCTGGGATCGGACCCCGACGTCGAACATCTCCGGTTGCGGATCGGTCTGCTGATCCGCCAGCGAATTTCGGATGCGCTGGCCGGTGACTCAGGTGAGCCCGTCGACGAGGGGGAGCTCGAAGCCCTGGAAATGCTGTATTCCGGTGCTCTGGTCCGCGCCGGTATGGGTTACGAATCGTATTCCGCCATCGCCGATCGGCTGGTTGCCGCGGCAAAACTACTGCTGGAGCGCCGATGACCGCACAGACGAAGCTCTCATTCGACCCGTACGACTACAACTTCCACGAGGATCCGTATCCGACCTATGCGCGGCTGCGGGCCGAGGCGCCGGTCTATCACAACGCGGACATGGACTTCTGGGCTTTTTCCAAGCACGAGGATGTCCGGACCGGTTTCCGGGATGCGGCGCGGTTGTCGAACAGTTGGGGAGTCTCGCTCGACCCGGCCGCCTACGGACCCGATGCGCACAAGTCGATGTCGTTTCTGGCGCTCGATGATCCGAAGCACATGCGCATCCGCAAGCTTGTCTCGAAGGGTTTCACACCGAAACGTGTTGCCGAGCTGGCCGATCGGATCGGTGAACTCACGCAACAACATTGGAGTCGCTGCCTCGAGATGGGGGAGTTCGACTACGTCACCGAGTTCGCCGGCCTGCTGCCAATGGACGTGGTCTCCGAGCTGCTCGACGTGCCGGTCGGCGACCGCGCACACCTGCGTACCCAATCCGACCTTTTGATCCACCGCGACGAAGGCGTGTTCGACGTACCCGAAGCCGCGGTTCACGCCTACTTCGAATTGACCCGCTACTACTCCGAGTTGCTGGTGGAGCGGCGCAAGAAGCCAGGCACCGATCTGGTCTCGGCGCTGCTCGACGCCGAGATCCTCGATGACGAAACCGGCGAGAAGACCCGGCTGACCGAAGACGAGATCATCGGTTTCATGATCCTGATGATCGTCGCCGGCAACGAGACGACCACCAAGCTGTTGTCCAACGCGGTGTACTGGGGCTGGCGTTTCCCGGATCAGCTGGCGATTCCGATGGCCGATCACGAAGCGGTGCCGCAGTGGACGGAAGAGACTCTGCGGTATGACAATTCGACGCAAATCGTGCTTCGGCGCGTGATCGAGGACGTCGAATACGGTGGTTACACCATACCCGCCGGCCAACGGGTTCTGCTGCTGCTGGGATCGGCCAATCGCGATGAGGACGTCTTCGACGAGGCGGACCGCTACCTGATCGGCCGGGACTCCTCGCAGACGCTCACCAGCTTCGGCCTCGGTACCCACTTCTGCCTGGGCGCGCACCTGGCGCGGCTCGAGGCGAATGTTGCTCTCTCACAGATCGTGCAGTCGATCAATCAGGTCGACATCGACATCGACAACGCCGCCCGCGTGCATTCGGTCAACGTCCGCGGATTCGCGTCGCTCCCCATGAAGGTGAAGGTGCGCTGAATGCCTCGTTTCCCCGCTCATCCCGATCGCCGTCCGGTCATCGTCGCCGGCGCATCCTCTGGGATCGGCGCCGCCACCGCGGTGATGCTGGGCGCCGCCGGTTATCCGGTTGCACTGGGCGCCAGACGAGTTCAGAAGTCCCAGGAATTCGTCGATCAGATCAACGCGGCGGGAGGCGAGGCGGTGGCACTACCGCTCGACGTCACCGACGCGGCATCGATCGATGAGTTCGTCACCAAGGCCGAAGCCCAGTTGGGCCCGATCGAGGTGGCGGTCTCCGGTGCCGGTGACCTCGAGCCGGGCCGTGCCCACGAACTCAGCAACGACGACTTCGCCGCGCAGGTCAACATCCACCTGCTCGGCGCCCAGCGACTGTTCCGCCGGGTCGTCCCCGACATGGTCAAGCGGCAGCGCGGTGACTTCGTGTTCGTCAGCTCCGACGTCGTCACCTGGCCGCGGCCGCAGATGGCCGCCTACGTGGCGGCCAAACGAGGCGTCGAAGGCCTGTCCGACGTCGCCCGAATGGAACTCGAAGGCACCGGTGTCCGCTCCAGCCTGGTCCGGCCGGGCCAGGTCATGACCGGCATGGGCATGAACTTCACCGCCGAGGTCGCCGAATCGGTTCTCAACGACTGGGTCCCCTGGGGCCTGGCCCGGCACAGCAACTTCCTCAAGCCCGAACACCTCGCAACAGCCATCACAACCATCGTTTCCATGCCTCGGGGGGCCCATATGCGCCTGGTCGAGGTCGAGGCAGAAGCCCCGATCGAACGCACTGGAGGAGACAGCAAATGACACTCACCAAACCCAAGCGCGTATCGGGTGGCGAAGGCGAACACGGCCACCTCGACGAGTTGGCCAGCGACCCGATCGGCCTGTTCTGGCGGGTCCGTGAGGAATGCGGCAATGTCGGGGTCTTCCAGCTCGCCGACCGTGAGGTCGCCCTGGTTTCCGGTGCCGCGGCCAACGAGGCCTTCTTCCGTGCCTCGGAAGAAGACCTCGATCAGGCCGCCGCCTACCCGTTCATGACTCCGATCTTCGGCGAGGGCGTGGTCTTCGACGCCAGCCCCGAACGTCGTTCGGAGATGCTCCACAACCAGGCGCTCAAGGGTGCCCACATGAAGCAGCACGCCATCACGATTCCCGCGGAGACCGAGCGCATCATCGCCAACTGGGGTGATGAGGGTGAGATCGACCTGCTGGAGTTCTTCGCCGAGCTGACCATCTACACATCGTCTGCCTGCCTGATCGGCAAGAAGTTCCGGGAACAACTCGACGGACGGTTCGCGCACCTCTACCACGATCTGGAGAAGGGCACCGACCCGATCGCCTACGTCGACGCCTACGCAGACATCGAGAGCTTCCGTAAACGCGATGCCGCCCGAGTCGGTTTGGTGGAGCTGGTCCAGGGGATCATGGACACCCGTCTCGTCGGAGAGCCGGCGACGGACGAGGACCGGGATCTGCTCGATGTCCTGATGTCGATCAAGGATGACGAAGGCAACCTGCGTTTCACCGCCGACACCATCACCGGCATGTTCATCTCGATGATGTTCGCCGGCCACCACACCACTTCGGGCACCGCGGCGTGGACGCTGATCGAACTTCTCCGCCATTCGGAGTACATGGATCAGGTCACCGACGAGCTCGACGAAATCTACTCGGGCGGAGCCGAATACAGCTTCGGTGCGATGCGGCAGATCCCCAAGCTCGAATCGGCACTCAAGGAAGCTCTGCGTCTGCATCCGCCGTTGATCGTGTTGATGCGGGTGGTGCAGAACGAGTTCGTGGTCGAAGACGTCCAACTCGAGCCCGGACAAGCGATTGCGGTGTCGCCGGCGATCTCGAACCGCCTGCCCGAGGATTTCCCTGAACCCGACAGCTTCGACCCGGACCGCTATCTCGAACCCCGCCAAGAAGACCTCGTCAACCGGTGGACGTGGATTCCCTTCGGTGCGGGCCGGCACCGTTGTGTCGGTGCACAATTCGCGATCATGCAGCTCAAGGCGATCTTCTCGGTGCTGCTGCAGAACTATGAGTTCGAGATGTCCCAGCCGTCCGAGTCCTACAAGAACGACCACTCGAAAATGGTTGTGCAACTGGCCCAACCCTGCAAAGTCAAGTATCGCAAGCGCAGCAGCTAGTGCTCATAGCTGTGGTGAGGAGGATCTTGTGAGAATCGAAGTTGACCTGGACCTGTGCCAGGGGCACGGGATGTGTGAGATGGAAGCACCCGACCTCTTCGAGGCCGAGCGGGATTCGGTGAAGCTCCTTGACCCGCAACCAGATAGCAGCCATTCGGCAGACGTGGAGCGTGCGGTGCGTTACTGTCCGACTCAAGCCCTCAAAATTGTTGAAGAATGAAAGTTGGATACTCCCATGTCATTTGAACGCGCTGAACTCGACGAGATGGTGGAGCGCTGGCTGCAGGCCAACGTTGATTGTGAGAAGACCGGCGACTGGCGGCCCCTGGCGGAGTTCTACACCGAAGATGCCACCTATGGGTGGAACTACGGCGCCAAGCACGACTTCATGGCGGTCGGTCGCGACCAGATCCGTGACTACGCGATCGGTTTCGAGATGGACGGCCTCGACGGCTGGACCTACCCGTACCAGACCTGGGTCATCGACGAGAAGACCGGCGACATGATGGGTTTGTGGAAGCAGATCTTCGAGGCCACCCGCGAGGACGGCACCCACTACGCTCTCGAGGGAATCCAGGGCAGCTGGTTCAAATATGCCGGCAACTTCCAGTGGGGATGGCAGCGCGACTTCTTCGATTACGGCAACGTCACCGCGCTGTTCATGGAAATGATGACCGACGGTGTGATGAGCAAGGGGATGCAGGCCCGCATCGACCGGGTCCTGAACGCGAAAGAGCTTCTCCCGGGCTGGTACCCGCTGGGTAAGACTCCCGTCGAGATGTGGTGAACACTGCGATGTCGTACGCCGAACTCGATCGCCCGACGCTGGCCCGGCTGCTGCCGGAACTGCTCCTGTCGGGTCAATTGATCGACCGTTCCGGAATGGCCCACTGTATCGGCGCTTTCGGGCGCGAGACCATGGCCCAGATCGCCATCGACGAGTGGATGGCGGCGAGCCCGGTTTACACGAAACGGATGCGGACGGCGTTGCAGATCGACGGTGACGGCGTCGCGGACATGTTCAAGTGTCTGCAACTCGACATCGGGGCGCCGCCACAGTTCATGGATTTCCGATACACGATCTTCGATGACCATCACGGTGAGTTCGTGCTGAATCATTGTGGCGCGCTGATGGATGTCGAACCGATGGGTGATGACTACGTGACCTCGATGTGTCACGACATCGAGGACCCGACGTTCGATGCCACCGCGATCGCGACCAACAGGCGGGCACGCATCCGCCCGATCCACCGGCCACCACGGCGTCCGGCAGATCGGCACCCGCACTGCGCGTGGACGGTGACCATCGATCCCGACCGCGATGAACTCCCGTTGCCCGAGCGGTCGATCATCATGTCGGCGACGCGGGCGGCGAACGTCGACCTGTCACCGATCATCACCGGTGGAGAGGGCCACGACGACTACCGGGGCCCGGTCTGGGACGATCTGCGGTTCGCCGACTGGTCACACTCGGCGCTGATTCGAATGGCGGAAGAGGTTGCGCTGCAACACCAACTCCTGGCCCTGGGTTTCGCGATGTCGGTGCGGGAGAAGTCCGAGAGCGACGACCAGGCGGCCGGTATCTTCCGAAAGCAACTGACCGGCATCTCGGGCCTGACCGCCGATCGGCTTCGGCGTTGTCTCGGCGTCGAACAGGATGCCGAAGGGTTGGCGGCGGTGCTGCGGGTGCACCCGATCCTCGGACCCGACCAGTATGTCGGCGCACGGGTGTCGATCCACGGTGAAGGGGAGCGCGCGACGGTGCAGCTGCGGCTTCCGCGCACCTCCGATGCGGTCGCCGACAACGGCTGGATCGCAACGATCGACCCCGACCACCTCGAGCCGGTTCTGGCCATGGCGTCGGCCGTACATCCCACCTGGTCCGTGGTCTCCGGTCATCATGAGGAGGATGAACTGGTGATCGAGATCGGCCGCGGTGAGGCGATCAAGGAGTCCGGCGAAGTCGCCATCGCGCGCTTCAGCGGCGGCGCGACCTTCGAGTTCGCCGACCGCGGCATACCGCTGTCGATCACACCGGTCTCGGCCGGGTGAACTCTCCGCACCTGCAAGGTAAGCGGGCCGTGGTCGCCGGATCCAGTCGGGGGATCGGACTGGCCGTCGCGACCAAGCTTGCCGCAGAGGGCGCCTCGGTGGTGGTCAACGGCCGCGACGACTCGACGGTCAAGGCCGCCGCGGCGCAGATCGTCGACATCGGCGGCAGCGCGGTACCGGTGGTCGGCAATGTCGCCGACGAGAGCGTCGCCCAGGAGATGGTGTCGACCGCGATGCGCGAGTTCGGCGGACTCGATGTGGTGATCAACTGTGCCGGCGTCGCCGAGCCGGAGGGCTCGTCGATTCTGACGATGACCACCTACGAGTTCTTCGCCCAGCTCGATGCCCATCTGGTGAGCACCTTCGAACTGATCCGCGCAGCCGCGCCGATACTCGTCGAACAGGGCTCCGGCGCGATTGTCACCACCGGTTCGGCGGCGTCGGCGGGCAATTTCGGTGGGACGGGGTACCCGGCCGGTAAAGGCGGGGTCAACAGTCTGTCCCTGGCCGTGGCCGCGGACCTGCGCCCACACGGCGTGCGGGTCAACGTCGTCTGCCCAGGTGGCAAGACGAGATTGTCGACCGGTGCCGGATATGAAGCTCACATCCGGGATCTCTTTGATCGTGGTCTGCTCGACGAGTTCACCCGCGATGCCGCGCTGGACCCGGCCCCGCCGGAGTACGTGGCGCCCCTGTACGCCTATCTCGCAAGCGATCTGGCCGACGGTATCACCGGGCAGGTCTACAGTGCGGCAGGCGGATTCATCGGAAAGTACCCGGCCTTCGACCCGGCGTTCGTGGCCTACCGGGGTCACGACGCCGAGCCGCCGTACACACTCTCCGAGCTCCAGGTGATTTTGTCCGAGTGAACGTCGGTATTGCGTGCGTGATAGGCATGTTTTCATGACGCAGACCACGAATCCCATGGAAGTGCTCGGTATCGAGTACGCCACCGATGAGCGAGGACGCCGTGCCTTCCGACAGGTTCTGGGGACTGCGTTGGTAGATCACCGGGGCGAGATCGGGATGACCTCGTTTGCGACCATTGCGGAGATTGTCGGAGGCTCGGCGTTTTACGGTGCGCAGCCACCTGGATCGGCGACCGTGCAGTCGCGGCTGTCGTTGTCGGTCCCGAGTCCGGCACGACCGGGAAGTCAGGTGTCGGGGGTCGGACACCTGGTCGGAAGCAGCGGTGGCCATGGTGTGACGTCCGCCGAGCTGATCGACGAATCGGGGGCGGTTGTCTGTCTGGCGATCGGTCGCGGCGTCGTGGTCAGCCGGGCCACGGGCGAGGCACCTGATCACGAGACCGGTCGTCCGGCCGGCAGCATCGAGCCCATCGACCAGCCGCCGCTGCCTGCGCCGTTGGACCCGGAGCTGACCGGAGCCGAGATCCTCGCCGGGCTCGCCGACGAATCGATACCGGCGGGCCCGATCCAGAGACTGCTGGGTCTGCGGGTTGCGGCGGTCGGCGCGACCACCATCGAGCTGAGCGCCACACCGAGTCCGGCGATGGCCAACAAGATGGGCACAATGCACGGCGGGATCGTGATGGCACTTCTGGCCGAGGCCGCTTCTCTTGGAGCCGAGTTGTCGGCCAGGGCAGGCAATCGGTATCAGGTATCCGACATCTCGGTCAGCTTTCTGCGATCACCCGCCCTCGACCAGGGCGACCTGACCATCGCGGTGGAGCAGGTCAAGGCGGGCCGGCGCATCTGTTCGGTCACCGCAACGATGATTCAACCGGATGGCACCGTCGTCGCCCAGGCCACCGCGGACGCCGCCGCCGCCTGACCGCCGAGCGTGCCGAACCAACCGCCGAGCGTGCCTTAGTTACCGTCGACCGTGCCGAAGTTGTACCCGCGCAGGTATTTTCGGCACGCTCGACGGCGATTTCGGCACGCTCGGCGGGGGGATGGCGGGGGGCCTCTGGGTGAGGCGGGTCCGAAAAACAAGCACATGCGCTTGCTTTTGTGAGTGGCCCGTGTCACGCTGGCCGCGTGAGCATCGTTGCCGAACTGGTGGCCGACCTGTCGGCGGAAACCGACGTTGTCGACCAAATGGTGTCCGGTCTGGACGAGAACCGCTGGGCCACACCAACTCCTGCCGAAGGATGGGCCGTCAGGGAGCAGATTGCGCATCTGTCGTGGACGGACGCGCAGGCGCTTTCCGCTGCGACCGATCCGGAAGCGTTCAACCGCACGCTGGTGAAGGCCTGGGAAGACCCGACGGGGTTTGTCGATGTGGCCGCCCGCGAGGAAGCGGGCAAACCCACTGCACAGTTGCTCGATGACTGGCGGCAGCGACGTCGTGCGCTGGCCGACGCGCTGCTCGCGTACCCGACCGGGCAGAAGTTGCCGTGGTTCGGTCCACCCATGTCGGCTGCCTCGATGGCGACGGCCAGATTGATGGAGGTGTGGGCGCACGGTCTCGATGTCGCCGATGCCCTCGGCGTCGTCAACAAGCCGACGGCACGACTGAAATCCATTGCACATCTGGGTGTTCGGACCAGGGACTTCGCCTATCAGGTCAACAATCAGACGCCACCTGCGGAGGAATTCCGGGTGGAACTACAGGCCCCCGACGGTTCGACGTGGACATGGGGCCCTGATGACGCCGCGCAGCGGATCTCCGGGTCGGCGCTCGACTTCTGCCAACTGATCACCCAGCGCCGGGGTCCGGACACGCTCGACATCGTGGCGACCGGCGACGACGCTCGCCACTGGGTCACGATCGCGCAGTGTTTTGCCGGACCTCCCGGAGGTGGACGATGAGCGGCACCATTCGGGTCGGCAATGCCTCGGGTTTCTACGGCGACCGCTTCTCGGCGATGCAGGAGATGCTCACCGGTGGCAACCTCGATTGCCTGACCGGCGACTACCTGGCCGAGCTGACGATGCTCATCCTGGGCCGCGATCGACTCAAGGATCCCGCCACCGGGTACGCGAAGACCTTCCTCCGGCAACTCGAGGTCAACCTCGGTACCGCGCTGGACGCCGGCGTAACGATCGTCAGCAACGCCGGAGGGGTGAACCCCGCGGGACTTGCCGCGGCGATCGGTGAGCTGGCCGAGAAACTCGGCCTGGCACCGAAGATCGCCTATGTCGACGGTGACGACCTCGGATCCCGTGCCGCCGAACTCGGACTCGGCACGCCCCTGACGGCCAATGCCTACCTGGGCGGTTTCGGGATCGCCGCAGCACTGCGATCGGGCGCCGACATCGTTGTCACCGGCCGGGTCACCGATGCGTCGCTGACCGTCGGACCTGCTGTCGCCCATTTCGGTTGGGGTCCTGGTGACCTCGACCAACTGGCCGGAGCTGTTGCGGCGGGGCACATCATCGAATGTGGTACTCAGGCGACCGGCGGCAACTATTCGTTCTTCACCGAGATCGACGACCTGGCGCACCCGGGATTCCCGATCGCCGAGATCTCCGCAGACGGCGAGTCCGTCATCACCAAGCACGACGGCACCGGTGGTGCGGTCACCGTGGGTACAGTCACCGCACAGTTGCTGTACGAAGTCGGCGGTCCGCGTTACCTCGGGCCCGATGTGACGACCCGGCTGGACACCGTCACCCTCACCGAACTCGGGCCGGACCGGGTTCGGGTCAGCGGTGTGCGCGGCGAGAGGCCTCCGGAGACGCTGAAGGTGTCGCTCAACCATCTCGCCGGGTTTCGCAACGAGGTGACGATGGTGTTGACCGGCCTCGACATCGAGGCCAAGGCCGCACTGGCGCGGAGCCAGTTCGAAGCCGCATTGAGCACCCGCCCCACCGACCTCACCTGGACGCTGACCCGGCTCGATCAGGACAACGCCCCCTCCGAGCAGCAGGCCAGCGCACTGCTGCAATGTGTTGCCAAGGATGTCGACCAGAATGTTGCGGGACGTCAGTTCTCGTCGGCTGCAGTCGAGTTGGCGTTGGCCAGCTATCCCGGATTCACCATGACCGCCCCGCCCGGGCCGGCCTCTCCATACGCGGTGTTCGAAGCCGGATACGTTCCGGTGGGCGAGGTTTCACATACCGTGCATCACGCCGACGGGTCCACCGAGCTCATCGAGCCCGGCCGGTCTGTCGAGGCGGGTGTACCCGTGGACGAGGCGCAGGCTGCACCTGCTGCGCCGGTCAGTTCGTGGGGGCCGACCCGCGTGGCACCGCTGGGCGACATCGCGGGCGCCCGCAGTGGCGACAAGGGCGGCAACGCCAATGTGGGTGTGTGGGTGCGTAACCCGGAACACTTCGACTGGCTGGCTGCGACGCTGACCGTCGAACTGTTCAAACAGTTGATTCCCGAGGCGGCCGACCTCGAGGTCCACCGCCACGAACTGCCCAATCTACTCGCCGTGAACTTCGTGATCGAAGGAATTCTCGGTCGAGGAGTGGCTGACAATGTTCGATTCGATCCGCAAGCAAAAGGGCTCGGAGAGTGGCTGCGTTCGCGTCATGTCCCGATCCCGATCCGGTTTGGAGAATAGATGAAATCCCTTGAGTCCAAGGCCTGGCACACCCCGGAACGCCAGCAGTTGCGCGAGTCCGTGAAGACCTTCGCCGAGCGCCACATCCTGCCGTTCCAGGATGAGTGGGAGCGCAGTGGCGAACTACCCCTGGATCTGCACAAGCAGGCCGCCGACGCGGGGTTGCTCGGACTGGGCTTTCCCGAATCCGTCGGCGGCAGCGGCGGCGACCTGATCGACGCCACCATCTGTGGTGAGGTACTGCACGGTTCGGGTGTGGCCGGTGGCGTGTTCTCGTCTCTGTTCACCTGCGGAATCGCGTTGCCGCATCTCATCGCGGCCAACGACCCGGAGCAGATCGAGAAGTGGGTGACCCCCACCCTGGCCGGTGAGAAGATCGGCAGTCTGGCCATCACCGAGCCCGGTGGCGGCAGCGATGTCGGGCACCTGACGACCTCGGCAGTTCGCGACGGCGACCACTACGTCGTCAACGGCTCCAAGACGTACATCACGTCCGGTGTCCGCGCCGACTTCGTGGTGACCGCGGTCCGCACCGGTGGACCGGGCGCCGGTGGCGTATCGCTTCTGGTGGTCGAGAAGGGCACGCCGGGTTTCACCGTCACCCGCAAGCTGGAGAAGATGGGTTGGCGTGCATCGGATACCGCCGAACTCTCGTACGTCGACGCGCGGGTTCCGGTCGCCAATCTGGTCAATGCCGAGAACTCGGGCTTTTTCCAGATCGCCGGCGCGTTCGTCACCGAGCGGGTGGGATTGGCCGTCCAGGCCTACGGGTGCGCGCAGCGCTGCCTCGATCTGACGCTCGAATGGGTGCGGAACCGAGAGACGTTCGGCAAGCCGCTCATCGCACGGCAGTCGGTGCAGGAGACGGTCACCGAGATGGCCCGCAAGATCGACGTCGCGCGGACCTACACCCACGCAATCGTCGACGCCGCGATGGCCGGTGAGACCGACCTCATCGCCGAGGTGTGTTTCGCCAAGAACACCGCCGTCGAAGCCGGTGAATGGGTGGCGGACAAGGCCGTTCAGCTCTTCGGTGGCGCCGGCTACATGACCGGCACCGAGGTGGAGCGTCAGTACCGGGACATGCGGATCATCGGCATCGGTGGCGGTACCACGGAGATCCTCACGGGTCTGGCGGGCAAGCGGCTGGGCTACCACCCGTGAGCGCCGCCGGGACCGGATCCGCCACCGAGACGATGCTCGCCAGGCTCGGTGAGATCGAGGAGTTGTTCGCCCAAGCGCTGGCCGGCGGTGGCGAGAAGAAGGTCGCCCGGCATCGTGAACGCGGCAAACTGCTGGCCCGGGAACGGATCGAGCTGCTGATCGACGAGGACAGCGCGTTTCTCGAGCTCGCGCCGATCGCGGCATATGGATCCGAGTTCCCGGTGGGCGCATCGATCGTCACCGGCATCGGCGTCGTCGAGGGCGTCGAATGTGTACTCGTGGCCAACGATCCGACCGTCCGCGGCGGTACCTCGAATCCGTGGACGCTGCGCAAGGGTCTGCGGGCCAACCAGATTGCGCTCGAGAACCGGCTGCCGCTGATCAATCTGGTGGAGTCCGGCGGCGCGGATCTACCGACGCAGAAGGAAGTCTTCATCCCCGGCGGGGCGATGTTCCGCGACATCACCCGGTTGTCTGCGGCCGGGATCCCCACCATTGCACTGGTATTCGGCAATTCGACCGCCGGTGGCGCCTACCTGCCCGGTATGTCCGATCACACGGTGATGATCGAGGGGCAGTCGAAGGTGTTCCTCGGTGGTCCGCCGCTGGTGAAGATGGCCACCGGTGAGGTCAGCGACGACGAGTCCCTGGGCGGCGCGCAGATGCATGCCCGCCAGTCGGGCCTGGCCGACTACTACGCCGCCGACGAGCAGGATGCGATCCGGCTCGGACGGCGGATCGTCGCCCGGCTGAACTGGCGTAAGCAGGGCCCGGGACCGGTGGCGCCGTCCATCGAACCGAAATATCCGGCGGAGGACCTGCTGGGCATCGTGCCGGGTGATCTGCGGATCCCGTTCGATCCGCGCGAGGTGATCACGCGGATCGTCGACGAGAGCTTGTTCGACGAGTTCAAACCCGAATACGGTTCGTCGCTGTGTACGGGGTGGGCGCGGATCCACGGCTATCCGATCGGCATCCTCGCCAACGCGCAGGGGGTGCTCTTCAGTGCCGAGTCGCAGAAGGCCACCCAGTTCATCCAGTTGGCGAACCGGTCGAACACGCCGCTGTTGTTCCTGCACAACACAACCGGCTACATGGTCGGGCAGGAGTACGAGCGCGGCGGCATCATCAAACACGGTTCGATGATGATCAACGCGGTCTCCAATTCGACGGTCCCCCATATCTCGATGCTGATCGGCGCCAGCTACGGGGCCGGGCACTACGGCATGTGCGGGCGGGCCTACAACCCGCGGTTCCTGTTCACCTGGCCCAGCGCCAAATCTGCGGTGATGGGTGCAGCCCAGCTCGCCGGTGTGATCTCGATGGTCGCGCGCAGTGCCACCGAGGCCCGTGGCGGCACCGTGGACGAAGAGGCGGACGCCGGTATGCGGGCCATGATCGAGGCGCAGATCGAGAAGGAATCGATGCCCGCCTTCTTGTCGGGGATGTTGTACGACGACGGGATCATCGATCCGCGGGACAGCAGAACGATTCTCGGACTGTGCCTCTCGGCGATCGACAGCGGACCCGTACAGGGGACGAGCAACTTCGGCGTTTTCCGGATGTGATGGGTGATGACTGACAAGAACGTGACCTCTGTGCTGGTCGCCAACCGCGGCGAGATCGCCCGACGGGTATTCGCGACGTGCCGGCGGATGGGCATCGGCACCGTCGCGGTGTATTCCGATGCCGACGCCGCAGCGCCTCATGTGGGTGATGCCGACGTTGCGGTCCGATTGCCGGGCAACACCTCCTCGGAGACCTATCTCGATGCAGCGAAGGTGATCTCGGCGGCCCGTGCTGCCGGCGCCGATGCCGTTCATCCGGGCTATGGCTTCCTCTCGGAGAACGCCGAATTCGCTCAGGCCGTGCTCGACGCGGGCCTGACCTGGATCGGTCCGGAACCCGCCGCGATTTCTGCGATGGGGTCGAAGGTCAATGCCAAGGAGATGATGCGGGCAGCCGGCGTTCCCACCTTGGACAACCTCGACCCGGCCGCGGTGACCGCCGATCTGCTCCCGGTTCTGATCAAGGCCTCGGCCGGCGGTGGCGGCCGAGGCATGCGCATCGTCCGCGACCTCGGTTCGCTTCCCGAGCAGGTGGAGGGTGCGCGCCGAGAAGCCTTGTCGGCGTTCGGGGACGGCACCGTCTTCTGTGAACCCTTCATCGAACGCGGACACCACATCGAGGTTCAGGTGCTCGGTGACGACGCCGGCACCGTGTGGGCGGTCGGTGAACGTGAGTGCTCGATCCAGCGGCGACACCAGAAGGTCATCGAGGAGGCTCCGTCTCCGTTGGTGGAACGTCTCGGAGCCGGACTGCGCGACAAGCTGTTCGACGCCGCCCGCGCTGCCGCGTCCGCCATCGCTTACACCGGAGCCGGGACCGTGGAGTTTCTGGCCGACGACGACGGCCGGTTCTACTTCCTCGAGATGAACACCCGCCTGCAGGTGGAACATCCGGTGACCGAGGAGACCACCAAGCTCGATCTTGTTGCCTGGCAGCTCCGGATCGCCCGGGGTGGAGTTCTCCCGGCGCATCCGCCTGCACCGCAGGGGCATTCCATCGAGGTTCGGCTGTATGCGGAGGACCCGGCGGTCGATTACCAGCCGCAGTCGGGACGGTTCCACCGGTTCGCGGTCGACGCCGACAGCGGGTTCGCCCGACTCACCGAGTCGGGTGTGCGAGTTGATTCGGGCATCACCGATGGGGGTGAGGTATCGACCTTCTACGACCCGATGCTGGCCAAGGTCATCAGCTGGGCACCTGACCGAGGTGCCGCGATCGACATCCTGGTCCGGGCGCTGACATCGGCCCGGCTACACGGCCCCCGGACCAACCGGGACATGTTGGTGAACATGTTGCGCCACCCTGATTTCCGCCGAGGCAACACCACCACCGAGTTCATCGACGAGTTCGGGCTCGGCGTGTTGGCCGCGCCACTGGCGGGGGCGGATCACGTACGACTGGCCGCCGTCGCGGTGGCACTGGCGGACGCGGAGGGCAATCGTCGACAGGCCGGTCTGCCATTGCCGTCGGGCTGGCGCAACCTGGCGTCGGGGCCGCAATCCAAGACCTACGTCCACGGCGAGGATGAGATCGCGGTTCGCTATCGGCACGCCCGGGACGGTGTGGTCCTGCCCGATGACCCGGACGTGACCGTGACCGGGATCGCCACGGATGCAGTCATTCTCACCGTCGCCGGAGTGGACCGGACATACGCAGTCAACCGATACGGCGAGAGCGTGTGGGTGGACTTCGCAGGTGGGTCGGTGGCACTGATCCGCCGGCCCCGGTTCATCGACCCCGCCGAGGTCGATACGCCGGGTTCGCTCCTGGCTCCGATGCCTGGTTCGGTGATCCGGGTCGCGGTGGCGTTGGGCCAGCAGGTCACCCGCGGCGAGCCGCTGATGTGGCTCGAAGCGATGAAGATGGAACACACGATCGCCGCCTCCGCAGACGGCGTCGTGGAAGCGTTACCCGTAGCGCCGGGACAACAGGTGTCGGTGGGGGAGATCCTCGCCGTCATCACCGCGCAAGAGCTGACCGAAAGCAATTGAGGGAGAAGGCATTGTGAGTTTTGTCGAGACGGATGAACAGAAGGCGCTGCGCAGTTCGGTGGCGGGACTCGGTGGCCGGTTCGGCCACGAGTACTTCCTGGATTGCGCCCGCAGCGGCCGCAAGACGACGGAACTGTGGGCGGAGGCGGGCAAGCTGGGCTTCATCGGGGTCAACCTCCCAGAGGCGTACGGCGGCGGCGGTGCCGGGATGTACGAACTGGCGATAGTGATGGAGGAGATGGCCGCCATCGGCAGCGGTACGTTGATGCTCGTCGTCTCCCCGGCCATCTGCGGCAACGTGATCGCTCGCTTCGGTACCGAAGAGCAGAAGCAGACGTGGCTTCCCGGCCTGGCCGATGGAACCATCACGATGGCGTTCGGTATCACCGAACCCGATGCCGGGTCGAACTCCCACAACATCACCACCACTGCCCGACGCGACGGCGGCGACTGGTTGCTGTCGGGTCGGAAGATCTACGTCTCGGGTGTTGATCAGGCGCAGGCCGTGCTCATCGTGGCCCGCACCGAGGACGCGAAGACCGGGCGGCTCAAGCCGGCCCTGTTCATCGTTCCCACCGATGCACCGAACTTCGAGTTCAACGCCATCGAGATGGACCTGGTCAATCCGGAGAAGCAGTTCCTGCTGTTCCTCGACGATGTTCGCCTGCCTGCCGACGCACTGGTCGGATCCGAGGATGCGGCGCTGAGCCAGTTGTTCGCCGGACTCAATCCCGAACGCATCATGGCTGCGGCCTCGGCGGTCGGGATGGGCCGGTACGCACTGGGGCGGGCGGTGGAGTACGTCAACGAGCGCACTGTCTGGAAGACGCCGATCGGTGCACACCAGGCCATCGCCCACCCCTTGGCAGTCGGCAAGATCGAGATGGAACTCGCCAAGTTGATGATGCAGAAGGCCGCGTCACTCTATGACGCCGGCGATGACTGGGGTGCCGCCGAGCCGGCCAACATGGCCAAGTACGCGGCCGCCGAGGCCTGTGTGAAGATCGTTGATCAGGCCGTACACTCGTTGGGCGGCAATGGATTGGCCACCGAATACGGGTTGGCGCCGCTGCTCAATCTCTGTCGTATCGCGCGGGTCGCGCCGGTGAGCCGGGAGATGATCCTGAACTTCGTGGCGCAGAACAGCTTGGGCCTTCCGAAGTCGTACTGAGGACGCACTGACAGGATGAGCAGATGAACGAGGTTGTCCGATATCGGGTTGATGGTGGGATCGCCACCGTCACACTGGACTCGCCTGCCAATCGCAACGCGATCTCGATGGCGCTGGTGGACCAGCTCCTCGCCCGGTTGCGCGGTGCCGCCGACGATCCGCAGGTGCGGGCGGTGGTGTTGACGCATACCGGTGGAACATTCTGCGCCGGAGCCGATCTCGGTGAGGCCGGGCAGTCGCGTCCTGAGGTCATGATCGATCTGATGCGAGCGATCCTGGAATTGCCGAAGCCCGTGATCGGGCGGATCGACGGTCACGTGCGCGCGGGTGGATTCGGACTCGTCGGTTCGTGCGATCTGGTTGTGGCCGGTCCGGCCAGTACATTCGCGCTGACCGAGGCCCGAATCGGCGTCGCCCCATCGATGATCTCGCTCGCGGTCCTGCCTCGACTGACGTCTCGCGCCGCCGGACGGTACTTCCTCACCGGTGAGAAGTTCGACGCGACTGTTGCACAGGAGATCGGCTTGATCACCGTTGCCGCCGCTGATGCGGCAGCAGTCGACCATGTCGTGTCGCGGTGGTGTGGTGATCTGCGCAAGGGATCCCCACAGGGGCTCGCGGCCAGTAAGAAGCTGACCACCGCCGCGATCCTGGCCGGATTCGATGCGGATGCCGGACGCCTGGCCGCGGAGTCGGCGGCACTGTTCGGCTCGGATGAGGCCAGGGCCGGCATGGCGGCATTCCTGAACAAGCAACTCCCGCCGTGGCTGGTCGATCAATGACCCGGGGCACCACGCGGTCACCGCAACAGGATCGAAGCCGGGCGACGCGTCAGCGTCTTCTCGACGCCACCATCGATGTGCTGGCGACGGACGGGTGGGCGGCGTGCAGTGTGGGCGTCGTCGCCACCCGTGCCGGGGTATCGCGTGGTGCGGCCCAGCATCATTTTCCGACCAGGGAAGACCTGATCACCGCGGCGCTCGAGCATGCCTTCGAGCTCCTCACCCTGCGGGCCGTCGAGGAGACCAATCGGCTGCCGCAAGGGGAGGGGCGGATCGAGGTCGCGGTGTCGACCGCGGTCGAGTTCTACACCGGTATCGAGTTCAAGGCGGCACTTCAGGTGTGGTGTGCGGCGGCGTCCGACCAGGCGCTCAAAGAGCTGATACTCCCGCTGGAGGGCAGGTTCGGTGTCGCGGCACATCGGATGACCGTGCAGATGCTCGGCGTCGACGGTTCCGATCCGCGCATCCACCGGCTCGTGCAGGCAACGCTCGATTTTGCCCGGGGCCTCGGGCTCGCCGACACGTTGTCCGACGACTCGGCAAGACGCAAACAAGTCGTGAGCACGTGGGCCCAGGTGCTGCAAGAGTCGTTGACCTGACCTGCGCCGACCGAGAACATGCAACCTTTCGGTTGCATCGTTGGGCCACGATATGCAATCCTGTGGTTGCAGGAAGATAAGCAACCGAGAGGAAGCCATGACTGTCGAACTCGATCGCATCGAAAAGCAGATCGAAATCAGTGCACCGGCCGAGCGGGTATGGACACTGATCTCCGAACCCGGGTGGTTCGTCAACAACGAACAGATCACCGAACATCGGATCGAGACGTCCGGGGACATCAGCATCATTCATGACCCGACGCACGGTGCATTCGCGTTCAAGACCGTAACGCTCGACCCGCCGAGATATGCGGCCTTCCGCTGGCTGGCGGATGTTGACGATACCGCGACCGCCTCGACCCTCGTCGAGTTCTGGATCGATGAGAACTCCACCGGCTCAGTGACTCTGAGGGTTCTGGAAAGTGGATTCGCCTCGCTGCCCGGTGATGCCGCCGCGCGACGCAAGAAACTCGATGGGAACACCAAGGGGTGGACCATCGAACTCGGTGTCGCCAAGCGGCACGTCGAAGGCGTGCATGCCGATGCCAAAGGCTGAACCCGCGCTGCCGGTGGTGTTCGCGGCGTTGGCCGACGACACCCGCTGGAATCTGTTGGTGCGGTTGGGCAAGTCATCCGCGTCGGCATCGGCGCTGGCCGCCGAGTTCCCGGTGTCGCGGCAAGCCATCGCCAAACACCTTGCGACTTTGGAAGAAACCGGCCTCGTCTCGTCGGAGAAGGTCGGTCGCGAGGTGCAGTTCACCGCTGTCGGTGCCCGGTTGAGTATGGTCAGCCGGGAATTGGCGAGCATCGCATCGGGTTGGGATCGCCGACTGGCCGATATCAAGGAGCGCGCCGAAAACCCTTGACCGTGCCGATATCACCGTCGACCGTGCCGACGTTGTCCATGACTTGGTGTCCGGTCCGCGTCACGACGGCACCCATGTGCAACATCGGCACGGTCGACGGTCGGATGGGCACGGTCGACGGCGATATCGGCACGCTCGGTCGAGGCGGGTGCCGCCACGTCGGGGCGTGGAGCGGGGGGTCTGGTAGGAACGATTCATGATGCAAACCCCGAACACGCAAGCTGTGGTGACGTGCGAAGTGAACGACGGGGTCGCGCAGGTGCGCCTCAATCGACCGGAAAAGATGAACGCCCTCAACGGTGAGATGTTCGAGCAACTGGTGGCGGTGGGCCAGGATCTGATCGCCCGGACCGATATCTCGGCGGTGGTCCTGGCTGGTGAGGGACGCGCGTTCTGTGCGGGCCTGGACATGGCGGAGTTCGAACGGATGGCCTCAGGTGCCGAAGCGGTGGTGGTCGAGCGCCCACGACTCGGCGCTGCGGCTGCGCTGGCTCAGCAGGCCGTCCATGTCTGGTCACTGGTGCCGGTGCCGGTGATCGCAGCCGTGCACGGGGTGGCATTCGGTGGGGGATTGCAGTTGGCGCTCGGCGCCGACATCCGGATCGTCGGGCCGGACGCCAAGCTGTCGGTGATGGAGATCGTCTGGGGCCTCATCCCGGATATGACCGGCACTCAACTTCTTCCGGAACTCGTCGGACGCGACGTGGCCAAAGAACTTGTGTTCACCGGCCGTCAAATCACCGGAACCGAAGCTGTGACACTGGGTGTGGCCACTCGGTTGAACCTGAATCCGGTGGTCGCGGCGACCGCGTTGGCCACCGAGATCGCCGGAAACTCCCGCAACGCGCTGGTGCATGCAAAGGCGCTGCTGGACCTGGCCGGCCGCACCGATCTGGCCGCCGGCTTCGATGCCGAGCAGGTCGCGATCCGGGAGCTGATCGGATCGCCGGAGCAGATCGCCGTGGTCCGCGAACGCCAAGAAGCCCTGGCCCGTAACAAAAAATGAACTCTGTCCCGCCGGCCGGCGGGACAGAGTTCACTCATCTTGTTGGTCGAAACCGCGGCTACGCGGCCGATCCCCAGGAAGAAGACCCGGACGGCGCGGAGCACGGATTCTTGATCTGTTCGAGGGAAACCGTGTTCGCGAGGAGTTGATAGCCGGCGGGAGTCAGGTGCAAGCCATCGCCGCCGTCGAGATCAGCCCGGATATATGAGGGATTGGCAGGATCGGCGATGGCCTTGTCGAAGTCGACGATGCTGTCGGCCGGGCTGCTCTTGCGGATCCACTCGTTGACCTGGATCCGTAGGGGATTCAATGTGGGATCGGCGGTGACGCCGTAGCTTGCGTTCGCCCCGGCCGGCGTGATGGTGCCTTGCACGACCCGGATACCACGTTTGTGCAGCGAAGCGATGATGCTCTGGTAGCCCTGGGTCAATGATTCGAACGTCGCACCGTGGCCCAGATCGTTGATGCCTTCGAACAGCACAACCGTGCTCACGTTCGGTACCGACAGCACGTCTCGGTTGAGCCGACTGAGTGCTGAGGGTCCGGCAGCCGGGTTGGAGGTCCCGTCCATGGTGACCATGTTGCCGGTGATTCCCGCGTTCACAACGGTCAACGGGAGACCTTCGCCATTGATGCGGGCGGCGAGGAAGTCGGGCCACCGGACGAGTTCGTCGAGGCCAACCGGTGATTCTGGGTTATGGGGCGGCATCACCGTTCCCCGGTAGCCGTCGGTGAGAGAGTCGCCGAACGCCACAACTGCCCCGACCCCGGGCGTGAGCACGTCCATCCCGGTCACGAAAAGCCGTGACGTGGTGGTGTTGTCGAAGGGCGCGTCGCCGACCTCAAAGGTCTGATCCCCAGCGCCGGGGTCCGTTTGATAAGAGTGCTGACGGGCCGCGAAATGGCGCGTCGGCGCTTCGACGAGTGCCGGCACGTATGTGCTGATCGCCAGGGATTCGCCCGCTGCGAAGGGCAGGACCGTGGGATCGCTGACGACATCGGCACCCGCCGGAACCGTCACCGAGACCTGACCGTTGAAGAGCAGCGGGACGGGAGTGGCGATCTTTGCGCCGCCGGCTTGCTTCGCCGCGCTCGCCCCACCGAACGTCAAGGGTGCTGTCCCGAACAGGTTCGAGAGACGGACGCGCAAGACCTGTCCGTCCCGGGTGGGCGTGATGATCGATCGAACGGTCGAGTTCTCGACCTTGATCGCGAAATCACCGCTGGGGTCGGTGGGGATGCTGCGGGCGCTTGAATCCGATGCAGGCGCACCCCATGCACCAACCCAGGGGCCCGGTGCCGGGCAGTTGGTCGGCGTGGGTGCCGCAGTCGCCGGGCCGGTCGGTGCGACCGTGAGAGCGGCACCGACGGTTAGTGCGACGAGGGCTGTTCCGGAGAAGCGTTTGGCCGCAAGCCAAAACGTGCTCCTCACCGGACGTGTCCGATATTCAGATGTCATGGTCACAACAATAAGTCACCGGGACCCGGAATGACGGATGAACGGTGTTTCGCCTCACGAAGTGATTCGTCCAACACTTTAACTATTGTTCGAGCCGAGGTGCGTTGTGGATCAACACATCTCGTGCGAGCGATCCTTTGCGGCGCGGGGTTGTGTGTGGGTTTGGACGGGGGCGTCTGCCGCGAGGATCGATTTTTGTGGGTCGGGTTCGTGACCGGACGCCGGAGAACCTGCTGGAGCGCAGGAAGATTCGCCGGAGCGGCGCGGAGTTCGGCTGAGTTGCAGATGGCGAGATGGCGGGTCGTGGATTCGTTCGCATTGTCTAATGGGCTGTCGAACAGGATGATTCGTTCTGTTCGGAACGGTCTTCATGGTTCGTCCGTGTTCTGATGTTTCATCGGTGTGAACAATCAGATCCCGAAATTGACCTCCGTTTGCCTCGGCTCTACGGTCTATTGGTCGGACCAAGTGGTCCTGATTTTCATCCGCCGGCACCATCGCCGGCGATCGGCGA
Organism: Williamsia sp. z71; assembly: GCF_059553375.1. Lineage (NCBI taxonomy): Bacteria > Bacillati > Actinomycetota > Actinomycetes > Mycobacteriales > Nocardiaceae > Williamsia > Williamsia sp. z71. The sequence continues at coordinate 803,651 of NZ_JCANWX010000001.1, forward strand.
GACAATTCGGATCCTCCACGAGGTGGCGCAGGTTCCACCGTCGGTGGCGTATCTCTACCTCAGTGCGGCAACCGATTTCGTTGTCAGTCAGGTCGTCGACGATGTCAAGGGAGTCCACTGTCGGATCAGAAAGGCGGACTTCGCACCATGGCACTGAGTTTCGGGGCAGGGCGTCTGAGGGGCATCGACGCCGCGGACGTCCGGACGTTCTGCATGCTCGCGCTGACCTTTTCGACGGGTATCTCCGATGCTGTCGGCTACCTCGCGCTCGATCAGGTGTTCACCGCGAACATGACCGGCAACGTCGTGATCATGGGTATGGGCATCGGACAGGCCGACGGGTTGCCGGTGCTCGGGCCCATCCTCGCCCTGGTCGGGTTCATGGCCGGCGCCGCCATCGGTGGCCGGTTCGTCCGCCACGAAAAGGCCAAGTGGACCCCGCGGGTCACCGGCGCACTGTTCGCGGTGGCGGCGGTGCTCTGCGCCACCGGCATCATGTTGCTGGTCGTGCCGGTCGACCACGGACTGACGAAGCCACTGGCGACGATCCTGCTCGCCACCCCGATGGGGCTTCAGGCGGCGGTGGCCCGACACGTGGCCGTCGCCGATGTGACCACCGTGGTGGTCACCTCGACGATCACCGGGTTGGCCGGTGATTCCCGGTTGGGTGCCGCGCGTGAGCAACTGTGGGTGCGGCGACTGCTTGCGGTCCTCGCGATCGGCGTCGGTGCGCTGGTGGGGGCGGCCCTGCTGTTCATCGACGTCAGTGCCGGGGTGCTGGCGTCGGCGGTCGTCACGGTTGTGGTCGCGGCGATCGGACACCACCGTCACGCGGTGGAGGAGAAGGACGGGGACTGACGGATCCGATCGGGGGTTTCTTCGCCGAGAGGGGGGTTCGGGCTGACAATGGTCCGAGGGACCCACCTGGCCGGGTCTGAAGAAGTCGGACGTTGGGGAGAAACCCGTGGGAAATGTTGTGACAGATGGCTTGGCGAAGTTGCCGGGAGTTGCGACAGCGCGGTCCTACCGCAAGGAATGGCTACGGCCGGACATCACCGCCGGTCTGGTTCTGACGGCACTGCTCATCCCGGCGGGGATGGGATATGCCGAGGCGGCCGGGTTGCCGGCCTACGCGGGCCTGTACGCCACCATTGTCCCGTTGCTGGCCTACGCGGTGGTGGGACCATCGAAAATCCTTGTCCTCGGCCCCGATTCGTCGCTGGCACCGCTGATCGCGGCGGCCGTCCTGCCGTTGGCGGTGACCGACGACCCGGAGGACGCGCTCGCACTGGCCGGTGTCCTGGGGGTCCTGGTCGGACTCATCCTGCTCCTCGGTGGATTCCTGCGTCTGGGCTTCGTCACCGACCTGTTGTCCAAGCCCATCCGACTCGGTTACCTCAATGCGATCGCCCTGATCGTGGTGGTCGGCCAGTTGCCCAAGCTGCTCGGGTTCTCCGTCGACGCGGACAGTTTGATCGGTGAGGTCCGGGAGACCGTCAAGGCCATCGCGAACGGCGACATCGATGTCCGCGCCGCCGCAATCGGTCTCGCGTCGCTGGCCATCATCATCGCGTTCCGCATCTGGATCCCACGTGTTCCCGGCGTACTCGTCGCGGTCATCGCTGCGATGGCCGTCTCGGCGGCACTGGGTCTGACAGACGACATCGGGATGGTCGGGGCACTGCCGGAAGGGATGCCGCTGCCGTCGTTCGGTGGCGTCGACTGGGGGGACGTGGCAGAACTCATCGGACCCGCCGCCGGCATCGCGCTGATCGCGTTCGCCGACACCGGTGTCCTCTCCCGCACCTTCGCGGCCCGCCACGGCGAGGACGTCAATGGCAGCACCGAGATGAAGGCCATCGGCGTCGCCAACATCGCGGGTGGAATGTTCAGCGGGTTTCCCATCTCCGCAAGCGGATCCCGTACCCCGGTGGCCGAGCAGAGTGGTGCCAAGACCCAGCTGGCCGGCGTGGTCGGTGCGCTCGCGGTCCTGGTGTTCGTCCTGGTCGCTCCCGGTGTCACCGAATACCTTCCCGACGCAACGTTGGGTGCGGTGGTGATCGTGGCCGCGATGGCACTGGTCGACGTCCGCGGCATGATCCGGATGTGGCAGATGAGCCGGACCGAGTTCGGTCTCGCCGCGGCGGCCTTCCTCGGCGTCGCACTGGTCGGTGTCCTACAGGGTGTCCTGGTGGCAATCGCGCTGTCGTTCATCGCAGTGGTCGCCCGGTCGTGGCAGCCCTACCGCACCGAACTCGTCCGCACGCCGGATGAACCCGGCTTCCACGACATCGAACGTCATCCCGAAGGGGAGCGCATCCCGGGGCTGGTGCTGGTGCGCTTCGACGCTCCGCTGTTCTTCGCGAACGGTGACATCTTCGACAACTTCGTGCGGTCGGTGGTGGCGGAATCGAAGACCCCGGTGGAATGGGTCGTCGTCGCCGCCGAGGCGCTCACCGGTCTGGACACCACCGCCGTCGACGAACTGGTGGACCTCGATACGTATCTCGAAGGCAAGGGCATCCATCTGGCCTTCGCGGAGATGAAGGGACCCATCAAAGACCGGCTCATCCGGTTCGGTGTCGGGGACAGGTTCGGCGCGGGACACTTCCATCCGACCATCGAGGCGGCTGTGGCCGCATTCCACGACCGCGGCAACCGGCTCAGTGGTTCCGAGTCCTGACCGCTCAGCCCAAAGCGGCGTCGGAGGTCGGTGGCGGGGGATCGGGTAGCCGGATCATCCGCAACGCGTTGAGGAGCCCGAGCAACCCGGCCACGATCGGGATGAGCAGGGCTATCTGAAGTGCGATGGGCCGCGCGTCGGTGTTGATACGGATGACCTCGTCCTTGATCGCCGGAGGCTGGTCCACGAGCAGGTCGTCGAGTGCGGTGTTGCTCATCACCTCGGCGTCGTCCTCGAGTACCTGCGCCACCTGGGCCTGCTCGGCGTCGGGGAGCACCGAGCTCGACTCCGACATCGAGGTGAACGTGAACGACAACGTGGCCAACATGATCGCACCGGCGAACGCCAGCCCGAACGACAGACCGAAGGATCCGGCGGCCGAATTGGTGCCTGCGGCCTCGCTGACCCGTTCATCCGAGATGGGACCGAGTGTGTAGTTGTTGAGTTGCGAGACGAGCAAACCCAGGCCCGAACCGGCGACGATGAGCGGAATGATCAACGCCCACCCGAACTCGGCGCGGGGCACGATCGGGACCAGGACCGCGATCCCCGCCGTGAGCAGACCGAACCCCCAGCAGACGATGATGCTCGGGCGCCGGTGCGTCAACGTCCGGCCGGCGATCAGTGCCACCGCGAACATGCTCAGCGACAGCGGTGCCAGCGACAGGCCGGCCTGCATCGCGTTGTATTCGAGCACCATCTGCAGGTAGATGGGCAGCGCGATCATGGTGCCGCCGAGCGCGATCTGCTGGAGCATCTGTCCGGTGATGCCGAGCCGGAACAGCTTGGACTTGAACAGTTCCGGATCGAGCAGGGTCGGTTCGCCGCGCCGCTTACGTCGGACGAGCCAGTACATCAGGCTGCCCAGGGCCACCGCCCCGGTCGCCAGTAGCGCGCCGACGGCCTCGCCGCCTTCTTGCCAGACGAGGATGCCCAGCACGATGCCGCCCATGCCCAGAACCGAGAGGGCCGCGCCGACCAGGTCGACGCCCCGGGGGCCGGTGTACGGCACATCGGCGACGAGCTTGATGCCCGACAGGACGACGATGATGATCACGACTTCGAGGACAAACGCCAGACGCCAGGACAGGTAGGTCGTGATGAAGCCACCGAGGAGGGGACCGACCGCAGCGGCGATCGCAGCGGCCGCGCCGACGAGGGCATAGACCTTCTTCTGTGCGTCGCCTTCGAAGTTGCCGTGGATCAGTGACTGCATCGCGGGCAGGAGCAGCGACGCGCCGATGCCACCGAGGATCGCCCAGAAGATCACGATGGTCATCAGGTTCTGGGCCACCGCCATCGCCGCGGCTCCCACCGCATATCCGAGCAAACCGAGCACGTAGGCCCGTTTGCGCCCGATGAGGTCTCCGACCTTGCTGCCGATCAGGATGAAGGCCGCCGAGACGAGTGCCTCGAGGGCGATCGCCGATTGGACACCGCTGACCGTCGTGTCCAGATCGCGGACGACCGACGAGATGGAGACGTTCATCAGGGAGGTGTCGACCACCAGGACGAACATCGCCATGGACAACAGGAGAGGTAGCAGCCGCTTGCCGCCCGCCGCCGCCTGGCCGGAACGGCCGGAACTGTCGGAACCGGGTATCTCTGTCATCTCCGCATCCCAACCCGAGTTCCGACAGTTGTTCAATTCTCGGCCGGCGGCATCGCCTGCCAAGATGACCGTAAACCCTTTGTTCAGGCTCGGTCGGGCAAATGTGGCAGCTCGGGTGTTCGCCGGCCGAGAACGCGCCGAAAGCGGCGGAACAGATCGCCGCAAAGGGTGGTTGACCACGCTGGATCCCCGCGCTGTGCGGTCGGCCGTCGAGGTCGCCACCTGACCGGCGGCGACCTGCAGAATTGCTCTGGTCTGCGCAGGTGGCGGACGATTTTGACCTGGGGTAACCAAGTCGGTAGAGTTGACCGCTGGTGCTCGGCCTCCGCATTAATCCAAATGGCCGGGTCTCATCTGCGTGCCTTCACCTATCACGCCGGGCAATTTCGACACGCCCGACTATGGGGTAGGGGAGGGCTCACCTGACCAGGGCTTTTGGGTCCTGGTGGGGCGTACTGCGGAGGTTCCGATGTTTCATCGGAAGCTTGCCCGGAGCAGAAACCGCAGTAAATGTTAGAAGAACGCCGACAAAAGGAAGAACTCTCAGTGCCAACTATCAACCAGCTGGTCCGCAAGGGCCGTCACGACAAGCCTGCCAAGCAGAAAACGGCAGCGCTGAAGGGCAGCCCGCAGCGACGCGGCGTGTGCACTCGCGTCTACACCACGACTCCGAAGAAGCCGAACTCGGCGCTTCGTAAGGTCGCCCGTGTCCGCCTCACCAGTTCGGTTGAGGTGACCGCATACATCCCCGGTGAAGGCCACAACCTGCAGGAGCACTCGATGGTGCTCGTTCGCGGTGGTCGTGTGAAGGACCTCCCGGGTGTGCGCTACAAGGTCATTCGTGGCTCGCTCGACACCCAGGGTGTCAAGGCCCGTAAGCAAGGCCGCAGCAAGTACGGCGCGAAGAAGGAGAAGGGCTGATGCCACGTAAAGGACCCGCGCCCAAGCGCCCCCTCATCAATGACCCCGTCTACGGCAGCCCGCTGGTCACCCAGCTGGTCAACAAGATCCTGCTGGACGGCAAGAAGTCGACCGCCGAGCGCATCGTGTACCAGGCTCTCGAGCAGGCTCGCGAGAAGACCGGCACCGATCCCGTCGTGACCCTCAAGCGTGCGCTGGACAACGTCCGCCCCGCCCTCGAGGTCAAGAGCCGTCGCGTCGGTGGCGCCACCTACCAGGTGCCCATCGAGGTCAAGCCCGGTCGTGCGAACACCCTCGCCCTGCGTTGGTTGGTCACATTCAGCCGGCAGCGTCGCGAGAAGACCATGGTCGAGCGTCTCGCCAACGAGCTGCTCGACGCGAGCAACGGTCTGGGCGCTGCAGTCAAGCGTCGCGAGGACACCCACAAGATGGCCGAGGCCAACCGGGCGTTCGCGCACTACCGCTGGTGACACACAGCAACAGCTGCAACAACTTTCAATTCAGAGTGAGGAATTAAGTGGCACAGGAAGTGCTCAGCGACCTCTCCAAGGTTCGCAACATCGGCATCATGGCTCACATCGATGCCGGCAAGACCACAACCACCGAGCGAATCCTCTTCTACACCGGCGTCAACTACAAGATCGGCGAGACCCACGACGGCGCCTCGACGACCGACTGGATGGAGCAGGAGAAGGAGCGGGGTATCACCATCACCTCCGCTGCGGTGACCTGTTTCTGGAACAAGAACCAGATCAACATCATCGACACCCCCGGGCACGTCGACTTCACCGTCGAGGTGGAGCGAAGCCTGCGCGTGCTCGATGGCGCGGTTGCTGTTTTCGACGGTAAAGAGGGTGTGGAGCCGCAGTCCGAGCAGGTCTGGCGGCAGGCCGAGAAGTACGAAGTCCCGCGTATCTGCTTTGTCAACAAGATGGACAAGCTGGGCGCCGACTTCTACTTCACGGTTCGCACCATCGAAGAGCGTCTCGGTGCCAAGCCGCTGGTTCTCCAGCTGCCCATCGGCGCCGAAGACGACTTCGACGGCGTTGTCGACCTCATCGAGATGAAGGCCATCACCTGGCGGGGCGTCGTCCCGACCGGTGCCGAGCCGACCATCGAGGAGATCCCCGCGGATCTGGTCGAGAAGGCGAAGGAATACCGCGAGAAGATGATGGAGACCATCGTCGAAACCGACGAGGTGCTTCTGGAGAAGTACTTCGGCGGCGAAGAGGTCACCATCCCGGAGATCAAGGCTGCGATTCGCAAGCTGACCGTCAACCGGGTTCTCTACCCGGTGCTGTGTGGCTCTGCGTTCAAGAACAAGGGCGTTCAGCCCATGCTCGACGCGGTCATCGACTACCTGCCGAACCCGCTCGACGTTCCCTCTGTCGAGGGTCACGCGCTCGGAAACGAAGAAGAGATCCTCTCGCGCAAGCCGTCGTCCGAAGAGCCGTTCGCGGCGCTGGCGTTCAAGATCGCTTCGCACCCGTTCTTCGGCAAGCTGACGTTCGTACGGGTCTACTCGGGCCACATCACGGCCGGCACCGGCGTGCTCAATGCCACCAAGGGCAAAAAAGAGCGCATCGGCAAGCTGTTCCAGATGCACGCCAACAAGGAAATGCCGGTTGAGGATGCCACGGCGGGCCACATCTACGCGATGATCGGCCTCAAGGACACCACCACCGGTGACACCCTGTGTGACCCGAGCGCACCGATCGTCCTGGAATCGATGAGCTTCCCGGATCCGGTCATCAACGTCTCTATCGAGCCGAAGACCAAGTCGGACCAGGAAAAACTGGGTGTCGCCATCCAGAAACTGGCCGAAGAGGATCCGACCTTCTCGGTCAAGCTCGACGAGGAGACCGGCCAGACCGTCATCGGCGGCATGGGCGAGCTCCACCTCGACATCCTTGTCGATCGCATGAAGCGTGAGTTCAAGGTCGAGGCCAACGTCGGCAAGCCGCAGGTTGCCTACCGCGAGACCATTCGCAAGACGGTCGAGAAGCACGACTACACCCACAAGAAGCAAACGGGTGGTAGCGGCCAGTTCGCCAAGGTCATCGTCAAGCTCGAGCCGTTGGTCGACGCCGAAGACGGCGCCACCTACGAGTTCGTCAATGCGGTGACCGGTGGTCGCGTTCCTCGCGAGTACATCCCATCCGTGGATGCCGGTGCGCAGGACGCGATGCAGTACGGCGTGCTCGCCGGCTATCCGCTGGTCAACCTGAAGTTCACTCTGCTTGACGGCGCCTACCATGACGTCGACTCGTCGGAGATGGCGTTCAAGATCGCCGGTTCGGCTGCAATGAAAGAAGCAGCCCGGATGGCGGGCCCGGTAATCCTGGAACCGTTGATGGCCGTAGAGGTCACCACGCCAGAGGATTACATGGGCGACGTGATCGGCGACCTCAACTCACGCCGTGGTCAAATCCAGGCCATGGAAGAGCGCAGTGGCGCCCGTGTCGTCAAGGCACTGGTTCCGCTGTCGGAGATGTTCGGCTACATCGGCGACCTCCGGTCGCGGACCCAGGGCCGGGCAAACTACTCCATGGTGTTCGACTCGTACGCTGAAGTTCCGGCGAACGTGTCGAAGGAGATCATTGCCAAGGCAACGGGCGAATAATCACCCGTCGCCTCGGCGATAGCGCCACCGGCGCACAACAAATTAAGAGATCGCTTGTGCGGGGAAGGGTTTCGAAAAACCCTTCCCCGACCAAGAACTAAACACACAGTGACCGGGATTGTCCCGGTCGCTCGAGAAGTCCAGGAGGACAATCAAGTGGCGAAGGCGAAGTTCGAGCGGACCAAGCCGCACGTGAACATCGGCACCATCGGTCACGTCGACCACGGTAAGACCACGTTGACGGCGGCCATCACGAAGGTGCTGCACGACAAGTACCCGACCCTCAACGAGAGCTTCGCGTTCGATCAGATCGACAAGGCTCCCGAAGAGAAGGCTCGTGGTATCACGATCAACATCTCGCATGTGGAGTACCAGACCGAGAAGCGCCACTACGCGCACGTTGATGCCCCTGGTCACGCTGACTACATCAAGAACATGATCACCGGTGCTGCTCAGATGGACGGTGCAATCCTCGTGGTTGCCGCCACTGACGGCCCGATGCCGCAGACTCGCGAGCACGTGCTGCTCGCCCGTCAGGTGGGTGTTCCTTACATCCTCGTCGCGCTGAACAAGGCCGACATGGTTGACGATGATGAGATCATCGAGCTGGTCGAGATGGAGGTGCGTGAGCTCCTCGCTGCACAGGAATTCGATGAGGATGCTCCTGTCGTCAAGGTCTCGGCACTCAAGGCGCTCGAGGGCGATCCCGAGTGGGTCAAGACGGTCGAAGAGCTCATGGACGCTGTCGACGAGAGCATCCCGGAGCCGGTTCGCGAAACCGAGAAGCCGTTCCTCATGCCTGTGGAGGACGTGTTCACGATCACCGGTCGTGGCACCGTTGTCACCGGTCGCGTGGAGCGTGGCGAGGTCAAGGTGAACGAGGAAGTCGACATCGTCGGCATCCGCGAGAAGACCACCAAGACCACCGTCACCGGTATCGAGATGTTCCACAAGCTGCTCGACTCGGCACAGGCCGGCGACAACGCCGGACTGCTGCTGCGTGGCCTCAAGCGTGAGGACGTCGAGCGCGGCCAGGTCATCATCAAGCCGGGTACCACCACCCCGCACACCGAGTTCGAGGGCCAGGCCTACATCCTGTCGAAGGACGAGGGTGGACGGCACACCCCGTTCTTCAACAACTACCGTCCGCAGTTCTACTTCCGTACGACTGACGTGACGGGCGTTGTGACCCTGCCCGAGGGCACCGAGATGGTCATGCCCGGTGACAACACCGAGATGTCCGTCAAGCTGATCCAGCCGGTCGCCATGGACGAGGGCCTGCGCTTCGCGATCCGTGAAGGTGGCCGCACCGTTGGTGCCGGTCGCGTCACCAAGATCAACAAGTAAGCAGTAGTACCCAGCCAGAACGCGAAAGCGCCCGATCCCCTCGCGGGGGTCGGGCGCTTTTGTTTGTCCTGGGCGGGAAACTGTCTGTTTACGCGGTTTACAAGCACCTTCTTCCAAAGATACGATTATCAAAATCCGTTTCAATGGAGGTGCTCGGCCCATGCCCACCAAGTTCTCGGAGATACCCGTCGGTTCCGGCCTCGCGGAGATCCCGTTCTCGAAGCGCAACGGGGCCCTCGAGGTGCTCGCGATGCGGCGGGACCCCTTCAAGCACGCGGACGAGCGACATGCGAAGTTCGGCAGGGTGTCCGGGATCAACGCATTCGGCCAGAAGATCGTCGTGGCCTCGGGGCCGGCGGCCGCCGACGAGTTGCTGATGAACAAGAAGAAGGCCTTCGCCAATGGGCCGGCGTGGTCGTATCTGATCGGCCCGTTCTTCAACCGGGGGGTGATGCTCCTCGATTTCGATGAGCACCGCCATCATCGCCTGATCCTGCAGCAAGCGTTCAACACAAAGGTGCTCAAGGGCTACATGGATGCCATGCAGCCGATGATCCGGCAGCGGATGGAAGAGTTTCCGACCGGAGATGTGCTGCTGTTCAAGGAGTTCAAGGCGCTCACTCTCGATGTGGCTCTCGAGGTGTTCCTCGGCATGGAGCTCTCGAAGGTCGAAGCCGATCGCATCAACAAGGCATTTCTGGAAACGGTTCAGGCCGGCACCGCCGTGATCCGTAAGCCGGTCCCGGGAACCCGGTGGTGGCGTGGGGTGCGATCCCGCAAGATTCTCGAAGAGTTCTTCTACCAGCACATCCCCGCCAAGCGAGCCGTCGAGACACCAGACCTGTTCTCCCAGCTGTGCTTTGCCGAGAGCGAAGAGGGACACCGATTCACCGACGACGACGTGGTGAACCACATGATCTTCGTCCTGATGGCGGCGCATGACACGTCGACCATCACGATGACCCAGATGTGCTATCAGATGGCGAAGGCGCCGCAGTGGCAGGAAAGGACCCGTTCGCAGTCGCTCGAACTGACGCCGGACTTGTCGTACGACGATCTCGCGGCGCTGACCGACCTCGACCTCGTGATGAAGGAATCGCTGCGACTGTGCCCGCCGGTACCTGCTCACCCGCGTACGGCGGTGATGGACACCGAGATTCAGGGTTACTTCGTCCCGAAGGGCACGATGGTCGCGGTGCCCAGTCAGGCGAACCACGTGGACGCGGAGTACTGGAAGGATCCGTGGACCTTCGATCCGGAACGGTTCACCAAGGAGCGAGCCGAGGACAAGGTGCACCGGATGGCGTGGAGCCCGTTCGGCGGCGGCGTACACAAGTGCATCGGCCTGTACTTCGGCCAGATGGAGATCAAGACAATCATGCATAACCTGCTGCGTGACTTCGAATGGTCGGTGCCCGCCGACTACGTGATCCCGATGGACTACAGCTCGCTGCCGATCCCGAAGGACGGGCTGCCGGTGACCCTGCGCCGCCGCTGACCGTCGAGCGTGCCGAACCGACCGTCGAGCGTGCCGAACCGACCGTCGAGCGCGCCGAACCGACCGTCGAGCGCGCCGAAGTTCCGGCGCTGCCGTCGGCAGAACTGCTCAGGGCAGCAATGCCTTTCGCGGACCGGTGCGGTTCGGCACGCTGAGCGACATGGACAATACCCACAACGGCAACAGCACCATCGACGACGATCTGGTGACCAGACTCTTTCATCAACGCGTGGTGGTACTCGGCGATCAACTCGATCAGACGCTGGGCAATCGGCTCTGTAGTCAGCTGCTCTTGCTCTCTGCCGAGGACTCGCACAAGGACATCAGTTTTTGGATCAATTCGCCGGGCGGTTCGGTGCCGGCGATGCTCGCGATCATGGACGTCATGCGGGCGATCCCGAATGACGTGAGCACACTGGCCCTCGGGATCGCCGCCAGCGCGGGCCAGTTCCTGCTGTCGGCCGGAACGCCGGGCAAGAGATATGCGCTCACCCACTCGCGGATCCTGATGCATCAGGGATCGTCGGGTATCGGCGGTACGGCGGTCGATGTCGAGTTGCAGGCCGACGACCTGCGACATACGCGCGATACCGTGCTTTCGATCATCTCCGCCAACACCGGAATGCCGCTCGAACGTATCGTGAGCGACTCTCTCCGCGACCGGTGGTACACCGCCTCGCAGGCCGTCGACTACGGTTTCGTCGACCGGGTGGTGGACGGGGTAGAGGACATCTATCCGGCATTCGCGCGGCCGGTTGCGTTGGGTGGCAAGCGATGAGCAGCTATACCGTGCCCTATGTGATCGAGAAGACCGCAGGTGGGGAACGCTCACTGGACGTCTACAGCCGGTTGCTCTCCGAACGGATCGTCTACCTCGGAACCGAGATCGACGATGGTGTTGCCAACGTCCTGATCGCGCAGATGCTGCACCTGGCGTCAGACAGTGCGGGACAACCCATCAACCTGTACATCAACTCGCCGGGCGGCTCGCCGTCGGCGATGCTCGCCGTCTACGACACCATGCGGTTCATCAGTTGTGATGTCGCGACCACGTGCGTCGGTCAGGCAGTCGGTGCGGCGGCCGTTCTGCTGGCCGGAGGTACAGCTGGACAGCGGGGGATCCTGCGCCATGGACGAGTGGTGTTGCATCAGCCGGCCATCGAGGGGAAGGGATCGATTCCCGATTTGATCATTCACGCCGATGAGGTGTTGCGCGTGCGGGGTGAACTGGAGGAGTTGTTGTCTCGGCATACCGGTAAAGACCTCGAGACCTTGCGGCGAGACACCGACCGGGATCTCATCCTGCGCGCCGACCAAGCTGTTGCGTACGGTCTGGCCGACCAGATCCTGTGATCGGGCACGCGGTTGCGATGTCGTGGTCGGAGACTTGTCGTACCGGCGCTGTAAGATAGGCGGTCCCGCTTGTATGTCTCGTGAAACATATTGGGGCACAACAAATAAGTTCTATCGAACAGTTGTGCGATGGGCCTTCTGGGCGTAGTCTCGGGTCATGGACTTCGGGGGAATGTTCGCCAGGTTGTCAGATCTGGCCGGGGATGCGGCTGTGGTCGCCGGTGACGATGCTGAGATTTCAGCTCGCACGGTGGCGGTTATTCGACTCAATCATGTTGTGGAACAGATACTTTTCCGTCTGGTCGGTGAAGTCGATCGGCGTGGGTTGGCGCAGAAGTCGGGTGAGCGGTCCACCGCCAGGCTGCTCCAAAAGGAGGGGATGGCGCCGGTGGCGGCCCATCGACATGTGCGGGTGGGCAAGGTGCTCGGCGATATTCCATCAGTGGCGGCCTACGGTGTGGACGGAGCGCTGTCGGGTGAGCATGTGGACTCGATCGTCAAGGGCCTCAATCACATTGAGCGTCGGAATCCGGACTTACCCGATACTGATCGAGACGGTTGTGTCCGAGGTTTGCTGACCGAGGCGTTGATGGCGAGTCCGGCGGCGGTGTCGGCGCGGGCACGCCACATGGCGATCGTGTTGTCGCCGCCGGACAAGCCGATCCCTGATGCCGAGAATCACGAGCTCAACGAGTTCACCCTCGGGAACGGTGACGACGGACGCAGCCACGGCACGCTCGATCTGGACAACCTGCTGGGCGAAAAACTGCGGGTCGCCCTGGATCCGTTGTCGACGCCGGTACCCGAACCCGATGGGTCCCCGGATCGTCGATCGAATGCCCAGATCCGTGCCGATGCTCTGGAGCGACTTCTCGATTCGTATCTCGATCAAGAGGATCGGCCGACGCGTGGCGGCGCCAAGCCGCGTGTGGTGGTCACGGTGACCCCGGAACACCTGCAGGCGCTGCAACTACGCGGCATCCCGGGCGCCAAGGCTCCCGCGTTGGCGCCGGCCTTCGAGTGGACCGGACCCGCATCAGCATCAACGGCGCAGCTGGTGGCCTGTGATTCGGTGATCACGAAGATCTTGCTCGACAACAATTCGGTGCCCCTCGATGTCGGCCGCGATCAACGGACCGTGACGCCGGCCATCCGCAAAGCGTTGATCGCCCGCGACCGGGGCTGCGCGTTCCCTGGTTGTGACTGCCCTCCCGGGCGGACGGATGCCCATCACATCGACTTCTGGAGCCATGGCGGTGGCACCAGCATGATCAACATGGTCCTGCTGTGTCGTCGACACCACCGCTACATCCATCACCGTGGCTGGGAGGTGTTCGTCAACCGCGATGGTCATCCGTGGTTCATCGCCCCGGACGATGCCAGCAGGACCCCGATCAGATCCAACGCCCGCCGCACCCTGACCACCGAGCTCACCGCAGCTTGATCAACCCGCAGTTTTGCCTTCCGCAACACGGCTGAACCCGTGTACTGCAAGCTCTTTGAGAACTTCATAGTGTGAATGCCCCAGTCGCGTGGGCGCTTCGGATGGTGGTCAGGAGGCCATTCGGAGGCTCACGTGACCGCCGGACCCATGCGTAGTTGCCGTCTTGCGCTGGATCCCACCAACGGCGGTCACGGCAGACCGTCGCCGTGCGAGGCCTTCGAGCACATCGGCGACGCCGCGGGTGACCTGGAGGAGCGAGAGTCCGAGGGCGCCGCTGACGGCGGCCAAGATCTCGGAGGACGCTTCTTTGCGGCCGCGCTCGATCTCGGACAGGTACTGCGGTGAGACGCCTGCCTCGGCAGCGATGTCGGTGAGGATGCGTTGCTGTTCGGTACGTGCTCGCCGCAGGACCGCGCCGAGCGCCTCACGCCACAGCAGTTCCATCGACACGGGTTCGGTGTCGGCAACGCGCGTGAGATGTGGGCCCATGGGTTCGACGATAGTTGGCACGCTCGCCCCGCGGTGGCGGGATCTGCTGTGAGCAGAAACGAAAAAACATAGCGAGCGACTGCTCGCTATGTTAGGTTGGCCACACTGCCCGTGATGGAGGTCACAGATGAGTGTTCAGCTGGACGATACCCGAGGTGTCGATGACGGCGGCGAGAGGTCGTACGACATGGTGGTACGCGGTGGGACCTGGTTCGACGGAACAGGAGCGCCGGGCCTGGTTCGTCATCTGGGGATCCGCGATGGCCGTGTGGTGGCGGTATCGGCGCGGCCGCTGCCGGCCGGGCCGCGGACGCGCGTGATCGAGGCGGGCGGCCAGTGGGTGATGCCGGGATTTATCGACGTGCACACCCACTATGACGCCGAGGTGCTCGTTGCCCCGGGATTGGGGGAGTCGGTGCGCCACGGCGTCACCACCGCGTTCATCGGCAACTGCTCGCTGTCGACGGTGTACGCCGGCCCGGTGGATTCGGCCGATCTGTTCAGCCGGGTCGAGGCTCTCCCACGGGACCACGTCATCGCGGCGCTCGAAGGCGGTAAGACGTGGACCGATCCGGCGTCGTACATCGAGGCGATCGAGCGACTGCCGCTCGGCCCCAACATTGCGGCCTTCCTCGGGCATTCCGACATCCGCGCCGACGTCATGGGACTGGGGCGATCCACGGACCGTGCGCACCGGCCGAGCCGGGGCGAGATGGCACGGATGCTCGACGCCGTCGAAGATGCGCTGGACGCGGGCTTTCTCGGGGTTTCGGCGATGACCAACCCCTGGGACAAGCTCGACGGCGACCGCTATCGGTCGCGGTCCCTGCCGTCGGTCTACGCGCGCTGGAGTGAGCGCCGCAAGATCAACAAGGTGCTGCGCCGGCGCGATCGGGTACTGCAGACCATCCCGAACCTCAACACCAAGTACGACATCCTCTTTTTCCTGGCGTCGAGTACCGGATTGGGTCGCAAGCCGCTCAAGACGTCCGTGCTGGCCGCCGCTGATGCGAAGTCCGACCGCTGGGTGCGGCGCATCTTCGGACCGATCGCCACCGTTGCCAATTCCTGGGGCCGCGGGGCGTTGCGGTGGCAACATCTGCCGATCCCGTTCCAGGTGTACAGCGACGGTATCGACCTGGTGGTGTTCGAAGAGTTCGCCTCGGGGCGGGCGGCTCTGCACCTCCGGGAGGAGATGGGGCGCAACGATCTCCTGAAGGACCCCGAATACCGGCGTTGGTTCCGCTCCGACTTCGAGAAGAAGTTCAGCTCGCGGATCTGGCACCGGGACTTCGACGACGCGGAGATCACCGAATGCCCGGACAGCTCGGTGGTCGGTAAGACCGTGGAGCAGGTGGCGCGCGAACGGGGTGTCCACAGCACGGACCTGTTCCTCGACCTGGTCGTCGAACACGGCACAGCGTTCCGGTGGCGCACGGTGATCACCAACGACCGTCCGGACATCGCGGACTGGCTGATCAACCAGAACGGCGTGACCGTCGGCTTCTCCGATGCCGGCGCGCATCTGCGCAACATGGCGTTCTACAACTACGGGATCAGGTTGCTGCAAAGGGTGAAAGAAGCCCAGGGCGGTGCCCGCACCCCGTTCCTCACGGTTGAGGCCGCCGTCCACAAGCTCACCGGCGAACTCGGCGAGTTCTACAACCTCGATGCCGGATTCTTACGGGTGGGTGATCGTGCCGATCTTGTGGTCGTCAATCCGCACGGGTTGAATGATGAGACCAAAGAATATGCCGAAGAAGCGATGGCGGAGTTCGGGGGGATCAAGCGGATGGTCAACAGAAATGACGAGGCGGTGAGCGCAGTGGTGGTGTCCGGTGAATACCTGTATGGCCGTGGACAATTCGCGCCAGGGTTCGGTACCACCACCCGCAGTGGCCAGTTCTTGCGGGCCGGTGCCACCGCCGAGAAGAGGCCGACAGTGGCCAAGGTTGCTTCGTGAGTTCTGCCGCAGACGCTGAGCACGAGATCATCCCGCCACCACGGCGTACCCAGGAGCAACGCCGAAACGCCACGAAGGCCCGGCTGGTACAGGCCTGCGTGGATTCGCTGTGCGAACTCGGATATCAGCGCAGCACCATCAGTGAGATCTGTGCGCGCAGCGGAGTCTCGCAGGGTGGTTTGTTCCGCCATTTCCCCACTCGGCTCGATCTGGTGATCGCGGCCGCGGACGACGTGCGGCAGAAGCAGTTCGAAGCATTCTCGCAGTCACTGTCGTTGCTCGACACCGGGACGCTGTCCGACTGTCTGCTGCTGCTGCGTGCGGCCTGCCGGTCCCCGATCAACGGAGCCTGGTACGAGTTGCTGGTGGCGGCTCGCACCGATGCCGCGTTACGGGAACGCTTGGCTCCCTTGACCTCTGAGTATCACAATCAGATCGCCGCGTTTGCGCGGACGTTGCCTGCGGTGCAGTACCTTCCCGAGGGGCAGGTCGAGCTCATCGCTCTGACGGTGGTCCATGTGTTCGACGGTGAATCCGTCAGCGCAGCGGTCAACCCGCAGCCCGGTCTCGACGACGCGCGGCTCGAACTGCTTCTCCGGTGGTTGTCCGGGACGTCGGAATGACGCGCAGATGACGGGACACCCGTCCTATGCGGAGTTGGCCGAGCAGGCCGTTGTCGTCTCGCTGCCGATGAATGTGCGGTTCCGCGGCATCACCACCCGCGAGGTGTTGCTGCTGCGGGGTCCGGCAGGCTGGGGTGAGTTCGGCCCCTTTCCGGAATACGACGATGTCGAGTCGTCGTCGTGGCTGGCGGCGGGGATCGAGGCGGCGTACCTGGGTCCGCCGGAACTCCTCCGCGACGTCGTTCCGGTCAATGCCACCGTGCCGGCGATTCCGGCGGAAGACGTCGCGGCGTTGCTGACGCGGTTCCCGGGGGCCACCACCGCCAAGGTCAAGGTGGCACAAGAGGGGCAAACCCTCGACGACGACGTCGCGAGGGTGGCCGCGGTGCGAGAGCACATTGCCTCCGTGCGGGTCGATGCCAATGGGAAGTGGACCGTTCCGCAGGCGATCACGGCGTTGCGGGCGTTGGGGGAACTCGAATACGCCGAGCAGCCCTGCGCGACACTCGAAGAGCTCGCTGCGGTGCGGGCGGCGGTCACCACCCCGATCGCTGCCGATGAGAGCATCCGCCGAGCCGAGGATCCGTTGCGGGTGATCGAGGCCAAGGCTGCCGACGTGGCGATCCTGAAGGTCGCGCCGCTGGGCGGGATGCGGCGGGTCCTGGACCTGGCCGCGCAGATCCCGATCCCGGTGGTGATCTCGAGTGCACTCGACTCGGCGGTGGGTATGTCCGCCGGGGTTGCGGCGGCAGCAGCCTTGCCGGTGGCACCTCCGGCCTGCGGCCTGGGCACCGGCGGGCTGTTCGTCACCGACGTGGCCGAGCCGTTTGTGCCCGACGGCGGGATGGTGGCACCCCGGCGGGTCGAGGTCGATATCGCGTCTGTCCCGTTGGCCTCCGAGGAGCGTCGTCGCTGGTGGTTGGACCGATTGCGCCGGTGTCATGCGGTGCTGGCGGCGGGCTGAGCGCAGCCGGGGGTATGGATCACCGCGGACTTTGAAGATACAATTTCTTCAAAACGTTCCATCAGCGGAGGGTTGTAATCCATGGCGGTCATCCTGGCACCGGCGCCACCCGACAGTGATCTCAGACCAGTCCATGGGTCGACCACCAACGGCGTGATCCAAATTCTCCGGATGCGCCGCGATCCGTTCGCCTTCGCCCGGGCGCAGCAGGCCGAGTTCGGCAACATCTCGTTCATCAACGCCTTCGGGCAGCAGATGGTCACCTGCCGTGGTCCGGTGGCGGCCGATCAGATCCTGATGAACAAGCAGAAGGCGTTTGCCAACGGCCCGGCGTGGAGCTTCTTCATCGGCCCGTTCTTCAACCGCGGAGTGATGCTGCTCGACTTCGAAGAGCACCGGCACCACCGGCTGATCTTGCAGCAGGCCTTCACGCCGCCGGTCCTCAAGGGCTACATGCAGGCGATGCAGCCGATGATCGCCGAGCGCATCAAGCAGTTCCCGGTGGGTGAGGTGAAGCTGTTCAGTGAGTTCAAGGCGCTGACCCTCGACGTGGCACTCGAGGTGTTCATGGGCCTCGAACTCCCGCAGAATGAAGCCGACCGGATCAACAAGGCGTTCATCGAGACGGTGCGAGCCGGTGTGGCGATCGTGCGCAAGCCCGTCCCGGGCGGTCGCTGGTGGAAGGGTCTGCGCTCCCGCAAGATCCTCGAAGAGTTCTTCATGAGCCATATCGCGGCCAAGCGTGCGACCGAGACTCCGGACCTGTTCTCTGTGCTGTGCCACGCCGAAAGTGAAGAGGGACATCGTTTCACCGACGAGGACGTCGTCAATCACATGATCTTCGTGCTGATGGCCGCCCACGACACCTCGACCATGACGATGACCCAGATGGCCTACCGGATGGCCAAGTCGCCCCAGTGGCAGCGGCGGGCCCGCGCGCAGTCGCTCGAACTCGGACCGGACCTCGCCTACGACGACCTGTCCAAACTGGCCGACATCGATCTGATCATGAAGGAGTCGCTGCGGATGTGCGCCCCGGTTCCGGGGCAGCCCCGGATCGCGGTGAAGGACACCGAGGTGATGGGGCACTTCATCCCCAAGGGGGCGATGGTCTCGGTGCCCGGGCTGACCAATCACTACGATCCCGAGTACTGGAAGGACCCGTACACCTTCGATCCCGAGCGGTTCACTCCCGAAAGGGCAGAGGACAAGTCGCATCGGATGGCATGGCACCCCTTCGGGGGCGGTGTCCACAAATGCATCGGGTTGTACTTCGGTCAGCTGGAGATCAAGACGATCATGCACCACCTGCTGCGTGGCTTCGAATGGTCCGTCCCGGATGATTACACGATGCCGATGGATTACAGCGCGCTACCCGTCCCGAAAGACAAACTTCCCGTCACGATGCGGCGGGTGTGATGGCACAGCGCACGACGGGCACAGCGGACCGGACCGGTGGTACCCGTAAGGTCCGCAACACCGAGTCGCCCCAGGAGCAAGAGGATGCGATTCTGGCAGCGGCCCGAAAAGAGTTCGAAGAGAACGGGATCCGCAAGACGGGGGTCGACGACGTCGCGAAGCGGGCCGGAGTGAGCCGGAGCACCCTGTACCGGCGTTTCCCCAACAAGGAAGCACTTCTGCTGGGTGTGGCCGAGCGTGTCTACCTCGACGGCATGCGCATGCTCGAGGCCGCAACCGTCGGCCACGGCGCTCAGGATGCGGTGGTCGAGGCTTTCGTCGCCGGGGCGCAGATGGTCAACGACGACCCGCTGATCCGGCGGATGATGTTCGATGAACGTGATGCGCTGCAGGGGATCACCAAATCGGTGACCGGTCTGTTCATCGAGATCGTCACCGGCCGGATCATGCAGACGTTGCGTGGCGCCGGGGCAAAGATGTCGGACGAGGATCTGCACGCGGCGACCGAGATCCTTGTGCGTCTGGTGATTTCGTTCCTCGACACACCGCCGCTCGATGAAGGGCGGCAGTCCCCGGAGTCGGTTCGCGAGTTCGCGCGCCGTTATCTCGCCCCCATGGTCAGGTGAACCGGTAGATGGCGAAACTGCAGAAGGTCCGGACCGAGTTGCTCGCCCTCCGGGAGCTGTCGCGGGCCGGTGCGCTGCCGAGTCCGAAGCTGCTGCCGCAGATCGCCAAACTGCGTCTCGCCGGTGGTGAGGCCGCCGGCCCGTCGATCTACGGATCGATGTACGGCGACCGGGTGGCGATCGTCGACCCCGATGGATCGCTCACGTATGCCGAACTCGCGCGCACCTGCAACGGCCTGATCAACGGCCTGCGGGAGGTGTTGCCGGCCGGCAAGCAGCCAACCGTCGGGGTGATGTGCCGTAACAGCAGGTATGCGGTCATCGGTCTGCTCTCGGCCGGCGGGCTCGGTGCGCGGGTGGTGTTGCTCAACACCGACCTCGGTGCCAAACAGATGGCGGAGGTTGTCGAACGCGAGCGGGTGGACGTGATCCTTCACGACGCCGAGTTCACCCCGGTCCTGGAACTGATCGATACCGGTGTGCGCCGCTACGTCGCCTGGGCCGACGAACCCGGTGATGTCGGGGCCAGTGATGCGCAGACCGTCGATGAGCTCGTGGCGCGTTCGTCCACCGAGTTGCCGCCGGCGCCGTCATCCTCGTCGTCGTTGGTCATCCTGACCAGCGGTAGCACCGGCGCGCCGAAAGGTGCGCCCCGCGACGGCGCGCCGGCGATGTCGCTGCCGGCCGGATTCGTTTCGAAGATCGCGATCCGTGGCAGCGATCGGGTGCTGATGTCGGCGCCGGCCTTTCACGGATGGGGCCTGCTGGCGACGATGGTCTGCCTGCTCACCGGTGCGACGGTGGTCATGGACCGGCGCTTTTCGGCGCCGAACTCGTTGGAGTTGCTGATCGAGCATCGGTGTACCGCGGCGATGATGGTGCCGACCATGCTGCGGCGGTTGATGGATCAGGGCGCCGACGAGTTGTCCCGCGTCGATCGCTCCACGTTGCGGATGATCGCGTCGGGCGGCGCGAAACTCGATGAGTCGCTCGTACTCTCGGTGCAGAAGCAGTTCGGGCATGTGTTGCACAACCTCTATGGCGCCACGGAGGCCTCCTACATCACCATTGCGACGCCGGAAGATCTTGCGGTCCGGCCCACCACGGCCGGACGGGCACCTCTCGGTGTCGAGGTTGCGATCATCTCGGGTGGGGTCCGGGTGCCCACGGGGCAGTCGGGCCAGATCTATGTCCGCTCGGGCAGTCAGATCAGCGAGTACACCAACGGCGCGTCCAAGGAAACGCTCGACGGGATGCTGAACACCGGCGACACCGGACGGATCGACGCCACCGGCCGGCTGTTCGTCGAAGGACGCAGCGACGGGATGATCATCTCCGGTGGCGAGAACGTCTTCCCCGAAGAGGTCGAACTCGCACTGGGGCGCCACCGGGACATCGTCGATGCCGCGGTGGTGGCGGTTGCCGACGCCGACTTCGGTCAGCGGCTGCGTGCCTTTGTGGTTCCGCGCGACGGAGCGACCATCACCGAGGCCGACGTGAAAACGTACGTCGGCACGGAGCTCTCGCGCTCGCGTGTGCCGCGGGATGTCTTCGTGGTGCCCGAGCTACCCCGTGGTGCTCAGGGCAAGGTCACCAAGTTGACGTTAGATGCGCTTGTCGCCGCTCGAAGCACTCCCGGTGTCCCCGCGCGAAGCACTCCCGAAGCCCCCGAGCGGGTCGGTGGTCAGGTTGAGCAGTGAGTGTTTGCGGCCGTAGATGAGGTAGTAGGTCAGCACCACGCCGACCCACAGCAGGAAGAACATGTACGTGTACCAGTGCAATCCGTACAGGATGTAGATACATGCGGCGATGGCCAGGATGGGTGTGACCGGGTAGAACGGCACCTTGAACGGCCGGTGCAGATCGGGTTCGCGACGGCGCAGGATGATCACACCGAGGCTCACCACGGTGAAGGCCGTCAGCGTACCGATGGAGACCATGTCGACCAGATAGTGGAGCGGGACGAACCCGGCGAGCAACGCAACGATGATCGCCACGACGACGGTGTTGTTCACCGGTGTCATCGTTCGGGGGTCGATCCTGGTGAAGAACTTCGGGAGCATGCCGTCGCGACCCATCGCGAACAGGATGCGGGTCTGTCCGTAGAGGGTCACCAGCGTGACGGAGAAGATCGAGATGACCGCGCCGAGTGAGAGCACCAGCGCCGGCCACGACTGCCCGGTGACGTCTTGCAGGATGACGGCCAGACCCGCTTCCTGACCCTCGAACTTCGAGGCCTGCTGAGCGCCGACGGCTGCCAGCGCCACCAGTACATAGACCAGGACGACCGTGACGAGTGCAGCCATCAAGGCCCGCGGCATCGTGCGTTGTGGATCCTTGACCTCTTCGCCGGCGGTGGAGACCGCGTCGAGCCCGATGAAGGAGAAGAAGATGACACCCGCCGCGGCGGTGACGCCGTTGGCTCCGTCCGCGAAGAAGGGCGTCAGGTTGTCGCTGCTGAACGCGGTGAACGCGATCGCGCAGAACATGGTCAGCACAGCGAGTTTGATGGCAACCATCACGGCGTTGGCCTTGGCCGACTCACTGGCGCCGCGGATCAGCAGCAGGGCACACAGACCGACGAGGACGACGGCGGGCAGATTGACCCAGCCCGCCGTGTCATCCCACGGCGCGGCCGAGAGGGCCTGCGGGATGGCCGGGATGTGGAGATGGTCGAGTAACTCGTTGAGGTACTGACTCCAGCCCACCGCAACCGCGGCCGTCGAGACCCCGTACTCCAGGAGCAGACAGCCTGCCACCGCCATCGCGACGAGTTCGCCGAGCGTGGCGTAGGCGTAGGAATACGTGGATCCGGAGACGGGCACCGACGACGCCATCTCGGCGTAACAGATCGCGGCCAGGCCGGCGGCGATGCCGGCGACGATGAACGCAACCACCACCGACGGCCCGGCTTTCGGTACGGCTTCGCTCATCACGAAGAAGATGCCGGTGCCGATGGTCGCACCGATTCCGAAGCAGGCCAGTTGGGTGGTGCTGATGGTGCGCTGCAGACCGGTGTCGGCCTCTGCCTCATCGCCTCTCGGAATCGGTTTGCGGCGCAACAGTGTTGCCGCGGTCAGTGCACCGGGCTGTTGCGCCGGTTTCTTGTTCATGTCCATGTGTGCACCTCAGCCTGGAAAAATGATTGCCGGAACAGTGGCGGAGGCAACGATTCTGGCTGCCCGTGAACCCAGGAACACCCGCTTGATCGGATCGCGGGGAGTGGTGCCGATGGCCAGCACCTCACCGCTGCGCCACTCGATCGCGTCGAATGCGGAGTCCCAATCGTTGCCGGTACTGATCGTGGTCGTGGTTGTCGGGTCGATGATGTTGTGGGTCACCAGCGCATTCATCGCGTCGGCGATCTGTTCCCGCCACGCGTCCATCACGGTGCGTTCGACCTCCAGGCCGATCTCCGGCGGGAACATGTCGGGGGGCCTGACGCCGAAGGTGGCCACCCGCAATGGAACCGCCATCTGTTCGGCCAGGTCGCGGGCTGCCACCACCACCTCGGCACCGTGTTCCTCACCCGAATAGGCGCAGGTGACACCGGTGATCTTCGAGCAGCTGTAACCCTTGGGGGCCAAGGCCAACGGGATCGAACTCGAGTGCATGAGACGGCTCGTGGTCGCGCCCAAGGACATCCGGCCACTCTCCGAACTGCGACTGGTACCCAGTACGAGGATGTCCGCGTCGTGGTCGGCGAGGACCTTGTGCAACGACTTGGGGACCGACCGCTCACTCATCCGCAGGAATGTCGCCGGCGTCTGTGGGAAGCGCTGCTCGAGGTGGGCACGAGCGGAGGATTCGGCGTCGTCACCGTACCGCCGGGCGTACGCCCTGAACTCGGCGTCGACCCGGGCCATCGACGGAGTCGTCCAGGGCTTGGGGGTGACCGTCACCAGGACCACGGTGGTTGCCAGGGCGTCGGCAAGACTTGCGCCGAGCTCGAGTGCCTCATCACCGCCGCGGCCCGGTTGGTATCCGACAACGATGCTCATGCAACGCAATCTATCCCGCACCGGAGTTGTTCGGCAGGCGCAGGACCCGGTTTGTCCGCGAACGTGTGCTGCGACACTACGATGAACCGGTGCTCGACATCCGCACGCTGCTCAAGGCTGCCCCCGCATCCGATCGTGCCCTGGTCAGGGCCGATGCCGCGGCGCGCGCCGAGTTGCGTGATGCCCGCACCGCCCTCACCGAACTCGAGGCCGGAAGCGACGATCGCCGACCTGGGACACGCCCTACCTGGCTGTTGGTCCTGGCCGCGTTGGTGGTGGTCGCGGCGGTGGCAGCGGTGGTGGGCGGGGTCCGCTACGCGCAGGCCGACCGGGGATACAGCGACGACGACTACATGCGTGCCGCGGCGGCTCGGGTCCAGGTTCTGCTCACCCCCGACGGTGGTGACGAGGGACGGCGATCTGCGCAGATCATGGCCGGGGCGACCGGTGAGTTCGAGGACGAGTTCGCGCAATCGGTCGACGCGTACACGCAGTTCGTCGCACAGATCGGCGCCCAGGCGTCCGGCACCGTCGACGGTGTGGGTCTGTCGACGAGGTCGGGCGACCGGGCGACGCTGATCGTGACGGCCGCGATCACCGTGCGCAGCGACCTCACCGATGCCGCATCGGCCGAACCTGCGCCGCGCCGGTTCCGGGTGCAGGTCGAGATGGTGCCGGACGGCGGTTCCCTGAAGGTCTCGGCGCTGGAGTTCTTCGGATGAGCCTGCGCAGACCGATCGCCGTTGCCGTCATCGCCGCGCTGGTGGCCGTCGCCTGCGCGGTGGGACTCGGTTTCGCGTGGCAGCGGTATGAGAATGATCAGCAACTGGACCGCAACCGGGCGCAGGTCGCCCGGCAAGCCGGCCCACTGGTGGCTCAACTCTTTTCTTCCGACGCCGCGGACGCGGACGGCCGTGATCAGGCCAGGGCAGCGGTGACACCCGGGTTCGCACAGCAGTACGCCGCGGTCCTGGACGCAGAACCGCCCGCCGGCGTCACGATCGAGTGGAAGCCGGTCCATACCGGCATCTCCGGTGTCCGGGAGAACCACGCTGACGTGGTTGTCTCCGCGCTCGTCACCGAAACCGTGCCGGGTTCCGGGCCCACCACCGCCACCAAGGTGGTCGACGTCGAGCTCGAACGATCCGGTGGACAGTGGAAGATCGCCCGAGCGGACGAGGTGCTGTGAGCGAGCAACCCACCACCACCTCGCACCGGGTCGAGCAGGCGCGCGAACGGGTGGCCGCGGCCGACGCGGCGGCCAAGCGGGCCCGGGCCGCGGCCGCGCCGGCACTGCAGGCACGCTACGAACGGCGGCGCGGACTTCTGATGCTGGTCACTGTCTGTTGCGTCCTGGTGGCGGTGGCCATGCTGTCCCTCACGATCGTCCTCGTCGTCGCACATCGTGGCGCCGAGGCCGACCGGGAGCGTGACCTCTCCATCCTCGACGACGCGCGCTCGGCGGTGGCGACCCTGCTCACCATCGACCCGGTGCGGCCCGAGGAGTTCGTCGATCAAGCGATCGAGGTCACGTCCGGTGAACAGCGCGACCGGTTGGAGGGCTCGCGGGAACAGTTGGTCGAGGTGATTCGCGGACTTCGGGTACCCAGCACCGGCCAGGTCCTGTCCGCCGGGATCGTCGGCGAGGTCGACGGCGGTGGTGCTCAGGTGCTGGTCGTCGCGGAGGGCACCAACCCGACAGTTCTGGGAGCCGATCCGTCTCAGAATCGGGTGGCGCTGCTGGTGACCATGAAGGACTCGGGCGACAACTGGACCATCGACCGAACAGAGCTCCAATGAATCAGGACATGCGCACGATGTCTGTCCGGCACCGGATCGTCGGGGGACTCCTGGCAGTTGCCCTGGTGGTGTTGTCGGTGATCGCGATCGTCGGGTTCATCGGACCCGGCCGACCCGGGAACGGCGACGAGGACGAGCGCCGGCAGGTGCAGTCGGCCACCGCCGACGCGGTCACCGCGTTGATGACGTTTCGGCCGGACACGCTCACCGCCGCACAGGAGAGCGTCGGTGCACGTCTGACCGGTCGTCTGCTGCTGGAGTTCCGCAGTCAGGGTCCCGGCGTGGTCCTGCCGACCGCGGTCGAGTCCGGAGCCCGGATGACTGCCCAGGTCCTGGCAACGGGAGTCGAGGACATCGATGACAACAGTGCCCGGGTACTGGTGTTCGTGAACCAGGACATCTCGTTACCCACAGCACAGCCGCCGCAACAGGTGGTGGCTGTCACAAGGTGGGCGGACATGCGTAAGGTCAACGGCAATTGGCGCCTTGCCGGGCTGCAACCTGTTGGGCCGGGCTAGCGCGGGCGATTCAACTCCGAGTAGGGATGCGAGGTGTGGCGATGAGCGCCGCAATTGTGATTGTCGGAGCCGGACTCGGCGGTGCGCGAGTGGTCGACGACCTCCGCAGCGAGGGGTACGAGGGTGACCTCATCCTCATCGGCAAAGAGGACTACGCACCGTACGACCGTCCGCCGCTGTCCAAGGCCGTTCTGGTCGGGGAGCAGGACCGGGTCGACCTCAAGCCCGACGACTTCTACGTCGAGAACAAGATCGATCTGCGGACCGGAACGCAGGTCACCGCGATCGATCCGGCCTCCCACACGATCACCGTGCAGCCGACCGGTGGCGGCGAGTCCGAGACGATCGTCTACAGCTCATTGGTCCTGGCGACCGGCCTGGATCCCCGCACCCTGCCGTTCGCCGACGGACTGTCCGGCGTGCACGTGCTGCGAACCGTCGATGACGCCCACACCTTGCGCTCGCAGATCGACGGCGCCACCCGCGCGGTGGTGGTCGGCGCCGGGTTCATCGGCTGTGAGGTCGCGGCGAGTCTGAAGACCCGTGGTCTGGACGTCACCGTGGTCGAACCGGCACCCGCGCCGATGGCCGTGGCACTGGGCGAGAAGGTCGGCAACATGGTCGGCCGCATCCTCACCGACCGGGGAGTCGAGGTCCGCACCGGCGTCGGCGTCACCGATATCGTCGGCGAGGCCGGCAAGGTGACCGGTGTCGAACTGACGGACGGGACCGTGCTGCCCGCCGACATCGTCGTGGTCGGCATCGGGTCGACACCGGTGGTCGACTACCTCGAGGGTTCCGGTATCGAACTCGCCGACCGTACTGTCGGCGGCGGTATCGCCTGTGACGCCGAAGGCCGAACCAGCGCGGCCGACGTGTACGCCCTGGGCGATGTGGCGAACTGGCAGGACGCGGCCGGCGTGCCGTCGCGGGTCGAGCACTGGAACAACGTGGTCGAGCAGGCGAGCAAGGTCGCCAATGCGATTCTCGGTGTCGTGGTGGAGAACCCGCGGCCTGCCGTCGCGTATTTCTGGAGCGATCAGTTCGAGGTGAAGATCCAGGCGCTGGGCCATCCGTCCGGCCTCGACGACGTACACGTGGTCCTCGAAGAGGACGGCAAGTTCGTGGTCTATTACAGCCGCAGCGGCATCTTCACCGCGGTGGTCGGCGCCGGCAAGCCGGCTGCGGTGATGAAGATGCGCGCCAAACTCCTTGCCCCCAACCCGATTTCGGACCTGTTGGGCTGATGGCGCGGGCCGCCGCTCCGGGCCCGCGGCCCACCGCGGCGGCGGTGATGGCAGCACTCGACGCGCTCGGTGACCCCGATCGCGCCCTGGGTTCGGCGTCGTTTTTCAAGTCCGGCCCCGGCGAGTACGGCGAAGGTGATCATTTCATCGGGGTGACGGTTCCGCAGCAGCGCGGGGTCGCCAAGGATTTCCGTGGCCTCGACCGGGTGGGTGTGCGGGCGTTGCTCGACAGTGATGTCCACGAGCACCGGCTGACCGGACTGTTCCTGCTGCGCAACGGGTTCGAGAAAGCCGCCGGCGCGGAAGAACGGCAGGCCTGGGTCGACCTCTACCTACAGGCGGTGTTCGACGGCTGCGTCGACAACTGGGATCTGGTGGACAGTTCCGCCGAATACGTGTTGGGGGCCTTCCTGCTCGGCGGGGACCACCGGCCACTGCTCGACCTCGCCGACCATGACGACCTGTGGGTGCGCCGGGTGGCGATCATCGCGACCGCGGCATTCACCAAGAGCGGTGACCCGGTGCCCATCCTGGATGTGGCGCCGCGCGTCCTGCCGGACCGCCGCGACCTGATCCAGAAGGCGGTCGGCTGGATGCTCCGAGAGATGGGCAAGCGCATCGACCGGGGATTGCTGCTCGCCTTCCTCGATGAACACGCGGCCGAGATGGGCCGTACCGCACTGAGTTACGCGACCGAGCACCTCGACCCCGATCAGCGCGCCCACTATCGTGCGCTCAGGTGAGACCCACGCTCAGAACTCGACTTTGAGTACCGGTGACGTCGGTCGTGCCTGACATCCGAGGATGTAGCCGTCGGCGACGTCCTCCTCGTCGAGCGCGCCGATGTGCTCCATCTCGACGGTTCCCTCGGTGAGAGTGCAGGCACACGAACCGCATTCACCTTCGCGGCAGGAGTAGGGGACGTCGAGGCCCGCGCCGAGCATGATGTCGACCAGGGTTCGGCTCTTGGGCCACGACAACTGGTGGACCTCGCCATCGAGTTCCACCTCGACCGACGCGGCGTCGGCCAGTTGCTCCTCGGTGAGCTCGACGGGTTCGGTGTCCTCGAACGGGTCTCCCGACAACGACGTGAAGACCTCGGCGTGCACCTGATGGTGCGACATCTCGATGGCGGCAAGCGCCTTGTGTACGGCGTCCATGAACGGGCCGGGGCCACACATGTAGGCGTGATAGGCCTTGAACGGCCGGAGCAACGTCGCGAGCTTGTCGGCCGACGGGAGCCCCTGGACCGATTCGAGCCAGTGGATCACGGTGAGACGCTGCGGGTATCGGTTCTGCAGCTCCTTGAGCTCGTCGCCGAAGATCACATCGCTCTCGCTGCGGTTCGCGTAGAACAGGACCAGGCGGCCGCTGCCCTTGAGCAGTGCGGATTTGAGGATCGACATCACCGGGGTGATGCCGCTGCCGGCACCGAGCAACAGGATCGGCGCGTCGAGGTCAGTCGGTGTGAAAACGCCTGAGGGCGGCAGCACCTCGATCTGGTCGCCGGCGCCGACGTGCTCGCAGATCCAGTTCGAGCCGTACCCGTCGGCGGTGCGTTTGACGGTGACCTTCGGCTTCTCGTCACCCCACGGGGACGAGGCCAGGGAATAGCAGCGGGCCACCGATCCGGTTTGATCACTGGGGATCCGGAGCGTGAGGAACTGGCCGGGTTTGTAGTCGAACCGGTCGGCGGCATCATCCGGGATGTCGAAGACCAGCGACTTCGCGTCGCCCGTCTCGTCGATCACCTCGGCCACGGTCAGCACAACACTGCGCGTGCTGTGTGGGGTGACGGTCACCGGCGTACCTCCTCAAGGGCCACGAAATGAGAACACGTTCTAGTTTAGATTACCAGCCGCCGCGGTCGACCCCAACTCGCTGTCGAGGCCGTTGCTCAACACCCGGGCACCGCGGGTGAGCAGTTCGTCGAGGTCGGCGTCCGGGTCGTCGAGCCACTGCTGGTATGCGGCCAGGGCTGTGCCCAGCAACGTCCACGCGACGGTCTGCGGTAGGTGGTCGCCCGGCTCGGTGCCGGTACGGGCGGCCACGAACTCGGCGACGACCTCGCGCCACCCGGTGTACATCAGCATCGAATGCGCCTGTAGTGCAGGCACACCCAGGAGTAGGCGCATCCGTTTGCGGTGGTGATCGCGGTGGTTCGGCGGAACCTCGTTGAAGTCGAGCAGGGCATTGCGCAGCGCTTCGGAGACGGGCATGTCGGCCGGGACATCGGCCAGCAGACGGCGCATGTCGTCCAGATGCTCGTCGAAGTCACCCCAGGCGATGGCGTTCTTCGACGGGTAGTAGCGGAACAGTGTGCGTCGGGCGATGCCGGCGGCCGCGGCGACGTCGTCGACGCTGGTCTCGTCGAATCCGACCTCGGTGAACAGCTCGATCGCCGCGTCGGTGATCTTCGACTTGGTGGTGGTCGGCCTGCGACCGATGGGTGTGGTCATGGCAACCGTGATGCGTTGATCAACTCATCATCTCCGTTCGCCTGACCAGCATCGTGGGTGGGAGATCCATGGTAGATCCTCAGCGGTCGATGAAGTCGATCACCGCAGCGGTGAACGCGTCGTTGCTGTCACCGGCCGCCGTGTGCCCGGCGCTGTGCAGTTCGGTCACCTCCAGATCCGGGATGAGTGCCCGAAAGGCGTCCACGGACTCCTGGCTCACGACGTCGGAGAGCCGGCCGCGGATCAGCTGGATCGGGATCGTCAATCCGAGTGCCTGTTCTTCGAACATGTCACTGGGCAGCACGGCCGGACCACCGGTGATGTCGAGGAACGCCGGATCCCAGTGCCAGTACCACCGGCCGTCCTCGCGTCGACGCAGGTTGCGCTTGAGACCGTCGGTCGTTCTTGTGGACGGGCGGTGTGGCAGGTATTCGGAGACGGCGGCCGCCGCCTGTTCGAGATCGTCGAAACCGTCACCGCCCGAAGCCATGAAATCCCGGATCCGTGTGGTGCCACGCTCTTCCGGCCTGGGCACCACGTCGACCAGGATGAGCCGGTCGACCGTGTTCGGCGGCGCCATCGCGGCCACGCCGATGCCCGTCAGCCCACCGAGACTGGCACCGACGATCGTGACCGGCAGTGCCCGCCCGGTCACGGTGGGAAGCTGTTCGAGCACGCGGAGTCCATCGGCCTGCAGGACGGCCGGACTGTAGTCACCGTCGGGGGCCCAATCGCTCTCGCCATGCCCGCGGGCGTCGAGGGAGATCACCTCGTGGCCGTGTGCGGCCAGCAATGCCCCGGTGTTCTTCCAGGAGAACCTCGTCTGGCCGCCACCGTGCATCAGGAGGACGATCCGTGGTGACGGCGTGCCGCTCGCACCGTCTACGGCCCGGTCCGCAGCGGCCGGCGACCAGTGGTCGGCGACGAGGCGGATGCCGCCGGACCCGGCGAACTCGACCTGCCTGGGCTGCGGTGTTGTTGTCGGCACGGATGCAACTCCTTTTCGGGGGAACCACCTCGACTGTGTCACCTCGCGCTGCCGAACGGTCGGCAGGGTCGCGCAGACTCGTCTTCGACGCAGAGCGCGAACAATTACGGGGTACCACAACGCAATTCATCGAGCATGAGATCGCACCCCATGCAGCGCAATGGGCGCCAAGACATTGATCTCCGCACGTCGGTGAAGCTCAACTCGGCGGTGTCCTGGGCGTGCTGAAGATCCCATCGGGCGGGATCTCGGAGTGTAAGTGCAGCGCCTCTGACCTGCATGTCTCGCGGTTTTCAAGAATTTAACAGTTGGATTCCGCGGAAACTCTGGCCTTTGTGCACTCAGTGCCATTATGGTGGTGCTCACACCAACTACCAGGAGGTAAGCCAGATGACAGCCCAGAATCCTTCCGTGTCCGCCGATGCAGCCGGCACCGAGACCGACCTCGTGACCGAGTCGTTGGTCGAAGAGGTGTCCATCGACGGCATGTGCGGCGTCTACTGACATGTCCGTCTCGACGAGTCGAGCTCCGGCTTCGCCTTCGTCTGCGCCCATGACTCCGGCTTCGCCTTCGTCTGCGCCCACGACGCCCGTGGTCGCATTCGACATCGACCGGGCGTGGGTCCTGAACTCTTCGGTCGCCCTGCGGCCTGAACCGTTCGGCGCGCTGCTGTACCACTTCGGCACTCGTAAACTGTCGTTCCTGAAGAACCTGACAGTGGTCGAAGTGGTGCAGTCGCTCGGTGACCACGACAACGCCGCCGATGCCATAGCCGCTGCCGGTATTGCCGACAGCGACCGTTCGTTGTACGTCAATGCGCTTGCCGCGCTGGCGACTTCGGGAATGATCGTCCCCAGAACCTGAAGTTCTCCCGTGCTGCTCGGTGCCGCAGCCCTCGGCCCCGAGCAGCACGCCAGGCGTCAGCCCACGCCGCCCCATGTCACTTGTGAGGAACCCCAATGACTTCCATTTTGGAGCGCCCCGCGGCGTCTCGTCAGCCGGTTGGCCGCCTGGTTGATCAGTTCGAAAAAGGCCTCGACGCACCGATCTGCCTGACGTGGGAGTTGACCTACGCCTGCAACCTGTCGTGTGTGCACTGCCTGTCCTCGTCGGGCAAGCGTGATCCGCGCGAACTCGACACCGAGCAGTGCAAGGCGATCATCGATGAACTGCAGCGGATGCAGGTCTTCTACGTCAACATCGGTGGCGGTGAGCCGACGGTCCGTCCAGACTTCTGGGAACTGGTCGACTACGCCACCGATCACCAAGTGGGCGTGAAGTTTTCGACCAACGGCCTGCGGATCGACAAGGCCGTGGCGCAGCGCCTGGCCGCCAGTGACTACGTCGACGTGCAGATCTCGCTCGACGGTGCCACCGCCGAGGTCAACGACGCGGTACGTGGTCCCGGTTCGTATGCGATGGCCATCAAAGCGCTCGAGAACCTCCATGAGGCCGGTTTCGCCGATGCCAAGATCAGCGTGGTCGTCACCCGCCAGAACGCGACGCAGCTCGACGAGTTCAAAGCGCTCGCCGACAAGTACGGTGCCACGTTGCGCATCACCCGGCTACGTCCGTCGGGCCGCGGCGCCGACGTGTGGGATGACCTGCACCCGTTGCCCGAACAGCAACGCGACCTCTACAACTGGCTGGTCGAACACGGCGACCGGGTTCTGACGGGGGATTCCTTCTTCCACCTGTCGGCCTTCGCCGAACCGGGTCAGGGCGCACTGCCGGGGCTCAACCTCTGTGGCGCCGGTCGGGTGGTCTGCCTGATCGATCCGATCGGTGACGTGTACGCCTGCCCGTTTGCCATCCACGAGAACTTCCTCGCCGGAAACATCCTGTCGGACGGCGGATTCAAGACGATCTGGCAGGAGTCGGATCTGTTCCTCGAACTGCGTGAGCCGCAGAACGCCGGAGCCTGCACCAAGTGCCAGCACTTCGATGCCTGCCGTGGTGGTTGCATGGCGGCGAAGTTCTTCACCGGACTTCCGCTCGCCGGCCCCGACCCCGAATGTGTACAGGGTTTCGGTGAATCGCTGCTCGCCGAGGACCGCAAGGTGCCCTCGGCCAACAAGGACCATTCGCGCGGCGTACCGCTGACGCTGATGACCAGGCCGCCGTCGCGTGACTGCGACGAAAACCCACTCGCCGGGTTCGTGCCCGGCAATTCCGAAGGCGGTGCCGGTCTTCGGCCGGCCGGCCTGATCCCCGCCAAGTAACGAAGAACCCCCCGGCAGAGCTGCCGGGTGAGCAAAGGATGAAGTAATGGCGAACCCCTGGTTCGAGACGGTGCTCGAAGCCCAGCGTCGGGCGAAGAAGCGACTCCCCAAGTCCGTGTACTCCTCGCTGATCGCGGGTAGTGAGAAGGGCATCACGCTCGCCGACAACGTCGACGCGTTCTCCGAACTGGGATTCGCTCCGCACGTGGTCGGCGCGCAGGCGCAGCGCGAGTTGTCGACATCGATCATGGGGCAAGACATTTCGTTGCCCGTCATCATCTCGCCCACCGGTGTGCAGGCCGTCGACCCCGAGGGTGAGGTCGCGGTCGCCCGTGCCGCGGCGGCCCGTGGCACCGCGATGGGACTGTCGAGCTTCGCCAGCAAGCCCATCGAAGAGGTCACCGCGGTCAACGACAAGATCTTCTTCCAGGCCTACTGGCTCAACTCCCGCGAGGACATCCTCAAGCGTGCCGAGCGGGCCCGAGCGGCCGGGGCCAAGGGTCTGATCGTGACCACCGACTGGTCGTTCTCGATGGGTCGCGACTGGGGCAGCCCGGAGATCCCCGAGAAGGTCGACCTCAAGGCGCTGCTCAAGCTCGCGCCGGAGATCGCGATGCGCCCGCGATACGCGCTGGACTGGTTCAACAAGGGCAAGATCAACATCCCGGACCTGACCGCCCCCAACGTGGTCGACAAGGGCGAGCAGGGACCGACGTTCTTCGGTGCGTACGGACAGTGGATGCAGACCGCACCCCCGTCCTGGGAGGACCTGGAATGGCTCCGCAAGGAGTGGGACGGCCCGTTCATGGTCAAGGGCATCACCCGTCTCGATGACGCGAAGCGTGCGGTGGACATCGGTGCCACCGCGATCTCGGTCTCCAATCACGGCGGCAACAACCTCGACGGCACCCCGGCCACCATCCGGATGCTCGGACCGATCGCGGACGCCGTCGGTGGCGACATCCAGGTGCTGCTCGACGGTGGCATCCGGCGCGGCAGCGACGTCGTCAAGGCGCTGGCTCTCGGTGCCGACGCGGTCATGATCGGTCGCGCCTACCTGTGGGGCCTGGCGGCGAACGGACAGACCGGTGTCGAGAACGTCCTCGACATCCTGCGCGGCGGTATCGATTCGGCGCTGATGGGGCTGGGCCGCAAGAGCATCCACGATCTGACCCGCGACGACATCATCATCCCGGAGGGCTTCGAGAAGCGGTTCGGCGAGACCACCGCATAGGCTTCGGTCAACAGGGCCACCCGTTGTGGTCACACCCGGCAGTCACCGCAGCCGGGTCTGACCGCAGCGGGTGGTTTCCGCTGTCGAGGATCTACTGGGCAACCAGACTAGAACACGTTACAGTTCGTCTATGGGAGACTTCGACGGCAAGGTCGTCTACATCACTGGTATCGCCCGTGGACAGGGTCGCAGCCATGCGATCCGGTTCGCCGAGGAAGGCGCCGCGGTCATCGGACTCGACGTCTGCCAGGCGGTCACCGCCACCGGCTACCCGCCGGCCACCGCGGAGGATCTCGAGGAGACGGTTCGCCTGGTGAAAGCGGCCGGCGGCAACATCCTGGCCCGGCAGGCCGACACCCGTGATCTCGTTGCCCAGCAACAGCTCGTGGCCGACGGGGTGGCGCAGTTCGGCCGCCTCGATTACGTGATCGCCAATGCCGGCGTCCTGACCTGGGGTGGCGTCACCGAACTGCGCGAGAGTCAGTTCACCGACGTCATCGACATCAACGTCAACGGCACCTGGAAAACGCTCAAGGCAACCATCCCCGCCATGATCGAGGCCGGCAACGGTGGTTCGATCGTGATCATCTCCTCGGTCGCCGGGATCAAGTCGATGCCGATGCAGGCCTCCTATTCGGCGTCCAAGCACGCGCTGGTGGGGTTGGCGCACACGACGGCAAAAGAGCTGGGAGAGCATCGGATTCGGGTCAACACGGTCCACCCCTACGGCGTCGACACCCCGATGTGCCTCGAGGACACCGACGCGCTGGCCGTCTTCGAGATGCCGCAGTACAAGGCGCATTTCGAGCCGATCCTGACCGGGATGGCCAAGTCGGTGGACATCACCGACTCGGTGATGTTCCTGTGCTCGCCGAAGGCCAAGTTCATCACCGCGTCCTCGATCGAGGTCGACATGGGTGCCACCAAGGTCTAGACCGACAAACGAGGCCGAGCCGGTGATGCAGCAAACGAGCCGGTAATACGAAGACGAGCCACAAATTTGTGGCTCGTCTTCGTATTACCGGCTCGTCTGCAGTTGGGTCGGCCGGGTGGTGTCAGTCGAGCCAGAGGGTGGCCGGGTCGGTCGCGGTGCGGGCCGGCGGAGCCGGGACATCGGGAACCGTGCGCGAAAAGCGCGGCGCCACAGAGGCTTGGGTGACACCGTCGAGTTCGATGAGGCTGCCCCGGGCGGCGAGATGCTTGTTCTGGGGAGCTTCTTCCCAATCGAGCACCGGGGATGCGCAGGCGTCGGTGCCCTCGAAGATCGACGTCCACTCGTCGCGGGTCTTGGACTTGAAGACCTCGGCGAACCGGACCTTCATCGCCGGCCACTGCGGCATGTCGAGCTGGTGCGGCAGGGTGTCATCGTTCGCCAGGCCCATGCCTTCGAGGAGCAGGGCGTAGAACTGGGGCTCGATGGCGCCGACGGCGAAGTACTTGCCGTCGGAGGTCTCGTAGACGTCATAGAACGGGGCTCCGGTGTCGAGCAGGTTGGCGCCACGGTCGTTGCCCCACATGCCCGTTCCGCGGAACGCCCACATCATCTGGCCGAGTACCGAGACCCCGTCGACCATTGCCGCGTCGATCGTCTGACCCAGCCCGGACTTCTCACGTTCGAGCAGCGCGGCCAGGATGCCCTGCACCAGGAACATCGATCCACCGCCGAAATCGCCGAAGAGGTTCAGCGGGGGTGTGGGAACCTCGTCCGCACGGCCGACCGCGTGCAGCATCCCGGTCAGGGAGATGTAGTTGATGTCGTGTCCGGCCACGCTGGCCAGCGGACCGTCCTGGCCCCATCCGGTCATGCGGCCGTAGACGATGCGTGGATTGACCTTCGCAACGTCTTCCGGCCCGAACCCCAGGCGTTCGGTCACGCCGGGGCGGAAACCCTCGATCACCACATCGGCCTTCGCGATGAGGTTCATGATGGCCTCTTTGTCGGCGGGGTCTTTGAGGTTCGCCTCGACGACGGTCCGGTTGCGCAGCAGTTGGTCGGCGGCCTGGCCCGGCGCGGGCAACTTGCCCGCCCGCTCGACACGCACCACATCGGCCCCCAGGTCCCCGAGCATCATCGCCGCGTGCGGGCCCGGCCCGATCCCCGCGAACTCGACCACCCGTGTTCCGCTCAACGGCCCGTTCTTCGTCATTCGCTGCCCCTCATCGTTGAAGTCTGCGCCGCGTCTGGCGGGCGCGGTGTTTCGCAACCGGTTACGGTCGGATTCCCAGTAAACCAGGTACCGAGCGATTGCTCGGGTGGTAAACCCTTCAGGCGTCGCCCGATACGGTCTAACATGGTCCGAATGACACCGGCGGGCGAGCTCGGACTTCAGAGCTGGACCGAGCTGAACGGGCGATCAACAACCCTTGTCGTCCCATTGGGATCCATCGAACAACACGGACCACACCTGCCCCTCGACACCGACGTCCGGATCGCGGTGGCAGTGGCAGAGGCGGCTGTTCGCCCGGGTGGTGTCAACGCCGGGGACAGCACCGCTCCCGACATCATGCTCGCCCCGCCCCTGAGCTACGGGGCCGCCGGTGAGCACGAGGGGTTTCCTGGCACGATTTCGATCGGTCAGGAGGTTCTGCATTCGGTGCTGGTCGAGTACGGTCGAAGTGCCTGCCGTTGGACTTCACGGTTGTTGTTCGTCAACGGGCACGGCGGTAACGGTCGGACCCTGCTGTCCGCGGTCACGCAGCTACGTTCGGAAGGGCGTGACGTCGCTTGGTTTCCCTGCGCCACGGCCGGTGGCGATGCACACGCGGGTCATACCGAAACATCGCTACTGCTTCATATTTCACCGTTGATCGTGCGGTCCGACGAGATGGTCCGCGGCAACGTGGCCCCGGTCTCGGAGCTGATGGCGTCGATGCGTACGGGGGGTGTCGCGGCGGTGAGTGACAACGGAGTACTCGGGGATCCCCTGGCCGCCTCGGCGGCCGATGGAAGGCGAATGTTGAACGAGATGGCCGCGAAGCTCTCCGACGCGCTCGAGCGGTGGCAGGTCGACGCGAACGGGATGTTGCAGTGATATCGGAGCAAGACGACCGCCCCGAGGAGCGTGTTGCTCCCGCTGCGGCTGATCCGGCGGGCCGGTTACCGCCGGTGGGCTTCCAGGTTCAGATCGACTCCCACTGCACGGTGACGTCGGATCGTCGGCATATCGTCGGTGGCTCGCCGCTGCGATTGCTGAACCTGTCCGAGGTCGCCGGTGGCCTCCTCGACCCTGATGGCCGGCTGACGGTGCGCGATCAGCTCACCTCGGCCCTGGCCCGCAAACTCCTCGACGCCGGGGTGGGGCATCCGCGACCGATGTTCGGTCCCACGGACTCCGCTGTCACCGTGGTGATCCCGGTGCGCGACAACCAATCCGGCATCGACCGGCTGCTGAAGGTACTCGACGGGCACAAGGTTGTCGTGGTGGACGACGGTTCCGGCGTCCCGATCACCGCACCCGGCGCGACCCTGTTGCGCAACGAGGCGAGTCAGGGACCGGCGGCTGCCCGCAATCGCGGTGCCGCGCAAGCCGATACCGAACTGGTGGCGTTCCTCGACTCCGACGTCGTCCCAGAACACGACTGGCTGACCAAGCTGCTCGGTCATTTCTCCGACCCGAAGGTGGCGCTGGTGGCGCCGCGGATCGTCGCCCTCGATCCCGGTGGCGGCGCGATGTCACGGTACGAGGCGCTGTGCTCGTCACTCGATATGGGCTGGAGAGAGGGGCAGATAGCACCCCGCTCGCGGATCCCGTATGTTCCGAGCGCTGCGATGATCGTGCGGCGCAGCTGCTTTGACGGATTCGACCAGTCGATGGAGGTGGCCGAGGACGTCGACCTGTGCTGGCGGCTACATCAGAGCGGCTGGTCCCTGCGATACGATCCGGTGGCCACGGTGGCGCACGACCATCGGCAGCGACTGTCGAAGAGTCTGGATCGCAAACGGTACTACGGGACCGGCGCGGCGCTGCTGTCCGGTCGTCACCCCGGCATGGCCGCACCGTTGGCCTTGACCGTCCCGATGGCGGCAGCGATGGCAGCATTGGTGACCGGTACCGGCTGGGGTGTGCTGGTGGCATTGGTCGTGTTCGGTGTGTTGGGCGGACGCCTGCACCGCCGGGTGTCCTCGATGCCGGATGCGGCCCGAATGGCAGCCAAGCTGACCGCCCAATCTGTGGGCTTCGGGATGTTGCAGTCGGCGTCGGCGATGTGCCGACACTATTGGCCGCTCTCATTCCTGCTTGCCCTGGTGTCCAAGCGGTTTCGGACGCTGCTCCTCGCGGTTGCGGTGGGAGAGGCCGCGTATGAGTGGGTGCGGCTCGAACTGGTCAACCCCGAGCCCGGCGCCCGGGTCGGCTGGTGGCGGTTCATGATCCTCAAACGTCTCGACGACCTCGCCTACGGCACCGGGCTCTGGCAGGGCGCGTTGGCCGGTCGCAGTATGGATGCGCTCTACCCTCAGATCGGCAATTCGGTGAACGGCAGACCGCGTTCGGCGAGCACGCCCGCCGCCGGGTGAGTGCGTTCACGCCGGGGGGATCTCGGTTGACCACCGGTGGTGCGGACGTGATCATCGTCGGTGCCGGCAGCAGCGGATGCGTGGTTGCCGAACGTCTTTCGCGCGATCCCGATCGCAAGGTGCTCTGGCTCGAGGCCGGGGCCGGCATGCCGGAGCGGGCCATGTTGAGGCTCGACCGGCTGCCGGTGGAGTCCGGCTCGGGGCGGGCGGTGCACTTTCCCAGCCGGCAGGGTTTCGATCTGCCGCGGGGGCGGGGTCTGGGGGGTTCCTCGGCGGTCAACGGCGGCTATTTCATGCGCTGGCACGAATCCGATTTCGCCGCCTGGCCGTGGGAACGCGCAGCCATTGCCGCCGACTACGATCGGCTCGACGGCGGACGTCCCGGAGGCGGCACCATGCACGTGTCGGCGTTTGGCGACGACGAGCTGCACGACTACGCGAGGGCATTCGAAAGCCATTGGCATGACGAGGGTTTCGACGGCATCGCCGAACCCTGGCCGGATACGGGTGTCGTCCGGGTCCGGTCGAACCGGGATGGCGACCGGCGGTGGACCGCCGCGGAGGCGGTGACGCCGGGTATCGAGGGCCGGTCCAATCTGCGGTTGGTCACCGACGCCGAGGTGACCGGACTGCGGCGCACGTCCGAGCGGGTCACCGCGGTGGTGGTCGGGGAGCAGGTCATCGCCGCCGACGAGGTGATCCTCTGCGCCGGGACCCTGGGCACCGCGCAACTCCTGGCCAGGGCCGGCATCCTCGAGGCATCCGGCGTCCGGGTCTGGGAGCACCGCGAGATGCTCGTCCGGTTCGCCCCGGCAGATGCGCCGACGCAGGCGGCAAAGGCGTTGCTGCAAACCGTGTTGCACACCGATGACGGAATCGAAGTGCGCTGCTACAACGGGGATTTCGCAGACTTCATCGCCGGCGTTCCGGCCGGGGGTCCGGCGATCGGTGTTGCCCTGATGCATCCCGAGGATCCCGGTTCGATCGACTGGGACCTCACCAGGGGGCTGGTTGTCGATCTCGGCGAGGTCGGTCGGTCCGACACCGAGAAGCTCGCGGCCTGGGGGGAACGGGTCCGGGAGATGCTCGACGGCCCTCGCTTCGTCGGGCTCGTCGATCGGGGCCCACGTGGCGCGGTCGTCGACCCGGTGATCCGCACCTCCCAGCATGCGTGGGGCACACTCCCGATGGGTGTCGACACCGATTGGCTCGGCGCTCTGGTCTCGGTGCCCGGATTGCGGGTTCTCGATGCATCGATCCTGCCGACCGCGGGGTCGAGCGGCCCCCACGCGACAGTGATGATGGTGGCCTCGCACATCGCGGATCAGATTGCCTGAACAGTATTCGAGATCAAACAGATGATCATGGGTACCGTGAAACAATGACCACGCTTTCTGATCCCGCGGTGCGGACGTTCCTGCAATCCGGGACGAAGACCGGCCACCTCGGTTACACCGCATCCGACGGCAGGCCGCTGGTCGCTCCGGTCTGGTTCGTCGTCGACGGCGACCGGCTGGCGTTCAACACCGGTGCCCGGACGGCAAAGGGCAGGGCGCTGGCCCGCGACAATCGGGTGGTGATGTGTGTCGACCTACCGGAACCGCCCTATGCCTTCGTCCAGGTGCAGGGCATCGCCCACCTCGGTGACGATCTGCCCGAGGTTCGCCGGATCGCAACCGCCTGCGGGACGCGCTATATGGGCGCCGACCGCGGGCCGGAGTTCGGTGACCGCAACGGCGTTCCCGGTGAGTTGGTGATCTGGATCGAGCCGACCAAAGTCATTGCCGCGCTCGATATGACGGCTTAGCGGTCAGGTGCGGGTGGCTGCCGCCCTGCGGAATCCACGGACCGCCGGATAGAAGAAGATCGCGATCACGACAACTGCCCACAGGATGGTCTTGGTCAAACTCTCGGCCACCGGTCCGCCCAGTGCCAGGGCCCGCATACTGTCGATCGCACACGTCATCGGTTGCTCGCGCACGACCGGCTGTATCCACTGCGGGTAGGCGTATACCGGCGCGAAACCGGAATTGAAGAACATCAGCAGGCTCGACAGCAGTGACATGAGTTGTACGAGTGGGAGATTCGTCGACGACATCGCGACCGTCAGCATGACCGTCGAGAATGCGGCACCGAAGAGCAGCGGTACGAGGAAGATTCCCAAGGCCGGTAGCAGTCCCTGGTCGAATCGCCAGCCGATCAGCATGCCGAATGTGGTCAGCGCGATGGTGGCGACGAGAATTCGGGACAGTTCCGAGATGAGACGCGCACTCAGGTCGGCTCCCTTGTGAACCGGCAGCACGTACAGGCGGGTCAGCAGTCCGGTACGTTGTTCGCGCCGAAGCCTGATACCGGCGATGAGGGACCCGAACATCGCACCGACAAGGACCACCAGGGGCACGGTGCCGTAGGCGCTGTTGATACCGGTGGCAGCGGTGATCGCATCGCCCAGTACGACTTTGAACATGATCATGCTCAGGGCGGGGAAGACGATGCTCTGGATGAGGACCTTCTTGTCACGGGTCCACACCGTCAGTTGCCGGCCCGAGAGGATCGCGGTGTGCAGGAGATAGGCCCGCAGACCGGTCTCTTGCGCATGGGTGTCGGGCGGGAACGTGGTGGCCAGTGCCACCGACCGGTCGTCGGTCCGATCACCGACCGGCCCCGTCGGCGAATCCTGGGGACGGTCGCCGTCGTCGAGGCAATCCGATGCCACGCCATCGGAGCCGTCGGTGTGGTCCGGGCGTTCGCTCACCCAGGGGCCGACCGTGGTGCGCAGCGTCCCGGTCCCGGGAAAGCTGATCGTCTCGTCCTGTTCGCTGTCGGCGGCGCGCCTGGTCCGCGAGCGAGCCGGGTCCAGATGGGCCCGCCACCAATGATTCTCAGGGCCCGTACCGGAGGCGCGGTGCCGCGGTGTCGTGGACTCGGACGTCGAGTTGTCGGTGGTTGTCATGCGCGTGAGGTCCGGAAGGCGGCCACGACGATGCCGGTGACAGCGAGTGCGACGAGCCCGGCGGCCCAGCACACCGCCGGGATCACCTGACCGGTTGTCACCGCACCCTCATCGAATTGCCGCATCAGAGCGGCGAATTGGGAGACCGGTTGGTTACGGGCGAAGGGTTGGATCCATTCCGGGAACTGGGACTCGGGAACAAACCCGGTCGACAACATGCCCAGGATGAGCGTGGGCAACGTCATCGCCTGGCTCGTCGATTCCGGGTTGCCCGCCAGCGTTCCGATCACGTCGGCCCCGAAGGCGAAGACCACACCGACCACGAAGGCCACCGACAGGAATCCGAGCAGATACCACGGCCCATGATGTGCTCGCCACCCGATGACCAGCCCCGAGATCATCGCCGACGTCAGGGAGACGGCGAGCAGAACAGTGTTTGCGCCGAGTCGTGAGAGCGGCGAGACCATCGGGTTGATCGGCACCGTCCGCAGGCGGGTGGTCACGCCGATCGTGAGGTCGTTGGCCGAACGCATCGCCGCAGAGGTTGCCACAAAGCTCGTCGACTGCAGGCAGATGATGGGCATGAGGAACTGGGCGTAGTCGACGCCGGCGTACAGGCCCATGACCTTGTTCAGGGGCACGAAGAAGCAGAGCGTCAGGAGGACCGGGGCCAGGACGCACAGTGCGAACTCACCATGGCGCCACATCGTGGTCAGGAATCGCCGATTCAGCGCCAGCCATTGCCGAACAGGTTGTATCCGCGGACGCGCCGAATCGAGGGCCCCGGGGTTGATGACGGTGCTCACGAGTCGCCGTCCGGCTTGACATACGAGTGTTCGGTCAGCGTCAGGAACACGTCATCGAGCGAGGGCCGGCGTAGACCGATGTCGGTCAGCGCGATGTCTGCCTCGTCGGTGAGACGGACGATCTCGACGAGCGTTGCGGCCCCCTGCGGTGCGGGAACGATGAGCGAGCTCCCGGCCGGGTCGGAGCGGATCGCATCCCGGTCAACGAGGCCGGTGAGCAGCTCGCGGATACGCGGCAGGTCGGTGGGCAGGCTCGGAAGGATCTCACAGAATGTGCCGGCGACCTGTTCCTTCAGTTCGGCCGAGGTCCCCTCGGCGATCACCTTGCCCTTGTCGATGACGATGATGTTGTCGCTCAGCAGATCTGCTTCCTCGAGATACTGGGTGGTCAGCACAGTGGTGATGCCCTGATCGCGCAGGGCGCTGACGATCTTCCAGACCTCCTGGCGGCTCCGTGGGTCGAGTCCGGTGGTCGGCTCGTCGAGGAACACCACCTCGGGACGAACCACCAGGCCGCAGGCGATGTCGATCCGGCGGCGCATACCGCCGGAGAACTTGCCCACCCGCCGCGAACCGGCGACCTCCAGATCGAACGCCGCCAGCAACTCGTCGGCCCGGCGGGTCGCCGCCTTTTTGGACAGGCCCATCAGCCGGCCGAACAGGACGAGATTCTCACGGCCGGACAAGGATTCGTCCAAAGCCGCGAACTGTCCGGTCAGCATGATCGATTTGCGCACGGCGGCACGGTTTTTGGCGACGTCGTGGCCGGCCACAAACGCTTGGCCGCCATCCGGGCGCAGCAGCGTGCACAACATGTTGACGGTGGTGGTCTTGCCCGCGCCGTTGGGACCGAGGAGTCCGAGGACCTGGCCGCGGGCAACCCGAAAGCTGATGCCGTCGACTGCGGTGAAGTCGCCGAACCGTTTGACCAGTCCGTCCACCACGACCGCGTCGTCGGCGTCGGTCGATGCGGGTGTACTCGCCGCTGTATCTGCTCGGGCAGGCGTTGCGTCGGCGGTGTGACCCGGGTGCGATTCTGGTGCCCGATGGCGCGCTGCGGCCCCATCGGCATGCGGCTCGACGTCCGAGTCGGCCGTATCGGGTTGTGCCTGTACCGGCATTGTCCAGTCCGTTCTGGTTCGCGTCTCGCGAGCTGTCTGGTCCTTTTCCTCGCCGCCGCCGACGGCCATCGTCGGGTTCGGTTCTGCCATTATTCGCGGCCTGCCCTCTTTCGATTCCACAAATACCATGCCGGTCGGCCGTTCTATTCATCGCGCCGGATGCCT
This sequence comes from Williamsia sp. z71, assembly GCF_059553375.1. NCBI lineage: Bacteria > Bacillati > Actinomycetota > Actinomycetes > Mycobacteriales > Nocardiaceae > Williamsia > Williamsia sp. z71. The sequence continues at coordinate 847,247 of NZ_JCANWX010000001.1, forward strand.
GGTCGGTTACCCCTACTTATTAGCAGAGCTTTTATTTGTTTTAGGTAACTTCTATTCGATGACCAATGCATCTGGCACGCAAGAAATAGCGTGTTCGAACCGGTTCAAAAGCGGATTCTGATCAATATTGCTCAAAGTTGGTTTCGACCTCTGATCGGCCCCGTCATATCACCCCCGTGTTCGAGGATCGGATCGAGACCTGAGCGTATCGGAAGATTGCAGACCGATGCGCTGGGCGTGGATGAATCTCCATGTCCGTCTGTGTTCGGCAAGTTTAGAGGACCGACCCGACGTCCGGCGTCCGATTCGGGGCATACGTCCGGAATGTCCGTATCGGTGTGGGAGACAGCGGGATTCGATCCGGAAGAAACAGTGGCGCTTTGACGTTCCTCTGCCTGAACGTCCTACTCGCATCGGGTTTTCGAAGATCTGGGTATTCGGGTAGTCGGCTACTCGTGTTGCCGTCGAGCTGCGGCGATACGGTGATCACAATCCGTTGCCGAATGAAACGATACGAGGACGAGCGCAGATCCCGGAGCGGCCGGAATATCCACTGAACGACGGACAAATCAGTCGATTGACTGACCGTGGCACGCAGAGATCGGAGGCCGGCGATGAGATCGAGGCGCCGCGGTAACCATTTCGTTGCCCCGTTCGATAAGGGCATTGATCGGATTGTTCGATCGACGTCGGTCAGTCGGCGTGTAACGCATGGGGGAGTCGGGGAGATATTGCTAGAGACATTCTTTGGTGGGTCCGCAGAATGAATTGTCGTCCCTTCAAGCTAACGCGGCTGCAACCGACCGGATATGCCAGTCGATTTGGATACGATTTCATTCTCGTGAATTTTGTCGGAAAAGATCGGGGGAGTGTTCTGCAATGACGTCATGGACATCCGATCCGGGATCGGAGCAACAGTGGGCGTGAGCGACGCGGTTACGGCTTCACAGCCCGATCTTCGCGACAGTGCGTTTCCGATTTCTGCAGCGCAACGCGGAATATGGTTCGCCCAGCAGGCTCTGGGCGACACCCCGATCAACATCGCGACTTTTGTGGACTTGTCGGGGCCGGTGGATTTGGCACTGTTGACGGACGCGACCAGGGCCGTGGCCCACGAGACCGCTTCGGGGTATCTCAAACTCATCGAGACCGATGGCCTCCCGATGCAGGTGGTCGACCGCCGCTTCGACGACACGATCGAGTTCTTGGACTTCTCCGCCCGAGCCGATCCCCACGCGGCGGCCATGGAGTGGATGCGGGCCGACTACGCCCGGCCCGTCGCCTTGTTCACCGACCGCCTCGCGGTCTCCGCACTGTTGAAGATCGGTACCGACCGGTTCTTCTGGTACCTGCGGAGCCACCACATCGCTGCCGATGGATTCTCCGCTATGACCGGTTTGCGCCAGGTCGCCGAGGTGTACAGCGCCATGGCCCAGGGCCGGAGCCCGTCGTCGGGCAAGGCTCCCGATCTCCCTCAGATCGTCGCCAACGAGCAGCGGTACCGGGAATCGACCCGGTTCGCGATGGATCGCGACTACTGGTCGGAACGCACGGCCGGCCTCCCGGCGGCGTTGTCGCTGAGTCCGAAGGCCGCCGGTCCGGGTGCCTATTCGCTGGTGGCGTCAACCGAATTGGACACCGAGACGGCCCAGCTGCTCTCCCGTTCGGCCGAGTCTGTGGGTGGCGCGGCCCCCGTGGTCGTCGCGGCATTCGCCGGATACCTGTCCCGGATGTGCGATTCGGACGACGTCGTCCTGAGTCTTCCCGTCTCCGCCCGCCACACCGCCGCACTCCGGCGTTGCGGCGGGATGGTGTCCAACATCGTCCCGCTTCGCCTCGGTGTGGCCGTCGACCGTTCGGTCGGCGATCTGCGGAAGGCGGCACAGACCGAGCTGACCGGTGCCCTGCGCCATCAGCTGTATCGGCACGAGGACATGCGCCGGGACATCGGTATCGCCGGTGAACACGGACGGTTCGGCCCGGCGGTCAACATCATGATGTTCTCGCCGACAGTGGAGCTGGGAACGGCGATCGGCACCACCCACGTACTCAGTACCGGTCCGGTGCTGGACCTGTCACTGAACATCTACTCGGGCGAATCGGACAATCTGCGAATCGACTTCGAGGCGAATCCGAATCTCTACGAGGCCGACGAACTGTCCGATCACCACCGCCGATTCCTGGCTTTCCTGCACCGGTATCTGAAAGCGGGCGACGACGTCGCGGTCAGCGACCTCGAGCTGCTCGACGAGGTGGAGACCGCCTCGATCCTGGAGTCCGGCGCAGGCTCGGCCGGTGTGGTGGATCCGAGTCCGCTGAGGTCATGGGATCGGCAGGTCGTGGCCGGACCGGACCGGATCGCCGTGATCGGCGCCGGCGCCGGCGTGACGCGCGCCGAGCTCGATCAGCGGTCGAACAGGCTTGCGCACGAACTGATCTCGCGTGGTGTCGGACCCGACGATGTCGTCGGGCTGGTCCTGCCGCGAAGTCCCGAGTGGGTCGTGGCGATGCTGGCCGCGTGGAAGGCCGGTGCCGCCTACGCACCCATCGATCCGGACGCCCCGCTCAACCGGGTATCGGCGATCCTCGACGACTGCGACAGCGCGGTGGTCATCACCACCGGGTCGTGGGTGGGTGCGGGCGCGCCCTCTGCCACGAGCCGCCAGATCATCGTTCTCGACGAGCCGGAATCCGCGGCCACCATCGCCCGCCGTGCCCCCACCACCCCACCTGATCGCTGGTCGCAAGCCGGTGCCGGAGCGTGCCTGGCCTACGTCATCTCGACGTCGGGCTCCACCGGTCGGCCCAAGCCGGTTCTGGTGCCGATGGCCGGCGTGGCCAATACCCTCACCTGGTACCGGCGGACGATGGCGCTCGGTGCCGGAGACGGTGTACTGGTCGCGTCGTCGCCGAGCTTCGACCTCACCCAGAAGAACATCTGGGCCGCCCTGGCAGACGGCGCGACGATCAACCTGGCGAACGATGGATTCGACCCGGACGACATCTGCGCGCGCATCGCCGCCGGCGCCGACGACGTGCTGAACATGGCGCCGAGCGCGTTCGCCGTTCTCTCCGAACATGATCGGACGAAGGTCACCACCTCCGTGCGATCGCTGGTTCTCGGTGGCGAGCCGGTCCGTCCGGACCAGTTGCGTGAGCATCTGGCAGCGGGCACGGCGATCTACAACAGCTACGGTCCGACGGAGTTCTCGGACGTCGCCTCGTTCCACCGTCTGGACTCCGCGCCCGAGGCCTATGCCGCCGGCGCGGTGCCGATCGGCGGTCCGATCGACAACATCTCGCTCTACGTGCTCGATTCACGACTGCGCCCGGTACCGCCGGGGGTGGCCGGTGAGCTCTACCTGGCCGGCGTCGGTGTCGGTCGGGGATACGCGAACCGATTCGGGGCGACGGCAGCGGGTTTCGTGGCCAGCCCCTACGGATCCGGTGAGCGCATGTATCGCACGGGCGATGTGGTCAGCTGGGATCGCCACGGTGAGTTGCGGTACCTCGGTCGTGCCGACCACCAGGTCAAGATCCGTGGTCTGCGCATCGAGCTGGGTGACATCGAGGCCGCATTGCTGGCCCACCAGGATGTCGCGCAGGCGGTGGTCACCGTCGACACGAGTGGCCCGAGCACCCGATTGATCGGTTATGTGGTGGCAACCGAGGGCGCCGAACCCGATCGTTGGGCGGTGATCGAATACCTGTCGCAGACCCTGCCCGGTTACATGGTTCCGGCGACGGTCGTGGTGCTCGACGTGATGCCGCTCAGCGGTAACGGGAAGGTCGATCGAAAGGCCCTGCCGGAGCCCGACTTCGGTGTCCGGTCGACCACATTCGTCGCCCCGTCGACACAGCTCGAAGAGACCATCGCGGGCGTCTTCGGTAATGTTCTCGGGTTGGCGCGGGTCAGCACGGCCGACAGTTTCTTCGTCCTCGGCGGTGACAGCATCATGTCGATCCAGCTGGTCTCGCAGGCGCGGGAGGCCGGGATCGCCATCACCACCCGCGACGTCTTCGACTGCAAAACCGTTGCCGGACTGGCAGATCTGATCACCCAGCGAGCAGCGACAGACTATGTGGTCGAGGTGCTCGAAGAACTCCCCGGCGGCGGCGAAGGCGACTTGCCATTGCTCCCGATCGGGCACTGGATGATCGAGCAGCAGCACTGGACGCGGCTGTCACAGGCGACCGCGATCAGATTGCCCGACGGACTGCACACCGAAAGCCTCGAACCGGCGTTGCAGGCGATCATCGATCATCACGATGCACTTCGTTCACGACTGATCGAGGTCGATGGTCAACGGCGACTGCACGTGCGCGAGCGAGGTGCCGTCGACGCACGCGGTGTCCTCTGCGCCGTCGACGATCACCACACCACGACCGACGTCCTGATCGCCGCCGAACTCGAACTGGCCGCGAAACGGCTCGATCCCGGTCGCGGAGTGATGTTCCAGGCCGTACATCTGCCCGAACCCGATGGCACCGGGGGGCTGCTGCTCCTCGTCGCGCATCACCTGGTGATCGATGGCGTTTCGTGGCGGGTGCTGCTACCCGACCTGGCGATCGCCTGGTCGCAACATGCTGCGGGCCTGCCCATTTCGCTGGAGCCGGTGGGGACATCGCTGCGCAGGTGGTCGCACGCGACCGCGGAGATCGCATCGGCGGGAAGCCGCCGGGACGAGATGCCGCTGTGGCTGCGAACCGTTCGATCGCCGCAGACGCCGCTGGGATCGCGGCCGCTGAACCCCGATGTCGACAAGGCCGCGACGACGGCGACAGTCCAGGTGACCGTTCCTGCGGACGTGACCGGTGCAATGCTCACCCGCCTGCCGGCTGCGTTCCGGGGCGGCGTCAACGACGGATTGCTGGCGGCGTTGCTGCTCGCAGTCAGCCGCTGGCGGCAGTTGCGCGGCGACGACTCGGAGTCGGTGCTGGTGGCGCTCGAGGGCCACGGGCGTGACGACGACATCGTCGCCGGTGCCGATCTCTCACGTACGGTCGGCTGGTTCACCAGCCTGTTCCCGGTTCAGCTGACCCTACCCCCCGGCACCGACCTCGCCGATGCGCTGCGCGGCGGTCCTGATGCTGCTCGTGCGATCAAGGCAGTGAAGGAACAACTACTCGAGATTCCCGACGGCGGCGTTGGTTACGGCATCTTGCGCTATCTCGATACCGAAGGGGCCCAACAGTTGTCGGGCGGCACCGACCCGCACCTGATCTTCAACTATCTCGGTCGCCGCGCGGTCGGCGGCACCGCAGCGGACGCCGGTGCCGGGGCCTGGATGCCGGAGGAGACGATCGGAACCTGTGGGTTCATGGCGACGGTGGATCCCGACGCGCCGTTGACGGCTCCGCTGGAGATCAACGCGGGCGTCGAGGGCGATGGATCGGCCGCCCGGCTGGTGGCCTCGCTCTCGTACGCCACCGGAATCCTGTCGGAAGAAGACGCCCTTGAGCTCGGCGCTCTGTGGGTCGAGGCGATGGCTGCCCTGTCGCAGCATGCCGGTGAGACCGGAAGCGGTGGGCTCACCCCGTCCGATCTGCCACTGGTCGAGGTGGACCAACGTCAGATCGGTGCTCTGGAGGACCGCTATCCGGGACTGACCGACGTCTGGCCGCTCTCGCCACTGCAGCAGGGGATGTTCTTCCATTCCCTGTTGGCGGACGGCGGCGACATGTACACCGCGCAGATCGTGCTCGAACTCGAGGGCAACGTCGATCCCGATCGGATGCGGGCCGCCGGCGCCGGCCTGGTGGCGCGACACGATGTGCTGCGGGCGGCGATCACCCAGGACGTCGGTACCGGCGACGTCATCCAGGTGGTCCGTCGCGATGCCGAATTGCCGTGGCAGTTCACCGATCTGGGTGACCTCGTGGCCACCGATCGGGCCGCGGCACGTGACGGACTGCTCGACGCCGAACGCGCCGAGAGGTTCGATCTGGCGTCTGCCCCGCTGACGCGGATGCATCTGATCCGGCAAGACGAGGCCCACTGGGTGCTGGCGATCACCAACCATCACGTGGTCGCAGACGGCTGGTCGACGCCGCTGCTGATCCGCGACCTGCTGACGATGTATGCGATGGGTTCGGCGGGTGCGCTGCCCCGGGTCCGCTCCTACGGAGACTTCCTCGGCTGGTTGCAGACCCGTGACAAAGAAGAGGCCACGCGTCGATGGACGCAGGTACTGCAGGGTTCCGAACCGACGATGCTCGTCGAGCGCTTCACCCCGGACGGTTCCGATGTGCCGGTCGACATGACCCGGACATTGACCCCGGAACTCGATGAGGCGCTACGTTCGATGGCGCGGACGCTCGACGTCACCCTCAACACGGTTCTGCAAGCGGCCTGGGCAATGGTGTTGGCGCGCAAGAGCGGCCGCCGCGATGTGGTCTTCGGGTCGACTGTCTCCGGCAGGCCCGCGGAACTGAGCGGTGTCGACACGATGGTCGGGCTGTTCATCAACACCCTGCCCGTCCGGGTCCGGCTCGATCCCGGGGAGTCCGTCGCCGACCTCCTGATCCGCCTGCAGCGTGAACAGGCCGCGATGATGGACCACCAGCACCTGGCGCTCAACGAGATCATGTCGGCCGCCGGCGGCGGAAACCTGTTCGATTCGCTGCTGGTGCTGGAGTCGTACCCGATCGACAAGCAGGGGTTGTCCGAGGACACCGACATCGCGGGCATGCGGCTGGCAGGTGTGGGCGTACGTGACGGTTCGCACTATCCGCTCGCCGTGGTCGGCCTACCCGGCGACCGGTTCGAGATCAACTTCAAATATCTGCCGTCCGCCCTCGATGCTGCCTCCGTCGCGGACTGTGCCGACCAGTTGCTCTCGGTGATGAAGGGTTTCACCGAAGACCACCAGCGCCCACTCGCGAAACTGCCGGTGGTCGGCGAAGCGGAGCAACAACTCCTGATGCCGGTGCGTGGCCCCGCCGCCGCCGCGGTCAAGACCCTGCCCGACCTGCTCCACACGGCCGCACGGGATGCTCCGGACGCGGTCGCCCTGGTCGCCGCCGACCGGATCGTGAGCTATCGGGAACTCGACCAGCTCTCCGGTTCGCTGGCCCGGGTCCTGCGCAGCGAAGGAGTCGGACCCGACGACTTCGTGGCCGTCGCCCTCGGGCGATCGGTCGAATCGCAGATCGCCCAGTGGGCGGTTGCCAGGGCCGGCGCCGCATTCGTGCCCGTCGACCCCGGGTATCCGGCCGACCGGGTGGCGCACATGATCACCGACTCCGGCGCGACCATCGGGTTGACCACCTCCGAACACGTCACCAGACTCCCGCAAGACCTCAGGTGGCTCGAACTCGACCGCCCCGCGCTGCGCGAGCGGTGCGCGAGCGCCCGTACCTCCGGGTCCGGGCCCCTCACCGGTGCGGTGTCACCGCAGCAGGCGGCCTACATGATCTACACCTCGGGTTCGACCGGCGTGCCGAAGGGCGTCGTGGTCACCCATGCCGGGTTGACGAACTTCGTCGAAGACCAGCGGACGCGCTATCGGTTGACCGCGCGGTCACGGACCCTGCACTTCTCGTCGCCGAGCTTCGACGCCTCGATTCTGGAACTGTTCCTCGCGACCGCGGCATCGTCGACGATGGTGATCGCGGACCAGAACGTCTACGGCGGTGAGGAATTGCATCACCTGTTGGCCGGCGAGGAGATCACCCACGCGTTCGTCACACCGGCCGCGCTGGCGACGGTGGACCCCGAAGGTCTGCCTGCGCTCGGTACCGTGATCGTCGGCGGAGATGCGTGCGGGGCCGATCTGGTGGCCCGATGGGGCGTGGGGCGGGCGATGTTCAACGCCTACGGCCCGACCGAGGCGACGGTGGCCACCAACGTCAGCGAGGTTCTGTCGGCCGATGATTCGCCGGTGACCGTCGGCGGTCCGATCGTCGGCGTCACCGAGATGGTCCTCGACAGCTGGTTGCGACCGGTGCCGGTGGGCGCCGAAGGCGAATTGTATGTGTCCGGAGCGGGTGTGGCGCGCGGATATCACGGCAAGCCCGGTCTGACCGCGGGGCGGTTCGTCGCCGATCCCAACAATCCCGGCGGCCGGATGTACCGCACCGGAGACGTGGTGCGCTGGGTTGACCGGGCGGCGGCCGGAGTGGCGCCGCGACTGGAGATCGAATACGTCGGACGTAGCGATCATCAGGTCAAGGTACGTGGATTCCGCATCGAACTCGGTGAGATCGACGTCGCGCTGGCAGCCCACGAATCGGTCGAGTTCGTGACGACGGTCGGGCGCCAGGGGCCATCGGGGAGCACGGTCCTGGTCTCGTACATCGTCCTGGTCCCGGGAGCCTTGGTGACCACCGGTGAACTGACCACCTATGTCGCACAACGACTCCCGTCCCACATGGTGCCCGCGAGCATCATGGTGCTCGAGGCGGTCCCGCTGACGGTGAACGGCAAGGTCGATCGCGGCGCGTTGCCCGACCCGGAGTTCGGTGATCCCACCGAGGCGATCTATGTCGCACCGACCACCGCGGACGAGATCGCGATCGCCCAGGTGTTCGCCGATGTCCTCTCGATCGAGCGGGTGTCCGCTGTGGAGTCGTTCTTCCGTCTCGGTGGTGATTCCCTCTCGGCGACGCGCGCGGTGGCCCGCCTCACCGCCGCCACCGGGCGCCGGCTCGGTGTCCGCGACCTCTTCGAAGCACCGTCACCGGCCGCGCTCGCCGCCCGCGTCGCGGCGGCACCGCGGGCCGGTTCCCACCCGGAACTCACCGCGCTGCCGCGTCCCGACTTCCTGCCGCTCTCCCTTGCACAACAACGGATCTGGGTCATCAACCGTCTCGACCCGAGCTCGCCGGCATACAACATCGCCGGAGCGCTGCGCATGCAGGGACATCTCGATGTCGAGGCGCTGGAACTCGCGGCGCGCGATGTGATCGCCAGGCATGAAACGTTGCGCACCCACTACCCGGAGCGCGACGGTGTCCCGGGACAGATCGTGTTGGCGCCGTCGGCAGTCGACATCTCGCTGGATCCGATCGCGATCGGCGACGAGGATCTCGACAGTGAGCTGACCGACTTCGCGGCCCGCGGCTTCGATGTGACCGCAGCACCCCCACTGCGGATGCGCCTGCTGCAGTTGGCCGAGGATCACCACGTGCTGGCCGTGGTGGCGCATCACATCAGTGCCGACGGTGAGTCGATGGGGCCGCTGGCCCGAGACCTCATGGTTGCCTACGTCGCCCGGTCGCGCGGCGAGGCGCCGGCCTGGCAACCACTCGAGGTGCAGTACGCTGATTACACGTTGTGGAAGCGGGATCTGCTCGGCGACGCCGACAACCCGGCCACGGTCGCCGGGCGGCAACGCTCGTTCTGGGAGCAGACCCTGCATGACATGCCCGAACTCCTGGAACTGCCTGCCGACCGTCCGCGTCCGCCGCGCCAGTCGATGCGCGGCGCCCGCGTGGACTTCGAGATCGATGAGCAATTGGTCTTTCGGCTCAACCACATCGCGGCCGGCCACGGGGCCACGCTGTTCATGATCATGCACGCGGCGTTCTCCGCTCTGCTGTCGCGGTTGAGCGGACGCGAGGACATCGCCATCGCAACCCCGGTCGCGGGCCGGGGTGAACAGGCCCTCGACCACCTCATCGGGATGTTCGTCAACACGGTGGTGCTGCGGGTCGGCGTCGATCCCGGTGCGGAGTTCATCGATCTGCTGCACGGGGTCCAGAAGACGGATCTCGAGGCATATGCCCATGCCGACGTGCCGTTCGATTCAGTGGTCGATCAGGTGAAACCCACTCGTAGTGAGGCCTTTTCGCCGCTTACCCAGGTGATGCTCGCGATGGAGACCCCGGCGGTGTCAGGGCTGTTGCTGCCCGGTCTGACCGTCGGTGAGTACGACTGGGGCGTGGTGCCGGCGAAGATGGACCTGAAACTGACGTTCGCCGACAATCGCGAGGACGGCAGCGTGGTCGGCCCGCTCAACGCGTCATTCCTGTACGCCACGGACCTGTTCGATCACGGCACCGTCGTCCGATTCGCCGACCAGTTGCTCCGGATCCTCGACGCCGTCGCGACAGATCCCCGCGCGGTGGTCGGTGACATCGACATCTGGTCCGTCGCGGCGCAGCCCCCGAACCTGCGGGATTCGCTGGTCGAACCGACGACCGTGGCCGACCTGCCGGGGATGGTGGCACTGGTCGCCGGTGAGGATCCCGACCGGCCGGCACTGCGCTCCGGGTCCACCGAGGTGACCTTCCGGGATCTGCACGACCGGCTCTCGGTCCTGCAGGAATCACTGGCCCCCAGCGGGATCGGCATCGATGCGGTGGTGATGACGGCGTTGTCCGGATTGGCGCCGGATCTGCTCCTGCCCGGTAGCGGACCCAACCTGGAGGAGGTCGTGGACACCCTCGTCGCGGACGCTGCCTCAGCAGCGCAGACGGTGGCGAGGCTGTCATCGAAACCCCTGCGGATCGCCTGAGGCGATGGCGGTTCAGAACAGGACAACGCGCACCCGAGACCACAATCATCACGTTCCCCAGGAGGACACATTGCCGTTCGCGCAGTTGCTCGATGCGATCAGTCGACTCGCAGCGCGTGATCCCGGTGCCGTTGCATTCGAACACGAAGGGGCCGGGGTCCCCTGGGTAGACCTCGAGGCGCGCCTGGGTCTGCTGGCCGCACCGCTGGCAGATCGGGGGATGGGCCCGAACGAAGTGCTGTCCGTGGTCATCTCGGGCTTGTCCCCGACGATTGCCGCCGCGGACGGTGCCCTGGCGAGGGCCGTGGGGCAGGTCCTGGCAGTGGCCGAGGCGGAGTCCGCCGCGACGACCACCGCGACGCTGGCAGACCTGTTCGAACGGCAGGTGGCGGCGACACCGGAGGCGGTCGCACTCATCGGTGACGACACGACCTGGACCTATGCCGAGTTCGACCGGCGGGTCAACCGTCTGGCCCGCCATCTGATCGGCATCGGCGTCGGCCCCGAGGTTCGGGTGGTGATGGGTGTCCGACGCTCGCCGGACATGATGGTGGCCATCTACGCGATCGTGAAGGCGGGCGGCGCCTATGTGCCGGTCGACCCGGATCATCCGCCGGCGCGGATCGCCGAGATCATCTCCTCGGTGCAACCGCTCTGCGTACTCACGCGCGGCGCGGACGGCCTGACGGTTCCGGCCGGAACGCCTGTGGTGGATCCGGATCTGCTGGATCTGTCTGCCCAGGGCGACGGCCCGATCACGGACGCGGAGCGTCGCGCTCCGCTCCGTGCGGACAACCCGGCGTACATCATCTTCACCTCCGGGTCGACCGGACGCCCCAAAGGTGTTGTGGCCTCGCACCGCTCGGTGGGTGAGTTCCTGGCGCGGCGGCAGCAGGTCTACCGGGTCGGCCCGGCCGACTGCATGTTGCAGAAGACCCCGGTGACGTTCGATGCCGCGGTGCGCGAGCTGTGGTGGCCGCTCGTCAGCGGAGCACGTCTGGCCATCGCCGCCGCCGACGGGCAGCGGGACCCGCGATATCTCGCCACCGCGGTCGATCATCACGGCGTGACGGTGATGCACTTCGTGCCGTCCATGCTGGCGGTCTTCGTCGACGCGCTGCAACCGGGGGAGGGGCAATCGCTCCGCGAGATCCTCAGCGGCGGAGAACAACTGACGTCGCAACTCCTCGGACAGATTCGCGCCAAACTGAATGCCGCGGTGAGCAACGAATACGGGCCCACCGAGTTCACCGTCTCGGGTACGCGGCATCCGAGCGGCGACGACGACCTGTCGCTGTCGGTGGTCGCCATCGGCACCCCGTACCAGGGTCTGCGTGCGTACCTCCTCGACCGGCGGTTGAGAGAGGTCCCGCCGGGCATCCCGGGCGAGATATATCTCGCCGGCCCGCAGATCACGCGAGGCTACGTCAATCGCCCGGACCTGACCGCCGCGCGCTATGTGGCCGACCCGGCGGGTCCGGCGGGCGCGGTGATGTACCGGACCGGCGACGAGGCCCGGCGCCGGCCGAACGGTGATCTGGAGTACCTGGGACGCACCGACTTCCAGGTGAAGTTGCGTGGGTTCCGGATCGAACTCGGTGAGGTCGAGACGGTGCTCGCCCGGGTGACCGGGGCGGCCAGAACCGTGGTCGTGGTCGACTCGGACGACTCGGGGTTCGAGCGCCTGATCGGCTACGCCGTCCGGCCGACCACCGATGTCGAGGACGACGACCCGGTGCGCAGGCAGCTCGCAGAGTTCCTGCCGGACTACATGATCCCGGCCACGATCATTGCGCTCGACGAGTTGCCGCTGACCTCGCACGGGAAGCTCGACCGAAAGGCATTGCCCCGCCCGCACGCAGCCAGATCGGCCACCCCGTACCGGGAGCCGGGCACATCGACGGAGAAGGTGGTGGCCGCCGTCTTCGCGGAAGTGCTGGGCGCCGAGAGGGTGGGCGCGGACGACTCCTTCTTCGACGTCGGTGGTAACTCGCTGTCGGCGACGCGCGTCGTGGCGCGGGTCAATTCCATGCTCGACGCGGACATCGGTCTCGCCGAATTGTTCCGGACCCCGACGGTGGCGGGCTTCGCCGCCGGAGCCGAATCGGCCGCCGGCACGGCAGACCGTCCGCGGCTGGGACCCCGGGCCCGTCCGGAGCACCCGCCGTTGTCGCTGGCCCAGTCCCGGATGTGGTTCATCAACCAGTTCGACACGTCCTCGCCCGCATACAATCTGCCGTTGGCCGTCAGATTGACCGGTTCGATCGACCTCGACCTGATCGCGCGTGCGGTCCGGGGAGTCATCGAACGTCATGAAGCGTTGCGCACCGTCTTCCCCTCGGGGGAGGGCGGACCGTGGCAGCAGATCCTGCACCCGGCCCAGGTCGATCTCGCGCTCGACCCGATCGACGTCGAGGACGAGGACGATCTGCGGAACCGGCTGGCGGCCTTGGCATCACGGGGTTTCGACATGACCGTCGAGGTCCCGGTCCGCCCGGCAATCTTCCGGCTCGGCCCGACCTCGCATGTGCTGGTGCTGGTGCTGCACCACATCGCCGCCGACGGCGCATCCCTGTCGCCGCTGGCGCGGGATCTGGTCGCCGCGTACCTGGGATTGTCGAGCGGTGAGGGGCCCACCTGGCAGCCGATGCCCGTGCAATACGCCGATTACGCTCTCTGGCAGCATGAACTGCTCGGATCCGAGTCGGATCCGGAGTCGCTGGTCTCGCGGCAGATCTCCTACTGGACCGATGCCCTGGCGGACATCCCGGCGGTCCTCGAGCTTCCGACCGATCGGCCGCGGCCCGACCGCCCCTCGATGCTCGGCGGTCGTACCGAGTTCACCATCGACGGTGCCCTGCACCAGCAGATCGCCGCAGTGGCGTCCGAGCGCGGCACCACGGAGTTCAGTGTGCTCCACGCGGCGTTCGCGCTGACGCTCTCGGTGCTGTCCGGAATGGACGACATCGTCATCGGGACACCGATCGAAGGCCGTGGAGAACGCGAACTGGACGGGCTCGTCGGCATGTTCGTCAACACCCTCGCGCTGCGTACCGAGATCAAACCGGGGGCCACCTTCGCCGAACTGTTGCGGGCCACCGCCGACTCCGACCTCGGAGCCCTGGCCCATGCGGATGTGCCGTTCGAGCGGTTGGTGGAAGTGCTTGCGCCAGAGCGCACCACCGCACACACCCCGATCTTCGGCGTCACGCTGGCCCTGCAGAACAACGAACCCCCGGTCCTGGATGCGCCGGATCTGTCGATCGCCGAGTACGACAGCGGTGTCACGTTTGCCAAGTTCGATCTGCAGCTGGCGCTGAACCCGACAACTGCCGGCGGCCTGGCGGGGATGTTCGTCTACGCCACGGACCTCTTCGACCAGGCGTCGATCGAGGATCTTGCCGAGCGCTTCATCCGGATACTGAAACAGGCGGTGGCGCAGCCGGACATCATCGTCGGACGCATCGGTGTGCTCTCCGATTCCGAGATCGCCGACCTGTGCCCGGTCGTGGGTTCGGCCCCGGAAGCGCCGGTCACGCTCGGTGAGTTGCTCGACTCGGCGGCGAGCGTCGATGAGAACGCCGCCGCGGTGATCTGGGGCGATGACGTCCACAGCTACCGGGAACTCGACCGACGATCGAATGCGCTGGCGCAGATCCTGATCTCCGAAGGCGCCCGGGCCGATCAGTTTGTCCCACTGGCTCTTCCGAGATCATTCGACGAGCAGGTCGGCCTGTGGGCGGTGGTCAGGTCGGGGGCCGCGTTTGTGCCGGTGGATCCGGCCTACCCGCGGGACCGCATCGATCACATGATCACCGATTCCGGTGCGGCGATCGGCATCACGCTCTCTGAGCATCGTCCGCAATTACCGGATTCGGTGCGGTGGGTGGTTCTGGACGACCCGCAGACCCGGCAGGTGCTGGACGAGGCCGCTGCATCCGGGGGCGAGGTCCCGGTTCGACTGTCGCCGCAGCACATCGAGAATGCCGCGTACATGATCTACACCTCGGGCTCGACCGGGGTGCCCAAGGGCGTGGTGGTGACCCACCGGGCCATGGCGAACTTCGCCACGGAACTGCGAGAGCGATACTCGGTGACCTCGCAGGCCCGCGTCCTGCATCTCTCGTCGCCGAGCTTCGACGCATCGATGCTCGAATTGCTGCTCGCCGTGTCGGCCGGGGCCGCACTGGTGATCGTGCCGCCAGGGGTGTACGGCGGCGACGAGTTGTCCCGGGTGATCACCGCGGCCTCGGTGACCCACGCGTTCATCACGCCGGCGGCGCTGGCCACCGTCAACGCCGGCGACGCCGACTCACTTCGGGAGCTGGTGGTCGGCGGCGAGGCCGTACCCGAGAGTCTGATGAGGGATTGGGCGCCGGGCCGGCACTTCCACAACGGCTACGGCCCGACCGAGACCATCATCATGGTGACCATGTCGCGGCCATTGCAGCCCGATGGCGCCATGACCATCGGTGGCCCGATCCGCGGCGTCTCGGCGATGGTCCTCGACCGGAGCCTACGTCCGGTACCGGTCGGGGTCAGCGGTGAGCTGTACATCGGCGGACTGCAGATGGCCCGTGGATACCATTGCCGGGCGGGGTTGACCAGCGACCGGTTCGTGGCGAACCCGTTCGGCGATGCCGGGACCCGGATGTACCGGACCGGTGACGTCGTGCGGTGGATGAGTGATCCGGCCGGGGACGCGAACCTGGAGTATCTGGGCCGCAGTGACTTCCAGGTGAAGGTACGCGGGTTCCGGATCGAACTCGGTGAGATCGACGCAGTTCTGCAGAGTTACAAGACCATTGATTTCGCGGTGACGCAGGGGCGCGCCGGGCCGACGGGCGCGACGGTCCTGGTGTCCACGGTCGTTCCGGTCGAAGGCTTCACCGTCGACACCGACGAGCTGCTGCGGCATGCCGCCGAGTCCCTGCCCGAGTACATGGTCCCGTCCGTTGTCATGGTGCTCGATTTGGTACCGATGACGGTGAACGGCAAGCTCGACCGGGCGGCCCTGCCGGAACCCGACTTCGCGGCCATCGCGAGCACATCGTATGTGGCGCCGTCCTCGGTGCTCGAAGAGGTCTTGGCCGGTGTGTTCGCAGAGGTGCTGGGGGTACCGCAGGTCGGCGTGACCGACTCCTTCTTCGCGCTCGGTGGTGACAGCATCGTGTCCATCCAACTCGTGTCCCGGGCCAAGGATGCCGGTGTCCAGATCACCGCGCGAGATGTGTTCGAGCGCAAGACGGTTGCCGGGCTGGCCGAGGTGGCGGTCCTGCAGTCCGCCGACATGACGCCGGTGCTCGAAGAACTCGACGGAGGTGGGGTCGGCGAGATGCCGCTGACCCCGGTCATGCACTGGGCGCTCGAACGTGGGATGGGCGATCGCTTCTCGCAGGCGGTGATGCTCACCTTGCCGCCGGGTATCGATCAGCCCACGCTCGTTGCCGTACTCGGCCGGATCCTCGACAGCCATGACGTGCTCCGAGCGCATCTCGACACCGCGGACGGGTCCGCTCCGGGGCTGGTGGTCGATCCGGTCGGCGGAATCGACGTGGAACGGTCCATCACGACGATGGAGTTCGGCACCGATGCGCTGCCGTCGACCGAAGGATTCGCCGCACTTGCCCGCGCCGCCCTCGACGACGCCGCGGATCGACTCGATCCCGCCGCCGGCGTGATGGCCAGGTTCGTGTGGTTCCGACCCGCCACGGGTGTCGACGGAAACGGCCGGTTGCTGCTCGTGCTGCACCACCTCGCCGTCGACGGGATCTCCTGGCGGATCATCGTTCCCGCGCTGGCCGGTGCCTGGGCCGAACTGACCGCCGACGTGACCCTGGGCCTCGGCACAGAGGTGACGTCGATGCGCCGGTGGTCCCATGCGTTGGCCGCGCAGGCGAGCGATCCCGTACGCACCGGTGAACTGCCGTACTGGCAGTCGGTGTCAGATCTCGACGAATCCCCCCTGGGCGCAAGGGCTCTCGATTCGAGAGCCGATACCATGCGGACCGCTCGGAAGCAATCGGTCACCCTGCCGGCCGAGGTGGCCGAGGTGTTGACCACCGCGGTTCCCCGGGCCTACGGGGCCGGTGTCCAGGATGGGCTGCTGGCCGCGCTCGTGCTGGCGATCACCGCCTGGCGTCGTGACCGTGGTGTCCCCGACGCGCGGTCCCCGCTCGGGCTGACCCTCGAGGGCCACGGTCGCGAAGAGAGTGTCGCCCCGGGCGCCGACCTGTCGAGGACCGTCGGCTGGTTCACCACGGTGTATCCGGTCCGTCTGGGCATCGGAGATGTCGATGTCGACGACGCGCTGGCCGGCGGACGCTCCGCCGGAGGGCTGATCAAGGCGGTCAAGGAGACGCTGCGAGCGGTCCCCGACAACGGGGTCGGATACGGCCTCCTGCGGTATCTGAATGCCCGCACCGCTCCGGTTCTCGCCGCCGCCTCCATTCCGCAGGTCAGCTTCAACTATCTGGGCCGGCTCGGTGGACAAGAGGTCACCGACGACATGACCCGGCACGGCTGGGTTCCGGTGACCGAAGGTCAGAACCTCGGCGGTGCAACAGATCCCGACATGGGACTCGGTGCTGCGATCGATGTGAACGTCTCGGTGGTCGGCGGTGGAACGCTGTCGACAACGTTCACCTACGCCGGCAATCTGTTCGCCGAATCCGAGATCGTCGCGCTGGCCGAGCACTGGACGACCGCGGTCGCAGCCATCGCCCACCACGCCGCGCAGCCCGATGCGGGCGGGCTGACCCCCTCCGATCTGCCCCTCGTGAGCGCCACCCAGGGGCAACTGGACTCACTGGAAAAAGCCCACCCCGGCATCGCCGACGTGTGGCCGCTCTCGCCGCTACAGCACGGGATGCTGTTCCATGCGTTGATGGCCCGCGAATCGGCTGCGGTGGTCGACGTGTACGTCGCGCAGTTCGTGCTCGGTCTCGACGGGCGACTCGATGTCGAACGGCTCGGCCGGGCCGCGAACGCCCTGCTGGACCGGCACGAGAGCATGCGGTCCACCTTTGTCGTCGACGAGGACCTCGGTGCGGTGGCGCTGGTGCGTACCGGCCTGAATGTCGGTGTCACGGTGCATGACCTGTCGACGATCGGCGAATCCGCCAGGGTGGCCGAACGCGACCGGATCCTGGCTGCCGACCGGGCCACCGGTTTCGACATGTCCGCGGGTCCACTGATCAGGATCGCCGCGTTGGCATTGGCACCGGATCGCTGGGACGTGGTGATCACCAATCACCACGCGATACTCGATGGTTGGTCCACGCCACTCGTACTGCGCGAGCTGATGGTGCTCTACGCCACCGATGCCGACCGATCGTCGCTGCCTGCCACGCGCCCGTACAGCCTCTATCTGCAATGGTTGCAGCAGCAGGACCGCACCGCCTCGGCGGCGGCCTGGCAACGGGCCCTGTCCGACGTCGACGGACCGACACTGCTGTCGCCACGGTCACGGGGGCAGGATCAGGCGTCGCTGCCGGGTGTGGTCACGCGTGAACTCAGCGTGCACGAGACGCAGCAGGCCACGGCACTCGCCGGCCGGCTGGGTGTCACGATGAACACTGTAGTCCAGGGTGCGTGGGCAATCGTGCTCGGCGCCATGACAAACCGCACCGACGTGGTCTTCGGTTCCACCGTCTCCGGCCGGCCTCCGTCGATCACGGGCGTGGAATCGATGATCGGTCTGTTCATCAACACGGTGCCGGTGGCCGTCCGCGTGGACAACGCGCTGGCGGTGGCCGAGTTCCTGCAGCGTCTGCAGAGCGCGTCGTCGGACCTGCTCGACCATCAGTACCTTGGGTTGGCGGACATCCACCGACACGGCGGCCCCGGGGCGGTCTTCGACACCGCGGTCCTCTACGAGTCCTATCCCGTCGACAGCGCCGGGGTGGGCGGTGGTGTGGACATCGCCGGTGTCCGGTTGCGTGATGTCGAATCCGCTGCGGCCAGCCACTTCCCGTTGTCGATCGTGGCAGCGAACACCGATCGTCTGCATTTCGCCGCGAAGTTCGCGCGGGAGAGCTTCTCCGAGGACGTCGCCGACTCGCACCTCGATCGACTGCTGCGGGTGCTGCGGTCCTTCATCGCCGACCCGACGGCGAGACTGGCCGCGCTGCAGCCGGCCTCGCCGGCGGAACTGGCCACGACCGCCGGGTGGAACCCGTCGCCGGAACCGATGGGGACGCGGACGCTGGTCGATCTCTTCGATGATCAGGTCGCCCGAACACCCACGGCCACCGCGATCATCGGTGAGAACGAGGTCCTCACATACGAGGAGTTCGATGCCCGTGTCAACCGGCTCGCGAGAGTGCTGATCGGGCAGGGGGTCGGACCCGAGAAACGGGTTGCGTTGCTCATCGAGCGGTCGACGAACCTGATGATCGCGATCTATGCCGTGGCGAAGGCGGGCGGCGCGTACGTCCCGGTCGACATCGATGCCCCGCCCGAGCGCATCGAGCACATCATGCGCGCGTCCGGAACCATGCTGACATTGACCACCTCGGCGCGACCACAGGATCGTCTCGGAGACAGTCTGGTTCTCGAGATCGACTCGCTGGGAGACGAATTCGCGCGCCTCAGTGGTGCCACGATCGATGCGTCCGAGTCAGTGGCGCCGCTGCGGCCCGATCACCTGGCGTACGTGGTGTTCACGTCCGGATCAACCGGTCTGCCCAAGGGGGTTGAGGTCACCCACGGTTCGGTGGTGAACATGGTGCAGTGGCGGCAATCGGTGTATCGGCTCGGATCCGATGACCGGCTTCTCCAGAAGACGCCGTTCACCTTCGACGCGTCGGTGCGTGAGCTGTGGTGGCCCCTGACGCAGGGCGCCGCACTGATGATCGCGACCCCGGATGGCCATCGAGATCCGCGCTACCTCGCCGAGGTGGTGTCGCGCCATCGGATCACCGCGATGCACTTCGTGCCTTCGATGCTCGATGTCTTCCTGTCCGCCGTCGAACCCGACGAGATCTCGTCCCTGCGCATGGTCTTCTGCGGTGGTGAGGCGCTGTCGGTGACGTCGCTGAGCCGCTTCCGGTCGATGTCGGATGCCTCGCTGCACAACGAATACGGACCCACCGAGTCGACGGTCACCTCGACCAGGCTGCAGACCGGTGCCGACGATGTCGTGCGCGGATCGGTGGGTATCGGACTGCCGGTGCCGAATGTGGTTGCGCGCGTGCTCGATGGAGCCTTGCGCGAAGCACCCCCGGGCGCGGTGGGCGAACTGTATCTCGGTGGTGTTCAGCTGGCCCGCGGATACACCTCGAAGCCGGGGCTGACCGCGGAACGATTTGTCGCCGATCCGCAGGGCGAACCCGGCGTGCGGCTCTACCGCACCGGTGATCTGGCGAGGCGCCGGATGGATGGAACCCTGGACTACCTGGGCCGGGCCGACCTGCAGGTCAAGCTGCGTGGCATCCGGATCGAGCTCGGCGAGATCGAGGGCGCCCTGGCCTCCGATGGGCGGATCCGACAGTGCGCCGTTGCGCTCAAGACAAGTCCGCAGGGGCTCGACCGGCTGGTCGCCTACGTGGTCCCGGAGACCACCACGGGCGGCGAACCGGAGGATCTGCTCGAACGTGCGCGGGAGCTCTTGCCGGCAGCACTGGTCCCGTCGGCGGTTGTCGTCCTGGCCGAGTTGCCACTGACCGTCAACGGCAAACTCGACCGGCGGGCGTTGCCGGATCCGGAGTTCGGCAGCGCTGCAGCCGATTACCGGGCACCGGTCACCGTGTACGAGGAGATGGTCGCGGCAGTCTTCGGTGAGGTCCTGGGTCTGGAACGGGTCTCCGTCGACGATCGGTTCTTCGACATCGGCGGCGACTCACTGATCGCGACCCGGGTCGTGGCCCGCCTCAACGCCGCCGGTGACGCGAGATTGTGGCTACGCGATCTGTTCGAGGATTCGTCGGTCGCCGGACTGGCGTCGCGACTCGGGCGCAGCGCGGGGGAGGGTCGCACGCGGCCACCGCTGGTGGCCAGCGTGCGCCCGGCCGCCATCCCGCTCTCGCTCGCACAACAGCGCATGTGGTTCCTCAATCAATTCGACACCACGTCACCGGTCTACAACATCCCGGTCGCGATCAGGCTCACCGGAAGCCTCGACATCGACGTCCTCACCGCAGCGTTGCTCGATGTGCTCGAGCGCCATGAATCGCTGCGCACGGTCTTCCCCGATTCCGAGACCGGACCACACCAGCACATCCTCGATGTCGCCGATGCGGATATCGATGTCGCCCGCATCACCTGCGGCGAGGACGATCTCGCATCACAGATGATCGGGTTCTTCTCACAGGGGTTCGACGTCGCGAAGCGTATCCCGTTGCGGGTCGCGCTGATCGAGTCCGGCCAGGACGAGCACGTGCTGTTGATGTCGATCCACCACATCGCCTCCGACGGGGCATCCCGAGCCCCGCTGGCCCGGGACCTGGTCACCGCGTACGTCGCGCGGATGCAGGGCGGGGCGCCCGCCTGGGCGCCGCCGGCGGTGCAGTATGCCGATTTCAGTGTGTGGCAGCGCAACTGGCTCGGTTCCATCGATGACCCCGAGTCGGTCGCGACCGAGCAGCTGGAGTTCTGGCGGGCCGAGCTCACCGACCTGCCCACGGTGCTCGAACTGCCCACGACGTATCCGCGTCCCCCGGTGCAGTCGTTCCGGGCGGGAACCGTCGACTTCACCCTCGACGCGGCGACCAGGGCCGCGCTGGCCGCTCTCGGTACCGACAGTGGCGCAACACTGTTCATGACCGTTCACGCCTGCCTGGTGGTGCTGTTGTCCCGGTTGACCGGCGGCGACGACATCGCGGTCGCGACCCCGGTCGCCGGGCGGGGTGAACGCGAGCTCGACGACCTGATCGGGATGTTCGTCAACACCCTGGTGCTGCGGACCCGCACCGATCCCGATCTGCGTTTTGTGGATCTGCTGCACCGGGTGCGCGAATCCGACCTTGCCGCCTTCAGCCATTCCGAATTGCCGTTCGAACAACTGGTGGAGGCGTTGAACCCGGAACGCTCCCGGTCGCACTCACCGTTGGCGCAGGTGGCATTGGCTTTCCAGAACGTTGAGCGGGCCGAGCTGAACCTACCGGATCTGGTCATCAAACCGGTCGAATCCGGTTTGGAGACAGCGAAGTACGACCTCGCACTGATGATGATGGAGCGCGAGACCGAGGGCGGCCCGGTGCTGGACGCGACTCTGACGTACGCCGCCGACCTGTTCGATCCGGTGGCCGCGCAACGTTTCACCGACTACTTCGTGCGCGTGTGCCGCGCCGTGGCCGACGACGCCGAGGTGGCAGTGGGAGCCCTCGAACTCCTGGACCGGGCCGAACGCGGAGAGGTCGTCCCCTACAACGACGGGCCGAATCCGGAACCGATGACACTCGATGCCCTCTTCGCGCGGGGTGCCGCCCGGTATCCGGATATGGTCGCGGTGATCGAGAACGAACGGTCGATCACCTACCGGGAGCTCGACGCCGCGTCGAATCGGCTGGCGCGCAGCCTTCTCGAGCGCGGCGCCGTTCGCGAGTCCTTCCTCTCGGTCGCGCTGCCGCGGTCCATCGAATGGATCATCACCGTGTGGGCGATCAGCAAGACCGGAGCGGCGTTCGTTCCCCTCGACTCGTCGTACCCGATGTCGAGGATGCGGTTCATCCTCGCCGATTCCGGTGCTCGGTTCGGGATCACCACGGCATCGTTGCTGGACAAATTGCCGACCGACATCGAGTGGCTGGTCCTGGACGATCCCGCGACGAGCCGGGCCCTGGCACACCTGCCGGACGCGCCGCTGACAACTGCCGATCGCACCGCGGCGTCGGTGGACAACGTGGCCTACACCATCTACACGTCGGGTTCGACCGGAAAGCCCAAGGGTGTGGTCGCCACACACCGTGGTCTGGCGGCGGTCCACGAATCCATCAAGAAGCGGGTGACCCGCGGCGAAACCGCGGTCCGTACCGCGTTGTTCTCCTCGCCCGGTTTCGACGGGGCCATCTTCGATCTCCTGCTCGGCGCGGCAGGCGGCAACACGATGGTTGTTGTCCCGACGGGCGTGTACGGCGGTCGCGAACTCGCTGACCTGCTGCGGGACAAGGCAGTCGAGATGGCATTCATCCCGCCTGCCGCGTTGGCGACGGTTGATCCGGCCGGCTTGGACACCTATCGCACCGTGGTCCTCGGTGGTGAGGCGACGCCGCCGGAGCTGATCGAGGCCTGGGCCGAAGGCCGGGACGTGATCAACATGTACGGCCCCACCGAGACCACCATCATCTGCACGGTCAGCGTTCCGTTGCGCCGCAATCGCCCGATCGACATCGGAGCGCCGTTCCGGGGTATGCAGGCCGTGGTGCTCGATTCCCGGCTGCGCCCGGTTCCCGTCGGCGTCGACGGCGAGCTCTACATGATCGGCGGCGGGCTGGCGCGGGGTTACCTGAACCGGACCGGCCTGAGCGCCGGCACGTTCGTCGCGAACCCCTTTGGGCCCGAGGGCAGCCGGATGTACCGGACCGGTGACGTGGTCCGCTGGGTGATCAACGACGACGAGTACGTGATCGACTACATCGGCCGGGCGGACTTCCAGCTGAAGATACGTGGATTCCGGATCGAACTCAGCGAGATCGACGCGGTGCTGTCACGTCATCCGGCCGTGGGCATGTCGACCACAGTGGACGTACGGACGGCGAGCGGGTCGGTGGCTCTGGTCGCCTACGTCACCAGCGCCCCCGGTATGCAGATCGATTCGCCGGAATTGCGGGCGCACGCGCGGCGAGAGCTGCCATCGCACATGGTGCCCGCCGCGGTTGTCGAACTCGAACAGATGCCCCTGACGACCAATGGCAAGATCGATCGGCGGGCACTTCCGGCCCCGGTGTGGGAGGCCGACGGGGAGTTCCGGGTTCCGCGGACCCCGGTCGAAGAGATCGTGGCCGGGGTCATCGCCGACGTCCTCGGTGTCGAACGCGTGTCGGTCGATGCCGACTTCTTCGAACTGGGCGGGAACTCGCTCTCGGCGACCCGCGTCGTCGCCCGGGTCAATCAGGCCCTCGACGTCGAGCTCGGGGTCCGGGCGATCTTCGACGCGCCGACCGTGTCCGGAATCGCCGCCGCCGCATCGGTTGCGACCAAGCGGGAGTCCGGTCACCCGCCGCTCACCCGACGCGACCGGCCGGCCCGGATCCCGCTGTCGATGGCGCAGCAACGGATGTGGTTCCTCAACCAGTTCGACACCACGTCGGCGGCCTACAACATTCCGATGGCGGTCAGGTTGACCGGAACGCTCGACATCGAAGCTCTCAAAGTTGCGATGGATGACGTGCTGGGCCGCCATGAATCGCTACGGACGGTGTTCCCGTCCGGTCCGGAAGGACCCGAACAACGGGTGTTGTCCGTGGCCGAGGCCGGGGTTTCGCTGAAGACCGTGGAGGTCCCCGAAGGCGAGGTCGTCGCGGCGGCGATCACGTTCGGCCGCAGGGGATTCGACGTCACCGAATCGGTGCCGTTGCGGGCCGCACTGTTCGGCATCGGTCCCGACGACCATGTGCTCGTCGTGGTCGTGCACCACATCAGTGCCGACGGCGCGTCGATGGCGCCGCTGGCCCAGGACGTGATGGTGGCGTACCTGTCACGGGCGCAGCAGGGAAGCGATCCGGACTGGCAGCCGATGCCCGTGCAATATGCGGACTTCACGCTGTGGCAGCACGAGGTCCTCGGCTCCGAAACCGACAACGAATCGGTGATCTCCCGGCAAATCGCCTACTGGCGTGAGACTTTGGCCGACCTGCCCGATGTGCTCGAACTGCCGACCGATCGGCCCCGGCCCCCGGTGCAGTCCACCGCGGGTGAGCGATTGCCGTTCTCGGTTCCGGCCGAGCTCGCGGAGTCGGTCGAGGACATCGCCAAGCGGACGGGTACCACCGCGTTCATGGTGCTGCAGAGCGCCTTTGCGGTGCTGCTGGCCCGGATCTCGGGCTCCGGCGACATCGCCATGGGCACCGCGATCGCCGGTCGGGGTGAGCAGGCGCTCGACCGGCTGGTCGGGATGTTCGTCAACACGCTGGTGTTGCGGACGTCGGTGGACGGCAATGCCACGTTCACGCAGACACTGGCGGCCGTGCGGGATGCGGATCTCGGTGCGTTCTCTCATGCCGACGTCCCGTTCGAGCGGATGGTCGAGGTCCTGAACCCCCAACGGTCGACGGCCTATGCGCCGTTGGCACAGGTGTCATTCGGTTTCGAGAACGTCGACCGCCCGGCGCTCGACCTGCCGGATCTCGCCATCAGTCCGTTGCCGGTCGAATTGTTCGAGGTGAAGTACGACCTCGAGCTCTCCCTGTCACCGAAGGTCGGCCCCGACGGTGCACAGTCGGGATATGCGGGCGTGTTCGCCTACTCCACCGCACTGTTCGACCGGTCGACCATCGAGGCGATGAGCGAGCGCTTCCTGCGGGTGCTCACCGCCGCTGTTGCCGAGCCGGAGCGGCGGGTCGGGGACATCGATCTCTTCGACGAGCGCGAGCGGGCGCTGATCCTGCACGAACTCAACGACACCGCGGTCCCGGTCGACGAACGGCTGTTGACCGACTTCCTCACCGCCGGTGTCGATGTGGCACCGAACGCCCCGGCCATCACCTTCGAGGACACGACTCTCGACTACGCGGAGTTCTCCGCTCGGGTCAACGCACTGGCCCGCCTGCTGATCGAACAGGGCACCGGACCGGAGGTGACCGTCGTCGTGGCGGTGCACCGGTCGATCGAGATGATGGTCGCCATCCATGCGGTGATGGAGGCGGGCGGCGTCTACGTGCCGGTCGATCCGGACCAGCCGCGTGACCGGATCGCCGCGGTCCTCGATCAGGCTGCCCCGGTCTGTGTTCTGACCAACGCGCCGGATCCGATGTCGTCGGTCGTCGACTGCGCCCTCATCGATCTCGACCGGGTGGACCTGTCGGGGTTCGGCAACGGCCGGTTGACGGACTCGGAGCGGCGGGCTCCGCTGCGACCGGAGAATTCGGCATACGTCATCTTCACCTCGGGTTCGACCGGCAAGCCCAAGGGCGTGATGGTGAGCCATGCGGCCGCGGTGAACCAGATCCGCTGGATGGCGGCCGCGTTGGAGTGCTGCGCACAGGACACCTTCCTGCAGAAGACGCCGCTGGTGTTCGACGCCTCGATGTGGGAGTTGTTCGTGCCGTTCGCGTGTGGGGCACATCTGGTGATCGCCAGGCCCGACGGTCACCGGGATCCGGAATACCTGATCGAGATCGTCGAGCGATGGGATGTAACCCTGCTCGATTTCGTCCCCTCGATGCTCGCGGTCCTGGTGAACGGTCCGCGACCGGCCCTGCCCGGATCGGTGCGGGGGCTGGCCGTGGGTGGTGAGGCGCTGCCGGAGTCACTGGCACGGCAATTCCTCGAACACAACACAGCGTTCCTCGACAACCAGTACGGACCCACCGAGGCCACCGTCACCGCGACAGACCACCGGGTCGACGGCACGGAATCGGGTGTGGTGCCGATCGGAAAGCCGGTGTGGAACACCCGGGCCTACGTACTCGATGCGCGTCTGCGGCCGGTGCCGCCGGGAACGGGCGGTGAGCTGTATCTCGCCGGAATCCAGTTGGCGCGTGGCTATCTGGGCCGCCCGGATCTCACCGCGGACCGGTTTGTGGCAGATCCCCTGGGTGACCCGGGTGCGGTCATGTACCGCACCGGTGACCTGGCGCGGATCAATCGTCGCGGGCAACTCGAATACCTGGGACGGACCGACCACCAGATCAAGATCCGGGGCCTGCGAATCGAACTCGGCGAGATCGAGACGGCGGCGGCCCGGCATGACTCGGTCGGTCAGGTCGCGATACTGGCCGTGGAGAGCGAGCACGGACGCCGGCTGGCGGCCTATGTGACACCCGCCGAAGATGAACTGATCGACGTGGCCACCTTGCGCACCGCGATCGCCACATCGTTGCCGGACTACATGATCCCTGATTCGTTCACGGTGCTCGAGCGCATGCCGACCTCGACGAACGGAAAGCTCGATCGAAAAGCGTTGCCGAAGCCCGTCTTCAACGTCGAGAGCGCGGCATTCGTGGCGCCGGCGTCGGAGACCGAGGTCCAGATCGCGGCGGTGTTCGCCGAAGTGCTGGGCCGGGATCGGGTCAGTGCGGTCGAGTCGTTCTTCGCCCTCGGCGGCGACAGCATCATGTCGATCCAACTGGTCTCCCGGGCAAAGGCGCTCGGTATCGGTCTGACGGCACGAGACGTGTTCGAACACAAGACCGTTGCCGCGCTGGCGACGGTGGCAACCGACCTCTCCGGCGGCGGGCGGAACCTGATCGCCGAACTATCCGGTGGTGGGGTGGGTGAATTGCCACTGACACCCATCATGGCGGCGTTCTTCTCCGCGCCCGGAGGACACCAGCGCTTCTCACAGTCGAACTTCGTCACCCTGCCGCACGGCATCGATCGGACGACGATCGAATCGGTGATCGATGCGGTGGTCTCACATCACGATGCACTGCGGCTGCGCTGGGTGCGCGACGCCGACGGCGGGCCGGGGCATCTGCGGGTCGAGGAACCGCAACCCGAAGCGGGCCGGTCGCTGCTGCGCCGTGTCGGGTTCGAAAGCCTGCCCGGGAGCGATGATTTCGAGGCGCTGGTGCAACGCGAGTTCAGCGCGGCCGCCGATCGATTGGATCCCGAGGCGGGAACAGTTGCCCAGTTCGTCTGGTTCGAACCGGCGCCGGGATCGCGCACCAACGGACGCCTGCTGATCGTGATTCACCACCTGGCGGTCGACGGTGTGTCCTGGCGCGTCCTGTTACCCGATCTGGCGGCCGCCTGGGGTGGCATCCTGGCCGGGGACGGACCCCGACTGCAACCGGTGGGCACGTCGCTGCGGCGATGGGCTCACGGGCTGACCGAGATGGCGAACACCCCCGAGCGGGTGGCAGAACTCGACTACTGGCGCACCGTGATCGACGTGGACGACCCGCAATTGGGGGACCGGGCGCCGGACCCGGGAGCCGACACCGTCGAAACGACCGAGCGCATCCGGCTCGAGCTGTCGGCGGACACGACCAGGATGTTGATCACCGCCGTCCCAGAAGCCTTCGGCGGCAGTGTCAACGACGGACTGCTCACGGGATTCGCGCTGGCACTGGCCACGTGGAGGTCGCGGCGTGGCCGGGCGGCCGATCACGTCTACCTGCAACTGGAGGGTCACGGACGGGAAGAAGGCGCACTGCCGGGTGCCGAGATCGGCCGCACGGTGGGCTGGTTCACCACGGCATTTCCGCTCCGCCTCGATCTGGCGGGCCTGGACCTCGATGATGCGCTCGCCGGCGGTGACGATCTGGGCCGGCTGATCAAGGCCACCAAGGAGAATCTCCGGTCGGCGCCCGACAACGGTATCGGCTGGGGACTGCTGAGGTATCTCAACAACCGGACGGCGACCGAACTGACCGGACCAGAGCCGCAGATCAGCTTCAACTACCTCGGTCGGACGTCGGCGATCGACTTCACCGACGAGATGCGCGAGATCGGGTGGGTTCCGGCCCGCGACGGTGGCGAGCTGGGATCGTCGCTGGACCCGGACATGCCGGTTCCCGCCCTGGAGATCAATGCCGTTGTGTCCGAGCGTGATGGGGCAGAACGACTGTCGGCGGCCATCGATTTCCCGGCCGGGCTGTTCACGCGGGCGCAGGTGGGAGAGTTGGCCGCGGCGTGGTCGGCGGCGCTCGAACAGGTCGCCCGATACGCGTCGGCACCAGGGGCGGGTGGCCGGACGCCGTCCGACCTCGGCCTGGTCACGCTGTCACAAGGCGAGATCGAGGCGTTGGAGCGTCGGTTCCCGGACCTGGACGACATCTGGCCGCTCTCACCTCTGCAGCGGGGCATGCATTTCCACGCCTCGCTGGCCGAGGGGGCCGTGGACGTGTACTCGGCGCAGATGTCCCTGCACCTGGCCGGGATCGTCGACCCCGAGCGCTTGCGCCGCAGTGCCCGCGCGCTGATCGCCCGGCACCAGGCCTTCCGGACCGCTTTTGTCACCGACGAGGCCGGAGACACGGTGCAGGTCGTGCTCGGTGACGTCGATATTCCTTGGCGCACGGTAGATTTGACAGGAACGACCGGTGCCGGGGACCTCGAGCGGAACCGGGCCGAGCTGGCCGCCGCGGATCTGGCGGCGCCCTTCGACATGCAGAAGCCGCCGTTGATGCGGTTCACGCTGCTGCGTACCGCCGTCGATCGATATGAACTGTTGGTCACCAATCACCACATCGTGATCGACGGCTGGTCGACCCCGCTGGTCATCAAGGAACTACTCGTCCTGTACGCGACGGGAGGTGACGCCTCGGTCCTGCCTGCTCCACGTTCCTACCGTGACTTCCTGTCGTGGCTGGCCGGGCGGAAGCCCGAAGAATCGCAGCAGGCCTGGGCTGAGGCCCTCGGGGACGTCGAAGGGCCGACCCTGCTGATCTCCGGCGATCGCGGCCGCCGGCAGCACGAAGGTGCCGCAGAACTGCACACGAGCATCACCGAGGAAACCACGGCGAAGCTGCAGACCCGATCCAGAGCACTCGGCGTCACGCCGAACACCTTTGTGCAGACGGCCTGGGCACTCGTCCTGAACGCGTTGACCGGGCGCTCCGATTGCGTGTTCGGGGCAACGGTTTCCGGTCGACCCGCCGACGTGGCCGGGGTCGAATCGATGATCGGGTTGTTCATCAACACGATCCCGGTCCGCGTCCGCGTCACGGGCGCCGAGACCGTCGATCAGCTGCTGGCCAGGGTGCAGGTGGAGCAGTCCGCCATGCTCGACCATCAGCACGTGGGGTTGGCCGACATCCAGCGAGCCGTGGGAGAGGCCGCGCAGTTCGACACGTTGGCCGTCTTCGAGTCGTTCCCGGTCGACATGGCAGGTGCCACGGCAGAGACCGACATCGCCGGAATGCGGGTGACCGGCTTCACCGGGCAGGACGCCGCGCACTATCCGGTGACCCTGACCGCCAGCATGCGGGGCGCGCTGAAGTTCAAGTTCATCTATTCACCGGAGCTGCTCGACGAGCCGATGATGCAACGCATCGCCGAGCGATTCGTCGCAGCCCTGAACACCCTGATCGCCGAGCCTGCGACATCGGTCGGGGCGATCGATCTGCTCTCCGCCGATGAACGAGCCCAATTGCAGAGCGTCAGAGGAGCACCGGCCGAACCCGCTGTGCTCCTGCCCCAGCTGCTCGCCGCCGCGGTCCAGGCCGCCGGGACCGAGGCGACCGCACTCGTGCTCGGACACCGCCGGGTCAGCTACGGAGAGCTGGACCGATGGTCGAATCGCCTGGCGCGCGAACTCATCGCGCTCGGCGTCGGTCCGGAGGTCGCGGTGGCGTCGGCGCTGCCCCGCTCGGTGTACTCGCACCTGGCGCTGTGGGCGGTCGCGAAGGCCGGTGGCATCCTGGTCCCGATGGATCCGGCCTACCCGGCCGACCGCATCGAGCACATGGTCCGCGATTCGGGTGCCCGGATCGGTGTGACCATCGAGGCCCACCGGCCCGACCTGCCCGCTGCCGCCGAGTGGTTCGTGCTCGACGATCAGCAGTTCGAGATGCAGTGCTCGACGCGCCTCGACGAGCCGCTGCTGCCGGAAGAGCGTCCGCGCGCGCTGCGGGTCGACAACGCGGCGTACATGATCTACACCTCCGGATCGACCGGTCTGCCCAAGGGCGTGGTGATGTCGCATGCCGGGCTGGCGAACTTCGCCGCCGAGCAGGCGCAACGCTATGCGCTGACCACACAGTCACGGGCACTGCACTTCTCGTCACCCAGCTTCGATGCGTCGATGCTGGAACTGTTGCTGGCGGTCCCGGTGGGTGCGGTGTCGGTGATCGTGCCCCCGGGTACCTATGGGGGAGACGAACTCGCGGCGATCATCCGTGAACACCGGGCCACCCATGCCTTCATCACACCGGCTGCGCTGGCGACGCTCGACCCCGAAGGACTCGACAGCCTGCAACATCTGGCGGTCGGTGGCGAGGCCGTGCCGAACCGGCTGGTCGAGATCTGGGGACCGGACCGGCAGTTCCACATCGGCTACGGGCCGACCGAGACGCAGATCATGGTGACCATCAGCGACCGGTTGCTCCCCGGCGACCCGGCCACGATCGGTGGCCCGATCCGCGGCGTCTCGGCGTCGATTCGAGACGGCTTCCTGCGGCCGGTGCCGGTCGGCGCCCCCGGCGAGTTGTACATCTCCGGGGTGCAGCTGGCACGTGGCTATCACTCCAGGAGTGGGCTCAGTGCCGAGCGTTTCGTCGCCGATCCCGCCGATCCCGGTCGGCGGATGTACCGCACCGGCGATGTGGTCCGTTGGGTACAGACGCAATCCGGGACGCTGGAAGTCGAATACATCGGCCGCAGCGACTTTCAGGTCAAGGTCCGCGGATTCCGGATCGAACTCGGGGAGGTCGATGCGGTGCTCGCCGAGCACGAGTCGGTCGAGTTCGTCACCACCGTGGGTGCGCAGGGTCCGTCGGGTGCCACGATGCTGGTCTCGTACGTGGCACCGGCCACCGGCGCGCGGGTGGAGGCCTCCGAGCTGACCGCCTTCGCCGGCCGTTCCCTGCCCGCTCACATGGTGCCGGCGGTGGTGATGGTGCTCGACGAGATGCCGCTGACCGTCAACGGCAAGGTCGACCGAAAGGCGCTGCCGCAAGCGACGTTCGACGAGTCGGCCCTGGAGTACGTCGCGCCGGGTACGCCGACCGAGGAGGTCTTGGCCGCCGTGTTCGCCGATGTTCTCGGTGTTGACCGGGTCGGTGTCACAGACTCCTTCTTCTCCCTCGGCGGCGACAGCATCATCTCGATCCAGCTGGTCTCCCGCGCCAAGGCCTCCGGTGTCCTGATCAGCGCACGAAACATATTCGAGCACAAGACCGTTGCCGAGATCGCCCGGGTGGCGACCATGAACACCGACAGCGCCGTCACCGTGCTCGAAGAGTTGCCCGGCGGCGGAATCGGTGAGATGCCGGCCCCGCCCATCGTGCGGTGGATGCTCGAGCGCCCCGGCGGACACAGCCGGCTGATCATGCCGCTCTATGTGGCGTTGCCCGACGCCATCGGCCACGATCAAGTGGTGGCCACCCTCTCGGCCGTCATCGATCACCACGACATGCTCCGGGCCGCGGTTTCATACGAGGACAACACGATCAACGTCCGCGACCGTCACGCGATCGACGTCGCGGGAATGATCGAGCGCGTCGAGTTCGGCCCTTCGGCCACTCCCGGAACACCGGAGTTCGCCGCGCTGGTCGGACCGGCCTTCGAACGGGCAGCGGGCCAATTGGATCTCGGCCGGGGCCAGGTGTTGCGGTTCGTCTGGCTGCAACCCGGACCTGATGTGTCCGATGCCGGCCGGCTGTTGATCGTCGCCCATCACCTGGTGGTCGATGGGGTGTCGTGGCGGGTTCTCGTCGAAGACCTGGTGACCGCGTGGCAGGCGATTTCGCAGGGCCGGCAGCCGCAACTGAAACCGGTCGGCACCTCCATGCGGCGCTGGGCGCACGCGCTGTCGGAGCAATCCGTCGATCCGGACCGGGCCGCGGAAGTGGGCTTCTGGTCGAATCTGATGGAGCAGGGCAGCACCGATGTCGGCGGGCGGCCACTGGACCCGGCCGTGGACGTGTTCGGCACCGTGGAGTCGGTGAAGCTGCAGCTTTCCGAAGAGGTGACCGATGCGCTGCTCACCACGGTCCCAAGGGTTTTCCGTGGCAGTGTCAACGACGGTCTGCTGACCGTCCTGGCGCTCGCATCGATCGCCTGGCTGCGCGACCGCGGCATCCACGCCGACGCCACCACGATCAAACTGGAGGGTCACGGCCGTGAGGAAGAGGTCGTCTCCGGTGCCGACCTGTCGCGCACGGTGGGCTGGTTCACCACCATGTTCCCGTTGGGGCTGGACCTGACCGGCGTGGACATCGATGACGCGCTGGCCGGTGGGCCCGCGGTGGCCGACGCCGTGAAGGCGATCAAGGAACAACTCCTGGCGGTCCCGGACAAGGGGATCGGATACGGCATGCTGCGATACCTGAATCCGATTACCGCGGAGCAGTTGTCGGCGTATCCGCAACCGGCGATCGGTTTCAACTATCTCGGCCGGATCGGCACCGAGACCGCTTCGGGCGCGGTCGGGTGGCTGCCGGCGCCGAGCGGTGAACTCGCCGCCTCGGCCGGCCCGGATCCGGACATGCCGGTGGCCGCGGCCATCGACATCAACGCCGCGGTGACCGGTGATCGGCTCGAGGCCACGTTCGCCTTCCCGAACACCCTGCTGAGCGAGGTCGAGGTGCAGGCTCTCATCGAGTTGTGGGCGCGGGCCTCCGAAGCCGTTGCCGGGTGGTCGTCGACCGCGAACTCGCGGGTGTTCACACCGTCGGATCTACCGCTGGTGAACCTCGATCAGCACGCGGTCGACAGGCTGGCCGTCGATCATCCGTCGATGACCGACGTGTGGTCGCTGTCGCCGTTGCAGCGGGGAATGTTGTTCCACGCCAGGCTGGCCGAAGGTTCGCTCGATGTGTACACCTCACAGGTCGTCCTGCGGCTGGGGGGCACCATCGACATCGGGCGGTTGCGTCTGGCGGCCCAGGCTCTCCTCGATCGCCATCCGAATCTGCGTGCCGCATTCCGCGATGATCTCTCCGACGAAGCCGTCGCGGTCATCGTAGAATCCGCGGTGGCTCCGTTCGCGGAGCACGATCTGCGCAACGACCCGGATGCCGAGGCGCTGCGGGCCGGGGTCCTCGACGAGGACAGGACCCGTCGATTCGAGATGGACCGGGCACCGCTGATGCGGTTCACCGCAATCCGGCTCGATGACGACCGGGTCGACTTCGTGATGACGAGCCACCACATCCTGCTCGATGGCTGGTCCATGCCCCTGGTCCTGCGGGAGCTGTTCACCCTGTACGCGACCAGCGGAGATGCCACGGTGCTGCCGGCGCCGCGCTCATACCGGGGGTTCCTGCAGTGGCTGGCCGGCCGGGATCTGGCGGCGTCCGTGGAACATTGGGCGGCGGCGTTGTCCGAGGTCACCGAGCCCACGTTGCTGGCACCGGCCAATCGTGCCCGGGAACAGCGGAGCATGCCGGGGGAGTTGCTCCTCGAGATCGATCGCGAGCGGACTGCGGAACTCGATGCCCTCGCCAAACGCCTTGGCGTGACGATGAACACGATCGTGCAGGCGGCCTGGGGCCTGGTGCTGTCGCGACTGATCGGCCGCGACGACGTGGTGTTCGGTGCCACGGTGTCGGGTCGGCCCGGCCACCTCGAGGGCGTGGAGTCGATGATCGGTCTGTTCATCAACACCCTGCCGGTGCGGGCCCGGATCGAGCGGTCCGAGACCCTCGCCGACTTCCTGGTGCGGTTGCAGGTCGAACAGTCCGAACTGGTCGACCACCACTATGTGGGGTTGCCGGTGATCGCCGGGCGGGTCGGGGCCGGAGCCGGCTTCGACACGCTGACGGTCTTCGAGTCGTACCCGGTCGACGCGGTGGCATCGGGGTCGGTCACCGACATCGATGGCTTGCGGGTCCTCGACGTCTCCGGCGTGGATGCGAACAACTTTCCGCTCTCACTGTTCATCACCGCCGGTGATGAGGTGCGGTTGCAGGCGAAGTTCCTGGCCGACGTGTTCGCCCACGATGAGGTGGCGACCATCTTGGCGCGGGTCGATCAGGTGCTCGCCCAGATCGTCTACGAACCCGAGCGCCGGGTCGGTCGGGTGGACGTGCTGGTCCCGGCCGAGCGAGAGCAACTCGCGGAGTTCAACGCGACCGAGGTCGACGTGCCGGCCCGGACCCTGGCCGACATGTTCGACGCCCAGGTCGCTCGCACACCTGACGCCGACGCCCTCGTCTTCGACGGCCAGGTGCTGAGCTATGCCGAATTCGATGCCCGCGCAAACCGACTCGCCAGGCACCTCATCGGGATGGGCGTGGGACCCGAATCGAAGGTCGCCATCGCGATGCGTCGATCACTCGATCTTCTGGTCGGCATGTACGGGATCATCAAGGCCGGCGCGGCGTATGTCCCGATCGACCCCGATCACCCGGCGGATCGCACCAGCTACGTGCTGCAGATCGCGGACCCGGTCTGCGTATTGACCACGGCCGGTGACGGAATCGAGGTCGCCGAAGCCTTCACCGTCGTCGAGATCGACACCCTGGACCTGTCGGATCTGCCGTCCGGCCCGATCACGGACGCCGACCGTACGGCACCGCTGAGGCCGGACAACACCGCCTATGTCATGTTCACCTCGGGTTCGACCGGAAAGCCCAAGGGCGTGGTGATCACCCACCGGGCCATCGTCAACCAACTCGTGTGGAAGCAATCCGAGTATCGGCTGGGCCCCGACGATGTGGTGCTGCAGCAGATCGCGATGACGTTCGATGTGTCGGTCTGGGAGTTCTTCTGGGGGTTGCAGAACGGTGCCACCCTGGTGATCGCCAAACCCGACGGGCACAAGGACATGCGCTATCTGGCCTCGCTCATCGAGCAATACGGGATCACCACGGCAACGTTCGTCCCGTCGCCGTTGGGAGTGTTCGTGGCCGAGGCCGATCCGTCCGCACTACGTACCCTGCGCCACGCGTTCGTGATCGGTGAGGCCTTGCCGCCGGAGACCGCGGAGCGTTTCCGGGAGCTGTGCTCGGCGAGTCTGAACAACATGTACGGCCCGACCGAGGCGGCGGTCAGTGTGACGAATTGGCAAGTCGGACCGGAAGATACCCAGACCATACCGATCGGTGTGCCGCAGTGGAATGTCACCGCCCACGTGCTCGATTCCGGTCTGCGACCGACCCCCGCGGGTGTGGCCGGCGAGCTGTACCTCGGCGGCGCGCAGCTGGCGCGGGGTTATCTCCAGCGGCCGGGGATCACCTGCGACCGCTTTGTCGCCGACCCGTTCGGGGGGCCGGGCGAACGGATGTACCGCACCGGGGACCTGGTGCGCCGCCGAGCCGACGGGGCTCTGGAATACATCGGGCGCACCGACTTCCAGGTCAAACTGCGCGGCCAGCGCATCGAACTCGAGGAGATCGAATCGGCGGTGCTGGCCCACGCGCCGATCCGCCAGGCCGCAGTGCTGGTGCACAAGGATCCGCGGACCGGTGACCACCTGATCGCCTATGTGATCGCCCACCGGGGCGTCGACCCCGACACCGAACAGCTGCGCGCCTTCGTGGGTCACACGTTGCCGAAATACATGGTGCCCGACGCGGTCGTCGTGCTCGACGAGTTCCCGCTCAACCCCAGCGGCAAGCTCGACCGGAAACAGTTGCCGCTGCCCGAGTTCCACCGCACCGGGGAGTATGTGGCCCCGGTCACCGAGACCGAACGCATCGTCGCGGACGTGCTGGCCGAAGTGCTGGGCCTTCAGAGGGTGTCGGCGGACGCGTCGTTCTTCGAACTCGGTGGTAACTCGTTGTCGGCCACCCGGCTCGTGTCCCGGCTCACCGATGCGCTGGGTACACCGATGTCGCTGCGGGCGATCTTCCTCGATCCGACCGTGACCGGGATCGCGGCAAGTGCAGAATCCGGAGGCGGTTCGTCCGCCGGTGTATTCGACGTCATGCTGCCGATCCGAGAGCAGGGCGCCGACCATCCGGTGTTCTGCATCCACCCGGTGCTCGGTCTGTCCTGGGCCTATCGCGGACTTGCCGATGCGCTGGATTCCGCGATACCGATCTACGGTGTCCAGTCGCCGGCGGCGACCGGGCAGTGGCATCCGGAATCGGTCGAGGAGATCGCCGCCCGATACGTCGACGAGATCCGCGCGGTCCGGCCGGCCGGTCCCTATCGGCTGCTGGGCTGGTCGCTCGGCGGGGTGATCGCGCACGCGGTGGCGGCCCGGTTGCAGGAACAGGGTGAGCAGGTCGAGATGCTCGTGATGTTCGACAGCTTCCCCGGCGAGTCCGCCAGAGCCCTCGGCGAGGAGGGCGTCGCGCCGAGCGAGATCGTGGCCGGTCTGGGTCTGCCCGCCGAGATGGGCGTCGACCCGGTCCTCGATTCCCCGGCGATCGTGGCTGCGAAACTCCGGGAGGCCGGTGGCCCGGCATTCTCTGACGTCACCGCCGAGTGGCTCGAGAACATGGTCGCGACGGCCACCGAATCCATGAAGCTGATGCGCCGCTATGAACCGCGGACCATCGACGCCGATCTGCTGCTGTTCACCGCGGGGTCGGGGCGCGACGACGACACCGCCGCGCCGCGCGCGTGGCGAGGCGCCGTGTCCGGAGACATGGTCCACCACAGCATCGACGCCACGCACTGGGCAATGATGAGCGCCGATGCGCTCAGGCAGGCGGGCCCGATGTTGGCAGAGTTCCTCGCCCACCGGTCGAGTAGTGTTGACCGGTGATGGTCGATCCGATGGGCGTGGGTGACGGAGCAAGTCAGAGCGGGTCCTTCTACACCAGATCCGGCTAACAACAAGGTCCGACAGAACGACAAACAGGCGACATCACTCACGGTGAATCCGGAGTGGAAGGGAGTATCAACATGACCAACCCATTCGACGACGAGGACGGCCGTTTCTTCGTGCTCGTCAACGACGAGAACCAGCATTCGCTGTGGCCGACCTTCGCCGAGATCCCGGCAGGCTGGAACAAGGTCTTCGGCGAGGATTCGCGGGCTGCCTGCCTCGAATACGTCGAGCAGAACTGGACCGACCTGCGGCCGAAGAGCCTGATCGACGCGATGAACGCGGACCAGGCGAACAAGGACTGACAAGCGCAGGCGAGGAGGACCGTCCGACGGGCGGTCCTCCTCGTTCAGCCCCGCGCCGCAGCCGCCCGACGGTAGGCGCGAAGTGCGGGATAGGCGAAGACCACCAGCACACCGACGGCCCAGATGAGGGTCTTGATGAGGTTTTCCGCGACCGGGCCCCCGATGGCCAACGCGCGCATCGTTTCGATCGCGCACGTCATCGGCTGATTCTGGACCAGTGGCCGGAGCACCTCCGGGTAGGCCTCGACCGGCGAGAACCCCGAATTGAAGAACATCAGCAGGCTGGTGCACAGCGACATGATGGGCACCAGGGGAGCGTTCGACGCCGACATCGCCACTGTGAGAACGATGGTCGAGTACGCCGCACCGTAGAGAAGTGCCACCGCGAAGATCCCGATGGCCGGGAGCAGCCCTTCATCGAAACGCCAGCCGATGAGCATTCCGGCTGTCGTGATCACGAGCGTGCCGACGAGGATCCGCAGCATCTCCACGGTGATCCGCGACGTCAGATCGGCCCCACGGTGCACCGGCATGACGTAGAGCCGGGTCAGCAAGCCCGTGCGGCGTTCACTGATCAGACGGGTCCCGACCGCCAGCGAACCGAACATCGCCCCGACGAGCACCACCAATGGAACCGTGCCGTACGCACTGTTCTCCCCGGTCGCGCCGCCGATCGCATCTCCGAGCACCACCTTGAACATGACCATGCTCAGCAACGGGAAGAGCAGGCTCTGCATCAGCGTCAGCCGGTCCCGGGTGACGACTCGGAGCTGTCGTCCGAAAAGGATCTTCGAGTGCGTCAGATAGGCGCGCAGGCCGCGCTCATCAGTGGCCCGGGCGGGCGGGAATCGCGTCGCGCCCGTGGTGGACCCCCCGCCGGTCCTGTCCGGATGTTCCGTTGCGGTTTGTTCTGCCGCCTCCGCCGCGGCCCGGGCCGCCGCGATCTGAGCGAGGTCCAGCCGGACCGTGGGGGCCTGCTGCATCGCCGGGGTCAACTCCGCCGGGTCGGGAGAGTTCCGGTCGGTGAGCCGGGTCAGCGGGCGCCCGGTCTGTTCGGGCTCCGGATGTCTGGCCGCGGCGTGTTCGGAGGCCCAGTCGGCCGCCGCGGCCCCGGGCGAAAGCAGGGTCCACGGGCCGACAAGAGCCTGATGTGAGCCGGTCTGGCCGCCATCGGCGCGGTCCCGTTCTGGCCGGGGGAAACCGGTTGCGGGGCCGTCTGCGGTTCG
Organism: Williamsia sp. z71; assembly: GCF_059553375.1. Taxonomy (NCBI): domain Bacteria; kingdom Bacillati; phylum Actinomycetota; class Actinomycetes; order Mycobacteriales; family Nocardiaceae; genus Williamsia; species Williamsia sp. z71. The sequence goes on from NZ_JCANWX010000001.1 coordinate 885,726, forward strand.
GGCCCGGCGCGGTGAGGAACTCGACCCGCCGGTGTCGCTGCGCCACCAATGCTGCTGGGGGGCGCCGTCATCGCCTCTGTGTCTGCTCATCGCCGGCTGCTCCGGATCGTCAGGACGGCTCCGGCGGCCAGGCCTGCCGCGGTGATGCCTGCGGCCCAGCAGATGGACGGCAGCGCCAGATCCCACGACACGTCGCCCGCATCGAATCCACGCATCAGTTCGGTGAACTGTGAGATCGGCTGATTGCGCGCAAAAGGCTGGATCCACTCGGGAAAGCGTTCTTCGGGCACGAACCCCGTCGAGAGCATGCCGAGGATCAACTGGGGCAGGGCCAGTGCCTGGCTGGTGGCCGCCGGATTCTTCGAGACGGCGCCGATCGTGTCGGCGCCGAAGGCGAGAATCACGCCGACGACCATCGCGACCCCGATGAATCCGATGAAGTCGACGATCCCGGCGGTGGGCCTCCACCCGATCACCAATCCCGAGATGAGCGCCCACATCAGTGAGATGACCAACAGCACGACATTCGAGGTCAATCGGGCCAATGGCGGGACAAAGGTGTTCACCGGCATGCTGCGCAGCCGGTTGGTCAGGCCCGTGCTGCCGTCATTCGCCGCACGCATCGCGGCCGACGTCGCCACGAAGCCCACCGACTGCAGGCAGATGACCGGCATGAGGAACTGCGCGTAGTCCATCCCGGGGTACCCATCCATGATGGTCCGCAGCGGGATGTAGAAGCACAGCGTCAGCAGCACGGGCGCGGTGATGGACAGATAGAACTCGCCCTGCCGCTTCATGCCGATGATGGAACGTTGGGTCAGGGCCAGCCACTGACGGCCGGGCCTGACCGAGGGACGGCGACCGCCGGCCGAGATCGCCACCCGTGCGGTGCTGGTCACTGTCATGCCTGCTCCGTGCCGTCGGCCGGGCCTTCCGTCAGCTTGAGGAACACGTCGTCCAGTGACGGTCGTCGCAAGCCCACGTCGGTGAGTTCTATTCCGGCGGAATCGGTCAGACGTACGACATCGACCAGCGTCTGCGTCGACCGCACCGCGGGCAGGGTCAGCGCATTGCGGTTCGGGTCGATCCGTATCTCGTCGGCAGGCACCAGTTCGGTCAGCAACGTCTTGATCCGGGCGAGGTCGTCGGGGTTGCGCGTGACCACTTCACAGAACGTTCCACTGACCTGTTCCTTGAGCTCTGCCGCGGTGCCCTCGGCGATGACGCGGCCCTTGTCGATCACGACGATCCGGTCGCTGAGCAGGTCTGCCTCCTCGAGGTACTGGGTGGTCAGCAGCGTGGTGATACCCAGGTCGCGCAGCGAGGTCACGATGTTCCAGACATCCTGACGGCTGCGCGGATCGAGTCCGGTCGTGGGCTCGTCGAGGAAGACGACCTCGGGCCGCACCACCAGACCGCACGCGATGTCGATGCGTCGGCGCATGCCGCCGGAGAACTTCCCGACACGTCGCGAGGCGGCGTCGACGAGGTCGAAGGCGTCGAGGAGTTCGGCAGCGCGCTGCGCGGCCTCGGTTTTGCTCAGACCCATCAATTTGCCGAACAGTACGAGGTTCTCGCGGCCGGTCAAGGACTCGTCCAGAGCCGCGAACTGGCCCGTGAGCATGATCGAGGCGCGTACGGCGGCCCGATCCCGGACGACGTCGTAGCCGGCGATGCGCGCAGTGCCCTCGTCCGGTGTGAGCAAGGTCGCGAGCATGTTGACCGTCGTCGTCTTCCCGGCGCCGTTGGGACCCAGCAGTCCGAGCACCGTGCCGGTGGGCACCTCGAAGCTGACCCCGTCGACGGCCGTGAAGTCGCCGAAACGCTTCACGAGCCCATCTGCGACGACGCCGTACGTGGTCCCGGCGGGCGACACCTCGAACTCACCCGACCGGCTCGTTCGGGCAACACCACCGTGCTTGGCCTGCATTTGGATCCCGTCGTCGTATTGGTCACGCGGCGACGCGATCGCCCATTCTGACGTTATCGAACGTATCGCAAAATCCGGTGGTAACGCCAAGCGGCCATCTGGCGATATCCTTCCTCGGAAAAGGAAAAATTTCCTTTTCACATGGTAAAAGCTTGCATATGGATGGTTTAGCGACGTCATTATGGGGAATATCCCAGGGGCGCAGCCGAAATGTCGTGCGATAGTCGCAGTCGATTAGCAGGTCGCGAAAGGGGTGGGCGTTGTGGCAACACAATCCCGATGTGATGGCAACGAGATGTATCCCGCGGTTGGTGTGCAGACCCTCCGGGGTCGGCGTGATCCCCGGCCCCTGACCGACCTGCTTGCCGCCGCGGCCGATGCCGCTCCCGACCGGCCCGCAGTGACCGGAAATGGCTTCACGGTGACGTTCGCGGACCTGCGGGCCCGCGCCCAGGGCGCTGCGGTCGCCATGACCGGTTCACCCCGCATCGACGACTCCGCTCTCACCGTCGCGGTGATGACCAGCGTTCCCGGGCTCGCCGTTTCCGGCCCGGGCGCCCTGGACGAGACGTTGCGGGCGATCCGACTCCGGGCTCTGATGGTCCTCGCGGAATCCTGAACAGCGCCGGACCCTCCGCTGTGTGACCCCCCCGCGCCTGATGTGGGCGGGACTGCTGTTCGTGCACGCGAAACCCTCCGGGAACACTGATCCGGCCGACTCCGGATCACCGCGTTCGTTCGTCGCGGTGACCACGAAGGACGGCTGAATGTGACATGTTCCACATTTCAGTGAGGTAACGGGTTCGTCCGAAACCTTCCCTTATGACCTGTGTCCTGTGACCATGGGCACTTCAGGCCCCTCAAGTCGCCGGCGGGCCAGGTTTGGAGTGCATGATGGCTACCTCAGCAGTTCGGTCCCACGACCAGGTCGCGGACCATACTTCTGCCTCGATCGAACTGCCCGATGCGGTGGCCCGGATCGCGGCCGCAACACCTGATCGCATCGTCGCCCGTCACCGTGGGCGTGCTCTCACCTACCGCGACCTCGATGCCGCGATCAGGCTGATGATGCCGGTGATCCGCGGTCAGCGAATGGACGACCGGTCCGCAGTGGTGGCCGGGATCTTCGCCGGGTTGCCCGCACTGGGTGGCGAGCCCGATCCGGCAGCGGTGGCAGCGGTCGTCGACGGCGCCGTCAGCGGGATATCCGTCGACATGGTCGATCTGCACACCATCACGCCCGTTGCGCCGCTGAACGGCGCCGGGACGAACGAGATCGATCTGCGCGTCATCGCCAGCCGGTTGTCCGGCGCCTGACCGGCCCTCCCGGTCTCCGCCGTGAGTTCTACGGTGGGTCGCTTTCGTCCGCTGTGCCGTCTCCCGGCGGCCCCACACCCCTCGGCGACGGGTTCGGTTCGTCCCTGAGTGGCTGCCACTGTGCCGGTCCCGAGTCGGCTCCCGGTGGCCGGCGTGGGACCCCGCCGACGATTTCCCTCTCTAACTACCCGTTATGAATCTCTATTCAGAGGTTTAGGGTATTGAATAAACCTCTTGAACAGCTGAAATGCAGAATGGGCAGCGCCGTGGGCGCTGCAATCGGCAGAAGCATGTAGGCTGTCTTCTTTGTGTCCCGAGGCGAGCATTCCGTTCGAGATTGGAGCGAGTGGGTTTGAGTGCTGGCCCCTCCGACGAATCAGTGAATATGCCCGGTGACGCAGTATTTGAACTTTCGGCCGCTCAGCGTGGAATCTATTTCGCCCAGCAAGCCCTGGGTGAGATTCCGATCAATATCGCGCAGTACGTCGAATTGGTCGGGCACATCGATGCGGACCTGCTGAGCCGGGCCTCCCAGGTCGCCGGCCGGGAGATGGGCTCGGCCTATCTGAGCCTGGTCGAGACCGACGCGCTACCGCTCCAGTTCGTCGACGAGTCGATCGACGACAGCATCGAGTTCGTCGACCTTTCCGCCGAACCGGATCCGCATGCCGCCGCGCAACGATGGATGCGTGAGGAATACCGCCGACCCGTCGATGTGCTCACCGACCGGCTCACGGTCAGTTCGCTGCTGCGCATCGGCGAGGACCACCACTTCTGGTACGTCCGTACCCACCACATCGCCCTCGACGGATTCGGTGCGATGGCCACGGTCACCCGCATCGCCGAGGTCTACTCGGCGCTCGTGGCCGGACGTGAGCCGGCGCCGTCCAAGGGCGCCGCACTACCCGACATCCTCGCGGACGAACGCAAGTACCGGGATTCGGATCGCTTCGTCAAGGACCGCGAGTACTGGCTGCAGCGCACGGCCGATCTGCCCGGCCCGCTGTCCCTGTCCGCGCACCGCGCCGCTCCCGGCGCCTACTCGCAGCTGGCCTCGGCCACCCTGCCCGACGACATCGCCGCACAGCTCGACGAGGCGGCCGGGCAAACGGGAGGCAGCACCGCGCCGACGGTGATCGCCGCCTTCGCGGCCTACCTGGCCCGGATGACCGACAGCGAAGACGTCGTGCTGAGCCTGCCCGTCTCGGGCCGCAACACCGCCAGACTCCGGCGAGCGGGCGGCATGGTCTCCAACATCGTCCCCCTGCGTCTGACAGTCGCTCCGGCCACGACGATCGACGAACTCGTCGCAGCGGTGCAGACGGAGCTGACGGGCGCCCTGCGGCGGCAGCTCTATCGGCACGAGGACATCCGCCGCGATCTCGGTCAGGGCACCGGCCGGCGCGGCCTGTTCGGACCGTCGATCAACCTGATGATGTTCCATCCGATCCTGGAACTCGGCGATGTCGTGGGACATCTGCACGTGCTGACCACCGGTCCCGTCGAGGACCTGTCGATGAACCTGTATCCGGGTGTGTCGGGCTCGAACCTGCGGGTGGACTTCGAGGCGAACCCGCAGTCCTACTCCGACGCCGACCTGACCCGGCACCACGAGCGCTTCACCGACTTCCTCGGCCGATTGCTGCAGGCACCCGCGGGTACGCCGGTCGGCTCGCTCACCCTGGGCTCGGCGGCTGAGATCACGGCGACGACGGTGGCCCCGAATGACACTGCGCACCCGGTCGATTCCACCGACCTGATCCAGATGTGGGGCCGCCAGGTCGAGCGGACCCCGGATGCCACGGCCTTCGTCGACGGGTCCCGCCAGATGACCTTCGCCGAGTTCGACGCCCGGACGAACCGGCTCGCACGCCATTTCATCGCTGTCGGCGTGGGCCCCGACGTCCGCGTCGGGGTGGCCCTGCGCCGCGGTCTCGAGCTCGTGACGACCCTGTACGCGGTACTCAAGGCCGGTGGCGCCTACGTGCCGATCGATCCGGACCATCCGCGGAGCCGGACGGTTGATGTCCTGCAGACCGCGGCCCCGATCTGTGTCGTGGTCGAGGGCGCCGATCGGGCGGCGGTCGCGGACACCGGTGTCGAGGTCGTCGAACTCGATGACGTCGACCTCGCGGGATATTCGGATGCGCCGCTGACCGATGACGAGCGCGCCCTGCGTCCCGAGGCTCTGGCCTACGTCCTGTTCACCTCCGGCTCGACGGGCAAGCCCAAGGGGGTGGCGGTCCCACATCGCGCCGTGGTCAACCAGATGGCCTGGCTGGCCGGGCACTACGGAATCGGTCCCGACGACGTCGTCCTGCAGAAGACCCCCACCACGTTCGACGTCTCGGTGTGGGAACTGTTCGCACCGACCGTGGGTGCCAAGATGGTCATCGCCCGGCCCGACGGGCATCTGGACCCCCAGTACCTGCTCGACGTGATCACCGCCGAACGCGTCACCGCCACCTCGTTCGTGCCGTCGATGCTGCAGCTCTTCCTCGGTGAGAACGGTTCCATCGACCCTGTTGCACTGCGACTGCTGCTCGTGGCCGGTGAGGCCTTCGGTGAGCATCTGGCGCGCCAGGGCGCCCGGGACCTCCCCGGTGTCCGGATCGAAAACCTCTATGGCCCCACCGAGTTCACCGTTCACGCCACATCCGCATCAACCGGACCGGACGTCGAACGGGGCGTCCCGATCGGCCGCCCGGTCTGGAACTGCCAGGCCTGGGTGCTCGACCGGCAACTGCGGCCGTGTGTGGTCGGCGCCGTCGGCGAGCTCTACCTGTCGGGTGAACAACTCACCCGCGGTTACTTCGGCCGGGCCGATCTGACCGCCGAACGATATGTGCCGTCCGTCTTCGGGCCCGCGGGAACGCGGATGTACCGCACCGGCGATCTGGTCCGCTGGTCGGCCGATGGATCCCTGGAGTACTTGGGACGCAGCGACTTCCAGGTCAAGGTCCGTGGCCTCCGCATCGAACTCGGGGAGATCGAGTCCGCGGTGCGGTCGGATGCGGCGGTTCGCGAGGCTGTGGTGACGGTCCACGAGAGCGAACACGGTCAGCGACTGGTGGTCTACGTGGTCGGAGCCGCCGGGCAACCGCCGATCGACACCGCGGCCCTGACGAACACGGTCGCGGCCCTGGTTCCCGACTACATGCTGCCCGATGCGTTCGTCGAACTACCGCAGATGCCCCTGGGGCCCAGCGGCAAAATCGATCGAAAGGCGCTGCCCGCGCCCGATTTCTCGGTACGGACCACCGCATTCCGGCCGCCGGTCACGGACGCCGAGCGGGCCATCGCCGGCCTCGTCGGCGACCTGCTCGGACATTCGGAGGTCGGACTCGACGACTCGTTCTTCGGTCTCGGTGGCGACAGCATCATGTCCATTCAGCTGGTCTCCCGCGCCCGGGCGATCGGTCTGCACTTCTCGTCGCGAGAGGTCTTCGAGCACAACACCATCGGCGCACTGGCCGGGGTCGCCAGAACCGAGGGTTCGGCGTCCGTGGTCCACGAACTGCCCGGTGGGGCAGTGGGCGAGGTGGCGCTGACGCCGATCATGCGGTGGATGGCGGCCGAGCCCGAGAATGCGCGAGCGTTCTCCCAGTCCGTGGTGGTCCCCGCCCCCGAGCCTTTTTCCGACGACACCCTGCGCCGCACGCTTGCCGCCGTGGTGGCCCACCACGACATCTTGCGCTCGCGCCTGTTCGGTGACGAATCCGGGCGCCTCCACCACGTCATCGACCCCATCGCCGACGCCAGAGACGTTGCGGTCACAGAGATCACGGTGGACCCGGCGCCCGGGACGGTGGCGTTCGACGAGGCCGTCGCCGCCGCTGCCCTCGATGCCACCGAGGCGCTCGATCCGGCCACGGGCTCGATCATGTCCGTGACGGTGGTGACCGGTGACTGGGCTCCCGAGGTCGGCCGGCGGTTGCTGATCGTGCTCCATCATCTCGCTGTCGACGGTGTCACCTGGCGGATCCTGTTGCCGGACCTGGCCATTGCCTGGGCGGCGGCCGCCGCGGGTGATGAGGTGGTGCTCGCACCGACCGGCACCTCGATGCGCCGCTGGGCTCACCACCTGACCGAACTGGCCGCGCAGCCCGAGCTCCTCGGCGAACTCGACCACTGGCGTTCGGTGCTCGGGGCGATCGATGATCAGACGTTGCGGGTCGATCCCGCCCGCGACGTGGTGGCCACACTGCGGCGCCGGGAGTTCACCATCTCGCCGGAGCTCACCGACACCCTGCTGACGCGGGTCCCGCAGGCCTTCCACGGTGGCGTGAACGACGGGTTGCTCGCAGCCCTGGCGTTGGCGGCGACCACCTGGCTGCGTGAGGGTGACGAAGAATCAGGCAACGGACACAGCGGAACCCGGCCATCAGGGCGGTCGATCGTCGTGGCACTCGAAGCGCATGGCCGCGAGGAAGAGCTGCTCGCCGGATCCGATCTCTCCCGGACCGCCGGCTGGTTCACGACCGCCTACCCGGTACTCCTGCGCACCGACGACATCGACGTTGATGATGCGATGACCGGTGGGGTCGCCGCGGGAGACCTGGTCAAAGCGGTCAAGGAACAACTCGCCTCGGTACCGCGGCGCGGCGTGGGCTACGGCCTGCTCCGGTACCTGAACGAGGCCGGGGCCGCCGAACTGTCACAGTTCGCCGAACCCGCGATCGGGTTCAACTACCTGGGCCGGCTCTCGGGTACCGGCATGTCGGGTCCCTGGATCCCGGATGGAGAGAGCGCCCTACGGGGCAACCGGGGCACCGCGGTGCCGGTTCGGACCGCACTGGACATCAACGCGATGGTGACCGAATCCGCGGCCGGCCCGCAGTTCTCGGCCACGATCGAATACCCCGCCGGGCTGCTAGACGACGCCGCGGTGGACCGCTTCACAGAATTGTGGACCCGGGCGCTGGAATCGATTGCGCGGCATGCTTCGTCGGCCGGAGCCGGTGGGCTGACCCCGTCCGATCTGCCGCTGGTGGATCTGCGGCAGCGGCAGGTCGATGAGCTCGAGCGACGGTTCGATGACATCGTCGATGTGTGGCCGCTGACCCCCCTGCAGGAGGGACTGCTGTTCCACGCCGAACTCGCCGCAGGCGGGATGGATGTCTATGCCGCGCAGATGGTGCTCGACCTGACCGGCGTCGATCCGGACCGGATGAGGCGCAGCGCCCAGGCGCTGATCGACCGACATCCGAACCTGCGCAGCGGGTTTGTCACCGACAGCGAGGGCCTGGCGCTGGCCGTGGTCGCCTCCCACGTGGACGCGCCGTGGACCGAGCACGACCTGACCGACGTCGACGAGAACGAACCCGAGACCCGGGTCGCGGAGCTGACACATCAGGAACGGATCGCCCCGTTCGAGATGGACGCTGCGCCACTGATCCGGTTCACGATGATCCGGCGCGGCCCCGCGGCGTACCGCTTCGTGGTGACCAATCACCACATCCTGCTCGACGGATGGTCCATGCCGATCTTCATGGGCGACCTGCTCGAGATCTACCGTGCCGGCGGCAACGCGGAGGCGCTGCACCCGGCCGCTCCCTACCGGAGCTATCTGACCTGGCTGCGGTCGCAGTCGACCGACGCGACGCTGTCCGCCTGGACCGCCGCCCTGGCCGGCGTGAGCGAACCGACCACGCTGTTCCCGGCGGCCACCGCCCACAGTGCCGGTCAGGTCCCACACGTGGTCGAGGTCGATGTCGCCGAGGACATCTCGCACCGCTTGACCGAATACGTCCGGAGCGCCGGCACCACGCTCAACACCGCTCTGCAGACGGCCTGGGGCATCGTGTTGGCGCGGCTGACCGGTCGCGACGACGTGATCTTCGGGACCACGGTGTCGGGCCGTCCGCCGCAGGTGCCGGGTATCGAGTCGATGCTCGGACTGTTCATCAACACGCTGCCGGTGCGGGTACGCCTGGACAACGACTCCGATCTCGACGCGCTGGTCAGACGGGTTGCGGTAGAGCAGACCGAACTGCTCGACCACCACACCATCGGCCTGGCAGAGATCACCGCGGCCACCGACGCCGACGCACTGTTCGACACGATGATGGTGTACGAGTCGTACCCCTTCGATCGCAGCGCGCTCACCGCCGCCGCCTCGATCGACGGGATGGCCGTCGTCGATGCCGACATCCTCGACGCCACCCACTACCCCTTGACGCTGATCGCGACAACCGAACCGGGACTGCGGCTCTCGGCCAAATACCTGCCGGACAGCGTGACCCGGGACCAGGCCGAGCAGATCCTGCAGATGTTCCTGCGGGTGCTCGGCGAGATCTCCACCGATCCGTCGATCCGGGTGGACCGGGTAGAGGTCCTGTCCGCGCCGGAGCGGACCGAACTACTCGGCGTGCAGGGCTCCGGCGAGACCGCCTTCGACACGCTCCCCGAACTGCTCGCCGCGGCGGCCACCGCGGGTGCCGATCGCGACGCTGCCGTGTCACCGACCGGCTCGATCACCTACCGTGACCTCGACACCCGGTCGAATGCGCTGGCGCGGATCATGATCGCCCGTGGGATCGGACCCGACCAGATCGTGGCACTGGGCATGGGTCGCTCGATCGACTTCCTGGTGGGGCTGTGGGCGGTGGCGAAGACCGGCGCCGGCTATCTGCCCGTCGACATGCAATATCCGGCCGAACGCATCGAACACATGCTCGCCGATTCGGCTGCGGTATACGGGCTTTCGACGTCGGCCTGGCGATCGGTGCGACCGGACACGGTCGACTGGCTCGAACTCGATTCGCAGGAGACCGCCGCCGCGATCTCGCGGGAATCGACCGCACCCCTGACCGACGCCGACCGAACCGGACCGGTCCGGATCGCCAACCCGGCCTACATGATCTACACCTCCGGTACCACCGGGGTCCCCAAGGGTGTCGTCGTCACCCACGGCGGCCTGGCGAGCCTGACGGCGCACCAGTCGGATCGCTATGCGCTGACCGAGGATTCGCGCACCCTGCACTTCGCCTCACCGAGCTTCGACGCCTCCGTGCTGGAGTTGTTGCTGGCGCTGGCGCACGGATCCACCATGGTCATCGCCCCGACCGAGATCTACGGCGGCGACGATCTATCCGATTTCCTGTCCGAATACGGCGTCACCCACGCCTTCATCACACCCGCCGCGCTGGCCTCGGTCGATCCCGCGGGCCTCGATCACCTCGAGACCGTGGTCGTCGGCGGCGAGGCCTGCCCACCCGAGCTGGTCGCGCGCTGGGCCCCCGGCCGGCGCTTGTTCAACGCCTACGGACCCACCGAGACATCGATTGTCGCGACTATCGCCGGACCGATGGCCCCTGCCGGTGAGATCACGATCGGCTCGCCGGTGCGTGGACTGACGTCGCTGATCCTCGATCGGCGTCTGCAGCCGGTCCCGGTCGGCGTGGACGGCGAATTGTTCCTGAGCGGTCCGGCGGTGGCCCGCGGCTATCAGAACCGGGCCTCGCTGACTGCCGAACGCTTCGTCGCCGATCCGCACGGCGCACCCGGTGCCCGCATGTACCGGACCGGTGACGTGGTGCGGTGGGTCCGCACCGAATCCGGTGGCCTCGAGGTGAAGTACGTCGGACGCAGCGACTTCCAGGTCAAGGTCCGTGGCTTCCGCATCGAACTCGGTGAGGTCGACGCCGCGTTGTCGGCCCATCCCGACATCGACTTCGCAGTCACCTCCGGTGCCCGGATGCCCTCGGGCGTCACCACATTGGTGGCGCATGTGCTCGCGTCGAAACCCCTGGACCCCAAAGCGGTCCGGGACTTCGTCGGGGAGCGGCTGCCTTCCCACATGGTGCCCGCCGCGATCGTCTTCCTGACCGAGATCCCGTTGACCCGATCAGGCAAACTCGACCGATCGGCGCTGCCCGAACCCGACCTGGGAGCCCTGGCCTCGGCCGGTGCGGCACCCTCGACGGACACCGAGCGGATGCTGGCCACCGTGCTGGCGGAGGTGCTCGGACTGTCGTCGGTCGGCGTGAGTGATTCGTTCTTCGATCTGGGCGGCAACTCGCTGGTGGCCACCAAGGCGGCGGCCCGCATCAGTGCGCTCGTCGGTCGCCGTGTGGCGGTGCGTGAGATCTTCGAGAACCCGACCGTCGAAACGTTGGCCAGGTGCCTCGACACCGCACCGGCGCAAGCGGATCTGCCCGAACTCGTCGCCGGCGGGTCGGGGGAGCGGCCACCGCTCTCGCTCGCCCAGCAGGCCATGTGGTTGCTCAACCGCCTCGACCCGCAGTCCCCGGCGTACAACATCGTGCTGCCTCTGCGACTGTCCGGTGCACTTGATGTCGAGGCCCTGGCCGCCGCGGTGGCCGATGTCCTCGACCGCCAGCACACACTGCGCTCGGTCTTCCCCGACACGGCCCACGGTCCGTACCAGCGGGTGCTGTCGGTGGATGATGTCCAGGTCGATCTGGACCCGGTGGACGTCCCCGGCGCCGACGAAATGTTCTCGGCGGCAGCAGAGTTCGCCGCTGTCGGCTTCGATGTCACGGAAACGGCCCCGGTTCGGGCCCGGTTGTTACGCGCCGGTGGCGAACACCTGCTGATCGTGGTCGTCCACCACATCGTCGCCGACGGTGCCTCGATGGCCCCGCTGGCCCGTGATCTGGTGACCGCCTACGCAGCCCGGACCGCGGGTGCCGATCCGCAGCTGCACTGGACGCCACTTCCGGTGCAGTACACCGATTACGCGCATTGGCAGCGGCAAGTGCTCGGCTCGCCGGACGATCCGGCCTCCGTTGCTGCCCGCCAGCTCGACTTCTGGCGCACGGCGCTGTCGGGTGTGCCTGAGGTCGTCGACCTGCCGCTGGACCGGCCGCGTCCGGCCCGGCGCACGATGCAGGGCGCATCGGTACCGCTGGCCGTTCCCGGCGATGTCGTGGCCGCATTGGACGCCTATGCGCAGGGCAGGCAGGCGTCGCTGTTCATGGTGGTTCACGCCATCGTCGCGACTCTGCTTGCGCGCCTGTCCGGTTCGTCGGACATCACCGTCGGCACGCCCGTGGGCGGACGTGACCACATCGCTCTGGACGATCTGGTCGGCATGTTCGTCAACACCGTGGTGCTGCGGTCCGAGATCGACCCGGCGGATCGTTTCGACGAGGTACTCACCCGGGTGCGCGTGGCCGATCTCGACGCCTTCGCCAATGACGACATCCCGTTCGAGAGCGTTGTCGGGGCGCTGGTCTCGCGCCGCCAGCAGTCCCATTCGCCGCTGTTCCAGGTGATGTTGTCCTTCGAGAACAACGAGACCGCCTCGGTCGACCTGCCCGGTCTGAGCGTGGAGGTCGCCGACGGGATGATCCAGGGCGCCAAGTTCGACCTGACGTTCGCCATCGACGACACCGTCGACGCCGACGGCCGTCGCCGACTGGGCGGCCGGATCACCTACGCGACCGACATCTTCGACCGTGAGACGGTGACCGCCATCGCCGAGCGCTTCGAGATCCTGGCGCGGGCGATCGCCGCCGACCCGACCGCCGTGGTCGGGGACATCGACATCCTCACCGCAGCCGAACACCTCGAGGACGAACTCGCCTCGCAGACCCCGGAGCCCGCGGCCGAACCCACCCCGGCATACAGCGCCGCAGACCTCGCCGCGCTCCTCGCCGCCGCGGTCGACATCGATCCCGATGCGGTGGCGCTCGATGTCGACGGTGTCGCGATCACCTACCGCGATTTCAGTGATCGCTTCGGTCAGCTGTCGGGTCCGCTCGGCGAGCGCGGGATGGACGCCGATGCGATCGCGTCGGTCGTCCTGACCAGTCTGGTCCCCACCATCGTGGCGGCCCCGGACGGTTTCGCCGTCGCCCTCGACAACGTCATCGCCGATGCCGCGCGTCTTCTCGATGGGCGCGACCTCACCGATTACCGCAGTGCGCGTCTGGTGACGGAGTCGGAGTCTGCGATTCCGGCGGCCACCACGCCGCTGTCCGACTGGGATGCGCGCGTCCGCGAGAACCCGGATGCCCCGGCCATCCGAAGCCCGGAAAGGTCGCTGACCCGTCGCCAGCTCGACCGGTCAGCCAATCAGCTTGCCACCGAACTGATTTCGCGCGGCATCGGTCCCGATGACGTCGTCGGCCTGCTCACCACGCGGTCGGCGAACTGGATCATCGGTCTGCTGGCCGCCTGGAAGGCAGGGGCGGCGTACCTTCCGCTCGATCCGACCGGCCCGGCCGACCGTGCGGTCGCGATCGTCGCCGATGCCGGTGTGCGGGTTGTCGTGGCGAATCATGATGTGGTCACCGATGAGCTCCGTGCCGGGATCGACACCGCCGGTGCGGAATTGATCGAACTCGGCGACGCCACGACCGATGCCGCACTGGGAAGGCTCGACGCCTCGGGATTGCCGGACCGCTGGTCCGAGCCCGGCGCCGACCTGCGCCTTGGCTATGTGATCACCACGTCCGGGTCCACCGGACGACCGAAACCGACCCTGGTGCCGGCCGGTGGCCTGCTGAACATGTGGGGCTGGTACCGCGAGAAGATCCGGTTCTCCGACGGTGACACGGTGATCATCGCCTCGTCACCTCGGTTCGACCTCACCCAGAAGAACATCTGGACCGCGCTGCGGGTCGGCGGTGTGATCCGCCTCGTCACCGAGGGTTTCGACCCCGCGGAGATCCTCGGCATCATCGGATCCGAGGACATCTCCCTGCTGAACGTCGCGCCGAGCGCACTGGAATTGCTCACCGAACTCGATGCCGCGAACGTGCTGACCACGCTCGCCACGGTGGCGACCGGTGGCGAGGTCCTGACGCCGCGCGCTTATCGCAGCCTGCTCGGGACCGACACCGCGATGCTGTCGATGTACGGACCCACCGAGGCCGCGGCCACCACGGCCGCGCGGTGGGTGCCGCTGGCCGATCATGCGCCCAACGCCGACGGTGAAGCCCGGGACATCGGGCCGATCACACTGGGACACACCATCCCGAACGTCACCCACAAGATCCTTGATCAGCGACTGCGTCCGGTCCCGATCGGTGTGGTGGGGGAGCTCTACATCGGCGGGGTGGCACTTGCCCGTGGTTACGGGCGGATGCCCGGCATCACCGCGGCCCGCTTCGTCGCCGATCCCGCCGGCGCGGCCGGATCCCGGATGTATCGCACCGGAGACCTGGTGCGTCGTCTACCCGGCGGCGACGCGATGTTCGTCGGACGCAGCGACTTCCAGGTCAAGGTCCGTGGTCTGCGGATCGAACTCGGCGAGATCGAATCGGCGCTGACGGCGCTGGCCGGTATCCGCCAAGCTGTCGTGTCGGCACACGGCGAGTCCTCGGACCGCCGACTGGCGGCCCACGTGGGCGCCGATCCGGGACTCGACGTCGGTGCGGTCCGGGCCGAACTGGCCAAGGTGCTACCCGACTACATGGTGCCCGAGGCAATCATGGTCATGGACGCACTGCCGCTCAACCCGAACGGGAAGGTCGACCGAAAGGCGTTGCCCACGCCGGAATTCGGTCAGGACGATGCGGAGTCCTTCGTGGCGCCGCGGACACCGCTGGAAGAGATCATCGCCGGGGTCTTCGCCGACACCGTCGGCGTCGATCGGGTCAGTGCCACCGCATCGTTCTTCGAGCAGGGTGGCAACTCGCTGAGCGCCGCCCGGCTGGCCAACCGGTTGTCCGATGCGCTCGGCACAACCGTCGGGCTGCGCGATGTCTTCGACGCGGTGACCCCGGCCGAACTGGCCGCGCTCGTGGAACTGCGCCGCACCGATGGGGCCGGCCGGCCCGGGCCCGCGGTCACCCGTTTCGTGAAGCCGGAAGGCCCTGCGCCCGAGCGGATACCGCTCTCGCTCGCACAGCAACGCCTGTGGTTCATCAATCGGTATGACCCGGAGTCCGGTGCCTACAACATCCCGATGACGCTCCTGCTCACCGGTGAACTCGACGTCGAGGCGCTCAGTGCGGCGCTGGTCGATCTGGTCGATCGCCAGCACGTGATGAGGACCGTCTACCCACAGGGGCCCGACGGACCCGAGCAGGTGGTGGTTCCGGTGATGGATGCCCTGCCGCCGTTCCGTCTCGATTCGATCGCACGGGACCAGGTGTGGGAACGCCTCCAGGCCTTCGCCCGGGTCGGTTTCGATGTCACCACCACGGTGCCGTTCCGGTCGGCCCTGTGGCGCATCGAGCCCGACGACGAGGTCGGCGGCGACAACCGCGAACAGCACCTGCTCGTGATCGTCGTCCATCACATCGCCTCGGACGGATTGTCGATGCGTCCGATGGCGTCGGATCTGCTGACCGCCTACGAGGCCCGCCGCCAGGGCCGGGCGCCCGGATGGGCACCACTTGCGGTGCAGTACACCGATTTCGCGATCTGGCAGCAGGAGAACTTCGGTGCCGCCGACGAACCCGGAGGTGCGGCAGCGGCCCAGCTGGACTTCTGGCGGGCACATCTGGCCGGCATGCCCGAGGTGATCGGTCTGCCCACCGACCGTCCGCGCTCGAATGTGCGCAGTGATGTCGGTGGCAGCCACCTGTTCTTCGTGCCCGCCGAGTTGCATCAGCAGGTGGTGGCCCTGGCCGGGGCCCGCGGACTGTCGAGCTTCATGGTCCTGCACGCCGCCGTGGCAATCTTGTTGGCCCGCAGCGGAGCTGATCGCGATGTCGCCCTCGGGACCCCCGTCGGCGGACGCGGCGCCGCGGAACTCGACCCGGTGGTCGGGATGTTCGTCAACACCCTGGTCCTGCGGACCGATGTACCCCTGGACCGGTCGGTCGGTGACTTCCTCTCCGACGTCCGGGCCCGCGACCTGGATGCGTTCGACCACAGCGACGTCCCGTTCGAGCAGATCGTCGACACGCTGACGGTGAGTCGATCAACGGCACACACGCCGCTGATCCAGGTGGTGTTCGGGTTGAACAACAACGCCCGGCCCACATTCGAACTCGAAGGCCTCGAGGTGACCCCCGGTGCGGTGGACACCGCATTCAGCAAGTTCGACCTGTCCTTCGAACTCACCGAGCAGTGGGGCGAGAACGGGCAGCCCGCCGGACTGGCCGGATTCCTCGGCTTCGCCACCGACATCTTCGACCCGTCGACCGCGCAGGCGCTGGCAGATCGGCTCCTGCGGATCCTGCAGGGCATGGTCGCGGACAGCGATGTACTCATCGGTGAGATCGAACTGCTCGACGAGCAGGCACGAACCGACCTGGTCCCCGTGCGCGGTGTACCCGCGCCGGAACCGGCAACCCTGATCGACCTGCTCGACCGGGCGGCAGCCGCCGATCCCGATGGTGTCGCGCTGATCTGCGGCGAGCAGGCCATGACCTACCGCGAGCTCGACAACCGGTCGAACCGGCTCGCCAGGGAATTGATCTCGCGCGGTCTGGGACCCGAAGACGTGGTGGCACTGGGCATCACCCGCAGCATCGAATCGGTGCTGGCGGTGTGGGCGGTTGCTCGAAGCGGCGCGGCGTTCGTGCCCGTCGACCCGAACTATCCGGCCGACCGGGTGGCGCACATGCTCGCCGATTCAGGGGCGCGGATCGGTATGACGCGTCGCGTCGACGCCATGCGGCTGCCGCAGACCATCGACTGGCTCGACATCGACGATCCGGCGTTGCACCGTCACGCAGGCGACCCGATCGGCGCCGCCGAACGACGCGGCGACGTGCGGGTGTCGAACTGTGCGTACATCATCTACACCTCGGGCACCACCGGGAAGCCGAAGGGCGTGGAGGTCACGCACCGCGGTCTGGCCGCCTTCAGTGACGAGCAGCGACGCCGTTACCGGACCACGAAGTCCTCGCGCACACTGCATTTCGCGTCCCCGAGCTTCGATGCCTCGATCCTCGAACTGCTCCTGGCCGTGGGTGCGGGCGCCACGATGGTCATCGTGCCGCCCGGCGTGTACGGCGGTGCCGAGCTCCACGCACTGCTGGCCGACAATCAGGTCACGCATGCGTTCATCACGCCGGCCGCCCTGGCGTCGATCGACCCGCAGGGGCTGCCACACTTCTCCGACGTGGTCGCCGGTGGCGAGGCGGTGCCGTCGGATCTGGTGCAGCGCTGGGCTCCCGGTCGCCGTCTGTACAACGGGTACGGCCCCACCGAGACCACGATCATGACCAACATCAGTGATCCGATGACGGTCGGTGCACCGATCACCATCGGTGCCCCGATCGCGGGCGTGAGTGCACTGGTGCTCGACAGCCGGTTGCATCCGGTACCCGTCGGCGTCCCCGGTGAGCTGTACATCAGCGGACCCGGCGTCTCCCGCGCCTACCGCGCCCGGCCGGATCTGACCTCCACCCGATTCGTCGCCAATCCGTATGGACCCCAGGGTGACCGGATGTATCGCACCGGTGACGTGGTCCGGTGGGTCGCGGTCACCGGTCCCGACGGACACCTCGGCCACGAGGTCGCCTACATGGGCCGTTCTGATCAGCAGGTCAAGGTCCGCGGCTTCCGCATCGAACTCGGTGAGATCGACGCGGTGCTCGCCGGTCATCCCGCGGTGGACTTCGCGGTGACGATCGGTGTCGACGGCCCCTCCGGTGACACCGCGCTGGCGGCCTATCTGAAGCTCAAGCCCGGTGCCACGATCGATGCGCGCGATCTCGCCGACCATGCCGGCGGGTTCCTGCCCAAGTTCATGGTCCCCAGCTCGATGGTGTTCCTCGACGAGGTGCCGCTGACCCCGATCGGGAAGCTCGACAAGAGGGCGCTGCCGGCGCCGGAGTTCGCCTCCGCGGCAACCGAACACCGGGAACCGTCCACACCGATGGAACACGCGATCGCCGCGGCCTACGCCGACGTGCTGGGTGTCGAGACCGTCGGCGCCGACGACTCGTTCTTCGATCTCGGTGGCAATTCGCTGGCCGCCACCCGCGCCATCGCGAGGATCAACGAGGTCCTCGGTGTGCGTCTGGGTGTCCGGATCCTGTTCGAGGCACCGGTGGTGGCAGATCTCGCCGAGGCGATCAGTGCCTCACCGGATCTCGATGGCATGCCCATCCGGCCGTTGACGCCGCAACCGCGGCCCGACCGGATCCCGCTCTCACTCGCGCAGCAGCGGATGTGGTTCGTGAACCGGCTCAACCCCGATGCCGCGGACTACAACATCCCTCTCGGCCTGCGGCTGCGGGGACGGCTCGACGAGGCCGCCCTGACCGCGGCCCTGACCGATGTCGTGCAGCGGCAGGAGATCCTGCGCACGGTGTACCCCGATTCGGTTCAGGGTCCGTACCAGAAGATCCTGACCGTCGACGAGGCCGCACCGGCGCTGATCTCGAGAACCGTCGGCTCCGAGGACGAGCTGCTGGCGCTGTGCCTCGAGATGGCCACCGGCGGATTCGACGTCACCGCGGCGCCTCCGTTGCGTGCGCTGCTGATCGAGGTCGGACCCGATGATCACGTGGTCCTCCTGGTGATCCACCACATCGCGGCGGACGGTTCGTCGCTGGTACCGCTGGCCACCGACCTGATGTCGGCCTACACGGCGCGCGCCGCGGGCAGCTCGCCGGTGTTCCGGCCGCTGGCGGTGCAGTACGCCGACTACGCGATCTGGCAGCGCTCGGTGATGGGATCCGAAGAGGATCCGGAGTCTATTGTCTCGCAGCAGGTCTCCTTCTGGCGTCAGCACCTCGCCGGGCTCCCCGAGCTGCTGGACATCCCCACCGATCGACCGCGTACCGATCAGCGGTCGGTGGCCGGCGGTGAGGTCCGGTTCACGATCGGCGCCGACCTACAGCAGCGGTTGAACGCGATCGCCAAGGACAACGAGACCACGCTGTTCATGGTGGTCCACGCCGCCTACGCGATCCTGTTGTCGCGGTTGAGCGGTTCGGTCGATGTCGCGGTCGGCACCCCGACCGCCGGACGTAATGCCTCGGCGGTCGAAGGACTGGTCGGCATGTTCGTCAACACCCTGGTGATGCGTAGCCGGGTGGATTCGTCGGCGTCCTTCAGCTCGATGCTCGCCGAGACGAAGGCGTCGGACCTGGCCGCGTTCAACAACGCCGACCTGCCGTTCGAGCAGGTTGTCGAAGCACTCGCGCCGGTCCGTTCGCGCAAGTACGCGCCGCTGGTGCAGGCCATGCTCACGATGCAGAACATCGACATCCCGACCGTCACGCTGCCCGGTCTGCAGGTCAGCGGACTCGAGTCGCCGCTGCGCTATGTGAAATCCGATCTGGGGCTCAGTGTTTCGGAATCGTTCGGAACCGACGGCCGGGGACGCGGTATCGACGCGGTACTCGACTACGCGGTGGACATCTTCGACGAGTCGACCGTCGAGGCGATGTCACAGCGGTTCCTCTCGGTGTTGACCGCGATCGCCACCGATCCGGACGTTGTCGTCGGGGACATCGACATCCTGACCGCGGCCGAACGCCGATCGCTCGACCGGTCGGTCGGTGGTGCAGAGGCGGAGGGGTTCGGTTCGGCCCTTGCCGAGCTCAAGGGCAAGTCGCTCTCGGAGCTGCTGGAAACCGCGGCGCGGATCAACCCCGACGGAATCGCGCTCTCGCACAACGGTACCGATGTGACCTACGGCGCCCTGCATGCCAAGTCGACCGAGCTCGTGGTGACACTGGCGGCGGTCGGCGTCGGTGCCGAGGCCGCCATCACGGTCGCGTTGTCGACGTTGCTTCCCGGACTACTCGAGGGCGACTCCGCGGTCGGTTTTGCCGAGCAGTTCACCGGCATGCTCGCCTCGGTCATCATCGAGTCGGGGGAGGGGTCGGCACGCGACGCGACCCTGGTGCAGTTGTTCGACGAACAGGTCGTGCGCACTCCCGGCAACCGGGCTCTCATCGACGGCGACACCGTCATCACCTACGCCCAGCTCGACGAACGCGCGAACAGGCTTGCCCGGCTGCTGATCTCCCTCGGTGCCGGTCCCGAGAAGCTGGTTGCGATCGCGCTCGACCGAACCGCTGATCTCGTGGTGGCCCTGCTGGCGGTGCTGAAATCCGGTGCCGGCTACCTGCCCATCGACGTCAGCCACCCGGCTGCGCGCCTGCAGTACATCTTTGACGATGCCGCGCCGGTCTTGGTGCTGATGACCGAGAAACACCGGGCTGCGTTGTCCGCGGAGTTGCCGGCCACTGTCGTGCTCGACGCACCGTCGGTTGCCGACGACCTCGCGTCCCTCGACGGGTCGCCGGTCACGCAGAGCGAACTCGCCGGGCCGCTGGCCGCGGCGAACACCGCATACGTGATCTACACATCGGGATCGACCGGTCGCCCCAAGGGTGTGGTGATCGCCCATGAGACGGTTGTCGCACTGATGCGGAACACGCAGCGCGACTTTGGTTTCGACGAAAACGATGTGTGGACGATGTTCCACTCCTACGCGTTCGACTTCTCGGTCTGGGAGCTGTGGGGCCCGCTGCTGCACGGCGGTGCGCTGGTCATGGTCGATTTCGCGACGTCGCGATCGCCGCACGAGTTCCGCGAACTCCTGGTGCGGGAACAGGTGACGGTACTCAACCAGACGCCGTCGGCGTTCTATCAGTTCGCCGAGGCGGATCGGGTGGCCGTATCCGGCGATCTGAACCTGCGGTACGTGATCTTCGGTGGCGAGGCGCTCGATCTCGGGCAGCTCGACCGATGGTTCTCCCGGCATGCCGATACCGCCCCGGTGTTGGTCAACATGTACGGCATCACCGAGACGACCGTGCATGTCACGCGGATGCGTCTGGACCGGGAGTTCGCCGCGCAGGCGACGTCGTCGGTGGTCGGCGACGCCATCGCAGGTCTGCGGGTACACGTGCTCGACAGCCGTCTGCATCCGGTCACGACCGGTGTGTCAGGTGATCTGTACGTCTCGGGCGTCCAGCTCGGCCGTGGCTATCTGGATCGACCGGATCTGACCGCTTCGCGTTTTGTCGCCAACCCGTTCGGTGCCCCCGGCGAGCGGCTCTACCGGACCGGCGACATTGCCCGTCGCAACGCCCACGGCGAACTGGAGTACCTGGGGCGCAGCGACTCTCAGGTGCAGCTGCGCGGATTCCGGGTGGAACTCGGTGAGGTGGAGGCAGCGCTGCTGCGGATCGACGGTGTGGCCTCGGCGGTCACGCTCGTCGAAGGCGCAGATATGCCGGGCCTGTCCACCGGCGAACGTCTGATCGCCTATGTGGTCCCCGAGTCGGGAACGGACCTGGTGTCCGGCGAGGTCCGGGCAGCGGTGTCGGAGTTCTTGACCAGCTACATGGTTCCGGACGTCGTGATGATCCTCGAGGAGCTCCCGCTCACGGTCAACGGCAAACTCGACCGTGCCGCCCTGCCGCGGCCGGAGTCGGGCAGCTCGGACGGGCACCACGTGGAGCCGCGGACCGCGGGCGAGCGGGCCGTGGCGGCGGTGTTCGCCGATGTCGCGAAGGCCACGCAGGTCGGCGCCACGGACTCGTTCTTCGACATCGGTGGCACCTCACTCGGCGCCACACGGGTGGCGGCTCGCGTGGCCGCGGCCCTGGGCATCGAGATCACCGTCCGCGACATCTTCGACCATCCGACCGTTGCGGAGCTGGCGGAACTGGCTGCCTCGCGCTCCGGCGCGGTCTCCACCCGTCCGGTACTCGCCGCCCGCGAACGGCCCGAGCGGATACCGCTCTCGCTGGCCCAGTCGCGGATGTGGTTCATCAACCAGTTCGACACCAGCTCACCGGCATACAACCTGCCGCTGCCGCTGCGGTTGTCCGGCGAACTCGACGTCCGGGCCCTCCGCGCGGCCATCGGTGATGTGGCACAGCGTCACGAGTCGTTGCGCACCACGTTCCCGGATTCACCGGACGGACCGCATCAGGTGATCCACGCCGCGGACGCCGCGGTGACCGACATCTACCGCGAGATCGAGGTGCGCGCCGACCAGGCAGCGATCGAGGCGGAACTGCGCAGGCACGCGGTGGCCGGGTTCGACGTGACCGCCGAACTGCCGATCCGCATCGTGCTGATGCGCGTGTCGGAGACCGAACACCTGCTGATGATGGTGGTCCACCACATCGCCGCCGACGGTGCCTCCATGGCACCCCTGTTCGCGGACCTGTTGCGCGCGTACGAAGCCCGTCGATCCGGCGCGGCCCCCGACTTCGAACCGCTGACCGTGCAGTACGCCGACTTCACGCTGTGGCAGCGGGAGGTCCTCGGCGACGAGAAGGACGCCGATTCGCTCGCGTCCCAGCAGATCGCGTTCTGGCGCAAGACGTTGGCCGGACTGCCGGAGTCGGTGAATCTGCCGACGGACCATCAGCGGCCGGCGACACAGTCGCTGCGTGGTGGCAGCCACCAGTTCGAGGTACCGGCCCAGGTCCGGGAAGCGCTGCAACACATCGCCCGGACGCACGACGTCAGCATGTTCATGGTGATCCATGCGGCACTGGCCGTGTTCATGGAGCGGATGAGCGGGGTCACCGACATCGCTGTCGGCACCCCGATCGCCGGACGTGGTGAGCAGGCGCTCGATCCGCTCGTGGGTATGTTCGTCAACACCGTCGTACTGCGCACCGAGGTCGACCCCAAAGAGACGTTCGCCGACCTTCTCGCTGCGGTGCGCAGGGCCGACGTCGATGCGATGGCGCACGGCGACATACCGTTCGAGCGCCTCGTCGAAGTGCTCGACGTGCCCCGTTCGACCGCGCACCATCCGCTGTTCCAGGTGGCGTTGTCCTTCGACAACAACGAGGTCCCCGAACTGACGCTGCCCGGATTGCGGGTGTCGCCCCTACGTGCCGACTTCGATGTCGCCAAGTTCGATCTGCAGTTGTCGATCGGCGACAACGACGAACCGGGCGCGGCGATGGCCGGGTTGTTCACGTACGCGAGCGATCTGTTCGACCCGTCGTCGATCCACAATTTCGCCGAACGGTTCAACCGCATCCTGGCCGCGGTGGCCGTGGACCCCGACGTGGTCGTCAGCGACATCTACGTGCTCGGCGACGAGGAGTTCGCCGATCTGGTGTCGGTGTCCGGACCGGCGGGCACGACGCCACAGACGCTGCCCGAGCTACTCGGTCGCGGGGTCGGGATCAATCCGTCGGGTGTTGCCGTGTCCTGCCAGGGCCGCGAGCCGACCTACACCCAGCTCGATCGCCTGACCAACACCATCGCGCGTCGACTCATCTCGGCGGGCGCCGGACCGGAAACCGTTGTGGCACTGGGAACCCGCCGCTCGCTGGCCTCTGTTGTCGGCACCTGGGCGATCGCGAAGACCGGTGCCGCCTACCTGCCGATCAACCTCGATTACCCACGCGAACGCATTGTGGAGATGCTCGACGACTCGGGGGCGCTGTTCGGGATCACCGTCGCCCCCGACTCCGGTGATCTGCCCGCTGTGGTCGATTGGCACGACATCGACGAGCTGGGCGCCGGTGACGACGCCGGTGCCGCCATCACCGATGCCGACCGGATCAGCCCGATGCGACTCGACCAGGTCGCCTACCTGATCTACACCTCCGGTTCGACCGGCAGGCCGAAAGCAGTGGTGGTCACACACCGCGGCCTGGCAAACCTCGCGCAAGACGTGCGCGAGCACTACGACGTGGGCCCCGATTCCAGGTTCCTGCATGTCGCCTCACCGAGTTTCGACACGTCGGTCGGCGAACTGCTGGCCGCGTTCACCGCCGGTGCAACCGTTGTCGTCTCACCCCAGGACGTCTTCGGTGGCTCCGAACTGGCCGACCTGATCGCCGCCGAACAGGTCACCAACGTGGTCATGACGCCGACCGCGTTGATGACGGTCGACCCCGCCGGGCTCGACTCGGTGCGCTCGGTTGTCGTCGGTGGCGACGTCTGTCCTCCGGAACTGACCGACCGCTGGCCGGGCGCATTGCGAAATGCGTACGGTCCCACCGAGTCCACGGTCATCGTGACCATCACGCCTGCCCTCGACGCCGGCGACCGGGTGACCATCGGGTCTCCGTTGCGCGGGGTCACCACCCGGGTCCTGGACTCGAGGATGCGCGTGGTCCCGCGTGGTGTTGTCGGTGAGCTGTACCTCGCCGGACCCGGCGTGGCGCGGGGATACCTCAACCGTCCGCAGATCACCGCCGAACGGTTTGTGCCCGATCCCTATGGCGAACCCGGGTCGCGCCTGTATCGCACCGGTGACCTCGTGCGGTACAGCACCGACGCGGATGTGCACCCCGACTCGTTGGAATATGTGGGCCGCAGTGACTTCCAGGTCAAGATCCGTGGTTTCCGCGTGGAACTCGGCGAGATCGACCGAGTGCTCGACGCGCAGCCGGACGTCGACTTCGCGGTCACCCTGGGCACTCCGGGTCCGCAGGGTGATCACGTCCTGGTCTCCTACGTCCTGGCCAAGCGCGATCGTGAGATCGACGTGGAGTCGCTCAAAGCAGCAGTCGGACGACATCTGCCGCAGCACATGGTGCCGACGGTTGTCATGTTGCTGGACTCGATCCCGCTCACCCCGATCGGCAAGCTCGATCGCCGGGCGCTGCCGGAGCCGGTGTTCACCGTGGGCGAGCGGGCATACATCGCGCCGCGCAATCAGATCGAGGCGACCCTGGCCGAGGTCTACGCCGAGGTTCTCGGCGTCTCCCAGGTCAGCATCGACGAGAGCTTCTTCGACCTCGGTGGCAACTCGCTCAGTGCCACCAAGGTGGTCGGGCGGGCCAGTGCCGCCCTGGGCGGAAAGATCGGTGTGCGGGAGCTGTTCGCGGCTCCCACCGTTGCCGAACTCGCGCAGCGGATCTCCTCGGACCCCGGTGCGCGGACGCAGCGGCAGCCACTGGTGGCGCGCCCTCGTCCGGTCCGGATCCCGCTGTCACTGGCCCAGACCCGGATGTGGTTCCTCAACCGATTCGATCCGGACTCGGTCGCCTACAACATCCCGGCGGCGGTCGCCCTGGTCGGCGATCTCGACCTGCCGGCCCTGCGACGGGCGATCGCCGACGTGGCGGCCCGGCACGAGTCGTTGCGGACGATCTACCCGGACTCGCCGTCCGGACCGCATCAGGTGATCCTGACGCCGGCCCAGGCGACACCCGAGATCGAGCTCCTCGAGACAACCGAAGAGACGGTCGCCGACGCGATGCGCGAATTCGTCTCGCGGGGATTCGACGTGACCACCGCGGTACCGGTGCGCATCGGCCTGTTGCGGGTCAACCCGAGCCGGCACGTGCTGGCGATGGTCATCCATCACGTGGCGGCCGATGGCCAATCGGTGGCACCGTTTGTCGGTGACCTCGCAATGGCCTACGCCGCGCGGTCACAGGGCCAGAGCCCCCGCTGGACACCGTTGGCAGTGCAGTACGCCGACTACTCGATCTGGCAGCGCGAACTCCTCGGTGACGAGAAAGACCCGAACAGCCTGCTGTCGAAGCAGATCGACTTCTGGAAGCGCAATCTCGACGGTGCGCCCGATCAGCTGGAACTGCCCGCCGACCGCCCGCGGCCACCCGTGCAGTCTCTGCGCGGTCGGCAGCATGCGTTCAGCATCTCGGCGGACCTGCACCGCGGCATGGCGGATCTGGCGCGCACCAGGGGCGCGAGCACCTTCATGGCCTTCCACAGTGCCTACGCCCTGCTTCTGGCCCGCCTGAGCGGCAACACCGACATCACTGTCGGCACACCGATCGGCGGTCGTGGCGAGAGTGAGGTCGAGGGTGTCATCGGCATGTTCGTCAACACGCTGGCGTTGCGGACCGACATCGATCTCGGCCGCAGCTTCACCACACTTCTCGATGCCGTTCGCGATCGGGACGCAGAGGCGTTCTCCCACGCCGATGTGCCTTTCGAGCGTCTGGTGGAGGTCCTCAACCCGGTCCGCTCCACCGCGCATCATCCGATCTTCCAGGTCGGTCTGTCGTTCCAGAACATGGAGCGGTCCAGTCTGGAGCTGCCCGGGCTGAGTATCGAGCCCGTCGAATTGCCCGATGGCGTTGCCCAATTCGACCTGCAACTGATCCTGTCCGACAACTATGACGACGAGGGCCGGCCGGCCGGCCTCGACGCGGTGTTCACCTACGCCGACGATCTCTTCGATGCGCAGACGGTCGACACCTTCGCCGGACATTTTGTGACGCTTGTCGGTGAGATCATCGCGGAGCCGTTCACCGCCGTCGGTGATCTGCCGATGCTGACCGAACGCCGCCGTCGGGAGGTGCTGCGGGGACGCAACAACACCTCGGTGGTGCTGTCTGCCGGCACACTGGCCGGCGCACTGGCGCAGTCGTGCAGCGACAACTCCGAACTCGTCGCCATCGAGTGCGACAGCGGCCCGGCAGTGACCTACGCCGAACTCCGGTCGCGGGTCAACGCCACAGCCCGGCTCCTGATCGATCGCGGTGTCGGCCCGGAAACCATTGTCGGACTGGCCATGCCACGTTCACTCGATCTCTTGGTGGCGATGTACGCGGTCTCGGTGGCCGGTGGCGCATATCTGCCCATCGATCCCGATCATCCCGTCGACCGCATCGGTTTCATCGTCGAGAGCGCGCAACCGGTGATGGTGCTGGTGGCGGGGGAGCGGCCGTCCGGTCTGCCCGAGACCGTCGAGGTCCTGGATCTGACCGAACTCGACACCTCGTCGGTGTCGGGGGACGAGATCGATGACAGCGACCGGTTGGCACCGTTGCGCCCGGAGAACACCGCCTACGTCATCTACACCTCCGGTTCCACCGGCAGGCCCAAGGGCGTGGCGGTGTCGCATGCGGCAATCGTCAACCAGCTCAGCTGGATCACCGCCGAGTTCCGGCTCGGCAACGACGATGCGTTGCTGCTGCGCACCCAGGCCACCTTCGACCTGTCGGTCTGGGAGTTCTGGTGGGCCGTGACCGCAGGTGCCCGTCTGGTCGTCGCCGACGCGCAGGGTCATCGGGATCCGGTCTATCTCGCCGGACTCATCGAGCGCACCGGCGTGAGCACCGTGACCTTTGTGCCTTCCCTGCTCGGGGCGTTCCTGACCGATGCCCGGCCCGAACAGCTGACGTCGCTGGTCCATGTGCTCTGCATCGGTGAGGCACTGACTCCCGATGTGGTGCACCGGTTCCGGCAGTTGACCGCCGGTTCCGCCGCGGCGCCGCAGCTGCACAACCTGTACGGCCCGACGGAGGCTGCGGTCAGCGTCACGCACCAACCGGTGCCCGCGACGATCGGTGCGGTCGTTCCGATCGGTCGCCCCGAATGGAACACGCAGGTCTACGTCCTCGACACCCGGTTGCAGCCGGTGCCGGACGGGGTGACCGGTGAGTTGTACCTCGCCGGTGCCCAGCTGGCCCGCGGCTATCAGGGTCGCAGCGACCTGTCCTCCGAACGGTTCGTCGCCAACCCGTTCGGCGCCAACGGAACCCGGATGTATCGCACCGGTGACCTGGCCCGCTGGGTCCCGGTCGCCGGTGAATCGCCCACGCTCGAATACGCCGGGCGCAGCGACTTCCAGGTGAAGGTGCGCGGATTCCGCATCGAGCTCGGTGAGATCGAGCGTGTCCTGCTGCAGTCGCCGCAGGTACAGGCCGCGGTCGTGACCGTCCACAGTGACCCGCACGTGGGTGAGCAGCTGGTGGCCTATGTGGTCACCGAGGGCGCCGGGCAGCCGGACACCCGTGCCGTCCTGGCCGCTGCCGCCGAGGAACTGCCCGCGTACATGGTGCCCGCGCTGGTCGTACCGCTCGATGAGATGCCGCTGAACATCAACGGCAAACTCGATCGAAAGGCGCTGCCGGAGCCGGTCTTCGCCGGTACCGAGGGCTACGCGCCGCCGCGGACGCCGGTCGAGGAGATCGTGGCAGGCATCTTCGCCGATCTCGCCGGAGTCGATGTCGTGGGTATCCACGACAGCTTCTTCGCGCTCGGCGGGAACTCGCTGACCGCAACGCGCGTGGTGGCCCAGATCAACGCGGCGGTGGGATCGGATCTCGCCGTCCGTGATCTGTTCGTCGAACCGACGGTCGCCGGACTCGCGCAGTTGGCTGAGCGGGCCGACGGTGGCCGCGATCGTCCACCGCTGATCGCCGGGCCACGTCCCGATCGGGTGCCGCTGTCCCCGGCCCAGAGTCGGATGTGGTTCATCAACCAGTTCGACACGGCATCACCGGCCTACAACATCCCGGCCGCCATCGCGATGTCGGGCGAGCTCGACACCGACGCGTTGGCTGCCGCGGTCGCCGACGTGGTGCACCGTCACGAGATCCTGCGGACCCGGTACCCGGACGACGGCCACGGACCACACCAGCTGATCGTCGACGCCGACGACCTGCCCGCGTCGGCCGTGACCCTCGACATCCACGAGGTCGCCGACGACAACGACCTGCATGCCCGACTGCGTTCGCTGATCGGCGTCGGATTCGATGTGACCGAGTCGATTCCGGTGCGGATCGCGCTACTGCGGCGTGCGGCGGACGAACACGTGCTGGTGATGGTGATCCATCACATCAGCGGCGACGGCTCGTCGGTTGCCCCGTTGGCCCGCGACATCATGGTCGCCTACACCGCCAGGACCGCAGGCAGCGAGCCGAACTGGTCCCCGTTGCCGGTGCAGTACGCCGACTACGCCCTGTGGCAGCGCGCTGTCCTGGGAGACGAGGCCGATCCCGAATCCCTGGCCGCACGTCAGCTCGACTACTGGACACAGCAGCTCGACGGCATCCCCGATGTCATCGACCTGCCGCTTGATCGACCGCGTCCGCCGGTGCAGTCCACTGCCGGTGCGTCCTTCGAGTTCGGACTCGATGCGTCGGTACGTCAGGGACTGCAGCGGGTGGCAGTGGATCACCGGGCGACGATGTTCATGGTCTGCCACGCCGCTCTGGCCGTGCTGTTGGCGCGTTCCGGTACCACTGACGACGTCGTTGTCGGGACGGCGATCGCCGGGCGCGGTGAACCCGAACTCGATGACCTGGTGGGCATGTTCGTCAACACCCTGGTGTTGCGGACGCCCGTCGACCCCGGTGAGCGCTTCAGCGATCTGCTGGCCCGCACGCGCAGCACCGACATCGCGGCGTTCACCCATACGGAGATCCCGTTCGAGCGACTGGTCGAACACCTGGCGCCGGAGCGGGAAACGTCGTACGCACCGCTCTTCCAGGTCGCGCTGGCATTCCAGAACAATGAGCGGGCCGAGCTCGAACTGCCGGGCATGCGCGTCTCGGCGCTGGAATCGGCCACTCCCACAACCAAGTTCGACCTGCAGCTGACACTGGCCGACACGGTCGACGAGGCCGGGACAACCGGTCTGTCCGCGCACTTCACCTACGCCACGGCACTGTTCGATCCCGAGACGATCGCCGCCCTGGCGCAGCGGTTCGCTGCGATCGCGGCGGCCGTGGCCGCCAACCCCGACGTCCGGGTGGGGGACATCGACCTCCTGGCGATCCAGGAGCGCGCCGCGCTCTCGCCCGTCTCCGGGGCTCCGGATGTACCGCCGCGCACCATGATCGAGATCTTCGACGAGGCGGTGGCCGCCAATCCCGACGGTGCGGCACTGGTCTGTGGTCAGACGTCATTGACCTACCGTGAGCTCGATCGGGCTGCGAGCCGGCAGGCCCGGCGCCTGCTCGAACACGGTGTCGCCCCCGGCACGCCGGTGGCGCTGGCGATCGGCCGTTCCGTCGAGTCCATGACCGCCTTCTGGGCGATCGTGAAATCGGGTGGTGCAGTGCTGCCGATCGACCCCAACTATCCGGCGGCGCGCATCGAGAACATGATCGTCGACGCGGACGTGAGGATCGGTCTGACCACCGGCGACGTACTCGACCGGCTCCCGCAGTCCACCCAATGGCTACCGCTGTCGGCCGAACCGGAACTCGGACCCGTCGACACCGACGGGGCGGATGCTCCGGGCGAATCGGTCGCGGCGCAGGTGTCGCTCGACGACCTGGCCTATGTGATCTTCACGTCGGGTTCGACCGGCAGGCCCAAGGGCGTCGGTACGACGCACCGTGGCCTGGCGAACCTGATCGCCGAGATGGCTCCGCGATTCGAGCTCACGCGGTCGTCGCGGGTGCTGCACTTCGCGTCCCCGAGCTTTGATGCCTCGATCTTCGAGATCATGATGGCGGTCGCGTCGGGCTCGACCCAGGTGATCGCGCCGTCGACGATCTTCGGTGGACCCGATCTGGCGAGGTTGCTCGCCGAACACCGGGTGACCCATGCGTTCGTGACACCTGCGGCCCTGGCCACGGTTCCTGTCGACGGACTCGACGGTGTCGAGATGATCGCTGTCGCAGGCGATGTCTGTCCACCGGAGCTGGTCCGGCGCTGGGCACCGGGACGCTCGATGTTCAACCTGTACGGACCGTCGGAGGCGACGATCTGGTCGACCTCGACCGAGAAGATGGATCCGGAGAAGCCGGTCACGATCGGTGGGCCGGTCACGGGTGTCCGGGCTCTGGTGGCCGACTCACGACTGCAGCCGGTGCCGCCGGGTGTGGCCGGTGAACTCTACGTATCGGGTGCTTCCGTGGGGCGCGGCTACCTCGGCAGGCCAGATCTGACGGCCGGGCGTTTCGTCGCCGACCCGTTGGGCGAGCCGGGCTCCCGCATGTATCGCACCGGTGACGTCGTGCGATGGAAGCAGACGTCCTCCGGTCGACTCGAGCTCGAGTTCCTCGGTCGCAGCGACCATCAGGTGAAGGTTCGCGGCTTCCGGATCGAACTCGGTGAGATTGACGCCGCGCTCGGCGATCATCCCGATGTCGGCTTCGCCGTGACCATGGGTCACCGCCATCCGCACACCGGCCAGACGGTGTTGGTGGCATACGTGTATCCGCATCCCGGCCGGAACGTGAGCGCCGCAGAACTCAGTGCCGCTCTGGGAGAACGACTTCCCGGACACATGGTGCCTTCGTCGATCACGGTGCTGGATTCGGTGCCGCTGACGCCTGCGGGCAAACTGGATCGCCGGGCCCTGCCCGAACCGGTCTTCGGTGCCGATTCGGACGCCTACCGGGCGCCGGGTACCGAGATGGAAAAGCGACTGGCAGAGCTGTTCTCAGAGGTCCTCGGTGCCGAGCGGATCGGCGTCGACGACTCCTTCTTCGCGCTTGGCGGCGACAGCATCGTCTCGATCCAGTTGGTGTCGCGGGCCCGGTCCGCCGGCATCGTGTTCACCCCGCGGGACGTCTTCGACCGGCGGACCATTGCCGAACTCGCCCAGGTCGCGCGGATCGCGGCCGACGCGCAGATCCAGATGCTCGACGAACTGCCCGGTGGTGGGGTGGGTTCTGCGCCGCTGACCCCGATCATGCGGTGGCTGGTGGAAAGCCGTCGTGAGTACCGCGAGTTCTCGCAGGCGAGCTTCCTGACACTGCCCGCGGACCCGGGTGCGGACCGGTTGCTCGCCGCGGTCGGCGCGGTGCTCGACCGGCACGACGCCCTGCGGTCCCGGCTGGTGGAGGCCGGTGCGGAATCGGCCCACCTCGAGATCGGCGAGGTCGGTTCGGTCGATCCGCGATCGGTCCTGACCCGGGTCGAATTCACCGCTGCGCCAGGAACTCCCGAGTTCATCGAGATCGCCCAGGCCGCGGCCGCCGAGGCGATCGCCCGTCTGGATCCGGCCACCGGATCGATGATCCAGGTGGTCTGGTTCGATCCCGCCGCCGACAGCCCGGCACATGTGACCGGACGGCTCTACGTGCTGATCCACCACCTGGTGGTGGACGGCGTGTCGTGGCGCATCCTGCTGCCCGACCTCGCCGTGGCCTGGGGCCAGAGCGAGAACGGCGGCACGCCACAACTGGCCGAGACCGGCACGTCGCTGCGCGCCTGGGCCACCGCACTGACCGCTTCTGCGCCGCAGCACAGTGGCGAGATCGACTACTGGACAACGATCGTCGAGTCGGACGATCCGGTGCTCGGTGCCCGGCGCATCGACCCGGAGCGGGATGTGGCCTCGACCATCGAACGCCTGGACCTCGAGTTCGACACCGAGGTGACCGAGTCGATGCTCACCGGCGTGAGCGCCACCTACCGCGGTGGTGTGAACGACGCGCTGCTGACCGCGCTGGCAATGGCGGTGCGGGTGTGGCGGTCTCGTCGCGGATCGGACGCCGGTTCGGTCCTCATCGACCTCGAAGGGCACGGTCGTGAGGAAGATGCGGTCGGCGGCGCCGATCTCTCCCGCACGGTCGGCTGGTTCACCTCGATGTATCCGCTGTTGCTGGACCTGTCCGGGATCGACGTCGATGACGCGTTCACCGGTGGCCCGGCCGCCGGCGCGGCGATCAAGGCCGTCAAGGAACAGTTGCTCGCGGTCCCGCAGGCCGGTATCGGTTTCGGGCTGCTGGCGTACAGCGGGGATGAGCGGACCCGCGCGATGGCCGACTACCGGGGGGCCCAGATCGGGTTCAACTATCTCGGTAGGGTCGCCGCGGGACACGATGAGAACGCCGATGCAGCAACCAATTTCGGGTGGCAACGGGCGAAGGACGGCGGACCGCTGGGCGGTGCCCAGGACGCCGGCATGGTCGCGCCTGCCGTGCTCAGTATCAACGCTGTGACGACTGATCACCCGGACGGCCCGCGGCTGTCGGCCTCACTGGCCTACGCGAGTGGGATCCTGGCGCCCGACGAGGTCCGCGAACTCGGCGACCTGTGGGCCTCGGCCGCGGCTGCCCTGGCGGCACATGACGATTCGCCGGCATCGGGCGGCCTGACCCCGTCCGATGTGCCGTTGGTGCGGATCGCACAGGACGAGATCGAGGCACTCGAGAACGACTTCGCCGCGATCGAGGACATCTGGTCCCTCTCACCGTTGCAGATGGGCATGCTGTTCCATGCCGAGGTCGCCGATCAGCACACCGACATCTACACCGCCCAGATCGTCTTCGAGCTGACCGGCGCGGTGGACACCGAGCGGATGCGCACCGCGGTACGCGCGCTCATCGACCGAAACCCCAACCTGCGGGTCGGTTTCCGGCACATCGGCGACGGTTCGCCGGTGCAGTTCGTGGCCGCCGGCGTCGACGTTCCGTGGCAGCTGATCGATCTGGCCGCGGAGTACGGCGACGATACCGCCGCCGCCGACCGCGAGGCCGACCGCCTGCTGTTCGAACATCGCAGCGCCCGGTTCGACATGGCGGCACCACCGCTGGTTCGGGTGATGATGCTGCGGATGGGGCCGGACGAGAATGGCGCTGAGCGCTACCGGATGTCGCTGACCAACCACCACATCCTGCTCGACGGCTGGTCGGGGCCGCTGCTGATGGAGCAGCTCTTCGTCCTCTACGCCACCGGCGGTGACGACACCCACCTGCCGCGGACCCGGTCCTACCGTGACTTCCTGGTCTGGCTCGCAGCGCGTGATGCCTCGGCGGCGATCTCGTCGTGGCAGCAGGCGCTCGACGGGCTGGACTCGCCGACCCTGCTGGTCGGGGACAGCGTCGTGGCCGACTCCACCGACGCCCTTGACACCGTGCCGACCGAGATGGCGTTGGACATCGGTGGACGCACGTCGAGTGCTCTGGCCGATCTCTCGCGAGAGCGCGGTCTGACGATGAACACGCTCGTGCAGGCGGCCTGGGGCATCGTGCTCGCACGCACGTTGGGTAGCGACGACGTGGTCTTCGGTGCGACGGTCTCCGGCCGCCCGCCAGAGGTGACCGGTGTGGAATCGATTCTCGGTCTGTTCATCAACACCATTCCGGTGCGGATCAGGCTGGGCGAACGCGAGACGATCATCGGACTGCTCGAACGGATCCAGTCCGAGCAGGCCGGTCTGCTCGACGCCCACCATGTCGGTCTGCCAACCATCCAGCGTTCCGCGGGCCTGCCGGTGCTCTTCGACACCCTGACGGTCTTCGAGTCCTATCCGGTGGACCGGACCCGTCAGCAGGGTGAGTCGGGCATCGACGGCATGTTCATCGCCGGAGCACAGATCAATGACGCCTCGCACTATCCGGTGACCCTTCTGGCGCAGGCGGATCCGGATCTGTCGCTCACCCTGAAGTACGTCCCGGCCCTGATCTCCGGCGACCGGGCGCAGACACTCGCCGAGCGGATCGTGCGGGTGCTCGACACCATCGCACAGGCGAGCTGGACGCCGGTGCGGGAGCTCGACCTGCTCGACCGGGACGAAGTGGCTGCGCAATTGCAGACCTGGAACGCCACCGATCGCCAGATTCCCGATCGCACCGCGATGCAGCTGTTCGCCGATCGGGTGGCCGCCACGCCGCAGGCAATCGCGTTCGGGGACAACACCACCGCACTGACCTTTGCCGAGTTCGACGCGCTGACGAACCGGCGGGCCCGGGCCCTGATCGCACAGGGCATCGGCCCCGACTCCATCGTCGGCGTCGCGATGCAGCGCGGACTCGAACAGGTCGCGACGGTCTACGGGATCCTCAAGGCCGGCGGCGCGTACCTGCCGCTGGACATCGAGGGACCGGACGAACGGTTGCGAACCATGGTCAGCGATGCCGGCGTACGCTGCGTCGTCGCAAGTGCCGATCTGCTCGGCCGCCTGCGATCGGCACTGCCCGGCGTTCTCTGCGTGGACCTGACGGCACGCGACCTGCAACCGGCAGATGCCAGTGCGCTCCGGGACACCGAGCGGCGCGGGCGCATCCATCCGGAATCGCTTGCGTACGTCCTGTTCACGTCCGGGTCCACCGGCCGCCCCAAGGGCGTCCAGATCACCCAGCGGGCATTGGTCAACCAATTGCGCTGGATGGCAACCGAACACGGCTTCTCGGCCGACGACGTCGTGCTGTACAAGACGCCGTTCACCTTCGACGCCTCGGTGTGGGAGTTGTTCGCGCCGGCACTGGTGGGTGCCCGCACGATCGTGGCCCCACCGCAGGCGCATCGGGATGTCGACGAACTCGTCGCACTGGTCGCGCGCCATCAGGTGACGATCGTGCAGTTCGTGCCGTCGGTGCTCGCCGTCTTCGCGCAGCTGGCCACGTCCAAGACCGCCTCGACACTGCGACTGGTGTTCAGTGGCGGCGAGGCGTTGCCGCGATCACTCGCCGCACACGTTGCCGCACTGGCCGATACGCAGGTGGTGAACCTGTACGGGCCCACCGAGGTCACCGTCGATGCCACATCGCAGGTTGTGGCGACCGGTGCCACCGGGCCGGACACGTCGATGGCCGGGGCCGACATCACCCCGATCGGGGCGCCGGTGTGGAACACCCAGACCGTGGTGCTCGATCGCTGGTTGCGTCCCTGTGTGGCCGGAGCCGTTGGTGAGCTCTACCTTTCGGGGCAGCAGCTCGCCCGCGGATACCTCGGCCGGCCGGATCTGACCGCGCAGCGGTTTGTGCCGGCGGTCCACGGTCCGGCAGGTTCGGTGATGTACCGGACCGGCGACCGCGTGCGGCGGCTACCCGACGGCACCCTCGAGTACGTCGGCCGTGTCGATTTCCAGGTGAAGGTACGCGGCCTGCGGATCGAACTCGAAGAGATCGAAACCGTGTTGGCCGGCCATGACACGGTCGAGCAGGCCGCCGCGGTCGTGCACACCGACGGAAGCCGCCAGCGGCTGGTCGGATACGTCAGCAGGCGTGCCGGACACGATGTCGACCCGGCCGCCATCCGCGAACACGCTTCGCGAATGTTGGCCTCGTACATGGTGCCCGAGACGATCGTGGTGCTCGACGAGTTCCCGCGTGGACGATCCGGCAAGATCGCCCGCCGCGAATTGCCGTTGCCCGCCACCGACACCTCCACGACGGCCGGACGGGCCCCGGAGACCGAGAACGAACGGCTGCTCTGTCAGATCGTCGCCGAGGTCGTCGGAGCCGACGAGGTCGGAACCGATGACTCGTTCTTCGAGCTCGGTGGCGACAGCATCATGGCGATGCAACTGGTCAGCCGGGCGCGCGGTGCCGGCCTGAGGTTCACGGCCCGGGACGTGCTGGAGTTGCGCACGGTCGCCGCACTGGCCGCGGCCGCATCGACGACGACGGCAACAGAAACCGTCGACGAGATACCGGGAGATGTTGCCGCCCAAGCCCGTGTCGCACCGTTGAGTCCGGTTGCCGTGAAGATGATCGAACGCGGCGGCGACCACCGCCGGTTCGTGATGCCGATGGTGGTCAATCTGCCCGTGGGTGTGACCGAAGACGACATCGTCGCGACGATGGCCGCGGTGACCGATCAGCACGACGTGCTCCGCTCGCGGCTGGACAGCCACGAACGCACTCTGGTGATCGCGCCTGCCGGTGGCCTCGACGTCAGGTCGCTGCTGTCCCGTACGGAACTGGCCGCCGATGCACGTCCGGGAGAACCGGGATACCAATCCGCGCTGCGTGATGCGCTGTTCGACGGTGTCGATCGGGTGGATCCCGAGGGCGGGGTCATGCTGCAGTTCGTGTGGCTGGACGCCGGCCCGGACCGTAGCGGCCGGTTGCTCATCGTGGCCCACCACCTGGTTGTCGACGCGGTGTCGTGGCGGATCCTGGTCGCCGACATCGCAACTGCGGGTTCGCAGATCTCCGCCGGTGGAGCGGTGGACCTACCGGATGCCGGTACCACCTGGACAGAGTGGTCCGTTGCGCAGCACGCCCGGGCCGCGTCTCGCCGCGACGAGATCGACCACTGGTCGGCGGTGCTCGGCGGACAGGACCCGGCTCTGGGTGCGCGCCGCCTTGACGTCACCCGCGACCGGGTGGACCTGCAAAGCCGCATGGAGGTCGAGATCCCGGCCGAGATCGTCGAGCCGCTGTCGGCCGCGGCGGGCGGCGATGTCACGGTGGCCGACCAGTTGGTCGCCGGACTCGCGGCAGCGGTTGTCGGGTGGCGGCGAGATCGTGGTTACGCGATCAACAACGCCCTGCTCACACTCGAGGGTCACGGCCGGCAGGAAGCGGTTGTGCCGGGCGCCGATCTCTCGCGGACCGTCGGCTGGTTCACGTCGATGTTCCCGACCCGGATCGACCTCGACGGCATCGACATCGAGGAGCTGTACGCCCGGACAGAGGTCGCCGACGACGTACTCGCCCGCACCCAGGAGGCCATGGCGGCCAACCCGGAGCGCGGGATCGGCTACGGAATGCTGCGTTATCTCGATGCCGAAGGCGCCCAGGCCCTCTCAGGGTTCGCCGACCCGCAGATCGTCTTCAACTACATCGGGACGATCCCCGGCCGCGATGTGCCTGCCGAGGTCGCTCGTGCGCCGTGGTTCCCCGATGTGAACGGGCCGGATCTGGGCAGCAGCGATGATGCCGAGGTGATCGCGCGCGGCAACCGGATGCCGGCACAGGCCGAAATCGACATCCAGTCGATGGCCACCGCCGGCCCAGACGGGACCGTGGTCCGGGCGTACGTGACGTATCTGCCGGATGTCATGGACCGCGACGATCTCGACGAGTTGATCCAGCACTGGATGTTGGCGCTGCGGGCATTGGCCGAGCGCGCCGCGCGCTGAGCAGACTTCCGCGCGGGGAAGGACACCTAATAGCTCGGTGGTGGGCTGTTCCTTCCTCGCTCTTCGCGGGCTGTCCGTGCGCGCTGCTCTTCGCATCCACGTTGTCGGCGGTTGAGTAGTCGTTCTTGTTGGCGGCGTGCGTGTTTGGCAGCGGTGCGCGGTTTACTTCTTGACGGTGGTCCCGGCGGTGGCCGGTTCGGTGAGCCGCGTTGGTTGTCGAAGACGATCAACCGCAATGTTGGGAACAGGTCGTCGCCGGTCCATCCCGGGCCGTGGTAGTTGCGGTGTTCGGGTGTGGTGAAGATCAGTCGGGGCTGTCCGGTCTCTGGGTCGGGGTATTGATCGTCGAGCCAGTCGCTGTACGTCTTGAGTAGATGGTGAAACCGGCACAGTGTCTTCATCTCTGAGGGATGGGTGCAGCCACCGTTCTCGGGGTCGTTGTGGTTGTACTCGCGGGTGTGGTCGAGGTCGGCGCCCCAGGCTTTGTGTTCACAGCCGGGCCACATGCAGTAGATGTCCCGGATCCGGAGGTAGGTGTCCAGGACGACCGAGGGCCGGTACTGGTCACCGGGTTGGGTGG
Source organism: Williamsia sp. z71 (assembly GCF_059553375.1). Taxonomy (NCBI): domain Bacteria; kingdom Bacillati; phylum Actinomycetota; class Actinomycetes; order Mycobacteriales; family Nocardiaceae; genus Williamsia; species Williamsia sp. z71. The sequence goes on from NZ_JCANWX010000001.1 coordinate 923,853, forward strand.
CCGGCATCGGTACCACGTGCGGGAATGGCGCTTCGGTCATGTCCGCTGGAGCCCGCATGTAGACGTTTTGCCTATTCGGTGTGGCATCTGGATCATCGTCCGGCCGAGGTGTCGGCGCAGGCTGGGGCTCCGAGGCAGGCTGGGGCTGAGGGTCCGGATGTGGTTGTGGCTGTGCGGGTTCCGGTTCTGCGTGTTCAGGTTCGGCAGATGTGGTGGGCGTGGTCGTGTTGCCCATGGGCCGCTGCACGGTCTCTGGTCGTTTGGCGATATCGCGAACATGGTCGCCGGAGACGACGCCATGGCCGTCCATGAAGCCTGGATTCTCGGCGCGACCGTCGAGGGTGGCTTGGTCGGCGATCACATGCAGCACGATCTTTACGTCCACGCCGGAGATGACCTGTCCGGCAGGCATCGTGACGATCTCGGCGGTGCACGGATGTTTGGGGTCATTCGGGCACTGGCAGTAGAACTCGCGGGCCATCACCGTGGCGAACAGGGCATCGGACATCCGGTCGGCTTTGCGGCGTGGGTCAGCTTTGCAGGTGGACATGGCCAGTTTTTCCAGGCGGGCCATGATCATGGTCATCTCTTCGGCGCTGCCGTGTGCGTCCATCACGGCCATCCCGTGGTCGGCGTTGTTGGCCCACACCCCACGGTTGTTTTTCGCGTCTTCCCGGTTACTGCGCACCAGGTCGGGGTCGCGGCGAAAGATGATGGTATCGACCATGTCTCGCATCCGGCCCTTCGACCACGACCCCCGCCGACCCAGCGCCTCGGCGATCCCCCGATCGATATCGGCCATATGGGCTGAGCCCTCGATCAACTCGGTGCGGGCGATGATGTCCGGAATATGGTGCGCGGCGATCCGGCCGGCCTTCAGCAACGCATTGACCGCAGGCAAGCGATCGCGCAACGCCACCCCGCGATTGATCTGCAACTCCGCAGTCCGCTGCGTCAGGCCCTGTGCGGCAGATAATCTCGCCGCACACTGCGCGAACGGATCAAGGGCGCGCATCTCCGCCTCAGACCCGGCGGTCGGCTCGACGAGATGTCGGTGCAGCATCGCCGCAGCGGCGTACCGTTCCCACTCCATCCGCGACTGCTGGGCCATCGCGAGCTCGGTGTTACGCAACAACTCGTTGACACCCAGCGACTCGACAGGACCGATTTCATCGTCCCCACCTGCATCTTCGATCTCCCCCTCGAACATACATTTGATTCTAGGCGGGGGGTACGACAGACAATTTGAAGTCTCAGGACATCGGTGACAGTTCTGTCTCAGGCCATCGGTAACACTTCTGCGCGCGATGGGATTGGACCAGATCCGTCCACGGCATCGCTGGCGCGGATCTTTCGCCAAGCCGGCGTTGCCCGCCTCGAGCCCAAGAAAAAGCCCTGGCCGCGTGGCGGCGGTTTGTCGATCCGGCGCCGAACGCATGCTGGCAACTCGATGCCAACGAATTCACAGTAACTGTCACCAATGTCTTGATGCAGAACTGTCGCCGATGTCCCGATACATCACTGGTATGACACCGAATTCGGTTGCAGCGATCACGTCATCGCTCAGGGGCAGGGGGCGGGATGTGTTGCGCCGTATCCCGGATCCAACGCGTCGAGCGTGAGCCACATCGCGCGGGGATCGCTGGTGACCTGCATGTGGTCGACTTTCGCTGCGGCGCAGCCGTCCTGGACCCAGACATTGCGCACCGTGTGGCCGGGGGAGGGGACGAGGAAAGCGTTCTCGGCCGGTGTGACCATCATGTCGTCGCGCGTCGCGATGGCGACGTACTCGACGCCGGGCCGGGTGTCGCCACCTTCATTCAGGTCGCCGAGGAACGGTGATCCCGCCATCTGCTCGACATACGAGGGACCGACTGCGGCATTGAACAGTTCGATCACCGGGATCCCGAGCGATTGCGCGATGGCGCCGAGTCCCTGGTTCAGATGGAAACTGGTGCCCTGGTTGGTGCCGGCCAGGCTGATGAGCGTGTGCACCGCGTTCTGTGCCGGATCGTCGTTGTTGGTGCCGCCCGCGTTCTTCAGGTACTCGCGTGCCACCAGGGCGCCTTGAGAATGGCCGATCAGATCGACCTGGGCGGCGCCGGTCTGCCGCCGGACCTGCGTGACGAACTCGGCCAGCGTCTGTGCGGACCGGACGACGGAGTCGCCGCCGACCAGGTCGAGCAGGTTCTGGCCCGATCCCGGGACACCCGCACCGTAGTTCAGGGCGTAGACGCAGTAACCCTCGCTTTTCAGGGCGGGGGACAGGGCCTGCCAGGTGGTGCTCATGTCGGCCCACGTGCCGTGGACGAGAACAACCGGACGAGGGTGCTCGGCGGACGGAACGCACGAGTCGTCGTTGGCGCCCGGCGGTGATTGGACCGGTGCGGCCTGGGCGGGTGCCGCCAATCCGAGGCAGGTGCCGGCAACGAGCAGCGCCGTAACAATTGATCCGCCGGCCCGGCGACGCCAATCAGGCATTATCTGCAACCTCCTGCTGCGATTCGACTTCGGGTTAGTTAGTCCCGGTAATTCATGGTCGCATGCCGCGCATTCTCGATTGTCACCAGCTGCGTCGCAGATTTACTGTCGTGTATTCTCTGCGTGCGAATTTTGGGTTTCTCCGGGTACAGGCGTCCACTGAATTTCTACTGTCAATCTTTTTCGCCCGTCCCCGGTGAAACCGTTGTCCAATTGACATGTTTCTCGGCTCCGGCCGGGGCCGATGGCGTCGTCCTGCGTCGACGAACGAGACCGACTCCGGCTCAGCCGGCGGTCCCGTACGGCAGAACGCGCTGTTGGCGCTCGGAGAAGAGCAGGCGGGGCGAATACCGGCGCTTGACGGGATCCCAGGCCCGCACGGGCACCCAGAAGATCCGGTGCAGTAGGCGCATCGTGCGTACGTTCGCCCAGGAACGCTTGGCCGCCTCCGGCATGCCGCGGGCCTGCAGGGTCGCCGGCATGTACGCGGTGAACTGGCGGTAGACCTCGGTGTCCGAGAGCATGCGACGTCCGGACGCAGAGATTTCCATGTTCGGGATGAACACGCTGCGCTGACCGGACTCCTTGGTGCACAGGGTGATGTCGAGATCGTCGAAGATCCCGTCCTGCTCGAGCAGGTTCGGCCGGATCTTCTCCCAGGTCTGTCGGCGGATCGCCATGTTCGCACCGAAGAGCGACGAGACATCTCCACCGTTGCGGTCGGCGTTCGACATCGCCACGGTGACCAGGCGGCGATGAATCCATTGCAATGGCATGTCGTATTGGTCGAAGAAACCGGTGCCGGCCCCGATGGTGGGATCGGCCGTGGCGAAGAAGTCGCGGACGGCGGCCGCCCAGCCGGGCTTGGCGCGCGTATCGGCGTCGAGGCGCCCGATGATGTCGCTGCGGACAGCATCGAATCCGGCGTTCCGGGCCGCGATGACACCCCGCTTCGTCTCCTTGACGAGCCGTAATCGGGGGATCCGCTCGCAAAACGAGGCGGCGATTGCCGCGGTGTCATCGGTCGAGTTGTTGTCGACAACGATGATTTCGTCGAGCTCGTCGAGTTCGGTCTCCAGCGAACTCAACAACCAGCCGATGGTCTCGGCTTCGTTGTAGGCGGGTATTACCAGTGACAATGTTGGTCTATTCATCCCAACCGATTATGCGCGCACCGGTTGGGCAATTGAAATTCAAGGTCGATATTTCCGGATTTGCTCAGGTAGAGACGTTTTATCCTGAATTGTCGACGGCAATTGGATTTCGTCGACGGCCGGTTATCGAGACCGGGCGGCGAATCAGATCCCCGCGCCGGGGACGCCGAAGCGGGTCAGGAGGCCCGCGTAGTTCTTGGGCCCCGGTGGCGCCAACTCTCCGGTCCCCGACGGCGCCATCCCGAGGGTGATCAGCGACTGCAACAACACGGTCCCGGCGGCAACGCCGTCGATCACCGGTAGACCGATCTTCGTGCTGATGGTCTGAGCCAGGTCGGCCATGCCGGCGCATCCGAGCACGATGGCGTCGGAGCCGTCGGATTCCGCGGCGGATCCGCACGCCTCGATGAGGATCGCCGCGGTGTCCGGGTTCGTCTCGAGTTCCAGGACCGGGACCTCGCACGCATGAAATCCCCGGCAGTGCTTCGCCATCCCGTAGCGCTCGGCGAGTTCTTCGGCCCGTCCGATGGTCCTGGACAGGGTGGTGACAACCGAGAACCTGCGACCGAGCAGGGATGCGGTGTGCATGGCGGCCTCGGCGATACCGATGACCGGGACGGGCGCGATCTCGCGGGCGGCATCGAGACCGGGGTCCCCGAAGCAGGCGAGTAGGTATGCGTCCGCGGGGCTCTCGCTGCGCTGCGAGGTGAGGATCGCGTCGAGCAACCCCGGCACCGCGAGGGCCTCGTCGTAATGCGATTCGATCGAGGCGGGCCCCATGGCGGAGGTGACCGCCACGATGTCGGTGTCAGGTCCGGCCACCGAACGGGCGGCGACCGCGATCCGGTCGGTCATCGACGCAGTGGTGTTCGGGTTGATGGCGCAGATGCGCATAACTTCTCCTGATCGAAATGTGCTCACCGATGATGTGGCCTTTTGGCGAACAAAACCGCAGGTCGCGGCCGCCAAAAGGCCACATCATCGGGGTTGTCAGGCCTCGATGGGTGCCGGACGGGTCCCATAGATCAGATGTTGCGGCAGGTACTTCATGCCCACCATGTACAGGACGAATCCGATCGCGGCACCGATGAACCACGTGAAACTTGCCTGGTACGCGGTACCCCAGATGACCACACCGATCGGGACGAGCGCGGCGATGACCGTGGCGAAGACCGCCACCGGGTTGACGCCCCCGCGGAAGTAGTACTGCGAGTTCTCATCCATCGTGAACAGATCATCGACGTCGATCTTCTGCTTCTTGATGAGGTAGAAGTCGGCGATCAGGATGCCGAACAGGGGTCCGATCACCGCACCGAGGGTGTCCAGCGTGTAGTGGATCGCGTCGGGATTGTTGTAGAGATTCCACGGCGTGATGAGGATCGATCCGACTGCGGCGATCATGCCGCCGGTGCGCCAGGTGATCTTGGTCGGTGCCACATTCGAGAAGTCGAATGCGGGGGAGACGAAGTTGGCCACGATGTTGATGCCGATGGTCGCGATGGCAAAGGTGAGCACACCGAGCACTGCGGCAGTGGTGTTGTCGATCTTGTCCACGATGTGGACCGGGTCGGTGATGATGTTGCCCGCGTCGTCCTTGCCGATCACGGTGGCACCGGCAGAAACCGTGCACACCACCAGGATCGAGAAGAACAGGAAGTTCACCGGCAGGCCCCAGAAGTTGCCCTTCTTGACCTCGCTGAACGACTTTCCGTACCGCGAGAAGTCGCCGAAGTTGAGCATCGGACCCGAGAAGTACGACACCACAAGGGCTATCGCCGAGATGAGTGCGGTGATCGACGCCCAGCCGGTCTTCGATTCACCCACCGACAGATCGAAGCTGACGTTGTCCCAGCCGGCCTTCCAGATCAGATAGCCCGCGAGGATGACCATGACGACGTAGACCGCGGGACCGCAGAAGTCGATGAACTTGCGGATCGTCTCCATGCCGTTCCAGAAGACCACGGCCTGCAGTACCCACATGAGCATGAAGCCGGCCCAGCCCAGTGGTGAGAGCCCGAGGAAGGACATGTCACCACTTTCGCTGTACTTGTCGAGCGACGGCCAGAACTTGAGGGCCAGCAATCCGAAAGCCACTGAGGCCAGGTATGTTTGGATGCCGTACCACGCCACGGCGATGAGGCCGCGAATGATGGCGGGAACATTGGCCCCGCGGACACCGAAGGCGATGCGGGTGGTGACCGGATAGGGCACGCCGGCCTGCTGAGAGGGTTTGGCCACCAGGTTGCACAGCACGTTGACGATCACGATGCCGACGACGAGTGCGACCAGAACCTGCCAGGCGGCGATGCCGAGGGCGAACAGGCTGCCCGCGAACACGTATCCGCCGACGCTGTGCACGTCCGACATCCAGAACGCGAAGATGTTGTACCAGGTCCAGGTCTGGTTCCGAAGCGGAGCCAGATCCTCGTTGGTCAGCCGCTGGTCGTAGCTGAGCTTGATGACGCTCTCGCCGGCGGCGTTGTGGTGACTTGTCGGGACCTCTGAGTCTGGGGATTGAACATCGGTCATGGGCTTTCCTTCAGCGTCGGAACGGAACCTGGATTCGGGCTCGGAGTGGGGCTGAGAAAAACTTAAGATCGCGATATTTCCCGCGGATTACGTACGTGACAATTGGTGCGGGTCCGGCCCAGGGAAATCGATATATTCTGCGGGGGCTATGCGCTCGGTGCGGATTCTTCGACGGCCACGTTCAGTTCGGCGGCGGTTTCGATGATCACCGATTCGAGGCGGCGATGGTGTTCTTGCGCAACGGCGACGAGCTCGGTCGCATCGCGCCGGGCCATGGCACCGATCATCTTCTCGTGGTCGCCGTGCAGCTGGAGCTGCGTGGGTCCGGTGGCCCGCTGCATCACCTGGAAAGGTTCGGTGATGTCCCAGGTGGAGTCGAACATGTTGAGGAGCCGGTGCATTCCGCAGGGGCCGACCAGCGCCTGGTGGAAACGGCGGGAATGCACGTGATAGGCCTTGCGGTCGCCGGCAATGGTGGCCTCCTGCAGCGCTTTGTGTTCGGCGCGGGCGCGGTCGAGGTCGGCCTCGGTGGCCACCGCGCAGGCCCGGGTCAGAGCGGCCTGTTCGAGCACGCCACGGACGAAGTAGATCTCGCGGAGTTCGGTCAGCGTCAGCTGCGCGACGAAGTAGCCACCGCCGGTCCGGTGGACGACCAAGCCCTCGCCGACAAGCGTTTTCAGTGCTTCTCGCACCGGTATGGCGCTCACGCCGAACAATTCGGCGACACTTCCCACCGGGATCGCCGACCCGGGGGCGGCGCTGCCGTCGAGGATGACGCGGCGCAGTTCATCGAAGACACTGGCCTGTGCGTTGCCCGCGAGTTCGCCGTTCAGATAGCTGATCAGCGGACGTATCGGTGGTTGTGATGGCAAGGCGGCCTCTGCGGGTGGACGGTCGGGGCGGGGGGTATCGGTGGATTCTAAGCGCCGATGACGCGCTTGGCTTCTCGAACGTGCCCGCCCCGACCGGGGCCGGTCAGCCCAGAAGCCAGTCGTTGGGTGAGAAGAGTTCGCAGTGCACCCGGCTCGGCGTCACACCTCGTCCGAGTAACTGGCCACGGACCGCTTGGACGAATCCGTTGTTACCGCAGAGATAGAACTCGGCGTCCTCGTCGAACTTGATGTCGTCGACCTGCATCAGACCGTGATGGATCGACGGCTCGTCCGAAGCCCGGGTCTCGTACCAGACGTCGAGGCGGCCACCGGCGAGTTCATCGATCAGTTCGCGCTGGCGCTGTCGAAGCGGATGCGCGTCGGGCGACTTGTCGGCGTGCAATGCGTGTACCCGTGAACCCGGGGCGTGCTCCGCGAGGTGTTCGAGGATGCCGACCATGGGCGTGATCCCGATGCCCGCGGAGATCAGCACCAGTGGTTGCGTACCGAGACTGTCCACGGGCAGATCACCGAAGGGGATGCTGACGTCCAGCAGGTCACCGACCACGACATGTTCGGCGATGTGCGTCGACACCTCGCCGGCCGGGGAGTCGGTGGTCGCGGCCACCGGCCGGATGGCGAACGTGAGCTTGCCGGACCCGGGAGTGTTGATCAGGCTGTACTGGCGGATCTGCCGGGCGCCGTCGGGGAGCGTCGTACCGACCGAAACGTACTGTCCCGGCATGAACTCCGGGAATGATCCGGACACGGCGGCCACGGTGAGCACCACGGCTCCCGAGGGGTCGTGTGCCCTCGCGGTGACCCGCGCCCGACGGAAGACGTCACCGGCTTCGACCGCAGCGTCCGCATAGAGACGGCGTTCGAGATCGATCAGGGTGTTCGCCATCAACCAGTAGACCCGGTCCCAGGCGGCCGCGACGTCGGCGGTGACGGTGTCGGCGCCGAGGACCTCGACGATGGCGGCGAACAGATGGGTGTGAACCAGCGGGTACTGATCGGCCGTGACCCCGAGCGATGCGTGCTTGTGGCCGATCCGGCCGAGAAGTTCCGCGGGATCCTCCAACGCCGGATCGATGAGGTGCGTCGCGTAGGTCGCAATGGATGCGGCCAGTGCACGTTGCTGGCTGCCCTGGGCCTGATTGGACCGGTTGAACAGGTTGCGGAGCAGTTCGGGGTGATCGGCGAACATGCGCCGGTAGAACTCGGTGGTGATGGCGTCGATGTTCGCGCCGACCAGTGGCAGCGTCGCGGCGATCATCTCCGCGTGATGCGGTTCGAGGGTCTCTGCTCGGGTTGCGGTCAGCCGTTCGGGCATGGGCGCGGGGGCAGTGGTCATGGATGTGTCCTCTCGGGGGGGTGACAACAGTTGTTCGTCTGAAATGAGGGGGAGCCGGGGAAGGGGCAGGAGCGGTATCTGCGTGCCCTTGACCAGATCGCTGACGACGTGCTCGTCGAGGGCGGCGTAGAACGCTTCCTTGGCATCGGCGAGCGCACGCCGCAGCCGGCACGCGGGCAGGAGTGGGCAGGGGTGGTCCCCGGCGCAGTCGACGACCTCGTTGTCGCCTTCGAGTTCGCGGACGAGACGACCGACCGAGGCGTGGCGTCCGGCGTCGGTCAACGACAGCCCGCCGCGCCGGCCCCGCCGGGAGTGCACCAGGCCCAGGTCCACCAGCCGGGACACGGCCTTGGCGATGTGGTTCTCAGATGCGGCAACGCTGTGCGCGATGACGCCGGTGGTGACGCGACGGCCGTCTTCCTCGGCTGCGGCGAGCAACATCATCGCCCGCAGACCGAGGTCGGTGAATCGGGTCAGCTGCATACGACTGACCGTAGTAATTGCGCACCTTGCCTGCGCATTTTCTCGCTGTGCGGTCAAACACCCTGTTACGTGCGGTTTTTGTACCTGCGGTTACGTGGTGAGGTCCGCGAGAGCCGGGACCTTCGACCCAGGCCCGCACTCAGAGAGGTTGGCGTCGGTTACGCCGGGGTGACCCAGGTGGTGATGTCGCAGTGGACCACTTCGACGCCGTGGGTGTCGGTGATCGCGATGTCGACAACCACGTCACGGCCTTCGGTGATGGTTCCGAAGTCGAGGGGCTCGCGCAGGGTGGCCACGGCATGAAGTCCGGTCGTCGCCTTCTTCAGATACTGACTGTGCATCGCTTTGGGAATCCAGCGGTGCGTGGTGGGGACGGTGGCCTCCATCAGCATCCCCATCGCGGTCTCGGCCAGGTTGCAGGCCGCGATGGCGTGGAAGGTGCCCAGATGGTTGCGGATGCCGTACCACTTGGGGGCGGTCACCTCACATCGTCCGGGTTTCATGACCTTCACGTGCGGCAGGATCGTCGCGAAGTACGGAACGCGCAGGCAGATCCCCACCGAGAAGAGCGTTGAGCCCAGACGTCCGGCCGGCAACTTCTGGCGAAGGCGGTAGGTGGGGCTGATGCTGGTCAGCGCGTTCTGGGTCGGCATAATCGGTATCCTACCGATCAGTAAGATCCGTCGTGCACGGTGTGCTCGGCCGGAGTGGGGACCGATGCCAGGGCGCACATGAGGAGGTTGACCGGACGAATTTGGTCCTGAGCCGGATCTATTGCATACTTGTCGGGTTGCCTTGATTGGCAGTGCGGCCCTGTATGCCCCGGCTGGAAGCTTTATGCGACCAACCAGCGACAGAGCGCCTGTCGACCGAAGAGCATCACCGGACGAACTAAGCGGCTTGCGAACTGGTTCGAGCTTCCGTTGTGATGCACAACAAGCAAAGATAGACCCGAGTTCAGATAGATGCAGTCGGATACAAGCGGTAAGCGCATGCGCATAAGTGTGTGTAGCCACCGCGACACACCCGAGTGCGTGGACCGGAGGCCCGCAAGATTGGGCGCAGTACGACGACTCGTGCAAGCGAGTTTTGAACAATGACAGATGAACAGCGTCGATCACCACCGTCAGGTATTGGTCACGAGGGATGCGACGACAGTTGCGTCCACGAGGTGTTCATCTGTGAAGCCGAAATTGACGGAAGAGGACACAGCGTGGCGGGACAAAAGATCCGCATCCGGCTCAAGGCCTATGACCACGAGGCGATCGACGCGTCGGCGCGCAAGATCGTGGAGACCGTGACCCGTACGGGTGCGCGTGTGGTCGGCCCGGTGCCGTTGCCTACCGAAAAGAACGTGTATTGCGTCATCCGCTCGCCGCACAAGTACAAGGACTCGCGCGAGCACTTCGAGATGCGTACACACAAGCGACTGATCGACATCCTCGATCCCACGCCGAAGACCGTTGACGCCTTGATGCGTATCGATCTGCCGGCCAGCGTCGACGTCAACATCCAGTGAGTGGCGGGAATCATCAGATGACTCAGACAAATGTGAAGGGAATCCTGGGCACCAAGCTCGGGATGACCCAGGTATTCGACGAGGACAACCGGGTTATCCCGGTGACCGTCGTCAAGGCGGGACCCAACGTGGTCACGCAGATCCGCACCGAGGAGACCGACGGCTACACCGCCGTCCAGCTCGCCTACGGCGCAATCGACCCGCGCAAGGTCACCAAGCCGGTTGCCGGTCAGTTTGCCAAGGCCGGGGTCACCCCGCGCCGGCATGTTGCCGAGATCCGCGTCCATGACGTTTCGCCGTACACGGTCGGACAGGAACTGACGGCGGAGATCTTCGCCGACGGTGCCCTCGTCGACGTGACCGGAACCTCCAAGGGCAAGGGCTTCGCCGGTGTCATGAAGCGTCACGGCTTCAAGGGCCTGGGCGCGAGCCACGGCGTGCACCGCGTGCACCGCTCTCCCGGATCCATCGGTGGCTGTGCTACCCCCGGTCGCGTGTTCAAGGGCATGCGGATGGCCGGTCGGATGGGTAATGACAAGGTCACCACCCAGAACCTGAAGGTCCACAAGGTGGACGCTGAATCGGGCCTGCTGCTGATCAAGGGAGCAATCCCCGGTCGCAAGGGCGCGGTTGTCATCGTCCGTGACGCCATGAAGGGTGGTGCGAGCTAATGACTGTCAACACTGAGAAGCAGCAGACCCGCACGGTCGACGTGAAGAGCTTCGGTGGCAAGACCGACGGAACCGTCGAGCTGCCCGCCGAGATCTTCGACGCACCGGCGAACATCTCGCTCCTGCATCAGGTTGTCATCGCCCAGCTGGGTGCTGCACGCCAGGGCACGCACTCCACCAAGACGCGGGCCGAGGTCCGCGGTGGTGGCGCAAAGCCTTACCGCCAGAAGGGAACCGGTCGCGCTCGTCAGGGCTCGACCCGCGCCCCTCAGTTCGCCGGCGGTGGCATCGTCCACGGCCCGCAGCCGCGTGACTACAGCCAGCGCACCCCCAAGAAGATGAAGGCAGCCGCCCTGCGCGGAGCCCTCTCCGACCGGGCACGCAACGAGCGCATCCACGTGATCACCGAACTGGTTGCCGGGCAGACCCCGTCGACCAAGACGGCACGACTGTTCCTCGAAGAGTTGTCTGATCGCCGGAAGTTCCTGTTGGTGGTCGGCCGCGAGGACACCGCCGCATGGAAGAGCGTTGCGAACCTGCAGCACGTGCTGCCGATCGCTCCGGATCAGCTGAACACCTACGACGTCCTCGACGCCGATGAAGTTGTGTTCAGCCGCGAAGCTCTGGGTGCGTTCCTCGACGGTGCCAACAAAGAGCAGAAGGAGGCCTGAGGAACATGACAGTTCAGGCAAACCCGCGCGACATCATCCTGGCCCCGGTGATCTCCGAGAAGTCCTACGGACTGATCGAGGACAACGTGTACACGTTCTTCGTGCATCCGGAGTCGAACAAGACCCAGATCAAGATCGCCATCGAACAGATCTTCGACGTGCAGGTCACGAGCGTTAACACCGCCAACCGTCAGGGCAAGCGCAAGCGGACCAAGTACGGCTACGGCAAGCGCAAGGACACCAAGCGCGCGATCGTGACCCTGGCCGCTGACAGTAAGCCCATCGAGATCTTCGGAGGCCCGGTCGGCTGACGCCGGTCGGACTCAGAAGAAGTAGAGGACAAGAAGACTCATGGCAATTCGTAAGTACAAGCCGACGACCCCCGGTCGTCGTGGCTCGTCTGGCGCAGACTTCGCCGAGGTGACTCGCAGCACCCCGGAAAAGTCACTCGTCCGTCCGTTGCACAGCACCGGTGGACGTAACGCGCACGGTCGGATCACGACCCGTCACCGGGGTGGTGGCCACAAGCGGGCCTACCGTCTCATCGACTTTCGTCGCAACGACAAAGACGGCATCAACGCCAAGGTCGCTCACATCGAGTACGACCCCAACCGCACTGCGCGGATCGCGTTGCTGCATTTCGTCGATGGCGAAAAGCGTTACATCATCGCGCCCAAGGGCCTGAAGCAGTTCGACGTGGTGGAGAGCGGTCCGACCGCCGACATCAAGCCGGGCAACAACCTGCCGTTGCGCAACATCCCGACCGGTACCCAGATCCACGCTGTGGAGCTGCGTCCGGGTGGCGGAGCCAAGTTGGTCCGTTCCGCCGGGGCCGGCGCGCAGCTGCTCGGTAAGGAAGGCGCCTACGCCACCGTGCGTCTGCCTTCCGGTGAAATCCGTCGAGTCGACGTGCGCTGCCGCGCAACCGTCGGCGAGGTGGGCAACGCCGAGCAGAGCAACATCAACTGGGGCAAGGCCGGCCGCATGCGCTGGAAGGGCAAGCGCCCGACTGTCCGTGGTGTCGTCATGAACCCGGTCGACCACCCGCACGGTGGTGGCGAGGGCAAGACCTCAGGTGGTCGCCACCCGGTCAGCCCGTGGGGCAAGCCCGAGGGCCGCACCCGCAAGAACAAGCCGAGCGACAAGCTCATCGTCCGCCGCCGCCGCACCGGCAAGAACAAGCGATAACCCAGGAGGGAGTTAGAGAATGCCACGCAGCCTCAAGAAAGGCCCGTTCGTCGACGACCACCTGTTGGGCAAGGTCGATGTTCAGAACGAAAAGGGCACCAAGCAGGTCATCAAGACCTGGTCCCGTCGGTCCACCATCATTCCGGACTTCATCGGACACACTTTCGCCGTCCACGACGGTCGCAAGCACGTACCGGTGTTCGTCTCGGATTCGATGGTCGGTCACAAGCTCGGCGAGTTCGCGCCGACGCGCACCTTCAAGGGACACATCAAAGACGACCGGAAAGCGAAGCGTCGGTAGATGAGTACTGAAACAACCAATCCGACCGCCAAGGCCACCGCTCGTTTTGTGCGTGTGACCCCCATGAAGGCGCGTCGAGTCATCGATCTGGTTCGCGGCAAGAACGTGGACGAGGCGCTCGACATCCTGCAGTTCGCGCCGCAGGCAGCGAGCGAGCCGGTGGCGAAGGTGCTTGCCAGCGCCGTTGCCAACGCCGAGAACAACCTCGATCTCGATCGCCGCACCCTCGTGGTGTCGCAGGCGTTCGCCGACGAGGGACCGACCATGAAGCGTTTCCGTCCGCGTGCCCAAGGGCGTGCGTTCCGGATCCGTAAGCGGACCAGCCACATCACCGTCGTCGTCGAGAGCATCGCCGACAAGGGTGCGGCGACCAGCCGCAACCGCCGGAAGGGAGCTCAGTAGTGGGCCAGAAGATCAACCCGCACGGCTTCCGTCTCGGTATCACCACGGACTGGAAGTCCCGCTGGTACGCAGACAAGCAGTACGCGGAGTACGTGAAAGAGGATGTTGCCATCCGCAAGCTCCTGGCCACCGGCCTCGAGCGCGCCGGCATCGCCAAGGTGGAGATCGAACGGACCCGTGACCGGGTTCGCGTCGACATCCACACCGCCCGTCCGGGCATCGTCATCGGTCGCCGCGGCGCCGAGGCCGACCGGATCCGTGGCGACCTGGAGAAGCTGTCCGGCAAGCAGGTGCAGCTGAACATCCTCGAGGTCAAGAACGCCGAGTCGGAAGCTCAGCTGGTGGCACAGGGTGTCGCCGAGCAGCTCAGCAACCGCGTGGCATTCCGCCGGGCAATGCGTAAGGCCATCCAGTCGGCCATGCGTCAGCCCAACGTCAAGGGAATCCGGGTCCAGTGCTCGGGTCGCCTCGGCGGTGCGGAGATGAGCCGTAGCGAGTTCTACCGCGAAGGCCGTGTGCCGCTGCACACCCTGCGCGCTGACATCGATTACGGCCTCTACGAGGCCAAGACAACCTTCGGCCGTATCGGCGTGAAGGTGTGGATCTACAAGGGCGACATCGTCGGTGGCAAGCGCGAGGCTCTGTCCTCGGCCGCTGCTCCGAGCGAAGACCGTCGTCCGCGTCGGCCCGCACGTCCGAAGCGGAGCGGTTCGTCGGGCACCACCGCGACCAGCACCGAAGCAGGGCGCGCGGCTACCGCCGGTACCTCTGCGGCTGCTGACGCTCCAGCGACAACGCCTGCCCCCGCGCAGGCTGAGAACCAGGAGGGCTGAGGCATGTTGATCCCTCGTCGGGTCAAGCACCGCAAGCAGCACCACCCCAGCCTGAAAGGTCAGGCCTCGGGCGGTACCAAGGTGACGTTCGGTGACTACGGCATCCAGGCTCTGGAGAGCGCGTACATCACCAACCGTCAGATCGAGTCAGCTCGTATTGCCATCAACCGGCACATCAAGCGTGGCGGCAAGGTGTGGATCAACATCTTCCCCGACCGCCCGCTGACGAAGAAGCCTGCCGAGACCCGCATGGGTTCCGGTAAGGGTTCTCCCGAGTGGTGGGTCGCCCCGGTCAAGCCGGGTCGCATCCTCTTCGAGATGAGTTACCCCAGTGAGGAGACTGCTCGCGAGGCCCTGCGCCGCGCGCAGCACAAGCTCCCGATCAAAACCCGCATCGTGACCAGGGAGGAGCTGTTCTGATGAGTATCGGAATCGCCGCCGCCGAGCTCCGCGAGCTCAGTGACGAAGAACTGGTCGAACGTTTGCGTGAGTCGAAGGAAGAGCTGTTCAACCTTCGGTTCCAGATGGCCACCGGTCAGCTCGACAACAACCGCCGGCTGCGTACCGTGCGTCGCGAAATCGCGCGCGTGTACACGGTCATGCGGGAACGTGAGCTGGGCCTGGCCGCCGGACCCGAAGCAACGGACGGTGACGACGCATGAGTAAGGACCAGGAAGTGACAGAAACGTCCGCCGAGGACCGTGCACGGCGCAAAGAGCGCATCGGGTACGTCGTCTCGGACAAGATGCAGAAGACCATTGTGGTCGAGCTGGAAGATCGCGTGAAGCACCCGCTTTACGGCAAGATCATCCGCACCACCAGCAAGGTCAAGGCTCACGATGAGAACGAGACCGCCGGTATCGGCGACCGCGTTCGCCTGATGGAGACCCGCCCGACGAGCGCCACCAAGCGCTGGCGTCTGGTTGAGGTCCTCGAGAAGGCCAAGTAAGCCAAACGTTTTCAACAAAATGCGGCCCGCCCCTGCAAGGGGACGGGCCGCATTTGTGTTGTCGGGATGACTTCGGTCGGGTCACTGCCTGCTGAGAGCGACCACTTCCTCGTCGGACAGCGGCGACGACGGGTGAAAGCTCAGGCACATCGAGGTGTTCACCTTCTGGAAGGACCCCCCATCGGGGGCCACGTAGAACTCGCCGGTGCCCAGGCGCCCGATGTCATTGATCCGGCTCCCTTTGGCGGAGGCCATCTCGTTCGCGGCGTTGATCTGTACCGGTGTGTTGAGGCGGCCGAAGAACTGGGTAGAGGCGTTGCCGACGATTTTGGCGTCGATGCCCTTGGGTGCCTGTGTCGCGAAGACCAGGCCCAGCCCGTACTTGCGCGCTTGCGACGCGAGCGCAACGGTGCTTCGCGTGCACGGGGTCACTCGGCCCGAGGGAACCAGGGTCTGAGCCTCGTCCATGACGAACAACGCGCCGAGTGGGCGATCGCCGGCTGGGTTCTTCTTGATCCAAGCGAACAGGGCGAGTTCGAGCTGATTGACGAAGCCCTGTCGATTGCCTTCGTCCGGTAGGCCGATCAGGCTGATCACCGAGATGCGGGCGCGTTTGCCGGCGGTCGGGGTGAGGAGGACCGATGGGTCGACCGGTGTTCCACCGCCGCCCAGCATGGGATTGATGATCATCGCCGCCTTGAGGTTCTCGGCAAGAATGCCGGCGAGCTTCTCGGTGTCGGTCAGACCGCTCATGTCGTCCGTCATCTCTGACAGAAGGGCGACGTACCCGGACAGTGACCCGCCGCCTTGTCGGCCGTACAGCGCCATCGATCGCTTGAGAATGGCTTCCTGGAGAGCTGCTTTCGCGCCGCTGACCCCGGCATACGGCTTGAGCGCGGATACTGCAGCATCGACGGCCAAGTCGAACTCGTCGGGGTTCTCTTGGACGGCCACGAAGTCGGGCAGTGGCTGAAAGCTCAACGGACGACCGCCGTTGAGTCGCGGTGTCCAGATCACGGTCTCGACGTCGGCGATGTAGTCGGCGGCTTTGGCGGCGTCGTCGCCGGACCAGCCCTCGGGAGCTTCGGGCCAGGCGGTGCCCAGCCGCGCAAGGTCGTTGTTGGGATCGAGGACGATGGCCGAAACACCCTGGAGCGCACATTCTTCGATGAGACGACGAATCATCACGGTCTTTCCCGAACCGGACCCGGCGAAGATGACCGTGTGTTTGCGTAGCGCTTCCAGCTCGACCGTCGCTGTCTTGCCCGAGCGTGAGACCCCGAGGGTGATGCTCGGCGCGGAAGTAGGCGACGGGGACGTGATGTCGGGTTGGACCGTGGGGTCGGGAGCCGGTATCTCGGTGGTGATCTGGGCGGACACCTCCGGTGCCGGCGCTGCGGGCGGGTCGTCGGTCTCGGGTGCGTGAGGTTCGACCGGCAGGCCTGGGGCATTCCATTGCGCGGCGTCTACAGAGGTGGGCTGCTGCGCAGGGCTGGTCCCGGCGTCACCGAGCGCGGCACTGAGGAACTCGATGTCGTGGGCAGGTTGGTGACTGCGGAGCCAGGCGTCGAATCCTGTGTGCATGGCCTTGGTCATCTCGTTGAGTGCACTGAGTTTGGCAAGGTCGTCGTACGACATCTCAAGTACTTGGCCACCATTCGCGGTGAACTCGCTGACCATGTCGGCTGTTTTGGGTCCGCCCGGCCAGTCGATGTTCCGCAGTATGAACAGTTGACGCCGGGGGACCGACGAGGACAGGCCGGCATCGATCGAAGCATTCCGCAAGCGGGACTGTACGGCTCCGGCGTGCGTGGCCGAGATGGCGCGAAATGCCCAGTGATGTTCATCGTCGGTGACGGAGTCGAGGCTCTGGCGCAAGCGGGCATGAAGGCGGTACTGGCCGCCGACCTGGTCGATGGTGAAGTCATCAGAGCCGGATTCGACTGCCCAGGCCCGTAATCCGGCGTTGAGAAGCGCCGGTATCACGTCGTCTTCTTTCTTCGGATCCACCGCAGACGCGGTCAGTGCGTTCTTGATGTGGCGTTGGTACACCTCGTCGAGGTCGCCTGCGGGTGTCTCGTCGGCATCGGGCTTTATCGGTCGCGGCGGAACGTCATCGCCGTTGCGTTGATCGATCAGCGATTCGAGTTCGGTGACGGACTCTGTGTCGAGGCAGTCGTTGATGTGCCGGTCGACGCGTTTGATCAACAACCGGGCATTGAGTGAGGTCGCGGCCGAAAATGCCGAATCCTGGATCGGCCAGGTCGGGTAAGGCGGTGTGAAGCCCAACTCCGCAAACGATTTGGACAGCCTCCGCTCGACGAGTGCGCGGGCAAAGGTGTCGTCGGGCAGGCCTTCGAGGATGAAGTTGGCGCGGAATCGATCCGGTACCGACGCCGTCGCTTGGAGTTCGATGATGGTCCAGACGGACGGAAGACACGACACGACGGTCACGGTGCGCAACAGCACTTCACGCACCGACATCAATCCGTGGGACACCTGGTCGACCACGGTGTCGGCATAAGAGTCGGTGGTGGTGGCGTCGGTGCCGGAACGGGCCTGGGCCAGCAACGTGTCGATCTGGTCGACGGCAAGGACAGTGGGACCGGTCGCCGCCATGTACTCCGAGATCGCCCGCACGGTTTGCTCGTACGGAAGCGCGCGGGGTGGTAGCTGCCATTCGGTTCGCTCGGCCGGGTCGATCTCGTCGATGTTGTTCTCGAGATAGGCGATACCGAGATCGTTCAGTCGCGAGCTCGGCGCCGCGGACAGCACAAGTGCCCGCAGGGTGGCGTGGTGACCGCGGATGAGAACAGGCAGTGGTTTGCGGAGGCTGTCGACGAACTGATCGAGAATCGCAGGCGTGATAAGGGTTTCACCCGAGATCGCGCGGCGGGCAACGCGTGAGGTGCCCGCCAGATCTGCCAGCCGCTGCATCACGTCATGGAGTTGGGTCTTGTCCACCGGCGGTTTGATCTGCCGGTTCAGGGAGTCGAGCAGTGAACTGAGCAAGGTGCGCCAGAAGTCACTGGGGTCGAGTAGATCCAGCATCACGAAGTAGCCCTGCTGGGCCTGTACGTACTCGCGGACCTGGCCGAGCAGATGTGTTTTACCCGAGCCGGCAGGTCCCTGCAACACCACACCGAGCGGGCTCGGACCGGTGCTCTCTTTGGCATCGGCGACGGCGCGTTCGATGGCGCGCCAGGCGTTGGCGTGCAGTCCGTCGACGTGGATGTCGTTGTGGGAGAGCCACACATCGTCCCGGGTATGGGCGGAGTTGGAGAATCCGCTGCGTGCCTTGGCGAGCGCGTCGAGTTGCGATACCGATGTCACGTCGGCTCCATACTGATGAGGTGCTTGTCCTGATTGCCGATTGAGACGGCTGCGGCGCGGGCTTGCGGCGTCAATGCCTTACGGTTCTCTTCCGGGATCAGCCGGATTCCTGGCCGGCTGTACAGAGACGAAAGCACCGCGTCCAGGTCGGGCCGCGCGACACTGCGCAGGTCTGCCCGGAGTTCGGCCAACCCGACCCACGCGCCGGGCTTACTCGCGAGTGTTCGATAGGTGTCGATGACTCGGGTCTCGATGTCAGTTGTCGTCTGTTCGGATGATTCTTGGCTGTCTGAATCTTCTGATGGCAGAAATACATCCGCCAATCGCAGGTTCGATCGTCGGAAGTGGCGGCCGAGTCCGGCGAGCACGGTGAAGAGCGCCTTGCCCTGTGGTGTGGTTCCGGCCGGGGGCGTCGTGCCGAGGAGTTCGTTGCACTTGGCCCAGCCGCGGTCGGACAACGAATGATGGTGGGGGACTTTCGAGGTGTCGCTGTCGATGAGCCCCTGTGCGTTCAGTTTGCGACGACTCGGGGCCTTGAGTTCCGGTCCGCGTTCGCGGATTTCTCCGTTTGTCAGGCCACGGGACTCGGCCATCAAGACCAAAAGGACGATCATTTCGGTACCGGTGAGGTCCGACGCGGTCACAGAAGCTCCTTTTCAGCCAAGCGGCTCGTACGCAGTCTGTGGATTATGTCCACAACCGCAGTGCTGTCGCTCAATACCTGTTCATTTGTGAAGCGCGCCACCATGTAACCGGCGAGTTGCAGGGCAATATCCCGTCGCCGGTCGTCTGAATACTTGGTTGCGGTCCGATGGTCGGCGCCGTCTATCTCGACAACCAGTCTCGCATCCGGCCACAGCAGATCGGCTCGTACGAACGGTTGAAGATCACCGGTGGGCACCAGGTGATTCCATCTCCGGTCGGTCGCCCAGGGGAGCCGGGACAGATGGGATTCGAGTCGCTGTTCGGCTGCGCTCGCCGGGTGTGGTCGTCCCGAGACCGGTGGGAAGGTCACGGGGTGCAGGACCCATGGGGATTCGTCGACGGTTGAGACGGCGCCGCCGGAGGGTATCCGCACCGACGGGAACCGGTCGACGTCCGCGGTGACGCCATCGAGAAGCCAGATGCCCACGTAACTGCTCAGCCAATCGCACACGGCCGCAACATGACTCTGAAGCTCATTTGGCAATGGCGTCGGGGAATACAACGCGAGGACGACCCGGTCTCGGGCGAAGCTGGACCGGATCACCCGGATCAGCCCCGACGTACGCGTGGTGTCGGAATACTTCTGCGCCAGCAGGAGCCGGTCGGCGCCGGTCTGTGCGGCGATCGCATTGGCGGTCAGATCCATCAGGAACGGACGGTAGTGCTCGGACCGCGAGGCGAGTTCCGAAGCGAGCGCGCGGCCGGCAACGCGGTCCACGGTGGTCCGGCCGGGGGCGGCCGCGGCGCCCGGGAGCCAGGCCGGATACAGGTCGTACGCCGTTGTCTCGAGCACGGCGACAAGGTCATCGAGCACCTGCGACATATCGGTGACCGTGTCGAGCCGGATGAGCAGGACCGCCGGCGCTTCGTCGGGGAGGTCGTCCAAGGCGAGCGCCAGGTCGCTCGGGCGCAGCCCGGTCAGCGCAGAGATCCCCGCTGTTGGTGCCGCCGCCCAATCCATGGGCCAGAACCTACCGCCAATCGAACGTGGCGGCAGTCCTAGTCGGTGCGGTCCGTTCGGGTTCGCAGCGGTGTGGTCATCATCGATGTGAGCATGTCGATGATCTCGTCCGGTTCGGATTCTGCCTGATCGCCGGACTCGGTTCGGCGTTCGAAGTCGGCGATCAATGCGAACATCGCGGTGGCCACCGCGGCCACCCGTCGGTGCCGGGTGGTGGTGTCACCGTCGAGCGATTTATCGAGCTGCTCAAGGACTTTCGGCCATTCGGTGTAACCCGTTGGGATGGATTCGTCCGGCCACGACGGCCGGGTCACCTCGAGGAATCGGGCGTAGTGGGTGCCCTTCATCTCCAGGATCGGTAGCACCAGGACACTGATGAGATCACGAACCGTCGGCTTCTTTCCCTGTGCGGCAAAGGTTTCCAACATGCGCGCGCGCTCGGACTCCATCGGGCCGAGGCGGCGCGCGACGATCGCTGCGATCAGCCCCTGGCGATTGCCGTAGTGGTACTGGACCGCGGAGTTGTTGCGGTGACCGGCCGCGACCGCGATGTCACGAAGGGGTACCTCGTATCCGCGGGTTGCGATCAGCCGTTCGGCCGCATCGAGCAACTCGCGTTTGCCACGGTCAAGGCCGGTATCGGTCATCAGGCCAGAGTTTACAGCCATGAGATGTGAACCACCCGCCGGCGTGTTTTACTTCCTCCAATGGAGGCTGCACTTCCATCGATCCTGGGGAGGAATCGAAAAGTGAGAAAACGGATACCAATGATCATCGCGGTTCTGATCATCGGCGCTGTCGGGGAATTCGCTGTCGCTGCACGTGTGGCCGCTGCGCCTGCAGAAGTCGACTTCGCCGCCGAAGCGCGGATTCAGGCGGTCGACATGGCGTCGCCACGCTGGGCAAAGCTGACCGTCTACTCGCCGTCCATGCAACGGGGGATCCGCGTGGACGTGTTGCTGCCCGAAGACCGAAGCGCCGAGAACAAACGTCCCACGCTGTACATGCTCGATGGGATCGATGCCGGGGTCTACACGGGTTACCGGCAGAGCGGGTGGACCCAATTCACCGACCTCGTCGACTTCACGGCCGACAAGAATGTCAATGTCGTGCTGCCGATCGGTGGTACCGGGAGCTATTACACGGACTGGCAACGGGACGATCCGGTCCTGGGCCGGAACCGGTGGGAGACCTTTCTCACCGATGAGCTGCCCCCGTTGATCGACCGGGAGTTCGCCGGGAACGGGCGAAATGCGCTGGAGGGGCTGTCGATGGGTGCGACCGGAGCCCTGATGCTCGCGGTGCGCAATCCTCATCTCTACGCGGGGGCGGCGCTGTTCAGCGGATGCCTGGATTTCCGGGACCAGACCTCCCAGCAGGCCTTGTCGGTGAGTGTGCGGACCCGGGGCGGCAATCCCGACAACATGTGGGGCCCGGCGTACAACCAGGCCTGGCGGGACCACGATCCGGCTCTCAACATCGCTGCGCTACGCGGCAAACCGCTGTACGTCGCCACCGGAAGCGGGTTGCCGGACTGGTCGCTGGGTCCCGCCGGTCTGGCCAGCCCGGTGGGTGGTGCCATCGAGGCAGGGGCTCTGGCATGCACCCGGACCTTCGAGGACAGCGCCAGGTCCGCCGGCGTTCCGGTCACGTACGACTACCGCGAAGGCCTGCATTCGTGGGGCTACTGGAAAGAAGACCTGCACCGGTCCTGGCCGACGATCGCCGAAGCCCTCGGTATGTGAGGCGGGTGTGCCGGCGCCTCAGGCGTCGGCGATGAGCATGACCCACGCCCCGGCGGCGAGTACGCACAGCGCGGTGAGAAGACCGCCGAGGATGATTCCGCTCCAGGCCTGACTCTCGCCGCTCTCGTATGGCCGGTCCTTGAGCTGGCCCAGCGCGATGACGCCCAGGACCACGCTCACCGGAGCGATCAGGGCGCCGGCGAAGCAGAAGAACATCGCGGGAAATGCGACGAGTGCGGAGACCAGCGAGCCGGTGGCCATCGAGTTCGAGCGTGGCCGCGCCACCAGATGTTGCGGGGCCATCAAATAGGGATTGGCGTAGTACTGCC
Source organism: Williamsia sp. z71 (assembly GCF_059553375.1). NCBI lineage: Bacteria > Bacillati > Actinomycetota > Actinomycetes > Mycobacteriales > Nocardiaceae > Williamsia > Williamsia sp. z71. The sequence continues at coordinate 946,336 of NZ_JCANWX010000001.1, forward strand.
CCTGGGCATACTGGCCAGGCGAATATTGGGCGGGCGGATACTGGGCGGGCGAGTACGCGACGGGATACGGCGGATAGGCCGGATCCAGCGCGGCGAGTGGATCGGCGTGAGGGTCGTACGGCTGCCAGAACTCCGCTCCGGGTGACGGTAGATCCGGTGTCGAGGGGTAGCCGGAAGACGTGGGCAACGGTGTCGTGTCGTGGCCGGGGCCAGGTGCGGGACCCTTGGTCAGATCGATCCGCCGGTGATCGGCAAAGCCATTGCTGTCGGTCATGTTTGCCTCTCTGCCAGACGCGCTGATTCCACTGTAAGGGAATCAAAATGACCTGCTGCGTGAACTGTGGTGCATCCGGCCGATAAGGCGCGAGAAGGCCCGGCCGCAGAAGCGGCCGGGCCTTCTGGCGATGTGGCGTGAAGCCTCAGCGACCGCCGCCCATCGACGTCAGGGCGGTGACGGCATCGGTGGAGAGTTTCCAGGTGCCGTCGGCGTAGACGTAGGCCAACGGCATCGCCACCGGCTCGGGGGTGTGGGGGCTGTCGACCTCGACGGTCGCCGTCGCGGTGGTGTCACCGTCGGCGGTCACTTCCGTCACCGTGAACTTGTCAGGGGTGTATCCGGCGGCCGAGAAGCCCTTGGCGAGCCCGGAAAGCCGTCCGGCGATGGCCGGATCGTCCGAGTCGACCAGATCGGTGTACGTCGCCGGGTCGGTGTCCGGGGACAGGACCCCCACGAGGACCTCCTGCGCGGTGTCGACCTCGAGTGCGGTGCCGGCTTCGGCACTGGTCGTGGTGCCCGAAGCCGCCGCCGCAGATGTCTCGGCGGCGGTTGAGGTGGAGGCTGTCGACGAGTCGGAATCGTCATCGCTGCAGGCGGCCACGCCGAACACGGCCAGGCCGATCAGGGCCGCGCCGGCCACGCTCTTGCGAATGTTCATGTTTTCTCCTCGGAGACCAATTTTGTTAGCTGACACTAACCTAAGTTAATTGCCTGATCCAGCGTCGTTCCGGGTCCCGTCGTTGGGTTCGGAATCGGGTGGGGTTGTCCCCCCAGAACTGGGGACTTACCGGGCCGGCCTGGACTTCCTAGGCTTTGGTGAGGGTCGGGGGGCTTGTGTAATGACGTCAACATCGCAGACGAAAAGAGTCGCCCCATGACTGTCGACAGTTCTATAGCCCCCTTGAGTGCAGCTCGGATCCCGGTTCTCTCGCCCCGGGAGGTCGAAGTGCTCCTCGCCTGGTTCGCCTTCGATTCCAAAGGGGAGGCGGCCGCGAAGCTGTATATTTCGCAGGCGACGGTCAACACCCACATCACCAGGATCCGGTCCAAATACTCGCTCGTCGGTAGGCCGGCCCGGACCAAATCGCAGCTGCTCGCCCGCGCGATCCAGGACGGGTTCACCTCACTCGACGACTGGTGAGCGGTCGCGACCAGCGGTGATTTGTATCCGACCTGGTCTTTCACCTATGCTTGACCGGTTGCCCGCGGCACGATTGTGTCCGCAAGTCGAGCAGCGAACCCCCTGCGGTGGATAACTGCAGGCAGGCGCGCCACCGATGGCAACGGACCGCGTGTGTCGGGACGGAAATCCGCCACACATATTTACCAGCCAGGTCAAGGAGAAAAAGTGATCCAGCAGGAATCACGCCTGCGGGTCGCCGACAACACCGGTGCCAAGGAAATCTTGTGCATCCGCGTGCTCGGAGGCTCGTCACGGCGCTACGCCGGCATTGGTGACGTCATCGTCGCCACTGTCAAAGACGCCATCCCCGGCGGAAACGTCAAGCGGGGAGAGGTCGTCAAGGCGGTCATCGTCCGCACCACCAAGGAGCGTCGTCGTCCGGACGGTTCGTACATCAAGTTCGATGAGAACGCTGCCGTCATCATCAAGAACGAGAGCGATCCGCGCGGAACCCGCATCTTCGGCCCGGTCGGCCGCGAGCTGCGTGAGAAGAAGTTCATGAAGATCGTCTCGCTGGCTCCGGAGGTGCTCTGATATGAAGGTTCACAAGGGCGATACCGTGATCGTCGTCGCAGGCAAGGACAAGGGCGCAAAGGGCAAGGTCATCGAGTCCTACCCGCAGCGCAACCGGGTCCTCGTCGAAGGCGTCAACCGGATCAAGAAGCACACCTCCGCCTCGCAGAACGAGCGTGGCGCATCCTCGGGCGGCATTGTCACCCAGGAAGCCGCCATCCACGTCTCGAACGTGATGGTCGTTGACTCTGACGGCAACCCCACGCGCATCGGTTACCGCACCGACGACAACGGCAAGCGCGTGCGCATTTCCCGCAAGAACGGGAAGGACATCTGACATGAGCACCACTGAGAAGATCCAGCCTCGGCTGAAGCTCCGCTACCGCGCGGAGATCAAAGACGCTCTGAACGAGCAGTTCGACTACGACAACGTCATGCAGATTCCCGGCGTCGTCAAGGTCGTCGTGAACATGGGTGTCGGCGACGCCGCCCGTGACGCGAAGCTGATCAACGGTGCGGTCAAAGACCTCGCGCTGATCACCGGCCAGAAGCCCGAGATCCGTAAGGCACGCAAGTCGATCGCGCAGTTCAAGCTGCGTGAAGGCATGCCCATCGGCGCGCGCGTCACCCTTCGTGGCGACCGCATGTGGGAGTTCCTCGACCGCCTCGTCTCGATCGCACTGCCGCGTATCAGGGACTTCCGTGGCCTGAGCGATCGCCAGTTCGACGGCAACGGCAACTACACCTTCGGTCTCAATGAGCAGTCGATGTTCCATGAGATCAACATCGACAACATCGACCGGCCCCGCGGCATGGACATCACCATCGTCACCACCGCGACCAACGATGACGAAGGTCGGGCACTGCTGCGTCAGCTCGGCTTCCCGTTCAAAGACTCAAACGCGAAGGACAACTGACATGGCAAAGAAGGCGCTGGTCAACAAGGCCAACAAGAAGCCCAAGTTCGCCGTGCGTGGCTACACCCGCTGCAACCGCTGCGGACGCCCGCACTCGGTCTTCCGCAAGTTCGGCCTGTGCCGTATCTGCTTGCGCGAAATGGCACACGCGGGCGAGCTGCCAGGTGTGCAGAAGAGCAGCTGGTGATCTTTTAGCCCTCGGCTGAACGCTCCACTTCTACAAAGACGCTCCACCTATTGGTGGAGCGTCTTTGTGTTTGTGGAGCGTTTCTGTTTCAGGGTCTGTTCTTGCGTCGTTGCGCCTGACGTCGCTGTGCCCGGTTGGGGGCAGTGGGTGGTGCGATCGCCCGCGGCGGACGCGGGCCACCGCTGACGTCGGACAGCATGCCCTTGATCTGCTGGTGGTCCGGTTGCAGTGTGTAGCCCTCATCCCAGGGGAATGTCCCGTGGTCGTCGGGCCAGACAACCTGCAGTGCAGGCGAATTCGGGAACAGCTCGTTGGTGATGATCAGATCTTGCTTGTCGATCAGTTCGATCAGCCGGACCGGGACGTCCAGTGATCGCAGTGAGACATCGACGGACTCGTCGACGATGCGGCACCAGTCGTACCCGTGAAGCAGATCGCCGAGTTCGTTGAGGACGTGTCCACTGGTTGCGGCGTCGAGTCCGTACACCGCAAGCTCTGGGAGCGAGTGCAGTCCCAGGCCGGTGGTGTAGGCGAATGAGCAGTCGGGTGGAACGCACTCGGCGGAGTCGCAGTCGCACTTGTCGCTCACGGCCGTCACCGCCCAGCCGTGTCTTCTGATCCGGCCGATCGCCGACTGCACGAGAGGGTTGCGGTGCCACCGGGGAAGCCCTTTGATGGCCGATGCATGGTCAGACATGTTCGCTCCTTTGTTCGAGTTGGAACATTGGAACAGTGCCGTCGGACAACGAGACATCTTCGTCCCCGTCAGGTGCCACCGAGGGCACTATGCCCTTCGGCCCAGCTCACGGGGTCGTTTATGGCGATGTGGGGCCGGCACGGGATTCGGCGCGTCCCATCAGGGTGGAAACAGGGGTGTTCAGTGCAGCCGAGTTGGCGAGGCGGGGGATCGACCGGTCGGGTCTGCGCAAGCACGTCCGGGATGGATCCCTGATCAGGCTGCGCCCCGGGTGGTACGCGACGCCGACAGCGGATTCGGTTGTGGTCGAGGCGGTCACGGCCGGCGGCGTGCTCAGTTGTGTCTCGGCGCTGCGGCACCACGGCATCTGGGTACCCCCTGGCGACAAGCGTGTTCACGTCCGGGTCAGCAAGCACGGAAAGCAGAAAGGAGGCCGGTTCTGCCAGGGCTACGGCAGACCGGTTCCTGCGACAACCGCGGTCGATCCGATACCGATCGCGCTCGGGTGCGCCGCCCGGTGCCTGGGTGAGCAGGAGTGGATTGTCGTATGCGATTCAGTCCTGGGCATCACCGAGGTGGATGTGCCGACTTTGCAGGGTCAGATCGGAGCGGTGCCCCGGCGAATCCTGGACATGATGTCCAAATGCGATTCGTCGTCCCAGTCGGGTACAGAATCGCTGGCTCGATTGCGTTTGCGCGCAGCAGGATTCGCTGTCCATGTGCAACCGAAGATTCCCGCTGTCGGCAGGGTTGACCTACGCGTGGGGCGATTGCTGATCGAGTGTGACAGCAAGGCGCACCACACGAGTCTGGCGAATTATCAAAACGATCGTCGCCGGGACCGGCAGGCGCTGCTCGGTCGGTGGTTGACGATGCGGATCACCTATGACGATGTTCTGTACGGCTGGGACGAGGTGCTGGCCGACGTTCGGGCGATCACCCGTACCGACCGGCATCGAATCCGGGGGCGGCCCCAGGATCGTCCCCGTCAGGGGTAGCCGAGGGAAGTGTGCCCTTGGCGACCTCTGCAGGGGATGAACTTGGGGACTAGCGGCCGAGTAGGCCGCCGAGACCGCCGGCGACGCCGGACTGGTTACCGCCACCGGTGCCGCCGATGAAACCGCCCGGCGGGAGTTCGGAGGGCTGCACGACCACAAAACCCTGACCACTGAAGGCGAGGGTGAACCGTTCGCCGGTGCTGCGGCCCATCAGGGTCCCGAGGTTGAACGAATCGTTGCGTTTGATGCTGGTCTGCAGGCTCGACGACCATGCGACCGCAGCGTTCGGATCGGCGAAGGTCTGCTGATCGACGGTCAGGACCACCGGATTCCCGTCGGTGGTGATCGCGATCCGGCCCCGGCCGGTGAACACACAGTTGAACAATCCGGCATTGCTCTGCGAGGCCGCGCCCTGGACCCGCTTGACGTCGTAGCTCAGGGTCGAGTCGAAGGCGAGCACGTTGGCGCCGTTGATGGTCAGCCCGTCCGAGCCGTCGAGATCGATCAGGTGGACGTCGGCGGCCGCGTCGGCCAGGAACAGGTCGCCTTGGCCGGTGACCTTCATCAGCGGGACGCCTTCGCCGCTCAGGGTGTTCCGGATGGCCCGCCCGATACCGCCGGAGCCCTGGGCCTCGAAGGTGAGATTGCCCTGGTAGGCGACCATCGAACCCGAGCGCGCCATGACCTCGCCGTTCATGCCGACGCGACACATCTTGCTGCCCTGCTTCTGGATGCCGCTGCCGGACACCTCGGCGTGCGCCGGTGCGAAAAGGTCACTGTTCATGGCGGGAACTCCCTGGTGCTGTGCTGCGGGTGGGGTCTGTGCGTATGTCTGGGCGGGGGCCGGTCGGTTCGGTGGTGGCGCGCCCTGGCCGGCCGGTGGCCACGGCATGGGGTCCGGCGTCTGGGGTGCCGGCGCTGGATCGTCGTCGACCTGGATGCCGAAAGCTGTTGCCAGACCGGCCAGTCCGTCGTCGTAGCCCTGTCCGACCGCGCGGACCTTCCAGGCGTCGCCGCGGCGGTAGACCTCCATGCAGACAACACCCGACTCCGAGGTCAGGCGGGCCGGGGTGAACGACACGGTCGGACGACCTGAGCCGTCGCGTAACTCGGCCCGCAGCGTGCCCGCCGTGGCGAACGTGGTCGGGCCGGTGCCGTCGAGGCTGGCGGTGATCGCGATCGTCTCGATGTCGCCGGGAACTCTGGTCGTGTCGATGGTGATGATGTCGCTGCGGACGTCGCTGCTGTAGACCACGCCCGGACCGCGGGACTGGTTGTAGAAGATCAGGTCGTCGTCCGAGCGGACCCGGCCGTTCGACGCCAGTAACACCGCCGACGTGTTGACCGGGGATGCGCAGGTGACGGAGACACTGATCAGCTGCGAGGGCAGTGGAGTATTTTCTCCTGGAGCAAGTTCTCTCATGGCCCCATCCATTGTTCCAGGCGGGCTGGTTCGGCGGGTGATCTGGCAGCTGGTAGGGCGCAATTTGGCCTGAGCAGCTGTTTTCCTTACACTGGGACAGTTGCCTCGGCAGAGCCGTGCCTTCGGTCGGTTCGAAATGCCCAGGTAGCTGAGAATTTTCTTGGCCTTGAGCTTTGAAAACTCCTGAGTGCACCTGTGCATTCGGGGGAGCACCACCCCTGACCGGCAACGGTCGGTCAGGACAGAACTCACTTCGTTGTAGGCCCACGATGTGACGTAAAAGGCCCGACGAATGCCCCGGCGTTCACGGGAACCGGTGCGCGCATGCTGCATGGGAACCGCTGCGAGAAAGGTTGACGGTCTCTTATGACCATGACTGATCCGATTGCAGACTTCTTGACGCGTCTGCGTAACGCCAATTCGGCGTATCACGATGAGGTGTCGCTGCCCGCGTCGAAGATCAAGGCGAACATCGCCGAGATCCTCAAGCGCGAGGGCTACATCACCGACTACCGCACAGAAGATGCTGAAGTCGGCAAGAACCTCGTCGTCTCGCTGAAGTACGGCCCCACCCGCGAGCGGAGCATCGCCGGCCTGCGCCGCGTCTCCAAGCCGGGCCTGCGGGTCTACGCAAAGTCCACAAATCTGCCAAAGGTGCTCGGTGGCCTGGGCGTGGCGATCATCTCCACGTCCTCGGGTCTGCTGACCGACCGCCAAGCCGCCAGCGCGGGCGTGGGCGGCGAAGTCCTCGCGTACGTCTGGTAAGGGGCACAAACTATGTCGCGTATTGGAAAGAACCCGGTCGCAATTCCGGCCGGAGTAGACGTGAAGATCGACGGCCAGATCGTCAACGTCAAGGGCCCCAAGGGGCAGTTGTCGGTGACGATCTCGGAGCCGATCGCTGTCGCCGTTGAGGAGGGGACCATTGTTGTCACCCGTCCCAACGACGAGCGCCGCAACCGTGCACTGCACGGCCTGAGCCGCACCCTGGTGGCCAACCTGGTCACCGGTGTCACCGAGGGATATGTCCGCAAGATGGAGATCTTCGGTGTTGGTTACCGTGTGGCACTGAAGGGCAGCGACCTCGAGTTCGCGCTCGGATACAGCCACCCGGTGCCGATCAAGGCGCCTGCCGGCATCACTTTCACGGTGGAATCGCCCACCAAATTCTCGGTTTCGGGAATCGACAAGCAACAAGTCGGACAGATCTCGGCGAACATCCGCCGCCTGCGCCGTCCCGACCCGTACAAGGGTAAGGGCGTCCGCTTCGAGGGTGAGCAGATCCGTCGCAAGGTCGGAAAGACGGGTAAGTGACATGAGTGAAGCAACAGTGACTAAAACTGCGGGAAAGCCCAAGCGCGTTCCCCTCGGTAAAGACGCATCGACCCGTCGTCGGGTCTCCAACGCACGCCGTCACTTCCGGCTGCGTAAGAAGATCAGCGGCACCCCTGAGCGTCCTCGCCTGGTGGTCAAGCGGAGCTCACGTCACATCCACGTGCAGCTCATCGACGATCTCGCCGGTAACACCGTGGCCGCAGCCTCGACCATCGAGGCCGATGTCCGCGCGACCGGTGGCGACAAGTCGGCACAGAGCAAGAAGGTCGGCGAACTGATCGCCGCCCGCGCCAAGGCTGCCGGTGTGCAGGCCGTGGTGTTCGACCATGGTGGCCACGGCTACCACGGCCGTATCGCCGCGTTGGCGGACGCCGCCCGTGAGGGAGGGCTCGAGTTCTGATGTCGACCACAACGATTTGCAATGGAAGGACCATCTGATGCCGGGACGTCAGCGGCGTGATGGCGGTACCGGAAGCGGACCCGCCGGAAGTAACAGCAATGACCCGAACGCCAACAACGCGGGCGGCGACCGCCGCGGTGGCGGCGGTAACCGTGACCGTCGCGACAACCAGCGCGGTGGCGGCCGGGAAGACAAGAATCAACTAGAGCGTGTGGTTGCCATCAACCGCGTCTCGAAGGTGGTCAAGGGTGGACGTCGGTTCTCCTTCACCGCTCTCGTGGTCGTCGGTGACGGCAACGGACTGGTCGGTGTCGGCTACGGCAAGGCCAAAGAGGTTCCGGCCGCGATCCAGAAGGGTGTCGAGGAGGCTCGTAAGAGCTTCTTCCGCGTCCCGATGATCGGCGCGACCATCACCCACCCCGTGCAGGGCGAAGCCGCTGCCGGTGTTGTGATGCTGCGTCCGGCCAGCCCCGGTACCGGTGTGATCGCCGGTGGCGCGGTGCGTGCCGTGCTCGAGTGCGCGGGTGTCCACGACATCCTCGGCAAGAGCCTCGGTTCGGACAACGCCATCAACGTGGTCCACGCGACCGTTGCAGCTCTCAAGATGCTGCAGCGCCCCGAAGAGGTTGCCGCACGTCGCGGTCTGCCGATCGAGGATGTCGCCCCGGCCGGTATGTTGCGCGCCCGAGCAGGACAGGGAGCTTGATATGGCCGAGTTGAAGATCACCCAGGTGAAAAGCACCATCGGGCAGAAGAGCAATCAGCGTGACAGCCTGCGGACCCTCGGTCTCCGAAAGATCCGCCAGACCGTCACCCGCGAGGACAATGCCCAGAACCGCGGCTTGATCAAAGCGGTCCGGCACCTCGTGACCGTCGAAGAGGTTTAGTCACAATGACAATCAAATTGCATCATCTTCGCCCCGCACCGGGGTCGAAGACAGAAAAGACCCGCGTCGGTCGTGGTGAAGGCTCCAAGGGTAAGACCGCGGGTCGCGGCACCAAGGGCACCAAGGCACGCAAGAACGTGCCGGCCGGCTTCGAGGGTGGGCAGATGCCCATTCACATGCGGCTGCCGAAGCTCAAGGGCTTCAAGAACCGCAACCGGGTCGAGTACCAGGTTGTCAATCTCGACGACATCGCCCGGTTGTTCCCCGAAGGGGGCACCATCGGTGTCGAAGAGTTGGTCGCCAAGGGCGCGGTTCGTAAGAACGAACTGGTGAAGGTGCTCGGAGAGGGCGAATTGTCGGTGGCCGTGCAGGTCAGCGCCAACAAGTTCTCGTCGTCGGCCAGCGAGAAGATCGCTGCTGCCGGCGGTACGACGACTGTCCTGTAAGGCAGCCGTAGTCCATCGACCACCCGGACTCGCTACAGTGGCGGACGGCGCGGACATCATTGCCGCGCCGTTCGTCACTTCAGTGGTCACCGCTCGGTTCCCCGAACCGGTGACTGTTAGAGTTCAAGAGTTGTTCGTAGCCCGGTGCAACGCTGCTGCCGGAGCGACTTTGCCCAGGAGGAGTTAGTGCGTTCCGCCGTCATATCGGCCTTCAGGACACCCGACCTGAGGCGGAAGATTCTCTTCGTTCTGGGAATCATCATCCTTTATCGTCTCGGTGCGACCATTCCGTCGCCCGGCGTCGACTATCAAGAGATCCAGCAGTGTCTGGACGATGTCTCGCGTGGAGATTCCGCGGGCATCTATTCGCTGATCAACATGTTCTCCGGTGGAGCTCTGCTCCAGCTGTCCGTGTTCGCGATCGGCATCATGCCGTTCATCACCGCGAGCATCATCGTGCAGCTGTTGACCGTGGTCATCCCGCGCTTCGAGCAGTTGCGCAAGGAAGGCCAGTCCGGTCAGGCCAAGATGACGCAGTACACGCGTTACCTCACGGTGGCGCTGGCGCTCCTGCAGTCCACGGGCATCGTCGCCCTGGCATCGCGGGGCAATCTGCTGCCCGACTGTTCGAACAGCGATCAAATCCTGAACGACCAGTCGATCTTCGGGCTTCTCATCATCGTGCTGGTCATGACGGCCGGCGCCTGTGTGGTGATGTGGTTCGGTGAGCTGATCACCGAGCGCGGCATCGGCAACGGTATGTCGCTGATGATCTTCGCCGGTATCGCCGCACGTATCCCGTCCGAGGGCAAGACCATCCTCGACACCCGTGGCGGCCTGGTGTTCTTCCTGGTGATCCTGGCCGCGTTGGCGATCGTCGCCGGTGTCGTCTTCATCGAGCAGGGCCAGCGCCGCATCCCGGTGCAGTACGCCAAACGCATGGTCGGACGGAAGATGTACGGCGGTTCGTCGACCTACCTGCCGTTGAAGGTCAACCAGGCCGGCGTCATCCCGGTGATCTTCGCGTCGTCGCTGTTGTACCTGCCCAACCTGATCCTGCAGCTGACGCAGAGCCAGACCGAAGAGCCTTCGTGGTGGCAGCGTCAGATCCAGACATACCTGGTGGACCCCAGCAACCCGGTCTACATCCTCGTCTACTTCCTGATGATCATCTTCTTCACGTACTTCTATGTGGCGGTCACGTTCAACCCACAGGAACGTGCGGACGAGATGAAGAAGTACGGCGGCTTCATTCCGGGCATCCGTCCGGGTCAGCCCACTGCCGACTACCTCGGCTACGTGTTGAGCCGGATCACCCTGCCCGGATCCATCTACCTGGGCATCATCGCCGTTCTGCCGAACCTCTTCCTGGAGATCGGCAACTCGGGTGGTGTCCAGAACATTCCGTTTGGCGGTACCGCGGTGCTGATTATGGTCGGCGTCGGTTTGGACACCGTCAAACAGATCAATTCGCAGCTCATGCAGCGCAAGTATGAAGGGTTCCTCAAGTGAGACTGGTGTTTCTCGGCCCGCCCGGAGCCGGCAAGGGTACACAGGCCGAACTGCTCTCGGAGAGCATTGGTATCCCGCACATCTCGACCGGAGATCTGTTCCGCGCGAATATTTCACAGGGGACTCCGATCGGCCTCGAGGCCAAGAAGTACCTCGACGCCGGCAATCTCGTACCGTCGCAGATCACCGTCGACATGGTGCGGGCACGGGTGGCGGAGCCGGATGCGGCGAAGGGTTTCATCCTCGACGGGTTCCCGCGGTCGACCGAGCAGGCCGACGCGCTGACCGGGATCCTCTCCGATCTCGACACCAAGCTCGACGCCGTGCTGTCGTTCAGCGTCGACGAGGACGTCGTCGTCAAACGGATGCTGGCCCGCGGCCGCGCCGACGACACCGAAGAGGTCATCCGCAACCGCATGCACGTCTACGAAAAAGAGACGTCGCCGTTGCGTGAGTACTACGGCAATGCGGTCAAGACGATCGACGCCATGGGTGACGTGAACGAAGTGCATCAGCGGGTGCTGCGCGCCCTTGGTGCCTGATCGCAGTACCGGTGGTGCCCCGATCTCACGGTCAACACGAATCAGAAGGTGATCATGGGGTTTCGTAAACCGAAACCGGTCCCATTCCGCAGTGCCGGTGAGGTGGACGCCATGGCGGCCGCCGGCGCTATCGTCGGACGCGCCCTGGTGGCGGTCCGCGAGGCTGCCAAACCCGGTGTGACGACCCTTGAGCTCGACGAGATCGCCGAGGCCGTCATCCGTGACGCCGGAGCGGTCCCGTCGTTCCTCGGGTACCACGGGTTCACCGGGTCGATCTGCAGTTCGGTGAACGAGGTCGTGGTGCACGGCATCCCGTCGAAAGACGTTGTGCTGGCCGAACACGATCTCGTCTCGATCGACTGTGGTGCGATCCTCGACGGGTGGCACGGCGATTCCGCCTGGACCTTCGGGATCGGTGAGTTGTCCCAGGCCGACTCCGATCTGAACGAGGCCACCCGACTGGCTCTCGATGCGGGCATCGCGGCGATGGTCGAGGGAGGTCGTCTCACCGACATCTCCCACGCGATCGAAACCGCCACCCGCGCCGCGGAGAAGAAGTTCGGGCGCGAGTTCGGGATCGTCGACGGCTACGGCGGTCACGGAATCGGGCGCGAGATGCACCTCGATCCGTTCCTGGCGAACGAGGGCAAACCAGGACGTGGACCGGTTCTGGTGATCGGTTCGACGCTGGCCATCGAGCCGATGTTGTCGCTGGGAACGGTGGATACCACTGTGCTCGAAGATGATTGGACCGTCGTCACCAACGACGGGAGCCGGGCTTCGCACTGGGAACACACCGTTGTGGTGACCGGCGACGGACCGCGGATTCTCACCACCCGGCCGTAGCGCCCGGCGTTCTGGGCACCTACACCTCGAGGGCGATGGTGACCGGACCGTCGTTGACCAGTGCCACCTGCATATGGGCGCCGAAGCGTCCCGTTTCAACGTGCGCGCCCAACGCCCGTAGCCCGGAGATGACCTGCTCGACAAGCGGTTCCGCAACGGGCCCGGGCGCGGCCGCATTCCACGATGGTCGCCGACCCTTGGCGGTGTTGGCGTACAGCGTGAACTGGCTGATCGCCAGGATCGGTGCCCCGACGTCGGCTGCGGAGCGTTCGCCGTCCAAGATGCGCAGGCGCCAGATCTTTTCGGCGAGCGTGGCGGCCTTGGCACTGGTGTCGTCGTGGGTGACGCCGATCAGCGCGACCAACCCGTGTGCGCCGTCGCTCAATGACAGAGCACCCACCGTTTCGCCGTCGACGCTGACCGAGGCGGCGGTGACGCGTTGCAAGATTGCTTTCACCCGGTCAATTCAATCAGTGGCGAGTTGATAGGCGACGACGACCTCGACCGGTCCGGTGGGAGCGCTCTCGTCTCCGCCCTGCACCGTCCACGGTCCGGTCGAGGTATCGATGACGTCTCGGACCGGATTGCCGATTCCGGGTAGCGGCTCGGTGTAGACGCCTTTGGTCGGGCCTCCGGTGCAGCCGTAGACGTGCACATAGCGGACATCGCCGGTGGCCACGGCCATCGGGTTGCGGCCGAGGGTGCACCGGGAATCGTCGGCGAGGTCGAGTCCGGCGGGGATGTAGGGGCTGACGTCGGACATCATCGTGAACGTGGCGCCCATCGTGCCCAGCTCCCGATCGCGGGGATCGGCGAGACAGGCGGCGGTGTTCTCGGCGGCCTGCCAGCAGAACCGGGGCCCGTCCGGGGCCTCGGAGCACCGGTAGCCTCCGCTGATATCGGTGAAGCACTCCAGCGGAGCCAGGGTTGCGACGTCGTGGGTGCTGTATCCGGCGACGAGCATGCCGTCGCGGTGGGGCCCGAACGGGTTGATCGTGCGGACCTCGGTGGCTGCCGCGGGTGCACTCGATCTCGTCGGACGGTCGGGGTCGGGGTTCTGCGTGGCGCAACCACAGATCAGCGCGATCGAGATGGCGACCAGAGCCACGGCAGTCCGCATGGGTGCGACATTACGTCCGTCGCCTGCCGGTTTGAAGCCCGCTGAGGTCATTGGCGGCAATTGAATGACGCCCGACGGAAGGTTGCGGCGGGTGCGTCGGGTTCAATTGACGGATGACCGATTTTGGAACCCACGGTGTATGGGTGGGGTTCTCGGCGTTGTCGCCGGAGCAGGCGCAACAGATCGAGAAGCTGGGATACGGCACGATCTGGCTGGGAGGTTCGCCCCCGTCTCTGACTCCGGCGCGGATGGTGCTCGAGGCCACGGATTCGATCCAGGTGGCCACTGGGATCGTCAACATCTGGAATACCGACCCGGCCCAGATCGCGGAGCAGTTCAGCGCGCTCGAGGACGATTTCCCCGGTCGCTTCCTACTCGGCATCGGGGTCAGTCACCCGGAGGCCGTCTCCGAATACAAGAGTCCTTATGAGTCGCTCGTTGCCTACCTCGACGTGCTCGACCAAGGTGGTGTGCCGGTCGACCGCCGGGTGATCGCCGCACTCGGACCGCGCATGCTGCGCCTGGCCGCGGAACGTTCACTGGGGTCCCACCCCTATCTGGTGCCACCGGCCCACACCGAGTACGCCAGGAAGATCCTGGGCCCCGACAAGTTCCTCGCCCCGGAACACAAGGTCGTGTTGACCGAGGACGCGCAACTGGCCCGTTCAGTCGGCCGTCCGTACGTCGACCAGCCGTACCTTCACCTGCAGAACTACACCAACAACCTCAAGCGTTTCGGATACACCGATGCCGATATCGCCGATGGGGGCTCGGACGCGTTGATCGATGAACTCGTGGCCCACGGCACCGCCGAGGTCGTCCGCGAGAAACTCGACGCCCACCTCGGTCGGGGTGCCGACCACGTGGCCATCCAGGTCCTCGGGGACGTCGATATCGTCGAGATCCTCAGCCAGTTGATCTGACCGCGGCCGGTTCCGCGGTCTGCGTGGCCGAACGCGCGCGAACGGACGTGTCCAGGGCCCGGACCTCGATGGGCACGCCGGTCATGTTCGCCATGCCGGCCAGCCGTTCGAGGTCGTCGGGGTCGGACGAGATCAGGGCGTTGACGTTCGCGCCTCCGCTCCCCAGGTCATTGGCGGACGCGGCGTTCGCCTGAGTCCAGCCACCGGTGCCGTTGTGGCCCCAACCATGCGGTATCGCAACAACGCCGGGCTTGATGTCGTCGGTCAGCATGACGGGCAGCGCTATCTGACCGTGACGGGAGCGGACCGTGACGAGTTCGCCCTCGGCGATGTCGCGGGCCTGGGCGTCAACCGGATGCATCCTGGCCGCGTGGGTGCGGCCGCCGCGCAGGAGCAGGGGCGCGTTGTGCTGCCAGCTGTTCTCCGAGCGGATCTCCCGCATGCCGATGAGGCGCAGCGGGAACGCTGGGTCCGGGGTGTGGTCGAGGCGGTCGAGTTCGGCGATCAATTCGGGTCCGTCCACCCGGATCTTGCGGCTTCTGTGGGTGATGATCCCGCGGAGTTGTCCCGGTTCGAGATGTTCGGCGACGATCTTGCCGTGCGGGAACCCCGTGACCAGCCGGTGCAGGTTCAGGCCCGCCCTGCGCAGTCCGAAACGATCGCCGCCGGTGCCGACCCGGATGAGCAGATCCGACAGTCGATCCGGCGTCAAGGGCTTGCCGATACGGGTGGTGAGGCGGTTGAACAGGTGCAGCGCACCGAGCAGCGGGACCCGGGTGGCCAGTGCGGCAACCAGTTCGTTGATGATCACCCACTCTTCGCGGGCCTGCCCGCGTGGCGCGATGACCGCCCCGGTGGCCTGCTTGAACGGTGTGGTGAACAACGCCTGGAACGGCAGCAGGAAGTCCGACCGCTCGTACATGGTCGTCGCCGGCAGGATGTAGTCGGCGTGCGCGTTGGTCTCGTTCTGGTAGATGTCCAGTGAGACAAACAGTTCCAGCCCGTCGAGCGCCGTGCTCAACTCATCGCCGTTGGGCACCGAGAGCACCGGGTTGCCGGCGCTGATGAACATCGCCTTGAGTTGTCCGGGCCCGGGGGTGGTCATCTCCTTCGCCATCACCGACGCCGGAGCGGTCCCGAGTATCTGTGGCAGGTCGCCGATCCGGCTCCGTCGGCCCGACCAGGCGAACCGCGGAAGACGCTGCAGCGCTGCCACACCCAGGCGCTGTCCGGGGATGCCGAGATCGCCGAACATCGACCCGCCGACCTCGTCGAGGTTGCCCGCCACCAGGTTCACGATGTCGAGCAGCGCGGTGGTCAGGGTCCCGGTGCGACCGAGTGAGGTGCCGATCCGGCCGTACACCGCGGCCCGCTCGGTCGACACCAGATCGCGGGCGATCCCGCGGACCACCTCGGCGTCGATGCCGGTGTGCTCTGCGGTGGTCTCCGGCGAATATGCCTGTGCCACATCCCTGATCGTCGCCAGACCGGTGCTCCGGGCGGCCAGCCGATCGTCGTCCGCGAGATGTTCGTCGAACATGACGTGCAGGAGGGAGAGAAGCAGGAGCGCGTCGGTGTCGGGCACGATGGGCGCCCACTCGAACTCGCGGGCGGTTTCGGTTCGCCGAGGGTCGATGACCAGCACCCGGCCGCCGCGTTTGGTGATCGCGGTCAGGCCTTCCCTGATGCGCGGCGAGCTCATCACACTGCCGTGGGAGACAACGGGATTGGCGCCGATGATGACGAGGAACTGCACCCGGTTGATGTCGGGGATCGGCGCGGTGAGCGGGTTGCCGTACAGGAAATGGCTGGCGGCGAAACGGTTGTTCACGTCCTGTGAGCCGGCCGAATAGATGTGAGGCGTACCCAGCAGGTTGAGGAACATGCCCGCCCACATGACGTGACCGGCACTGAAGGTTGCCGGGTTGCCGAAATACCAGCCGATCGACGACGCGCCGTCGCGGCGGTGGATGGCAGAGAGTTTCGTGGTGATCTCACCCATCGCGGTGTCCCAGGAGACCTGCTCGAACTCGCCGCGGGCGTTCTTCCGGAGAGGATGCAGGACGCGGTCGGGGTCGTTGACGATCTCGCTGAACGCGATGCCCTTGGGGCAGGCGAACCCCTTCGACAGGGGGTTGTCCGGGTCCGGGCGCAGGGACAGCAGCCGACCGTCCTCGACGGTCGCGATCATCCCGCACAGTGGCTCACAGATCCGGCAGTAGGTGGTCTTCTCCTGCGCCATGGCTCATCTCCCTGGTGACCGGCTTCACATCTGACCACGAGTGTTGCACGTTGGGACCGATCGCCACAGAGGGTTGCCGGCGCCGACGCGCCCAATCCGTCGAGCGGGCCGAAATCACCGTCGAGCGGGCCGAAATCACCGTCGAGCGGGCCGAAATCACCGTCGAGCGGGCCGAAATTGCACGGTGCTCGAAACCACCCGGCAACTTCGGCACGGTCAACGGCGTTTAGGGCACGGTCGACGGCGTTTTGGGCACGGTCGAGGGAGGTCAGGCGGGGGCGGTGGACGCCCGGACGACCAACCGCGGCTGGAAGCGCACGTGCCTGGGCGGGTCGTGCGGTCGCCGGGTGGTCTCGCCGACCAACAGATCGATGGCACTGGAACCGAGCTGCCGCGACGGCTGGCTGATCGACGACAGGGGTACCACCGCGGCCTCGGCGAAGTCGATGTCGTCATACCCGATTAGGGCGATGTCGCCGGGCACCGAGACGTCGGCGAGCATCGTCAAGGCCTGCAGGACGCCCATGGCGAGCAGGTCGTTGGCGCAGAAGATGGCGTCGGGCCGCTCGGCGACGGGTCGTCTGCGGATCTCCTCGCCGGCGGCTCGTCCGGCCAGGACGCTGAGCGAAGGGGTCTCGATGACCTCGAGGGTGGCGCCGGGCACGCGTTCGATGGCCTCGCGCGCGCCCTGCAGGCGGTCGGCGACCTGGCGGATCGCCGGTGGGCCGCCGACGAACGCGATCCGTCGCCGCCCGGTGTCGCACAGGTGGCCACAGGCCAGGGCGCCGCCTGCGACGTCGTCGACCGACACCGAGGGAAAAGGTGTCTGCTCGCCGTTGCGGTCGACCAGGACCACGGGCGTACCTCGCTGTTGCAGCGCTTCGAGACGGCTCAGATCATCGCCGACCGGGGAGACCAGAACCCCGAAAACCCGTTGCTCGTCGAAGGTTTCGAGGTAGGTGTGTTCACGATCCGCGTCGTCGTCCGAGGTGCCGAGCAGCAGCGTCAAATTGTTGTCCGATGCCTGTCGTTCGGCAGACCGGGCCAAGTCGGTGAAGAACGGGTTGCCCACATCCAGGACGATCAATCCCACACATCGCGACCGGCCGGCTTTGAGCTGGCGGGCGGCGTCGTTGCGGACGAACCCGAGTTCGGCGATCGCCTTGTGTACCCGTTCGACGGTCGCCGGGGCGACCTTGTCGGGCGAGTTCAGGACATTCGAGACGGTGCCGATGGACACGGCGGCGCTGGCCGCCACCTCGCGCATGCTCACCGCCATGGCTCGCCTTCTTTCTCTCTCCAACCCTGACACCGCGGACCCGCAGTCACCAGGTGACGGGCGGGGTCCACGGAGCAAGGGGTCCAGGGGGACAGGCTAACGCGGGTTCAGCCGCGTTCGGTGTTCACCGCGCGGGGCGCCAGGCGGGTCAGCTGTGTGACGTGTGCCGGTGTCAGCTCTTCGAGAGCGTTCACACCCAGCAGTCGCATGGTGCGCTCGATCTGCTCGGAGAGGATCTCGATGGCGCGATCCACGCCTGCCTCACCGCCGGCCATCAGGCCGTACAGGTAGGCCCGGCCGATCAGGGTGAACCGGGCCCCGAGTGCGATCGACGCGACGATGTCGGCACCGGACATGATCCCGGTGTCGAGCACGATCTCGGTGTCCTTGCCGACCTCCTTCGCGACCTCGGGGAGCAGGTGGAACGGGATCGGTGCCCGGTCGAGCTGGCGGCCACCGTGGTTGGACAGCACGATGCCGTCGACACCGAGATCGACGACCGCTTTGGCGTCGGCCACGGTCTGGATGCCCTTGACCACGACCTTGCCCGGCCACTGGTCGCGGATCCACGCGAGATCGGAGAAGGTGACGGTCGGGTCGAACATCGTGTCGAGGAGTTCGGCCACCGTGCCCGACCAGCGGTCGAGCGAGGCGAATGCCAGGGGTTCGGTGGTGAGGAAGTCGATCCACCACTGCGGGCGGGGCAGCGCGTTGATGACGGTGCCCGGTGTCAGTGCCGGCGGGATGGACATGCCGTTGCGCTTGTCGCGCAGGCGTGCGCCCGCGACCGGGACGTCGACGGTCACCAGCAGGGTGTCGTAGCCCGCGGCGGCGGCCCGCTCGACCAGCGCCATCGAGCGCTCGCGCTCTTTCCACATGTAGAGCTGGAACCAGTTGCGGCCGTTCGGGTTGGCGGCCTTGACGTCTTCGATGGACGCGGTGCCCATCGTCGAGAGCGAGAAGGGGATCCCGGCCTTGGCCGCCGCGCGGGCACCGGCGATTTCGCCTTCGGTCTGCATCATCCGGGTGAAACCGGTGGGCGCAATACCGAACGGCATGGCCACCGGGGCTCCGAAGACGTCCCAGCCGGTGTTCACCTTCGAGACGTCACGCAGGATCGCCGGGTTGAACTGGATGTCGTTGAAGGCCTGGCGGGCGCGGCTGATCGAGATCTCCGCCTCCGCCGACCCGTCGGTGTAGTCGAAGGCCGGGCGCGGGGTCCGCCGCTTGGCGATCTTGCGCAGGTCTTCGATGGTCAGCGCCGCATCGAGCCGACGCTTCTTGGCATTGATCTCGGGCTTCTTGAACTTCATCAGTGGCGCCAGGTCGTGGACCTTGGGGAGCTGCCGTTTCATCGTGATACCCCTACGAAATCGTTGCGATGCCGGCCGGTCGGACGTGGCTCGTATCGCTCTGGTGGGAAGGTTGCGGCGACCGTCGCGCGTGCGCTCTCGAGGTCGTCGGCGATCAATTGCTGGGCCCGGGCGGTGATCAGGACATTACCGATCGCGGTCGCCTCGGCGGGTCCGGCGAGGACCGGCATACCGAGCCGGTCTGCGGTGAGCTGGCACAGCAGCCGGTTGCGGGCACCGCCGCCCACGAGGTGGACGGTCTGGACCGGGGTCCCCGACAGCTCTGCCGCCTCCTGCACCCGCCGGGCGAACGCGCCGGCGAGGCTCTCGAGGATGGCGCGGACCATCGTCGCCGGATCCGCCGGTGCGGGAAGCCCGCGGGCGGTGTACCACCGTGCGATCCGGGCCGGCATGTCGCCGGGGGAGAGGAACTCGGGGTCGTCGGTGTCGAAGAGTTCTGCCGGTGGTCTGGCGGCGGCGGCCTGATCGAGCAGCTCTGCGAGGTCGATGGTGGCGCCGGAGCGTTCCCATTGCCGAACCGACTCGCTCAGCAGCCACAGACCCATCACGTTCCGCAGGAACCGGATCCGGCCGTCGGCCCCGACCTCGTTGGTGAAGTTCGCGACCCGGGCCGCGGGGTCGGTGACCCGCGAGGTCAATTCGACCCCGACCAGGCCCCAGGTGCCACACGAGATGTACGCCGAGGACTCCGGTCGCATCGGCACCGCGACCACGGCGGAGGCGGTGTCGTGCGAGGCGACGGCATTGACCGACACCGACGAGGACAGACCCAGCCCGGACGCGATGTCCGGCAACAGCCGGCCGAGCCCGGTTCCGGGTTCGATCAGACCGGGGAACAGGTCCGTCGGCAATCCGAGGATGCGGTGCAGTTCGTCGTCCCACTGCCCGTCGGCACCGAGCAGTCCGGTGGTCGAGGCGTTGGTGCGTTCGGTGGCCATCTCGCCGGTCAGCCAGTACCCGATCAGGTCGGGGATCAGCAGGGCCCGATCGGCCAGCTCCAGGGTCCCGGCCTGCTTCTCGGCCATCAGCTGATAGACGGTGTTGAAGGGCAGGAACTGCAATCCGTTGCGGGCGTATAGATCCGCCGGGTCGATGGCACTGTGTACCGCCGAGACGCCGCCGTTGTTCCGGTCATCGCGATAGTGGTACGGAAGTCCCAGCAGGCGTCCGTCGCGAAGCAGTCCGTAGTCGACCGCCCAGGAATCGACGCCGATCGCGGCGAGCTCGCCCGCCGCGCGACCGGCTGCCGAAAGCCCTTCGCGGATGTGCGCGAAGAGCCCGGGGACGTCCCAGTGCAGCGCGCTGCGCCGGCCGTCCCAGATCGGCAGCGGACCGTTGGCGAATCGGGTCACCTCCCGGATCTGCAGCAGATCCGGGCCGACCTCGGCGAGCATCACCCGGCCGCTGGTGGCGCCGAGATCGACCGCCGCCAGCTTCCGGGTCCGGGTTGCAGAACTCATCGCAGGAATGCCGCGGCGACACCGGCGTCGACCGGGACGTGCAGTCCGGTGGTGTGCGACATGTCGGAGCTGCAGAGCACGAACGCGGCGTTGGCGATGTTCTCCGGCAGCACTTCCCGCTTGAGCAGGGTGCGCTGTGCGTAGAACTCGCCCAGTTCCTCTTCCGGCACGCCGTAGACCGCGGCGCGCTTGGCGCCCCAGCCGCCGGCGAAGATGCCCGAGCCGCGGACGACGCCGTCGGGGTTGATGCCGTTGACCTTGATCCCGTGCTCGCCGAGCTCGGCGGCCAGCAGACGAACCTGATGTGCCTGATCGGCCTTGGTGGCCGAGTAGGCGATGTTGTTCGGCCCGGCGAACACCGAGTTCTTCGACGAGATGTAGAGGATGTCGCCGCCCATCTTCTGATCGATGAGGGCCTTGGCCGCGGCCTTCGACACCAGGAACGAGCCACGGGCCATCACGTTGTGCTGCAGATCCCAGTCGGCTGCACTGGTTTCCAGAAGTGACTTCGACAGCGACAGGCCGGCGTTGTTGACCACCAGGTCGATACCGCCGAAGGCCAGCACGCAGGCGTCGACCGCGGCCTGCACCTGGGCTTCGTCGGTCACGTCGGCGCGCACGCCGATCGCCACGTCGGTCGATCCGATCTCCGCGGCGGCGGCCTTGGCCTTGTCCTCGTCGAGGTCGGCGATGACGACGCAGGCACCCTCGGCAGCCAGGCGGTTGGCGATGGCCTTGCCGATACCCGAGGCGGCGCCGGTCACCAGCGCGATGCGGGTGGCCAGCGGCTTGGGCCTGGGCATCCGGGCGAGCTTGGCCTCTTCCAGGGCCCAGTACTCGATGTTGAACTTCTCGGCCTCGTCGATGGGCCGGTAGGTCGAGACGGACTCGGCTCCGCGCATCACGTTGATCGCGTTGAGGTAGAACTCACCGGCCACGCGGGCGGTCTGCTTGTTCTTGCCGTAGCTGAACATGCCGACGCCCGGGATGAGGATGACGGCCGGATCGGCGCCGCGCATCGCGGGGGAGTCCGGCGTCGCGTGGCGGTTGTAGTACGCGGTGTAGTCGGCCCGGTAGGACTCGTGCAGTTCCTTCAGGCGGGCGATGCAGTCCTCGATCGAGGCGTCCGCAGGCAGATCGAGCACCATCGGCTTGACCTTGGTGCGCAAGAAGTGGTCCGGGCAGGACGTTCCGAGCGATGTGAGCCGGGGATGTTCGGCGGAGGCGAGGAACTCGAGCACCGGATCGGAGTCGTCGAAGTGCCCGACCTGGGGGTTGTCGGTCGAGGCCAGTCCACGCAACGTGGGTGCGAGGGCGGCGGCCTTGGCCGCCCGCTCGGCCGGACTGAGCGGACCGAAACCGGGCAGCGGGGGCCCGAACGGCGCCGGCTTGCCGTTGACGGCGAGGTAGTCCTCTGCGGCCTTGATGATCTCGAGTGAGTTGGCCTCGGCCTCGTCGGACGTCTCGCCCCACGCGGTGATGCCGTGGCCACCGAGGATGCAGCCGATGGCCTGCGGGTTCTGCTTCTTGACCTCGGAGATGTCGAGGCCGAGCTGAAAGCCGGGGCGACGCCACGGAACCCAGATAACCCGATCGCCGAAGATCTTCGCGGTGATCGCCTCGCCGTCGGCGGCGGTCGCCAGTGCGATACCGGAATCGGGATGCAGGTGGTCGACGTGCGCGGCATCGACCAGTCCGTGCATGGCGGTGTCGATCGATGGGGCGGCACCACCGCGGCCATGGAGGGTGTAGTCGAAGGCGGCCACCATCTCGTCTTCGCGATCGAGGCCCGGGTACACGTCGACCAGGGCCCGCAGGCGGTCCAGGCGCAGCACCGCGAGTCCGCTCTCGGTGAGGGTTCCGAGATCGCCACCCGAACCCTTCACCCACATCAGATCGACGTCCGCTCCGGTGACCGGATCACGGTCGACGCCCTTGGCGGAGGTGTTGCCGCCCGCGTAGTTCGTGTTCTTGGGATCGGCGCCGAGCCGGTTGGAACGTTCGATGAGTTGTTTGACGGTGGGGTTGGTCATTGCATTCCTTACAGATATCGAGAAAACAGAAACTGAAAACTGAAAAACCCTCAGGCGAAAATCAAGCGCCCCAGGAGGATTGGGTTCCACCGACGCGCTCGGCGACGAGCTTCTCCCGGTGACCCGACTCGGCGTATGCGGCCATGGGGTCCGCGGGCAGGCCGCGCTCGGCGCGCCACAGTGCGAGCTCGGGGCGGACATCGGTGTAGAACGCGTCCATGAAGATGCCATTGGCGCCGAGCACATCGCCGGTTTCCTGTGCGGCGGTCAGTGCATCGGTGTCGATGAGCAGTGCGCGGGCCGTCATCTCCTGCACGTTGAGCACCGAACGGATCTGGCCCGGGATCTTCTCCTCGACGTTGTGGCACTGATCGAGCATCAGCGCGACGGGCGAACCGGGGGCCAGCCCACCGCCCCGGATCACCTCGAACATGATGCGGAAGAGCTGGAACGGATCAGCGGCTCCGACGATCAGGTCGTCGTCGGCGTAGAAGCGCGAGTTGAAGTCGAACGAACCGAGCTTTCCCAGCCGCAGGAGCTGGGCCACGATGAACTCGATGTTGGTCCCGGGGGCGTGGTGGCCGGTGTCGAGGCAGACCAGCGCCCGCTCGCCGAGTGCGCTGACCTGTGCGTAGGACGTGCCCCAGTCCGGGACGTCGGTCATGTAGACGGCCGGTTCGAAGAACTTGTACTCGAGCACCATCCGCTGCTCGTCGCCGATGTGCTGGTAGATCGTCGACAGCGATTCGGCGAGCCGGTCCTGGCGGCCGCGGATGTCGCCCTGGCCGGGGTAGTTGGTGCCGTCGGCGAGCCAGATCTTGAGGTCACGCGAGCCGGTCTGGTTCATGACCTCGATGCAGGCGAGGTGGTGGTCGATCGCCTTCTGTCGGATGGCCTTGTCGGTGTGGGTCAGGCTGCCGAACTTGTAGTCGTCGTCCTGGAAGGTGTTGGAGTTGATCGTGCCCAGGCCCACACCCTGATCCTCGGCGTAGCGGCGCAGCGCACCGAAGTCGTCGACCAGATCCCACGGGATGTGCAGTGCGACGGTCGGGGCCAGGCCGGTGAAGCGGTGGACGGTGGCGGCGTCAGCGATCTTTTCCTGCACGGTGCGCGGGGTGCCGGGGGTTCCGAAGACCTTGAACCGGGTCCCGGAGTTGCCGAATGCCCAGGAGGGCAGCTCGATGGCCAGATTCTGAAACGTTTCAATCCTGGCGGCGTCAAAGTTCTTCATATCAATTGCTCCCAGCGGTGCCGGTTGTTTGTGTGAGGGTGGTTGTGGTGACGAGTTCGGGGCTGATCGGCCGCCCGTACCGCTCGATCTCGATGTCCTTGAGTTCCTTGCCGCGGGTGTCCGGGGCCCAGATGACGCCGATGATCATCGCGATGGTCAGGCAGGTGATCAGCAGGAGTCCGACCCAGCCGAGCCCGACTGCCGCCAGCAGGGTGGGGAAGAAGTAGCTCAGCGCACCGGTGGCCGTACGGACCGCGAAGAACATGACGCCCTGCGCACTGGCGCGGTACGGGGTGGCGAACAACTCGCTGGCCCACAGGCTGTAGAAGGCCTGCGCCCCGACGCCGCTGGAGATACCCCAGCAGATCGCGAAGATGAGCATGGTCGTCATGCCGCCATCGGTGAACATCACCAGCACGCCCCAGGCGAAGATGCCGGGGATCGCGCCGAGGGCGAACAGCAGTCGCTGCGACATGTGGTCGGCCAGGCGCATGAACACGAAGTAGGTGGACAGCACGGTCATGCCCCAGACCAGGACCTGGAGCAGGTTCTGCTGGACCTCGCTGTCGAGGCCGGCGGTCTCGTAGACGCGCGGCATGAAGATGCCGGCCTGCCCGGCAACGGTGTTCCAAAAGCCGTAGATGCCGATGAGCACCAACAACGCGGTGATGTTCACCTTCTTGGAGAACAGGCCACGCAGGCCGGCGCCTCCGGAGGTGGCGACCGGTGCCGGTGTCGAGCCGGTGTTCGCGCCGGCGGTCTCCAGGTTGTCCTCGGTCCAGAGCTTCGACTCGGTCAGGCCCTGGCGAATCCACCAGACCACTGCGGCCACCACGAACAGGTGCAGGAAGATCAGCCGCGACCCGAGCAACTCCAGCGGTGCGAGTGCGGCGGCCAGGGCGAAGCCGATCAGGGGGCCGACCGACCAGGCCAGCTGTGCGGTGCCGACGTGTTTGGCCCGCTCGCCCGACGGGGCCTGCTCGGCGATGTAGGTCCACGACGCCGGAACGCCGGCACCGACCGCCAGGCCGGTGATCACGAACGCGATCATCAGCATGCCGAAGTTGAAGGCGAAGGCCGCGATCAGCACGCCGACCATGTACACCATCAGGTCGTAGGTGTAGATCGCCTTACGTCCGTAGCGATCACACAGCGGGCCGCCGATGGCCGCGCCGACCGCGGCTCCGAAGGCGTTCGCGCTCAGTGCGGCCAGCAAGCCGACAGCAAAGTTGCTGATGCCGAACTCGTCTTGCCAGAACCCGAGGCTGGTGGCGATCGCGATGATCGACCCCGCCTCGATGTAGTTGGACATGGCAACAGAGATCGTTGCCTTCCAACCGGTGGTCTTCTTGGCCCCGAGTTGCATGGTTTCTCCTCATGGGGTGTGGGCGCAGGGTAATTGGTCCGGCTCGGGCGAAGTGCTCGGGTGTGTGCCGGATGTGACACGTCCGATGGATCCGGTCCGGATGAAACCGATCAGGCGAGGTGGAAGTAGTGGTCGAGCTGGGTCATGGTGGTGTCGGGTCCGGCCGTGGGATCGGCGAAGTACTGCGCCATGGTGGCCTGCCACCGGGTGTTCACAGCGGTCTGCGCCATCAGTTCGCGCGCCCGCTCGAAGTCCTCGGTCTCGACGTACCCGACCACCAGTCCGGTGCCGGGCGCAAGGAACAGCGAGTAGTTGGACCAACCGGTCTCGCGCAATGCGTCGAGCATCTCCGGCCAGACGTCTTCGTGTGCGGCGAGGTAGTCGTCGATGCGGTCGGGCCGCAGGTTCATGGTGAAACACACCCGCTGACGTGGAGTGTCTGCTGATGTCTCGGTCACCGTTTCCGGTTGTTCGTGCTGCATGGGCCCGTCGCCAATCGATAGTTTGAAACGTTTCAATCCGTGAGTGCGGTCACCGTAAACTGAACTGAAGGATCGCGTCAAGACCGGAATCGGGCCGATCGGGGGAGCTGCAGACGCACTCGGGTCCGCCGGGGAACACGCTTATTTGTCCTGAGCTGCGCGGCAGCGTAATGTTGATCAACGGTGCGCACGCGCGCCGGATTGTTTTTGTGCCCAGATTGCAGAGCCAGCTCGATTCGCCTGCCGACTGCCGCGGAAAGAGCCCGGGTCACGTGCGTGTCATGACGGTAATCGAAGACAACTGTTCAGGTGTGTCAACACACCAGAATCGTGGAGGCTATGGCCAAAGAAGGCGCCATCGAGGTGGAGGGCCGCGTTGTCGAACCCCTGCCCAATGCGATGTTCCGCATTGAGCTGGAGAACGGCCACAAGGTACTCGCCCACATCAGCGGCAAGATGCGGCAGCACTACATCCGTATCCTGCCGGAAGACCGCGTGGTCGTGGAGCTTTCGCCCTACGACCTGACTCGCGGCCGGATCGTTTACCGATACAAGTAAGACCCAACAGACTTCCCGGACCCCTCCGGGTAGGACAACCAGCTGGGGTGCGGCTATAAGGCTGTGCCCTGTGCTTTGAAGTAGATCCGTGCTGAGCGGCCAAGGCCGGAATCAGCACAGGCAAAGGAGAGAGTGACGTGAAGGTTAAACCGAGCGTCAAGCCGATCTGCGAGAAGTGCAAGGTGATTCGGCGGAACGGCCGCGTCATGGTGATCTGCGAGAACCTGCGTCACAAGCAGCGTCAGGGCTGATCAGCACTTCGACCCGATCGCTTGTAAGAGCGACACAACTTCATACAGGCAACAAAAGAAGACCTCTCAACACCAGCGGACTCACACAGGAGTCCGCCTACCCCCGGCACGGAGGCCGGGGCCCTGCAAGAGTCGGGGACGGATTGGGAGCAGACCTCCGAGAACCAAAGGAAACGCCACATGGCACGTGTTGCTGGTGTTGATCTTCCGCGCGAAAAGCGCCTGGAGATCGCACTCACATACATCTATGGAGTTGGTCGTACCACCTCCAAGGAGATCCTTGCTGCCACCGGCCTGTCGGCCGACCTGCGCGCCAAGGACCTCACCGACGAAGACGTCCTGAAGCTTCGTGAATACCTCGAATCCTCGGTCAAGGTCGAAGGTGACCTGCGTCGCGAGGTGCAGGCCGACATTCGTCGCAAGATCGAAATCGGCTGCTACCAGGGTCTGCGTCACCGTCGTGGCCTGCCCGTTCGCGGACAGCGCACCAAGACCAACGCTCGGACCCGTAAGGGCCCGAAGAAGACCATCGCCGGGAAGAAGAAGTAATCCATGCCTCCTAAGTCACGTAGCGCCGGCCCCAAGAAGGGCACTCGTCGTCGCGAGAAGAAGAACGTCCCGCACGGCAGCGCGCACATCAAGAGCACGTTCAACAACACGATCGTCTCGATCACCGATCCTGCCGGAAACGTCATCGCCTGGGCTTCGTCCGGCCATGTCGGTTTCAAGGGCTCGCGTAAGAGCACCCCGTTCGCCGCGCAGCTCGCTGCCGAGAACGCTGCCCGCAAGGCACAGGAACACGGCGTCAAGAAGGTCGACGTCTTCGTGAAGGGCCCGGGTTCGGGTCGTGAGACAGCAATCCGATCACTCCAGGCCGCAGGCCTCGAGGTCGGCACCATTTCCGATGTCACCCCGCAGCCGCACAACGGCTGCCGCCCGCCCAAGCGGCGCCGGGTCTAATCGGAAAGAAGAGGACTTTAAAAAATGGCTCGTTATACCGGACCCGCAACCCGTAAATCTCGTCGTCTGCGCGTCGACCTCGTCGGCGGAGACCAGGCGTTCGAGCGTCGCCCCTACCCGCCCGGCCAGCATGGTCGCGCGCGGATCAAGGAGAGCGAATACCTGCTCCAGCTGCAGGAGAAGCAGAAGGCTCGCTTCACCTACGGCGTCATGGAAAAGCAGTTCCGTCTCTACTACGCAGAGGCCAACCGTCGTAATGGCAAGACCGGTGACGAGCTGCTGCGCCTGCTCGAGACCCGTCTGGACAACGTCGTCTACCGCGCCGGCCTCGCTCGTACCCGTCGCCAGGCGCGTCAGATGGTCAGCCATGGCCACCTCACCGTCAACGGTGTGAAGGTCGACGTGCCCAGCTACCGCGTCTCTCGCTACGACATCATCGATGTCCGCCCGAAGTCGCTGCAGACTGTTCCGTTCCAGATCGCCAAGGAGATCCAGGGCGATCGTCCGGTCCCGGGTTGGCTGCAGGTCGTGCCCGGCACGCTGCGCATCCTGGTGCACTCGGAGCCCGAGCGCGCACAGATCGACGTTCCCCTGTCCGAGCAGCTCATCGTCGAGTTCTACTCGAAGTAATCGCCGGTTGTCGGATCCATATGTCCGGCAGCACATTCGGCACCTAATCGGCCGTCATATAGCGGGCGTCCAAGAGGAGAAGAAGATTCAATGCTGATTTCACAGCGACCCACACTGTCCGAAGAGATCATCTCGGGAGATCGCTCGAAGTTCGTCATCGAGCCGCTCGAGCCAGGTTTCGGGTACACGCTCGGCAACTCGCTGCGCCGTACCCTGCTGTCGTCGATCCCCGGAGCCGCTGTCACCAGCATCCGGATCGACGGAGTCCTGCACGAGTTCACCACCGTCCCCGGGGTCAAGGAAGATGTCACCGACATCATCCTGAACCTCAAGGGCCTCGTCGTGAGCTCCGAAGAGGACGAGCCGGTCACCATGTACGTGCGCAAGCAGGGCCCCGGTGCTGTCACCGGTGCCGACATCGTGCCCCCGGCCGGTGTCACCGTGCACAACCCGGACCTGCACATCGCCACCCTGAACGACAAGGGCAAGTTGGAGATCGAGCTCGTCGTCGAGCGCGGTCGCGGCTACGTCCCCGCCGTCCAGAACAAGGCGTCCGGCGCCGAGATCGGCCGTATCCCGGTCGACTCGATCTACTCGCCGGTTCTCAAGGTCACGTACAAGGTGGAGGCCACCCGCGTCGAGCAGCGCACCGACTTCGATCGGCTCGTTCTCGATGTGGAAACCAAGAACTCGATCTCCGCGCGGGACGCACTGGCCTCGGCCGGTAAGACCCTCGTAGAGCTGTTCGGTCTGGCCCGTGAACTCAACATCGAAGCAGAAGGTGTGGAGATCGGACCCTCGCCCGCCGAGGCCGATCACATCGCGTCGTTCAGCCTTCCGATCGAGGACCTCGAACTCACCGTCCGGTCGTACAACTGCCTCAAGCGCGAGGGAGTGCACACCGTCGGCGAGCTGGTGGCCCGGACCGAATCGGACCTGCTGGACATCCGCAACTTCGGCCAGAAGTCCATCGACGAGGTCAAGGTCAAGCTGCACGCGCTCGGCCTGGCACTCAAGGACAGCCCCGCGAGCTTCGATCCGTCCCAGGTGGCCGGATACGACGTCGCGACCGGCACCTGGACCGATGACACTTCCTTCTCCGACGCCGATGCCGGCGAGGATTTCGCAGAAACCGAACAGCTCTAACAAGACCCCCAGCTCACGGCCGAGAGGTCGAGAGCGAACCCTAGGAGTTCGAAATGCCCAAGCCCACAAAGGGTACCCGCCTCGGTGGGTCGGCTTCGCACCAGAAAGCGATGTTGGCGAACCTCGCCACCTCGCTCTTCGAGCACGGCCGGATCACCACCACCGAGACCAAGGCAAAGCGTCTGCGCCCGTACGCGGAAAAGCTGATCACGCACGCCAAGGCCGGTAACCTGGCTCACCGCCGTGAGGTGCTGAAGGTCATCCGCAACAAGGACATCGTGCATGCCCTGTTCGCCGAGATCGGCCCGTTCTACGCGGACCGTGATGGCGGCTACACCCGCATCATCAAGACCCTGCCGCGCAAGGGCGACAACGCCCCCATGGCAGTGATCGAGCTGGTCCGGGACAAGACCGCTTCGTCGGAAGCCGATCGCGCCACCCGCGCAGCGGCCTCGAAGAAGAAGTCTGACGAAGCCGCAACCGAGGACAACGTGGTCGAGGCTGTCGAAGCCGATGCCACCGAGGCCGAGGTCGAGAACGCGCAGGCCGTGGCCGAAGCAGTCGACGACGAGTCGTCCGCTGCGACCGCTGCTGATGCCAAGGCCGACGAGAAGTAGTCGACTGAACGAGTCGGCAATATCTGAGCCCGCCACCGGATTTTCCGGTGGCGGGTCTCGTCATTTCGAGGGGCCATTCGTCCGGCTGCGGATGCAGATCGGTTATGACGGCACCGATTTCGCCGGTTGGGCCAGTCAGCCCGGTCAGCGGACCGTATGTGGCGTGCTCGAGCAGACCCTCGGCACCGTGCTGCGCGAACCGGTGACGCTCACCGTCGCCGGCCGCACCGACGCCGGTGTTCACGCCACCGGGCAAGTGGCACATTTCGATGTGCCAGAAGCGGCCCTGAACACCCGGTCGATCGACGGGGATCCGGCCAAACTCGTTCGGCGGCTCGCCAAGATGCTGCCGACGGATGTGCGGGTCAAGGACGTCGAAGAAGCGCCTGCGGAGTTCGACGCGCGCTTTTCCGCCCTGCGCCGCCACTACGAATACCGCCTGACCGACGATCCCTGGGGCGCCGAACCCGTGGTCGCTCGTACCACCGCGGCGTGGAACCGGCCGCTCAACGCCGACCTTCTCGAAGAGGCTGCGTCGTCGTTGTTGGGACTGAATGACTTCGCCGCCTTCTGCAAGCGGCGTGAAGGGGCCACGACCGTCCGGGATCTTCAGCAGTTCACCTGGATGCGTGACGATTTCGGCGTCCTGATCGCACAGGTGAGCGCGGATGCATTCTGCTGGTCGATGGTTCGATCACTGGTCGGTGCGGTCGCCACCGTCGGGGAAGGTCGCCGCTCGGCGGCATGGTGCGCCGGACTGTTGCAGCAACGCGCGCGTTCCAGTGAGGTCCCGGTGGCGCCGGCCTGTGGATTGAGCCTGATCGGTGTGGACTATCCACCCGATGGCAAGCTGGCCGAACGCAATGCCCTCACCCGGGAGACCCGGGCCGCGATCGCCCCGGCGGGCTGCTGCGGAGACTGACTGTCAAACCCCGATGATGTGCCCTTTTGGCGTACGCGACCTGCGGGTTTGTTCGCCAAAAGTTGCTCCTATGTCAAGCGGCGGCGGTCTGAATGGCTCGTGGTTGGGGCGCAGTGTCGGTGATCAGGCGTTGATAGACGGTGCGGACCAGGCGGCGTCGGAGTGCTCGGAGGGCTGCGGTGGTGGAGTCGCCGGCGGCGCGGCGTTTGCGGTAGTAGGTGTAGCCGTCGCTGTCTTCGAGTCGGGTTTGGGTCAGGGCGATGCGGTGCAGGGCGGTGGTGAGTTGTCGGTTGCCGCAGCGCGGTAGCCGGACGCGGCCGGCGGTGTTGCCGGACCAGACCGGGATGGGGGCGGTGCCGGCGTAGTTGGCGTAGGCGTCGGCCGAGTGGAAGCGGGCGATGCCGGCGGTTTCGCCGACGATTTTGGCTGCGGTGAGTTCCCCGCAGCCGGGTAGCTGTAGTAGCGAGGGAACCAGTTCGCGGACTCGTTTGCCGATCTCGGTGGCCGTGGTGTTGATCCGGGTGGTCAGGGAGATGATCTCGTCGAGTTCTTCGCGGGCGATGTCGGCCAGCAGTCCGGTCTCGGTGGCCAGCTGTGCGGCGAGGATCTGTTGGTGTTTGTGCATGCTCAGCGAGCGTGGTTTGGGGGCGTAGGCGGGGTTGATTTCATGGACTCGCCACAGCAGTCGGTTGATTGTTGAGGTGCGTTGTGCGACAAACACTTCGCGTCGATCGACTAGTAGACGTATCTCGCGGGATCGGGGGTCGGCGCCGGCGGCGGGCAGGTTCGGTTCGCGCAGCACTGCCCGCGCGACGGCCAGAGCGTCGATGGGATCTGATTTGCCGCGGGTACGTGCCGAGGCACGGGTGTGGGCCATCATTTTGGTGGGTACCCGCACGGCGGTCTGGCCGGCGGTGAGTAGGTCGCGTTCGAGGCGGGTCGACATCTGTCGGCAGTCTTCGATGCCCCAGAGCAGGTCGGTACCGAACTGGGTGTGGGCCCATCGCATCGCGGCATGATGGCCGGCGGTGGTGGCCGGGGCGGTGAGTTGGCCTAGCTTTTTGCCGACGGGATCGACGGCAACAAATGTGTGTGAGCTCTTGTGTACATCGACTCCAACTACAACCATGGTGGTTGCCTCCTGATTTCAGAAACAGGGACCAGGGACGGTTGGGCCGGTCGGTGGGCAATCCTCAGTTGGGGGCGTTGCCACGCTCCTATCAAGCCACATCGGCCGGTCCTTCCCACCTGGTGTTGGCATAACTTTTGCAAGACCAGACATGCGCATCAATGCGATGCCGGCAGGCACATCAAGAGCCAAACACCAGGTGACCAGGACCCAACCACCGCTCAGGCGGCAACACAAGAGTCACACTGAGGGCACATCATCGGGG